>NZ_FYDI01000003.1:0-576105 GCF_900187465.1 Pseudomonas sp. Irchel 3A18
GGCTTGATGGTCTTGAATCGGAACACTGCTGCTAAGCTTATCCACAATTGCTGGGGCAAAAATCAGCAATCCGTCCTGGGTCAATTTTCAATCGGCAGGGTGGGTCAGTTTTAAATCAGCGCCAACATCGCACCTCACCATGGCCGAGAGTCGGGAAAACTCCCCGGAAAATGGCTAGAAAAATTGAAGCCCAAGATTATTGTGATTGGTGAAGCACGCAGCCGACACCTAACCTACTATCAGGGTTATAAAAAGATCACTCAAAATAACGCTGGCGACATAACGTTCATCCCTGATGGGCGAAAAGTCCATTGCTACGCTTCATGGAAAACCTATGGCAAGCGTGACTGGCTCGACGACGAAAACAAGCCAAACGAAGATTTCGGTGTTCGAGATCTTGACTACTACATAGGCACACTTAATTTTTAATCGATGAACAGACCGGCAGCTAAACTGCCCGCTTTAGGTGGGCTGGACGCTAAGAACAAGCCCTGACCGGTGACGGCAGCTCAAACTACTGCCAGTGCTCTTTGAACTGCGCATGGACAATCTGCTCGCCTCGCCCCACCAGTCGTTCGATCCACTCCATGTCCATCGCATTGAAATTTGTTGCATAGCCTGCGGTCGACTCGGCGGTTACCATGTCGCGGTTGGTGAATTTAAGCGTGCCGTCATTTTGCCCAAGATAGGGCAGCAAAAAACCCTTCAGCTTGCCCAGCTCTTTGAGATCAAAGAGACGTTTCATTGCGAGATTCTGGGATCTGGCGAACACACTCTCAAATGATGCATTCATTCGCGCCCCCCACATGGAAGCAGGCTCAGTCACTTCGAGGCCATAGCCAGCCCGACAGGCAATGATCCAGTCATGCTTTGGTAAAGGTAGACTGTCCGAAAAATCACGGTCCGGCCACAGCGGCACCAAACCGAGATTGTCGTATACTCCACCATCCGTGAGCGTGATCCTGTGGGACTTCTCTTCATTGCTTTTGGTGAAGATCAGGCGCTGATCCAGGGCTGGAAGAAATGCTGGATACGCAGCTGAAGCCACGACGGCATCTGCCAGCTCAACATCCGCTGAGCTGGCAGAACCGTATCGCCAGCAGTGGAGCCGGTCCCTAGTATAGTAAAAAGCCGCCTTTGCTCGAAGCTCGCATGCGATCACGATGAGCTGCGGGCGATCTTGCCGAAGATTCTTTAGCAAAGAACCGTTGAAGGTCTTACTGAACACATTTCGCATGATGGTCGTTCGACTGACCTTGCGCAGAAATGGAACGGTATTGGGCCAATGCTCGCCAGGAGTCCACCTCCCCAAAATTTGCTGGCCAATACGCCAGATGGATGCAGCCGACCTCTCGGCTACCAAGGCACTGGAGTACGCCACTGCCTTGACGCCATCTAAGGAAGTCAGCGCCCGTCGAAGAGCGGGCTTGGCGAATCCTTGACGAAGGAGGTACCGCGCCCTGGCCTCGAATGCCTCAAAGTCACCTGGGTAGCTGCAATAGAGGCCCGCCAGCACACTTCCACCCGAAACGGCAGTGATCGTTGACACACGCTGAAGTACCCCGAGATCGTGCAACGCACGCAAGCAGCCCAAATGGAAGGCCATGGCTCTGGAACCACCGCCCGACAAGGCCAGCGCGATCTTATCGGTATCCTGAACCTGAGAAACCGATAGGACTTCATTCATGCCCATGTGTTAAGACTCCTTCCACCACCCCACACTCAGACCAACCTGCTCGAATCCAGGAATCACGCTCGCCGCAAATGGCCATAATGTGCGGCAACCCTACCGATCCCAGATGAGTTTCGAGGTGCGCAAATACCCCCTCGTCATCATCACTGGGCCTGGCAGGCACGGCTCCAGGGTGGCTATGCCATTCTCCGATGTAGTGCAAACGCCCCGCTGATCCAGCAGCCAATACTTCGATCCGTGGCTTGAGATCTTTTTTGCCACGGATGAAATAGGTCGGGGCTTGTTTGCTGTCGGGGGGAGCCGGAAGCGCCGCGACGACATGAGCCACATTGCGAACCAGATCAAAGGTGCCTATCAGCACACCCCCCGTTTCGTTTCTGCCCGCTTTACGACGAAGCTCCCGCATCGTGCTGACGACCTCGTCCGTCATAGATACACGCATAGCCCCTTCTTGGTAGCGATGTACCCGGTGAACAGGGATAACAACTGCTTGGACAGCCCCCGTCTCAGGCTCCAGCCTCCAGACTTTAAAACATGCGTCATCATTCTCGATTAGCTGTGCCACCTGCCCCGCTGCCAGTCCACAAAGCGTCTGAAGCTGCCAAGGCGGAAGAGGACGCGAAAGATCCTGACAGGCATTGGCGTAGCGGATTGTGTCCAACCGGGCAGCGGATAAATGCCCTTTCATACGTGCTTCAGTAGCCACAGACCAAAAGTACTGGGCCTCGATTTCATCAAGCCTGACGACCCGAGATTTATTCTCTGCGAGCACAACCAAGTCGGAACCATCGGGCCCGAAGAAGGCACTGGCCCCTCGTTTCACGGGTTGATCAGCCAGCCAGCCCAACACCGCCGGTGAAGCGCTGAAATCGATAGCGATCTCGGCGTTTGCTACAGCAGCATCCAACGCAGCCACCTGCTCTCCAGCTGCGAAGATATTGACTGGGATTGAAGCATTCCCGCCGCCTTCAAATACTTGATCTAGCTCGATCTGCAATGTGTATGCCTTCGGATATCCTACCGAGGCATTTTTCTGCACTTGGCGAACCGTGTTGTGCGGCAGGGTGATATCCCCGTCCACCACAACCCAAGGGCCTATGCCGGACCGGGCCGCCATCATGGTCACGTTCGACCCGATAGCACCGGCACCAATTGCCAGCAAAGGGGTATCTGTATTATGCGCCGTGCCCGCAAAATGGCGGGCTGTGGCCCGATCCAGCCGTTGCACGACACGCCAGGGAGCCATGTGAATTGATGATAGGTCAGCGTTACTGACACTCCCGAATAGCTTTGATGTGGTAAGCCCAGTCTTGGCTTCAGTGATCGTGACATCCAGCCGCTCGCCAAGCTCAGCCAGGCTTTGGCCAAGGGTGTAACACCACACCTCCGGCTGCTCGTCCGGACCATCCACCGTACGGCGCTTTGGCACCGTTATGATCATCAAAGGTTGACGATTACGCGCATTGATCAACTGCTCGGGCGAAAGTAACCACTGTGCCAAGTCCTCAACCAAGTCAAAACCAAAGTCCAAACACAGGCTTTGTAGTGCGCCTAAGTCGTATGGCGTGCTGGCAAGACCACGGTGTAGCTGACCAGATAGTTGTGGCGTGTAGATGGCGAAATTTTGACCGACGCCCTCTTTCTCAGACTTCTCTTTCGACATGCCCAGAATGATCTGGCCGTAGTGCTTGTAGGACTGTTGGATGTACCAAGGGCCCTTCATTTCTCCAGGCGGGATGATAAGCGTGTGTGAGCCTGAGAGGATCAACGGCTCCAGAAACTGATCATCATCATGAACAGTGCCAGCGCCCATAGAGGAGAACCAGGAACGAATCCTTTCGACCAACGCTTGACCGGTGAGGTTGGTCGCCAAATCCGACCACGCTTCCTCCCAAATACACAACCCCAACCCGCCCGCTTCACGGTCAAGATTGGTGTGGACCATGCCAACTGGGAAGTCCTCACGCCTCGAAAGCACTCGCGGTGGCCAAGCGTCGTCGCTGGACATGAAGATAAGTCGAACTGGCTCCCTGGGCCGGATCGGGACCTTTCGGCGCTGCTCCAGCTCAATCTCAAGCTCGATATCCAGCACATCGAATGCGTAGTCTCGACTGACGCCAGTTAGAGTCGCATAGGGATAGTTCGGAGACTCGCTTAAATACCGGACGACCGAGCGAGCCAACCGAGATCGGGGGGCTTCAAACGCCTCAACCATCATTAAACTCCCGCGCGCGGCGCAGCAGTGGTGATGACCACCTTGGGAGTCTGCTTCCTGATCTTATAGCCGGTGTTCTTGATCTCGATAACCAGTGGCTCAGGCTTAGTCTTTGTGGGGTGCTCCATCGCAACGATCCACTCACCGCCCAACTGGTTGGCAACATCCTTGTAGTATGCAGCCGCCTGCCGGTGAGGAGGCTGTTTGTCCTCATCATTACTTGGTATGACCTTGGAAGTACTGACCAGCAGCCCACCGGCCTGGCCAGCCTCTTCGTACAACCATTTGGAGGTCTCCGTTGGCTCGGTCTTGTTGTCACCCTTCTCATCAGACAGAGATTTGTAGCTACAGTGATGCGGGACGTTATTGATATCCCATTCGAGTCTAGACTCTCGCCCATGATACTTGGTCACCTCGACGATATTGTCGATGACCTCATGAGTGACGTCAGCCGACAAGACCATCTTCGTCTGCTGGCCATCAACCTCAAACGTTGCCTGCATGAAAAGCGCGTCGTTATTCCGGACGCGCACTACATCATCCTGATCACGCTTCCCGAAAGGCGAATGCACGAAGAACTCCACCCCATCGTGTTCCCGGTTGAACTCCGGGCACAGGGTGCCTGCGTCGCTTATCAGGTTTCGGCGCTTCGCGAGATCGATGTCGCGCTCGGTAAGGAAGTCCTCCAGCTCTTCAGGTCGAGAAAAAACCCGTACCCCCTCGCCTTTGATGAAGCGGTGCCGGGCTTCGGCACGAAGGGTGCGGGCTTGGCCTGTGATCCCCTTCTCTAGCACAGCATGGGCAGGAACCCAGAGCGTCTTGATCTTGATTCGGTCATCATCCTGATATTTCTCAGCGTGCTCAAGCCAAAAGATCTCCTTGGCGCGGTGACAATGATCACGGTCCAGATGGGTGAACGCAACAACATCAATGACCTTGTCATCCCCGAGAATGTCGCGCAGCTCTTTTTCAAGGTCGCAACGCTTGTCATCAGCGTCATCGGGGTTATGCATGTCCGCGAAGTCGAAGAGAATTCGACGACCGTTGGCAAGCTCAATCAGGCAGGTATCGGCGTTGCCGATAGGAAAAAACCGAACAATATGCATGCTATGTCCCTCAGGATGGGGCATCGTTCGAGTGGACGATAGCCATTACACACCAGAAGGTCAAAAATACTATATGTAGTTATACCAATGCAACAGAAACACTATGGGTGCTATTTTAAGACCGGACGGCGGGGACGGAGACGCGGCGATTTAGGCCAATGGGATAAGCCTGGCACGTGGAACCTACACACCCTAATGGGCCATTCGCCTCACCAGTGCATCCGCAACTGGTAGGCGTGGCCGATAGATTCTCTAGGCATAGCGTTCGATTCTCCGACAATAGAATATGCAGTCGCCACTGCGTCACCCACGACCCAATGCAAGGTAAACGGCCGCTCTGTGTATGCCGAAAATCTTCGAAAGCGCCGAGACTAGACGCCCTGCTTCGAGCAACTCACGAGCGCGCAGTTTGTGAGGGATTGACCGCATGTTTAGGACAAATTTTACCCCCTGTATTTAGTAGCCTACTTGCCTGCACTGGTGCGCTCTGCAATCAATGATCGTTCGAAATCTGCAACTCCTGCGAAGACGGTCAAGATGATCCGGCCTGCTGGGGTTGTCGTGTCAGACCAAGGCTCTGCAAGCGAGCGCAACCCTGCTCCACAGTCCCGTAACAACTCAGCAACGGCCAACAAATCGGAGGTCGACCTGGCGAGACAGTCAAGACGCGTCACGATCACGACATCCCCGTCCCTGAGATGATCGAGCATGCGAGTCAGCTCGGGCCTATCTCGTTTAGTACCACTAACCTTCTCTTCGAAAATCCTCACGCATCCTTGTTCAACTTACTGAGAATGCTGATGCTCAAGACTCTGGCCCCGTGTTGAAACGCGAGCATAACCAATTAAATGGCTCATTATTATTCCATCGCAAATTGTATTCCAATTTTAAAATTATTTACGATAAGCTAACACGTCCCTAAAAACACTAACACCAGCAAATACAAAACTTGTCGCACAGCTTGCAGTTGCGCGACAACTGCTGCATTACGAATGTTCTCTAAAACATCACTCCCATGACAGATTCTTGGATTTAAACATGCGAGCCGGAACGTTACCTGAGAAATGCAAACTAAAAGACGAGGCAAGCTTTGATGGACGGATGCGAACCCAAGGGTCGGCCAATTCGCTTGCTGAGAAGGAGCTATCGAGTTCGAACGCAAAGGCAACATCGTCGATTCGAAAATCAGTCTTGTCTAAATCGGCCAGCAAGTATCCATTTGAGATAATGCGTATGCGCTCCACCTTATCTGCCAGCGAGCGACTTAATACTGGCATTATCATAGACTCATCGAAATCCATCAGTGACAACACTGGCTCGTACCGAATAAAGCTGTCTGTGCTATAGCTAACAACAACGCGCTCGACTATCTTCCTGCCAACCGCAGAGCTGCATCCGATCTGTACGTACTCATCAAACTGCTCGTCTTCCTCTTCTTGACTGGTTTGGGCGCTCACTTCTATGTCAGCTAAACTCTTCCAGCCTAACTTCCACTGACCTGACGCAACTCCGTGAGCAATTCCGGCAGACTCATCAACCTTTTCCTCAATGTCCGTACGAAACCTGTCAGATTTGTCTGTAGATCCAAATAGCAATGAGCAAATATTAAGCTTGGGTTCGCGCAGCCAGATGTAGCAGAACGCTCGAAAATGCCCAATCTCACTGGCATCGTATTCTCTATCAAGCTTGAATTGCACATGCACGCCGGAGATAGGTTGCGTGGCCTCTTGCAGAAAAAGCAGCTGTGAAAGCGTAGAGTGCACCTCCTGGAACCCAGTCGCAATGACTGACTGTATTTCATCCCCCCATTTCGCGAAAAAGCTAGCCTGCTCGGCCTCAGACATCGAAATCCCCAGATACTGAAATCGCGCTGCAAAACCATCTGCGCTATCAAGAGCCACTCGAAGACGCTCACGGTCGAGAATCTCGCAAAAGCTAAAACCTTTGGTTTTTGCCAGAGCTACGAGGTCAGACTTCTCCCCTACCGTAAAATTGACATTGGTGAGAAATATGAAAACGGACGGTCTTGGAACAGCTGTCCACGCGCTCTTAAGGTCATCGGCGAACTTCGCTCGTGCTGTGCGTTTCTTTTCCTCAATATCTGCGGCTTGGTTGACGAAGCCAACAGCCCCATAGGCCAGTTCAGTAGCTCTGAATTGTGCTTCGATGTCTCTACCTCCATCAGGACCGCCCCGAGGATGGCGTGGCCGCACATTTGTAAATCGTTTATCCAGTGCGAGTATACTCAGGCACATTTGCTCCCGATGCAGCTGGTTTGTGTCCAAATATCCTTTCAACCGCTCATCTGTTACGTAGGCCATGCTTGATCCTTTTCACCGAGGGTTCCGAGAGTCGACGGAATTTTCAGAAGGCACTGTCACTTCGGTTTTGAGTTACCACTCACGGAGGTAATACCCCCTACATCCTCAGCCAACGGGTGCAGTGGTTGCTTTAACAGGCACGCGAACAGGCCTATCCCCAAAATCGTGTAGATGGTCATATTCCAGAGATTCAACAGCAGCCAAAGTATTTCCTTCCTGGTTGGCAGGCCGTCCCCGAAAAGCGAACGCTGCGACTTGCCATACCGACATAGCGACGATCCCTTTCATAGCAGAAAGAACTGCGGTTCGCCTGAGCAACGAATGAGCGCCGATCTTCGGCGCAGCCGAAAGCTTCACATAGCCGAACACCAATGCGCTCACAGCTGCCACATTTTGAAAGACCTGGACAATCAAACTCATTCACAGCCTCCATCCTCAATCAGCCTAGCTGTGTGGAGGTGGTTTGGGCGTCGGCACCTCCAGCCTGCTCATGCATCCCTTGCTCGTATTCACTAATCAAACTGTTGTTGCTTGACGGGATGAAATACAGACGGAATTTTCATCGGATTATGCCGGCAAGGGCACCCCAGACCAGGTATGCCATCAACGCTCCCCAACTGGGCGCTTTCCGCGCAGCGAGTTAGGCGATCTGATTGAAAACCTAAGCACCACGCTCGCCTGCGGTGTATGCCCGCCCAGGCAAGCTCACGTGCAATGCGCTCAGCTTGCTCAAGCATCCAAGCACCTGCCCTTCCCCCCTGAATGCGGGAAGCACGAAAATTTCGTAAATGTAGCCCTGAGGAGGCCCCCAATCTTCATACATAAGCAACCCTATTTCCACACCCTCCCACAGGACCGCAAGAGGTCGACCACACCACAGACGGCCCTCAACCTAATCGCTTCTTTAGAAAAAACGCTTATGTTCTGGAGGGAAATCATTTAGACGCCCAAACTCAGTGGAACCATGTCGTTCATAGAAGGAAGGGACTTGGAAGATTCCTGATGCGGCTTCGCATGACAGACACGGACATTGGCTGTCCTATTGACCCCTTCTTGGTTCGCTCTTATTGTCTGCCATCATCTCGGATAAGCATGCAGCGGCCCAATGAGCATCTACACCAATTTCAGGTAGGGAAACCATGGAAGTAGCAGCTAGCCAATTTTTTCACCCAGTGGGGCATGGCACTTTTCTTACTGGTGTAGCATGGTCTCCTACTGGTGAAGCCTCCTTCACTTGGGCTTATGACTGTGGGTCGAAACGAAGAACTCTGACTAGTGCAGCTATCCGCGACCTGTCTGAATCTGGCCGCTACCTCATCGAAAGCAAGACCAAAAGATTCGATTTATTGGTTCTGTCACACTTCGACGACGACCACGTCAACGGTGTGGAGCTATTTCTAGAGACTTGGTCTGTAAAGTGGCTGGCGCTCCCCTTCCTTGATCTCCCCGCCAGGCTAGCTCAGGCAGCCGGCTTGGTCGGTGGCCCATGCTCAGACTCAACTGCACTCTTTCAAATCGCACCTACCAAGTGGCTCGCATCACGCGGGCTGAGCCAGCAGGTTGAAACAATTTTGCAGGTGAATGGCGGCCCTCCCCCCGATGACCAAGGAAATCCGGATGAGATACCGGGCGAACCTAGACCGTTCCCCAAAGAGGGGGACAACGTGGAGGGAGACGGAGAATACCGCCCGATTTTGGAGCGCTATCGGCCGCTCAGCAATGGTAAATCCACCGACCTAAATGAGAAAGTGCAGCCAAGCACGGCCCCGAGCAACGCCGATGATCATGCAATGGCAACGCTCAGCCATTCGACGCCGTTCAGCGCAGTGGGGGGTGGCATCGAGTTCATGTTTTACAACTCCGACCAGCCGGATGTAAGTGTCGTCAATAGCAAGGGTGAGCGAGCCGCTCGTCGCTCTAAAGTAGCCTTGACGCAAGTCGAGGTGGAGATAGAAGACATAGTCAAGCGTTATAGAATTGGCGTGCCCGGAGGGAAGCCCAAACCAAATTGGCGAGAAGAGCTGCGAAAAATTTACGACAGACATTTCGGCTCTTCAGGGATTGCTCGCAACAACATATCGCTTTGCCTGATGAGCCGCCTTGTCACTTTCTCTGAAGACCTATGTGCCAGATGTTCGAGAAATGGGCAACCAAGATGTGTATGCGTTTCGGCCTCACTGATGCTCGGCGACTTGAAAGTCGATTCTGCCACCTCCAGCTCGATGCGGAGACATTTCGGCGAGCATCGCTGGATCCGGCTAGCTGCCGTACAGGTACCTCACCATGGTTCTCAGCACTCTTGGGAAATTGGATCAGCCTCTACGTTCGATGCACAGATGTATGTGCAGTGTGTACCGGATGTTTCCCCGTATCATCCACATAAAACTGTAGAAGTGGACCTCGCAAGCGATGTTGTAAAAACAGCCAATTATCAAAAAGGCGTACATCTACTGATGGTTGGGGGCACGAGCCTCGGCGTACATTTCAAGCATGAAGAGGTTTTCAGACATCCCCACTATGGGAGCTGGCCATGGCATTGGCATTGGCCTAGGAACCGGTACTTAATCTGGGATTACGTTCGCTGGTTACTCGGAATTCGAGTTTCCCCGCCCACTTCTTGATTAGGTGCATGCCCCTTGGATGGGGCTATTCTTGTGCTACAAGTTGAAGGATCAATTGAATGCCGACCACTGAGCTTGGGAACAGTAAGCTGGTGTGCGATGACTTTGCTGGCTACAACGCCGGACTCGAGAAAGGCATGACCGAAACCGGCTGCATGACCCAGGTTTTTCGATCTGCACGTGCCGAGTTAAAGCCGGTTGGCCGAACAGGCGCTGCACTCGATTGGCGGTTTATTCGAGTTGAACACAAGGGCGAGACATGAGCGACGAGGATCATTGGCGGATATGACAAAAAAAGCAGCCCCATTTGAGTGACTGCATGGACTTAACCACCCATTTGCACTCGACTTGACCAGTGCACATGATCTCCATGACCGGCTGGAGTCGGCCTAGCTACCCCTTAAGAGTCGCCGAGGAGAGCTGATTTGATAGAGGAATCACAACCGTCTGGAAATCCTTGCTGATGCAGAAAGCGTTCTGTATGTGCGTCTCGGACTGTCCCTAGTGCAGGAGTCAAACTCGCGGGCTGGCCGCACACTCACTGTCGACAGATTGATAGCACAGGGCTACCAGCTCAAAATTTGTGCTTATAAGGATAAAAACCGAGGAAAACATCAGAAGGGGTGAGGGCCAAATCCCAACTTATCGCGATGTGTGATAACAGCTTATTGGGAGTTCAGCCCAACATTTTAAAATTAAAACTGCGACACTAAATAAAGGTTTGAGCTTTGAAAAAGCAAAGCAGGAAAATTGAAATATTTCTCAAAGACGGATTTTTTGTTGGCTCAATCACAGCATCAGACGTCGACACGATCTTAAATGCCATTGAAGGGCATTCAACACCCTCATCGTTGACATTGGAAAAGGAAGCGAAAATGATTGAAGGCAACTACTATGAAATCACATCTAATCTCATAGTACGGCTGGACGAGACGCGAACCCAATTCTTACATAAAGAACAGATAATTCTTTATATAAAAGGAATCAATCTTTTCTGAAAACTTCAACCCAACCAGTCAAGGTTTAATATCTTTTTATAGCTAAGAACACCACCATTAAAGAGTTTTTCATGCCTATTTTTAAATATTACAGACCGAATATATATTTTGAAAAATCGATTCGCTACAACGAGTTGTATTTCTCAGCAAATCATGAGCTAAACGATCCTAACGACCTTAAAGCCACCTACTATTTTGAAGACAGCCCTTCTCTCTGGAAAAATTTACTATCGCTTAAACCAATCAGTCCCGCATGGAATATCCTTCACCACATATCCGCACATGACGAACTATTAATAAATGAGCTTAACACTTTATTCAAAAACGTAACAGTGGACTCATTGACCGGTTCGATACGAGAAATAATCCAAAGCAGAGAACCTGACTTGAAGGATTTATTTGAGCGCTCGATCATTGACAGTCCCGCATCAAACGAATCTGATTTCGCAGAGCAGTCATCGAAAAAAAATCGCGTCGATTGGTGCGTTCTTATAATTACAGAACTTCTTGCTAGGGCAGTAAACCATCAGCTCTATAGTGTTTCGTTCTCAAAGAGCGCTCTTGACCCAATGATGTGGGCCCATTATGCCGATGGTTTCAAAGGCTGCGTGGTGATATATGGCGGACTTGAAGGACCTACTATAAAGCTAAGACACCATCTGATGTCAGACCAAGCGGACATTTACCCGTTGCGTGAGGTCAAGTACATAGATTCGGATAAACATATTCCTATCCTTGAGTGTGCAACGGAAGGCAAGACTAAAGTGGAGGAGGCTTTTTTACAAAAAAACTCATTTTGGTGCTACGAACAAGAACTAAGGCTATTCACGAGTGAGGAAATTCAGACTCACTGGATGGCTGCGTCTGACAAAAAACCAGAAAACCCCAAGCAGAGAATTTTGTACCATGGCACAAATTTTATAAGCGGTATAATATTCGGCCCCAGAGTAAGCGAGGATTACGAGCGCCATATAAAAACGATTATTGCAAGCAACAGGGAGTATGCAGATGAAAAAATGCCTTTCTATTCTTTCAACACCACTCTTAACCCGCACGGCCGACTAGAGGTAAGCTCCGCCTCAAAAATTATTGATAGCAGTCTAGGCAGAATGATCATTGAAAACGAGGAAAGAGAAAAGTTGCTTCTAGCTTTCGGCATTACTAAACCAACGCATGACCACTAAACACACAGCAAGCACATGAAAAAACTTAACATCCCGAGCTTAAGGCAGTGCATATAGCGACCAATAGAGCTGTAAGTACTGCCAGCCACGCAGCCGTGCTAGGGCAAGAACCCTGAACTTCTCGACAAGGGAGAGTTGTATATTCTGATAGTCAGACCTTACGATCTCGGGCCGCTTACAAATCAGCGTTTGATGGTCAGTGAATCGCGTCGGACAGACGCGTTCAGAAGCTAGGCGAAGAAATAAAACCTTAAAAATCTTATAGCAATTACGACATATACGGTAAGCCTTGGCACAAAATACTTAGAGGAATTATTGAGTTAGGCATGCTTGCAAAGTCGCGCTTGCGTTTTGACAGTACTTTCTGAAGCCTTGCCGCTTCATTACTGCTTTTGACTAAAACGGCAATAGGCGATTCAGGCATAATTAAACTTCCTTTGCACCGCCATTCTCTCTCATGAATCCAGTTGACGCCTGTACCATCTACATTTTCCAAACGGACTACACGCCATTTTTCATCCTCAGCAATTCCGAGTTGCTCCATCTCAGCGTCTGAAAGATAAATTACTGGTCGGCATCCCTTTTTATAAGCGGTTTTTTTGGTAATAACAATCCCATAAGGCTCATACCTGGGTTTTGCGGGATCTGTGTTCGCCTGATTCAGTACGTACTTGAGTGAATTTAAAGGTATGTCCATGAAGCAAGCCGCTGGATTGACCCCCTTGATAAATCCTTTTTTTGTTGTGCTACCTTCTATTCGTCCATCGAGAAGTATAGATATCAAGTTCTCAAAAGCTGAAAATCCGTTATCGCTAGACCTCCGAGTCAGATGCACCAAATATGGTGAGAGGTCAGGGCGCTCAAAAAAAGGCAGTTCGTTGCTCATTGAAGTCTTCCTGTGACGTGAACGTACCATTGTCGTATTATGTCCCTTATCTGTCGCGCAGCGCCTGTTATAAACTCAAGGTATGGATCAAGAAACTTACTGAAGATCACAAGCACACTACCGGTTACCTTAACAAAAAAAATCGAAACACAATACTCCAGAGGGAGTACGTAAGCCAAAAAAACACGCTTACTACATCACGAAAGAAGGGGGTCCTATTTCGCGATGCCGTAAGTCTAATTCCTACAGGCACTCGTATTTCTATAGCAACTGGCCTTGAAGATCAGTCGCCGATACGCCAGCCAGACGTAATCGGGTAACGACGATCTCGCCCAAACCCACGCTCGGTGATCCTTGGGCCCACTGCTGCCTGGCGACGTTTGTATTCGTTGAGGTCAACAAGGCGGATCACTTTGCGCACGACCTCTGCGTCAAATCCTTCCTCGATGATCGCGTCGGCGGACAGGTCCTGCTCGACATAAAGGCGAAGCATTTCATCAAGCACCGGATACGGTGGCAGGGAGTCTTCGTCTTTCTGGTCGGGTGCCAGCTCAGCTGACGGTGGGCGGTCAATGACGCGCTGCGGGATCACGTAGCCCTGGGTATTGCGGTACTCGCAGAGCTTGAATACCAGCGTCTTTGGTACGTCCTTGAGGACATCAAACCCACCGGCCATATCGCCGTAGAGAGTCGCGTAGCCGACAGCCATCTCGCTCTTGTTGCCGGTTGTCAGCACCAAGTAGCGCTTTTTGTTGGAGATGGCCATCAACATCGTGCCACGGCACCGGGCCTGGAGGTTCTCCTCCGTGGTGTCCTTGCCCAGCCCTTCGAACATTGGCGCAAGCGTAGCAAGGAACGCTTCGACCATGGGTGCGATTGGCAGAACACTGTACTTCACCCCCAGGATGTCTGCTTCTTCCCTCGCGTCGTCTTGGCTCATCTGCGCCGTGTAGTGGTAAGGCATCATCACGGCTTCGACGTTTTCTGCGCCAAGCGCATCAACAGCAACGGCCAGAACCAGTGCTGAGTCGATCCCGCCAGAAAGGCCCAGTACAACACCTTTAAAGCCATTACGCTGCACGTAGTCTGTCACGCCACTCACCAGCGCCTGGTACACGCTGGCTTCCAGGCTCAGCAGCTCTATCACAGTCCCTGGAACTGGCACCAGAGCACTGTCGGTGCAATCGAAGTCGGTGACGTACAGGCCCTCTTCAAACGCTGGAGCGCGCTGGGTGACCTTGCCGTTGCCGTCCACGACAAAACTATTGCCGTCAAAAACCAGCTCGTCCTGGCCGCCGACTTGGTTCACGTACACCATTGGAATTGAGCACTCATCGGCCCGCTGGGCCAGCAGGGCTTCACGCTCCGCTTGCTTGCCGCGATGAAACGGCGATGCGTTGAGCGTCAGCATGATCTGGGCGCCAGCGTCGCAGGCCTGCTTGAGGGGCTCCGAGAACCAGATGTCCTCGCAGATCGTGATGCCGACCTGGATGCCGAACAAGTTGACGACGCAGGGGCCGCTGCCGGACTCGAAATAGCGCTTCTCATCGAAGACGCGGTAGTTCGGCAGGCGCTGCTTATAGTAGCGAGCAACCTCCTCGCCTTCGGAGATGACCGCGCAACTGTTGTAGCGAGCGCCATCTTCAACCCACGGGAAGCCGATCACGATCACGATGCCGCGAGCGGCCTCGCGGACGCGCGCCAGTGCCTTCTCGATGCGGCTCTGCATGCTGGAACGCAGTAGCAGATCCTCTGGAGGATAGCCGCAAAGGGTCAGCTCAGGGAAGACGATGACCTGTGCGCCGAGGTCGTCGCGAGCGGTCTGAACTGCTTCGATGATTTTCTCGACGTTGCCATGAACATCACCAACTCGGATGTTCAACTGGGCCATTACCACTCTCAAACGCTGATCCATGGGTCCTCCCGAAACCTGATAAGGGATCTACAAGATTCTGCGCCGTCAGCTAGGCGTCGTTCATCTGGCAATTTCGGGGAGCGCTCGGGTGACATCCGAAACACGCTACCGAGTTGGCTGAAGGCGACTGAGCGGCAGCACAAAGTGGCTTTGGTAACTCATCTAAGGACAGGCCGGACATGTCGCAGCATCTTGTGATAGTAGAGTCATTATGCCCGATCAAGGGGTGATGCCGAGGCTCGATTGCTGGCAAAGCTGGGTGGTAGGCGAAAATTTTAAATTATTTTCCGTTGTGCAGACGTGGATTGTGCACATATCATCAGCAATAAAACGGGTGCTTATATTCAGTTGATTGTGCACTTTTCCGGGGGGAGGAAGGTGATGGGCTTCTTTACCAAGTTCGGTGACGGCGCCTGCGACCTGGCCCCCCTGAGCGGCCTGGTAAAAAACCAGGTACGCGCCATCGCCCGCCATTTCGGCGCACCGGAATCACTGGTGGAGAAAGTACCAACGGCGGACCTGGAAGACCTGGTACCCGGCAAGCCGGACGAAGCCTCCCATGGCGTGACTTACGCCGAGATCGATGCCTTCCTGCACGGCGAACCTGTGCGTGAAGAGGCATTCAGGATCATTTGCGACACCTACTCCAAGACCCAGCACAAGCGTGAACTGCCTTATGCGCCTTAAGCAGGACCGGATTTATCCGGGAAGGCGGTGGAACTGACGATATGGGCACCTGCACTTCGCGAATGAATTCGATCCCAGGGGGAATTCATTCGCGAAAGCATCAACTTACTTCAGCGTAACCGTGCCTTTCATCATGCTGATGTGGCCCGGGAACGAGCAGAAGAACTGGTATTTCTCGGCCGGGTCGAGCTTCGACACATCGAAGGTCACGGAATCAGTCTCACCGGCACCGATCAACTTGGTGTGAGCAATAATGCGAGTGTCACCTTCCTTCAGGTATCCCTTGTCGATACCCACGCTCAGGCCATCAGTGGCGATAGCCTGCGAGTCAGCCGTTTTGCTCAACACCCAGTTATGACCCATCACGTTCTTCGGCAGGCTGCCGGAGTGGGTCAGGTTGACGGTGAAGGTCTTGCAGCTCTTGTCGATCTCGATGGCTTTGGTGTTGAACATCATCTGATCGGTCGAATCGACGGTGGTAGAGCATTCGGCAGCCAACAACTGACCACTGGCCAACGTCAACAGAGAGATAGCTACAAGCTTGCGGATCATATGAATCTCCAAGGCAGGGTACTTCATTAATGTGATGAGAGACTGCCCCATTCAGGGCCAGGTTCCAATGACCTGCGTCAACGTGACTCCCAAGGAAGGCTTATCGATCAGTGGCGCGGAATGATACCGGCTATCGCCGCCATCGAAACAATCAAACAGCCAGCCAGCGCAGGCGGCTCTACCATCGGCGCATTGCCACCCATGGAATGCCTGTCATGCAGCTCAATAGCCTGTTTCGCAGTTTGCTTGCCGCTTACGCCTGTGGCGCCAGCGCCAGTTGTCCACACGATGCCTGCGACCAGGCGCGGCGCACTGCCGGATAATTGAGTGCGCCGCTTAAGGAACGATTCAAAGGCCTCAGGAATTAATGGCGATACCTGAATACACTTCACCGATGGGCATCACCGTCACCCGCACTTCGGGATCATGGCTGCCGCCGCCCAGAATCACGCCGCGCAAAGGGGAGACATCGGAGAAATCCCGCCCCCAGGCCAGGCTGATGTGCTCCAGCGCCGGTTGAATGTTGTTGGTCGGGTCGAAATCGACCCAGCCCGACGCCGGGCAAAACACTGAAACCCAGGCGTGGGAAGCGTCAGCCCCGATAAGCCGTGGCTGGCCGGGTGGTGGCTGGGTCAGCAGGTAACCGCTGACATAACGTGCCGCCAGCCCACGAGAGCGCAGGCACGCCAGCATCAGATGGGCAAAGTCCTGACAGACACCGCGACGCCGCTCCAGTACTTCCACAAGCGGTGTCGCTACTTGAGTGGCTTCGCCGTCAAAAGTGAATTCCTCGAAGATCTTTTCCATCAAGGCTTGCACGCACAGCAGCAAAGGCCGCCCCGGCGGGAAGCAATCCTGAGAGAACTCGGCGAACGAGCGCTTGAGGTGCACATAGGGCGACTCGAAACGATACCGACAGGCTTCCAGAAGATCGGCGCTCATCTTTTGTGCGCTATAGGTCAAGGCGCTGCGCGTCACTTCCCACTCGGGCGATAGGTTGAAGTCCAGTTCAGGCCGCTTCAGCACTTCCACCCGCAAACGGGCATTGACCTGCAGTTCGTCATGGGGACGCTCGAAAGCCAGACGAGTCAGCGGATTGCCGAATACATCCAGCTCGTCCCGGCGCGTGGTGGGCGTCGGCAGGATTTCCAGATGCTGCTCGCTGCAACGCTGCCACGGACTGCTGCGCGGCCACAGGTGCGCCAGTTGCTGCGCCAGGGAAACCGGGCTGTCGTACTTGTAATGGGTGTCGTGGAGGATCTGGTAATGGGCACTCATCAAACGGATACCGTACGTTGGCTGACATCATCGACATGGGCGAAGTGGCGCAGAGCCAGGCGGTCGGAAACCTGCCCGCTGGTATCGCCAATGTTTTGCAGCAGATCAGCCAGCCCTTCCAGCACAGCCTTGAGGCTGCTTTCACCAAACAATGGATTTTCCAGGCTGCCAAGATCGAAGCTGGACAGACGCTGAATCAGGACCGCGAGGCTTCTGTCGCACGGCGCACCGAAATCGTCATTCAAGCGCCGTAACGAACGCTCCACCTGTTTCAGCTGGAACAGCACGGCATGGGGGTTCTGCTCGTCCAGCAGCAACAGGTCCAGCACCGGAATCAGATGCGGCACGGCCATGTAACGTGAACGGTAGGTAATGCTGCTGTTGCCCAGCTCCAGCAACCAGTCCAGCCCCGAGTGATCGGACACCGCCGCAGCCCTCAGGAAAGCGGCCAGGCTGGAGCTGAGAAACTTCAGACGTTCGATACGCCGCCCGATCATCAAAAAGCTCCAGCCTTCGTCACGGGTCATGTCGTCCAGGGCAAACCCGGACAAAGCGGCCAGAGACATCACCAGCCGGTTGAGGAAGTCCAGCAGTTCGCCGAAATCCGGCTCCTTGGTTTCCAGACTTGCGGCTTCGCGCTGCAACTCCACCAGCGCCTGCCAGTTCTCCCGGGAAAGCTTGCCCCGCACCTGGGACGCAGCCCACTGCAAACGCTGCAGATTGGAGCGCAGGCTGAACACCCACTCATCCCCCAGCAACGCCGTAAGCAGACGATCGGGCAACTCTTCGCCCTCCTCGGCTTCGGGCAACAGGTTCAGGCTTTCGGCCAGCTCCACGGAAGCCTGCAAGGCCAGAGGATCATCGCCATCGATATAGCGCGCCAGCATGATCCGCAATAACCGGGCGCTGTCATCGCAGCGCTCGCAATAACGTCCGAACCAGTACAGGTTTTCCACCACCCGCGACGGCAGGTAAGGGTCGCGACGAATCAGGTCGTAAACACCCAGCGGGCGCTGCCCTTTCCATGGTTCGCCCAGATGCGAGTAGTGCTCGCCCAACACCCAGGTGTCCTTGCTGGCACCGCCGCGCTGCATGGAAATCACATCCGCATCGGCTTCGGCAGCCACACGGGTCAGACCACCCGGCAGCACGCGATAACCCTCCATGCCCGCCACCGCATACACCCGCATGCCAATGGCGCGAGGTTGCAGCCCCTTGCCGTCAGGCTGCAGGACTGGCGCATGGGACAGTTGCGCCAGCTCTTGCGCGACATAAGCGTAAGGACGGGCCTGCATGCGAGTCGCCAGTGCCTTGCGTTGTTCTTCGTTCAAGTCGCGCCCGAAGACCGGTGCGAATCGCTGCGACGGAAACGCCGGCTTGATCAGCAATTCGGGCAGCTTCTCCAGCGCCTGAGCCAACACCGGAGGCTCACCGCACCACCAGGTCGCAACCGAGGGCAGGATCAGGTCTTCGCCAAACAGGTACTGGCTGATTTTCGGCAGGAAACCCAGCAACCCCGGCGATTCCAGAACACCGCTGCCCAAAGCGTTGGCCACCAGCACATTACCCTGACGCACGGCTTCCAGCAGACCGGGCACGCCCAGCGCAGAGTCGGTGCGCAACTCCAGCGGATCGCAGAAGTCATCGTCCAGACGCCGCATGATCGCGTGAACCCGGCGCAGACCGCTGAGAGTCTTCAGATAGACCGTGGCATCGCGCACGGTCAGGTCGCCACCTTCCACCAGTGGATAACCCAACTGGCGAGCCAGATACAAATGCTCGAAGTAGCTTTCATTGAAACGGCCTGGCGTCAGCAGTACCACCAGCGGCGCTTCGCTGCTGGTGGGCGCCTGACGGGCCAGAGTCTGTTGCAGGGCACCAAAAAAGCCCGACAAGTGCCTGACCTGCAGATCACGGTAGGCTTCCGGCAGCGCACGCGCGACGATCTGCCGGTTCTCCAGCGCATAACCGGCACCCGAAGGCGCCTGCGTGCGGTCAGCAGTGACCCACCAACGTCCGTCCGGCGTACGCGCCAGATCAACGGCGTACATGTGCAGGAACGTCCCTTCAGGCGGTTTGACACCCTGGCAAGGCCACAGAAAATTGTTATGCCCGAATACCAGCTCGGCAGGCAGCAAGCCATTGGCGATGAGGTCTTGCGGACCATACAGATCAGCCAGCACGGCATTGAGCAGGCGGGCACGCTGGGCGATGCCTGCCGCAAGATGCTGCCACTCCTCGGCCGGGATGACATGCGGCAGCAGATCCAGCTCCCACGGGCGATCGGCGCCCTTGGGGTCGGCGTAGACGTTGTAGGTCACGCCGTTTTCCTGGATCTGCCGGGTCAACAGCGCCTGGCGCTGGGTCAACTGGATGGAAGTACTGCGCTGCATATGCTCGTACAGGCGCTGCCAGTGCGGCCGTACAGCGCCGCTGGCATCGAGCATCTCGTGATAGGTCCCCTCGGAAAGCGGGTAACGGTCAAGCAGATCAGGCATGGAAGGCTCGGCAAACAGCATAAGGGCTTCAGGTTAGCGCAGTCAGATGTCACACCGATGTGGACACGTCCGTGTGCATCCAACTGACTGAGCCATTTTTATTAATGCAGGCGCATATCCAGCGTCATCGGCAGTTCATCGCTAATGTTGAGCGACGGAATCTCCAGTTTGCCTGCGGTATGCCCCACACGGAAAAACCGTGAGAGGCGCCGGCTTTCCGCTTCGTTGGCGTTGACCGGCAAGGTTTCATAGTTGCGGCCGCCCGGATGGGCGACATGATACTCGCAGCCGCCCAGCGAGCGCTGCATCCAGGTATCCAGCAAATCGAAGACCAGCGGTGCATGAACGCCGATGGTCGGTTGCAGGCAATTGGCAGGCTGCCAGGCCCGATAGCGCACAGCCGCGACGAACTCGCCCACTCGCCCGGTGGGCTGCAAAGGCACCGCAATACCGTTGCAGGTCAACATATAGCGCTGCGGCGGCAAACCATTGATCCGCACCTGCAAGCGCTCAAGAGACGAGTCCACATAACGCACCGCGCCGCCGCCCGAGCCTTCCTCGCCCAGTACATGCCAGGGCTCCAGCGCCTGCCGCAGCTCCAGCTCGATGCCGTTGACCGCGTAGTCGCCCACTTTCGGGAAGCGGAACTCCAGATGCGCGGCGAACCATTCGGCCCGCAGTGGATAACCGACGTCATTGAGTTCGGCAATCACATCAGCGAAATCCTGCTCGATGAAATACGGCAGCATGAAACGGTCATGCAGCTCCGTCCCCCAGCGCGCCAGCTTGGCCGGTGCGTAAGGCTCGCGCCAGAAACGGGCGACCAGCGCCCGCAACAGCAATTGCTGGGCAAGGCTCATGCGCGCATGGGGCGGCATTTCAAAGGCGCGCAGCTCCAGCAGCCCCAGGCGCCCGGTCGCACCATCCGGCGAATACAGCTTGTCGATACAGAACTCGGCGCGATGGGTATTACCGGTGACATCAATCAGCAGATTGCGCAGCAGCCGGTCGATCAGCCAGGGCGCAACTTCCTCGCCCGGCTTGGGCATTTGCGCAAAGGCGACTTCCATTTCATAGAGCGAATCGTTGCGCGCCTCGTCAATCCGCGGTGCCTGAGACGTCGGACCGACGAACAGGCCGGAAAACAGATACGACAAGGACGGATGGTTGTGCCAGTAGCTGATCAGGCTGCGCAGCAGATCGGGGCGGCGCAGAAATGGCGAGTCCGCAGGGGTCGCACCACCAAGCACGAAGTGGTTGCCACCGCCTGTACCGGTATGGCGGCCATCGATCATGAATTTTTCAGTGGTCAGGCGCGTGAGGCGTGCCTGCTCATAAAGAAACTCGGTGCGCTCCACCAGTTGGTCCCAGGTGGAGGAGGGTTGCACGTTGACCTCGATCACACCCGGATCCGGCGTAATCCGGAAATTGCTCAGGCGCGGATCGCTCGGCGGCTCGTAGCCTTCCAGCAGCACCGGGCACTGCAATTCTTCGGCGGTGGCTTCGATCACCGCCACCAGTTCAAGGTATTCCTCAAGCTTTTGCAGCGGCGGCATGAACAGGTACAAACGCCCGCCACGCGCTTCTGCGCACAAGGCCGTGCGGGTCAGCCAGTCGGCGGACTGGTCGATGACCGGCTGAGGCTGATCGGTATCGAGCAGCGTTTCTGAATGTAATTCGTCACGTTCAGGCAGCTCGGGGAAATCCTGGTTGTGGTCGGTCGGATGAATGAACGGATACTCCGCCGCCTTGACCCACGGCTGCGAAGCCAGAGGCAAGCGATAGCCGAGGGCGGAATCACCCGGCACCAGACGGCAATGGGTATCGCGCAAATACCAGCGCCCGCTCTGCCAGCGGTCACCCGCAGCGGTGCGCGCCAATGGCAGCACCTGGCCAATCACCTTGTCCAACCCTTGCTCGAACACCTTGCGCAAGCGTGCCCGCTCCAGCTCGTCGCTCAGCCGGGAATCCTCGGCAGTGACGTTCACAGGCAACGCGCCTTCGCGCCACAGGTAATAGAGATTGTCTTCGTAAGCCGGGAAGACGAAGCGGGTCGGCAGTTTCAAGCGCTCGGCAACACTGCTCAGAAAACGTCCAGCCAGCTCACCGGTCGCGCCGTAGTCACGGGTTTCATCGGCAATCAGCGCATCGTTGTTCCAGACCGGCTTGCCGTCCTTGCGCCAGAAGCTGTTGAGCGACCAGCGCGGCAGTTGCTCACCGGGATACCACTTGCCCTGGCCAAAATGCACGATGCCCTTGGGGGAATAATGCCCGCGCATCCGCTGAAACAGCTCGGCCGACAGCGCCCGCTTGTTCGGCCCGAGGGCGGCAGTGTTCCACTCGCTGCCATCACGGTCATCGATAGAGACGAACGTCGGCTCGCCGCCCATGGTCAGGCGCACGTCATCGCGAACCAGATCAGCGTCGATCTGGTGCCCGAGGGCCTGAATCTCCTGCCACTGCTCTTCGGTGTAAGGTTTGGTGACGCGAGGCGCTTCCCAGATCCGTTCCACCGACATTTCATGGCTGAACTCGGTTTCGCAAGGCTCGACCAGACCACTGATGGGTGCAGCCGAAGAAGGCTCCGGGCTACAGGCCAGAGGAATATGGCCTTCCCCGGCAAACAGGCCGGACGTCGCATCCAGCCCGATCCAACCGGCGCCCGGCAGATAGACCTCGCACCAGGCGTGCAGGTCAGTGAAATCCACGTCAGTGCCGGACGGCCCGTCCAGCGCCTCGACATCGGCCTTGAGCTGAATCAGATATCCCGACACGAAACGCGCTGCCAGCCCCAGATGACGCAACAATTGCACCAGCAACCAGGCGGAATCGCGGCACGAACCTGAAGCGTTCTCCAGAGTGAATTCCGGGGTCTGCACACCCGGTTCCATGCGGATCAGGTAATCGATGTCCTGACTCAGGCGCTGGTTGAGCCCCACCAGAAAGTCGATGGCGGGCACCGGCTCACGACTGATGCTTTCGAGATAAGCGGTAAAACGCGGCGTGAGCGGCAGTTTTTCCAGATATGGCGCCAGCTCGCGCTGTTCCTCACCGGCATAAGAAAACGGAATATTTTCCGCGTAGGGCTCAAGAAAAAAGTCGAAGGGGTTGAACACTGCCATCTCGGCAACCAGATCGACCTCGACCCGCAGCTCTTGGGTTTTCTCAGGGAATACCAGACGCGCCAGGTAATTGCCCTGGGGATCCTGCTGCCAATTGATGAAGTGGGTTTCAGGCAAGACTTTCAGCGAGTACGACAACACGCGGGTTCGGCTATGAGCGGCCGGGCGCAGGCGAACAATCTGGGGACCCAGTTCAACCGCGCGTTCGTAGCGGTAATGCGTGACATGGTGCAAGGCAATATGAATCGACACGGCGTGCCTCCTGCGGCCTGGACGGTCATTGAACCGCGCAAGACTTATGCCATGCGGAACAAAGCCTGCGCCAGCGATATTGAAGTGACTGGATCAGCTAAGCACAGCACCAGGATCGCGCCAATTCAGATTAGCGG
Source organism: Pseudomonas sp. Irchel 3A18 (assembly GCF_900187465.1). Classification (NCBI taxonomy): domain Bacteria; kingdom Pseudomonadati; phylum Pseudomonadota; class Gammaproteobacteria; order Pseudomonadales; family Pseudomonadaceae; genus Pseudomonas; species Pseudomonas sp. Irchel 3A18. The sequence goes on from NZ_FYDI01000003.1 coordinate 23,466, forward strand.
TGCAAGGGTCGCACAGAAATGGGGCAGCAGGAGCGAATTCATTCACGAATGAGTTCGCTCCTACGGGGAGGAGGAGCCGTTAGCGCGGGACCACTGGCTTACGGGCTGGCTTCTTGCCCTTTCCGCCCTTGGCGGCTTCCATTCGCTCTTTGGCAGCCTGCTTGTTGCGAGCCAGCGCGGCGGCCTTGGCTTCTTCGCGCTTGTCCCAGGGCTTGCTGCCGTCGCTGCCACGTGGCGGCAGGCCGGTGTGCTGGGTCTGGATCAGGTTGGTCTTGCCACCCTTGCCCACCTTGTGACTGCCTGCCGGTGTCGAGTTCTTGCGACGGGCGCTCTGATAACTGTCGGTCGACGGCTGGTGCAGCGGGATCAACTGATGCTTGCCAGGGCCGATCAGGTCGGCACGGCCCATGCGCTCCAGCGCTTCGCGAAGCATCGGCCAGCCTTTGGGGTCGTGATAGCGCAGGAACGCCTTGTGCAGACGACGCTGGGCCTCGCTCTTGACGATGGTGACGCCATCGCTCTTGTACGTGACCTTGCGCAGCGGGTTCTTGCCCGAGTGATACATGGCGGTCGCCGAAGCCATTGGCGACGGATAGAACGCCTGCACCTGATCGGCACGGAAACCATTGCCCTTGAGCCACAACGCCAGATTCATCATGTCTTCATCGGTGGTGCCCGGGTGGGCGGCGATGAAGTAAGGGATCAGGTACTGCTCCTTGCCTGCCTCTCTCGAATACTTCTCGAACATGCGCTTGAATTTTTCATAGCTGCCGATGCCCGGTTTCATCATCTGGTTGAGCGGACCTTCCTCGGTGTGTTCCGGGGCGATCTTCAGGTAGCCACCCACGTGGTGGGTCACCAGCTCTTTGACGTACTCCGGCGACTCGACCGCAAGGTCGTAACGCAGGCCGGAAGCGATGAGGATCTTTTTCACGCCCGGCAAGGCGCGGGCACTGCGATACAACTGGATCAGTGCCGAATGGTCGGTGTTCAGGTTCGGGCAGATGCCAGGGAAAACACAGGACGGCTTGCGGCACGCCGACTCGATTTCCGGGCTTTTGCAGGCGATGCGATACATGTTCGCGGTCGGGCCGCCCATATCGGAAATAACGCCGGTAAAGCCTGGGACCTTGTCGCGAATCTCTTCGATTTCGCGAATGATCGAATCTTCGGAACGGTTCTGGATGATCCGCCCTTCGTGCTCGGTGATCGAACAGAAGGTGCAGCCACCAAAACAGCCGCGCATGATGTTGACCGAAAAACGGATCATGTCGTAGGCCGGAATTTTCTCCTTGCCATACGCCGGGTGCGGAACGCGCGCATAGGGCATGCCGAACACGTAGTCCATTTCTTCGGTAGTCATTGGAATGGGCGGCGGGTTGAACCAGACATCCACATCGCCATGCTTCTGTACCAGCGCACGGGCGTTGCCCGGGTTGGTTTCCAGGTGCAGCACGCGGTTGGCGTGAGCATAGAGCACGGCGTCGTTACGGACCTTCTCGACCGAAGGCAGGCGGATGACCGTCTTGTCGCGGGTCATGCGCGGGCTGGCCAGGATCTGCACGACCTTGGCTTCGTTCGGATCTTCAACCGGGCCTTTTTCCTGCTCGATGGCGCAGGCCTGGGTATCTTGAGTGTTCACGTACGGGTTGATGATCTTGTCGATCTTGCCCGGACGGTCGATGCGCGTCGAATCGACTTCGTACCAGCCAGCCGGCGTATCGCGACGGATGAACGCCGTGCCGCGCACATCGGTGATCTCTTCAATCTTATGGCCGTAGGACAGACGCTGGGCGACTTCGACAATCGCACGCTCGGCGTTGCCGTAGAGCAGGATGTCGGCGCTGGCGTCGATCAGGATCGAGTTGCGAACCTTGTCCTGCCAGTAATCGTAATGCGCGATGCGGCGCAGCGAGGCTTCGATACCACCCAGCACGATCGGGACATGCTTGTAGGCTTCCTTGCAGCGCTGGCTGTAGACCAGGCTCGCACGATCAGGACGCTTGCCGGCCAGACCGCCCGGTGTATAGGCGTCGTCGGAACGGATCTTCTTGTCCGCGGTATAGCGGTTGATCATCGAGTCCATGTTGCCAGCAGCGACACCGAAGAACAGGTTCGGCTCGCCGAGCTTCATGAAGTCGTCTTTGGACTGCCAGTCAGGCTGGGCAATGATCCCGACGCGGAAACCCTGGGATTCCAGCAGGCGACCAATGATCGCCATGCCGAAAGACGGGTGATCCACATAGGCATCGCCGGTGACGATGATGATATCGCAGGAATCCCAGCCAAGCTGATCCATTTCTTCCCGGCTCATCGGCAGGAAAGGCGCCGGTCCGAAACATTCGGCCCAGTACTTGGGATAGTCAAATAACGGCTTGGCTGCTTGCATGTCAGGACCTACGTTTGCACGTTGGAAAAATCGCGGGCGCGGAATATAGCACAAAAAATGATCAAATCCGACGATAGTGGTCGGATTAGTTATCGATGAAGCCCTGTCTGCAGGAGCGAATTCATTCGCGAATGAATTCGCTCCTGCGCATCACTCGTCATCGAAGTTGTAACTGCCCGGCGCGAGATTCTCGAAGCGGGTGTACTTGCCGATGAACGCCAGACGGGACGTACCGATCGGGCCGTTACGCTGCTTGCCGATGATGATCTCGGCAATGCCCTTGTGCTCGGTTTCCGGGTGATACACCTCGTCGCGATACACGAACATGATGACGTCGGCATCCTGCTCGATCGCTCCGGATTCCCGCAAGTCGGAGTTGATCGGGCGCTTGTTGGGGCGCTGCTCCAGGGAGCGGTTGAGCTGCGAGAGGGCAATGACCGGGCAGTTGAATTCCTTGGCCAGGGCTTTCAACGAGCGGGAAATCTCGGAAATCTCGTTGGTCCGGTTGTCACCGGCAGAACCCGGAATCTGCATCAACTGCAGGTAGTCGATCATGATCATGGCGATGTCGCCGTGCTCGCGGGCAACACGACGGGTACGGGCACGCATCTCGGACGGACTGATACCGGCCGTATCGTCGATGAACAGCTTGCGGTCATTGAGCAGATTGACCGCCGAGGTCAGACGCGGCCAGTCATCATCTTCCAGCTGGCCGGCACGAACCTTGGTCTGGTCGATACGCCCCAGCGAGGAAAGCATACGCATGATCAGCGATTCGCCTGGCATCTCCAGCGAGTAGACCAGTACGACCTTGTCGCTGCGCAATACCGCGTTTTCCACCAGGTTCATGGCGAACGTGGTCTTACCCATGGACGGACGACCGGCAACGATGATCAGGTCGGCCGGTTGCAGGCCGCTGGTCTTGTCGTCCAGGTCGGTATAGCCCGTGGACAGGCCGGTAATCGCGTTATCACTGTTGAACAGCGTGTCGATACGGTCGATGGCCTTGGTCAGCAGGTCATTGACGCCCACCGGGCCGCCAGTCTTGGGCCGCGCCTCGGCGATCTGGAAGATCTGCCGCTCGGCCTCGTCGAGAATTTCTTCGGCGGTACGGCCTTCGGGGTTGAAAGCGCTGTCTGCAATCTCGTTGCTGATGCCGATCAACTGGCGCAGGGTCGCCCGCTGACGAACGATCTGGGCATAGGCCTTGATGTTGGCGACAGACGGCGTGTTTTTCGCCAGCTCACTGAGGTACGCCAGACCACCCACCTGAGACGTCTGACCTTCCTTGTCCAGTTGTTCGGACAGGGTCACAACGTCAATCGGGCTGTTCTGATCGGCTAGCCGGGCAATCGCGCGGAAGATCAGGCGGTGGTCATGCCGATAGAAATCGCCATCGGATACTTGATCAAGCACACGCTCCCAGGCGTTGTTGTCCAGCATCAAACCACCGAGCACAGCCTGTTCGGCCTCGATGGAATGCGGCGGCACCTTGAGGGCAGCAGTTTGCAGATCGTATTGCTCGGGGGCGGAAATATCGTTCATGGCCACTTGAATTCGAGGTTTACAGAATAGGGGCTAGCAGAAAGACAAAAGGCACGACCTGTAAACAGGATCGTGCCCGATGTTAATCCTCTAACGGCAAAGCCGCCAGACGATTGCGTACTGCTTAAGCTGCTACCACGACAACGCGAACGGTCGCTTCAACGTCGCTGTGCAGGTGCACGGCAACGTCGTATTCGCCGACGTTACGGATAGTGCCGTTCGGCAGACGAACTTCGCTTTTTGCAACTTCAACGCCAGAGGCGGTCAGTGCATCAGCGATGTCGTGAGTACCGATAGAACCGAACAGCTTGCCTTCGTCGCCAGCGGTGGCAGTGATGGTCACTTCCAGCTCAGCCAGTTGGGCAGCGCGAGTTTCGGCAGAAGCCTTTTTCTCTGCAGCCAGTTTTTCCAGCTCTGCACGACGCTCTTCAAACGCAGCCAGGTTGGCAGCGGTTGCAGCGGTTGCTTTGCCGTATGGCAGCAGGTAGTTACGACCGTAGCCGGCCTTAACGTTTACTTTGTCGCCCAGGTTGCCCAGGTTCGCGACTTTTTCCAGAAGGATCAGTTGCATGTGGAAAATCCTCTTAACTTTTAACCTTCACCGTTCGCAGGGCCTTCTCCGGAGTCTTTCGGCTTCCGGCGACCGCGAAAATCAATCAGGCTGTCGACAATGGCTATCACCACGAGCAACGGATAGATCAGCTGCATGAATACCAGCAGCGTTATGTACATCCCCACCAGCCAGAACCTGGCCAGTCGCTTTTCAGCCACCATCCCATGCATCAGGGCCAGCCCGGCGAACAACAACGGTACGCTGCACAGCGGTGTAAGCATCGCCATCTGCGGACCGAAGTTCGGCCCCAGCAGCATGCACACCAACAGCACCGATGTTGGTATCAGCGGGAGTCTCAGGGCGCGAAATTCGCGTCCGAAACCACCCGGGTTGTACAACAACGCTTGCCAGTAACGCCCCAGGATCAGGGTCAGCACTGTAACGATTTGCAGCAACGACGCTATCAGGCCATTGAGTACCGGTGTAATCAGTGCTCCAAGACGCGCTCGCTCTTCTACGTTCAATTGCTCGTAGAGCCCCGTGAGCATTGCCGGCAGGTGTTTCTGCAACTCCTGCGACATCGCTTCAATGGGTTCGCGGAAAACCGTGCCCAGAATCACTGCATACAACACACCCAACGCCACGCTGACCAGCAGCACGCGGACCCAGGACTCGCTGGCACGCAAAACCATTGCCAAACTCAGCGAACCGAACAGCACCATGGCTGTACGCGGCTCACCGAAATACCACCAGGCCAAAGCCGGCAGCAGAGCCCAGGCCAGGACACCAACGGCATCACTGAACCCGCGTCGCAGGAGCACAAGGCAACCTGCGGCAGCACTTAACCAGAACAACAGCGGCAATGCCGCACATCCAGCCACTAACAAAGTGGCCTGCATACGGCCGCGCATGATGAATTCAGCCAGGGCGCGCATGCTATCTATCCCTTGTTACGTTTTGTCGACTACCTGGTCTCAGCGGCCGTGGCTGTCGGTGTAGGCCAGCAAGGCCAGGAAGCGGGCGCGCTTGATAGCGGTGGCCAGCTGACGCTGATAACGAGCTTTGGTACCGGTGATGCGGCTTGGAACGATTTTGCCGGTCTCGGATACATAAGCTTTCAGAGTGTTGAGATCTTTGTAATCGATCTCTTTCACGTCTTCAGCGGTGAAGCGGCAGAATTTACGACGACGGAAGAAACGTGCCATGTAATAGGCTCCTCAAAAGGTCCGTGGATTACTCGTCAGCGTTATCGCTAACGTCGCTGTTGTCACCGTCATCGCCATCGGCGCTGTCGGAGTGCTCAGGACGGTCACGACGCTCACGGCGCTCACTGCGGTTCTCTTCAGCCTTGAGCATCTCGGACTGGCCAGTTACGGCTTCGTCGCGACGGATGACCAGGTTACGGATCACAGCATCGTTGTAACGGAAGTTGTCTTCCAGCTCGGCCAGGGCCTTGCCAGTGCACTCAACGTTCAGCATCACGTAGTGAGCCTTGTGAACATTGTTGATTGCATAGGCCAGTTGACGACGGCCCCAATCTTCCAGGCGGTGGATTTTGCCGCCGTCTTCTTCGATCAGCTTGGTGTAACGCTCAACCATGCCGCCGACTTGCTCGCTTTGATCCGGGTGGACCAAAAAGATAATTTCGTAATGACGCATGAATGCTCCTTACGGGTTGTAGCCTGCCGCCAAAGCGGTCAGACAAGGAGTGAATGACACTGTTAGTCTTGCTCAGGGACAGACACAAAAGCGCCTGCCGTGACAGCAAGGGGCGCAATTGTAGAGAAGGGGGGAAGAAGCTGCAAGGGAAAGAAGCAGCTTCAGCGGCAAGCTATAAGCTGCAAGCCGTACTCCGACCGCTTGCAGCTTGAACCTTACCGCTAGCCGCTAACGCCTACTTCCGCGCGGCGGCCGCTTTGACGCTGCGCTGACGCATCGCCTCAAACAGACAGACGCCGGTCGCGACCGAGACGTTCAGGCTGCTGACGCTACCGGCCATCGGCAGGCGTACCAGATAGTCGCAGTGCTCGCGGGTCAGGCGGCGCATGCCTTTGCCTTCGGCCCCCATGATCAGGATGGTCGGGCCGGTGAGGTCCTGCTGATACAACTCCTGCTCGGCCTCGCCAGCCGTGCCGACCACCCACAGACCGCGCTGCTGGAGTTTTTCCAGGCTGCGGGCCAGGTTGGTCACGGCCACCAGAGGAATGACTTCCGCCGCGCCACACGCCACTTTACGCACAGCTGGCGTCAGGGTAGCCGACTTGTCCTTGGGCACAATCACTGCCAGCGCGCCGGCCGCATCGGCGGTACGCAGGCATGCGCCGAGGTTATGCGGATCGGTAACGCCATCGAGCACCAGAATCAGCGGCGCACCTTCGGTACGATCCAGCAGCTCATCGAGCATCGCCTCGCCCCAGACCTGGCTCGGGCTGACATCGGCAACCACGCCTTGGTGCACGCCCTCGACCCAGGCGTCCATTTCGCGACGCTCAGCCTGACCGATAGTGACGCGGTTCTGACCAGCCAGCTCGACAAGCACCTGGACACGAGGATCGTTCCGGCCTTCAGCCAGCCAGATGTGCTTGACCCGCTTTGGGTGATGACGCAGCAACGCTTCTACAGCGTGCACGCCGTAGATTTTTTCCAACTGACTCATGACTTGGCCTTGGGTTTACGCGCCCCGCCACTTTTCGCAGCTGGAGCAGAGCCCGACTTGGACGGACCCTTACGATGTTTACTGGGTTTCGACGCAGCAGAACCAGACTTGTCGGATTTACCCGAGGAAGTCTTGCCGCTGGTCTTTGCCTGATCCAGAAGAGCCTTTTTCATTTCCCGGCTTTTGCGCACTTCGGCGTTTTTCGCCGCGGCATCGCTGGGGCGATAGGCTTCGGACACGGCTTCCTTGGCCGCAGAGCCACGACGCCCGGCAGGCTTGGCAGCCGGGCTGCTCTTCTCGGCAGCAGGTGCAGGCGCAGTTTCCTGGCCGCGACGCTTGCGACCGACCGGCGCGCTGGCCGCCTTCTCGGACACCTCGAAGTCGATCTTGCGCTCATCCAGATCGACACGCATGACGCGCACTTCGACCGTATCGCCCAGGCGGAAGCTGCGACCGCTGCGCTCACCCGCGAGACGGTGATGCACAGGATCGAAGTGGTAGTAATCGCCTGGCAAGGCAGTCACGTGAACCAGACCCTCGACGTAGATATCGGTCAGTTCGACGAACAGACCAAAGCCGGTCACGGCCGTGATCACGCCCGGGAACGACTCGCCTACGCGATCCTTCATGAACTCGCACTTGAGCCAGTTCACCACATCACGCGTAGCTTCGTCGGCACGGCGCTCGCTCATGGAGCACTGCTCGCCCAACTGTTCCAGAATGGCTTCGTCGTAAGGGTAGATACGCGCCTTCGGAATCGTTGCAGCACCGGCACGACGAACATGCGGCGTATCCTGCTTCGAACGGATCACGCTGCGGATGGCCCGGTGCGTGAGCAGGTCGGGATAACGACGAATCGGCGAAGTGAAGTGCGTATACGCCTCGTAATTCAGGCCGAAGTGACCGTTGTTGTCCGAGCTGTAGACCGCCTGACTCAACGAACGCAGCATCACGGTCTGGATCAGGTGGTAATCCGGACGATCGCGCACGGTTTCCAGCAACGCCTGATAATCCTTCGGTGTAGGACCTTCCTTGCCTTTATGCAGCGACAGACCCAGCTCGCCCAGGAAAGCGCGCAGCTTTTCCAGACGCTCCGGCGGCGGACCATCGTGAACACGATAGAGCGCAGGTATTTCATGCTTCTTCAGGAATTCGGCAGTGGCCACGTTCGCAGCCAGCATGCACTCTTCGATCAGTTTGTGAGCATCGTTGCGGGTCGTCGGGCGGATTTCGGCAATCTTGCGCTCGGAACCGAAAATGATCCGGGTTTCCTGAGTCTCGAAATCGATTGCGCCACGCACATGACGCGCGCCCAGCAGCACTTTATACATCGCATAAAGCTGCTTGAGGTGCGGCACTACTTCAGCGTATTCGCCGCGCAGCGCCTTGGCCTCGGAAGTCTTCGGCTGCTCCAGAATCGTGCTGACCTTGTTGTAGGTCAGGCGAGCATGGGAGTGAATGACGGCTTCGTAGAAGACGTAGTCGGTCATCTCGCCGGTCTTGGAGATGGTCATCTCACACACCATGGCCAGACGATCAACAAGCGGGTTCAGCGAGCACAGGCCGTTGGAGAGCTGCTCAGGCAGCATCGGCACCACACGCTCGGGAAAATACACCGAGTTGCCGCGCACCTGGGACTCGGCATCCAGCGCCGAGCCGATCTTCACGTAGCTCGATACGTCGGCAATCGCCACGTAGAGCTTCCAGCCACCGGAGAACAGACGCAGCTTGCCCGGTTTGGCTTCACAGTAGACCGCATCGTCGAAGTCGCGAGCGTCTTCACCGTCGATGGTCACGAAAGGCAAGTGACGCAGGTCGACGCGGTTTTCCTTATCCTTCTCTTCGACTTCCGGCTTGAGCTTCGCCGCTTCCTTGAGCACGGCCTCAGGCCATACATGGGGAATGTCGTAGGTGCGCAACGCGACATCGATCTCCATGCCGGGCGCCATGTAGTTGCCCACCACTTCGACCACATCACCCTGCGGCTGGAAGCGCGGCGTCGGCCAGTGGGTGATTTTCACCTCGACGAACTGACCGATCTTCGCACTGCTGTTGCGCCCGGGCGTCACCAGCACTTCCTGCTGGATCTTCGGGTTATCCGGGATGACGAAACCGATGCCGCTCTCTTCAAAGTAGCGACCGACGATGGTTTCGTGAGCACGGGAAACGACTTCGACAATGACACCTTCACGGCGGCCACGGCGGTCAAGGCCAGAAACGCGTGCCAAGGCACGGTCGCCGTCGAACACCAGACGCATTTGCGCCGGACTCATGAACAGGTCGTCGGAGCCATCGTCGGGAACCAGGAAACCGAAACCGTCACGGTGCCCGGTGATGCGGCCCAGGATCAGGTCCAGCTTGTCCACCGGCGCGTAGGTTCCGCGGCGGGTGTAGATCAACTGAGCGTCGCGCTCCATCGCCCGCAGACGACGACGCAAGGCCTCGAATTGATCCTCGGTGGACAGGCCGAACTCTTCGACCAGTTGCTCGCGACTTGCCGGCGAACCGCGCTCGGCAAGGTGCTGCAGAATCAGCTCACGGCTGGGAATAGGGTTTTCGTATTTTTCCGCTTCACGAGCGGCCTCGGGATCGAGGGACTGCCAATCGGCCATTAGAGAGTTTTCACCTTGTCTATATGTGGGTTAGTTTGGCATACACCTATTGAAACGGGAAATTTCAGACTCACCTACCCCTCTAAAAATCCTTCCAGAGGGCGCGAAAAACCGCACTGGACGCCGCCTGCGAAATTTTCCAAATATTTTTGGCAACAGGGGTTTACAGCTTAAAAGGCGCTCCGTATAGTGCGCGCCATCGACAGGCAAACACTTGTTGATACTGCCCAGATGGTGAAATTGGTAGACACGCCAGCTTCAGGTGCTGGTGACCGCAAGGTCGTGGAAGTTCGAGTCTTCTTCTGGGCACCAATTCAGAGCTGCAGATTACATCAATCTTCAGGCTCAAACAAAAACCCGCGAAAGCGGGTTTTTGCATTTCAGGGTTTTGATTATTAAAACCAAAACAGGGGTTTACAGATCGAAACTCCCTCCGTATAGTGCGCCCCATCAACGGCGTACAGCGCTGAAGATGCTGCCCAGATGGTGAAATTGGTAGACACGCCAGCTTCAGGTGCTGGTGACCGCAAGGTCGTGGAAGTTCGAGTCTTCTTCTGGGCACCAATTCAAACAAAACCGAGCCTCGCGCTCGGTTTTGTGTTTTTCAGGGTTTGGAATTTTGCAGGCTCGCGAATGAATTCACCCCCACAGACTGAGGGAGCGAATTCATTCGCGAAATGATCAGGCCCTGAACTGCCCCAGACTCGCCTTCAACTGCGCAGCCAGGCCATTGAGCACCTTGCCGCTGGCCGTAGTCTCGACGACAGCCTTGGCGGCCTGCTCGGCCTGAGCATGAATCACTTCCACACGACCGCGTACCGCCTGGGCACCTTCGGCCTGATGCTCTGCCGCCCTGGTCGCGAGACCGATTGCCGCATGCACCTGCTCGACCGATTCCTGGACTGTCTGTTGCAGCTTCGCGCTCTCTCGCAGAACCGCCAGCCCTTCCTTGGCCTGCCGCCCGGCAAGACCGATGGCAGCCACAGCTTCCTTGGCACCGCGCTGCAAGGCACCGATATGCTCCTGGATGTCTCCGGTTGAGCTTTGAGTCTTGCTGGCCAGTGCACGCACTTCATCGGCAACCACCGCAAAACCACGCCCGGTCTCGCCAGCGCGAGCCGCTTCGATGGCGGCATTCAGGGCCAGCAGGTTGGTCTGCTCGGCAATCCCGTGAATCACCTCAAGCACGACTTCGATCTGCTCGCTTTGCTGCGCCAGACGCTCGATGACTTTCGATCCGGTTTCCACCTGCCCGGCCAGCGCCTCGATCAACCCACCCACCTGATTCGAAGTGCGAGTGTTCTCGTCGGTCGCCTGCTTGATACCGACCACCTGCTGCAGAGCAGCCTGCATGGCATTGCTTTCCGACTGCGCCTCATCGGCCATCTGCTCAAGAGCCTTCAGGCTGGCCGCCACTTCGTCACGCTGCCGCTCAGCCGCCGCATCGGCGCCAGCGTTACGCTGGCTCATCACACCGATTTCAACACCGGTACGCTGAGCCACTTCGCCCGCCTCGCGCACGATCGGCTGCAACTTGTCGATGAAGCGGTTGACCGCCGCCGACATATCGCCAATCTCGTCATTGCTGTCGAGTTTGACACGCTTGGTCAGATCGCCCTCGCCTGCCGCCAGGTCATTGAGGGCCGCAATCAGCAGATGCAGCTTGCTGACCACTCGACGCCCCAGCACCACAGCCAGCAGCAGCAACACTCCCAGGCCAACCAGCGCCAGACCGAGACCGATCCTCCAGCGCAGGTCTTCGGCCGCGCCTTGAACGGCCAGGCTGGTATTGCTGGTCATCGCCGTCGCAGCGCTCTGGGCAGACTGCAAACGAGTGCGCAGCGCAGCCGAGCTATCTTTCGATGCGCTCACCAGACTTTCCGAAACCAGTTGCTCACCATTGGTGATCAGAGACGAGAAGCGCTTGTCCAGAGCCACCAGGTTTTCCTCGACCGTGGCCGTGGAAACCCCCATGCGCACCTTGCCGATCTCGACACCATTAGGGCTGATAGAGGCTTCGATGTAGTAAACCGACGGATCGTTTTTCGCGGCATTCAGGACCTTGTCCATGGCGCGCTCGCCTTCACCCTTGGCGAGCAGCGACTTGATCAAGGCATTGTCACGGTTCAGATAGCGGGTCAGGTGCTCACCGGCAGCATCGTCGTAGACGACGAACAGCACATTGGGATTGCGCTGCGCACGACGGGCGAATTCGGACAATGTGGGCGTATCGTTATCCCACATGGCTCGCGGCGCCACAGCCGCCAGTAACTCGGCCATATCGGTAGCCGAATCCTTGAGGCTCTTTTCCAGCGTAGCGCGCAATTGCACCTGCTCGTCCTTGAGACGTGTAGACAAGCCGGCACTCAAGCGTTGACGGGTGCTGGCAGAAAGCGCATCAAGACTTGATGTCACCTCGCTACTCGCCCGCTCCAACTCAGAAGACAAATGTTGCGAATCTACCCCCAACCGGCTGGCAAGATCCGCCTCCAGCGCCGTGACGGTGCTCCGGGTAAGAGCGACTGCAACAAGCACCTGCACCAGAATGGCAATACCAAGCGCGATGAAAACCGGACGCAGCAAGCGGCTGCGTAAAAGAGAGAGCACTGCTGACACGGGAGAATCCCTCCACCATGGGTGACATTAAAATAATGGCACCTTTTCTGACGCTTCTATGTAGCAAGCGCCGTGCCGTTCAGCAAGCACAATCCAGCACCCGACCGGAAACAAAAAAGGGCCGCAAGATGCGGCCCTTTTTAGATAGCTCAACGAGCCCGATCAGGCAAACGGATGACGCAAAACAATGGTTTCGTTGCGGTCAGGGCCGGTGGAGATGATATCGATAGGCGCGCCTACCAATTCTTCAACACGCTTGATGTAGGCACGCGCATTCTCAGGCAACTCTGCCAGAGTTTTGGCGCCCAGAGTGGATTCGCTCCAGCCTGGCATCTGCTCGTAGACCGGACGCAGACCGTTGTAGCTGTCGGCATCGGTAGGCGCGTCAATGACAGCACCCTCGTCATTCTCGTAACCAACACAGATATTGATGGTTTCCAGACCATCGAGAACGTCCAGCTTGGTCAGGCACAGACCCGAGATGCTGTTGATCTCGATAGCGCGACGCAGGATGACCGCATCGAACCAGCCGCAACGACGGGCACGGCCGGTGGTAGCACCGAACTCGTGACCACGCTTGGCCAGGAAAGCACCTACATCATCAAACAGCTCGGTAGGGAAAGGACCCGAACCGACGCGAGTGGTGTAGGCCTTGGTGATGCCCAGGATGTAATCCAGGTACATCGGACCGAAACCCGAACCGGTAGCAATGCCGCCAGCAGTGGTGTTGGAGCTGGTGACGTACGGATAGGTACCGTGATCGATATCCAGCAGCGAACCCTGGGCACCTTCAAACATGATGTCTTTGCCGTCGCGACGCATTTCATGCAGCGCAGCGGTGACATCGAGCATCATCGGCTTGAGCAGGTCAGCGTATTCCATGCACTCGTCGAGCGTCTTCTGGAAGTCGATGGCAGGCTCTTTGTAGTAATTGACCAGCACGAAGTTGTGGTAGTCGAGCAGTTCGCCCAGCTTGGCTGCGAAACGCTCACGATGGAACAGGTCGCCAATGCGCAGACCGCGACGCGCGACCTTGTCTTCGTAAGCCGGGCCGATACCGCGACCGGTCGTACCGATCTTCAGTTCGCCACGCGCCTTTTCACGCGCCTGATCCAGAGCAACGTGATACGACAGGATCAGCGGGCATGAAGGGCTGATGCGCAGACGCTCGCGCACCGGAATGCCTTTCTCTTCAAGCTTGACGATTTCGCGCAGCAGCGCGTCGGGTGCAACCACTACACCGTTACCGATCAGGCACTGCACGCCTTCGCGCAGCACACCGGACGGAATAAGGTGCAGGACGGTCTTCTCGCCATCGATCACCAGTGTGTGACCTGCGTTGTGGCCACCCTGATAGCGAACCACAGCGGTCGCATGTTCGGTCAGCAGATCAACGATCTTGCCTTTGCCCTCATCACCCCATTGGGTGCCCAGGACTACGACATTCTTACCCATAACACTTGTCCTCATTCACGCAAACTGGGTGCCGGCGGCGGCCGGCAGGAATACTCAAGAAGCCAGCGGCATTACCTGCCAACGCTCGCCATGCTGAATCAATTGCCGATCGCAATCGGCTTCACGCGCTGCACTCACCTGCTGCCCAGGCAAAGCCTGAACCACACGCTGCCCTTCGCTGCGCAACTGGCAAACCTGCTGCCAGAGTGCTGCATCCGTGCTGTCCGGCATCCATATACCACCCGATGGCAGCTCGATTTCTGCACGACCCAGTGTCACCAGAGTTTTCAGGTCCGTGGAGAAACCGGTTGCCGGACGGGCGCGACCGAAGTCGGCGCCGATATCATCATAACGACCGCCCTGGGCAATCGATTGACCTACGCCCGGCACGAACACCGCGAAGACCACACCGGTATGGTAGTGGTAGCCGCGCAGCTCACCGAGATCGAAATACAAAGGCAACTGCGGGAAGCGCGCAGACAGGCGCTCGGCGATGCTCAGCAGATCGTCCAGTGCAGCGAGCACGGGCGCAGGCGCATTCGCCAGACGGTCACGAGCAGCAGCCAGAACTTCACGGCCGCCGCACAGGTCGACCAGAGCCCGCAGCATCGTGGCCAGCTCTTGCGGCAGATCGGCCGTCAGGGCAATGACTTCATCGATGGCCTTGCGCTGCAGGGCATCGAACAACTGCTGCTCGACCTCGCCCGACAGACCGGCCGCACGGGCCAGCCCACGATAAATGCCCACATGCCCAAGATCCATGTGGACATCAGGTACGTCGGCCAGTTGCAGCATCGCCAGCATCAGGCTGATGACTTCGACATCGCTGCTCGGGCTCGCATCGCCATACAACTCGGCGCCCAGTTGAATCGGGCTGCGCGAGGATGACAAGGCACGCGGCTGGGCATGCAGGACGCTGCCCGCGTAGCAAAGACGGCTTGGCCCTTCACGTTTGAGGGTGTGCGCATCGATACGCGCCACCTGCGGCGTGATATCGGCACGAAAGCCCATTTGCCGTCCCGACTGCGGATCGATCACCTTGAAGGTGCGCAGATCCAGGTCCGAGCCGGCTCCGGTGAGCAGAGACTCCAGATATTCGATATGCGGGGTGACGACAAACTCATAGCCCCAGCTCTGGAACAGATCCAACACCTGACGACGCGCTACTTCGATACGCGCCGCTTCTGGTGGCAGTACTTCTTCGATGCCATCTGGTAGCAGCCAGCGGTCAACCGTTGCCATTACGCCATTCCCCTGTGATCCGGGTGGCCAGCCGTGAGGCAAGCCTTGAGTGAAGCAGAAAGTGGTCGCCCGTATGACGGGCACGACAAACGCCCGAGACAGGCCTTGCTGACCACTCTCCTCGAAAAATCTTGCCGCCCGCTAAGTCGGCTGCGGCCAATCAATCGTGCAGACGCAAAAAAGCCGGGAATTTCCCGGCTGCCGCATCATACACACGTTTTACCGTACGATCACCCCACCGGACGGTTTTGCCGCCCGGCGGGTTGATGAATTACGGCTTGGCTTTTTCCAGGAAGCGGAAGAACTCGCTGCCCGGATCAAGCACCATCACGTCACTCTTGCTCGTGAAGCTTTCGCGGTAGGCGCGCAGGCTACGGTAGAACGCGTAGAACTCCTGGTCCTGGCCGTAAGCCTTGGAGTAGATCGCAGCAGCCTGGGCATCACCGTCACCGCGTGCCTCTTCAGACTCGCGATAGGCTTCAGCCAGCAGCACACGGCGCTGACGATCGGCATCGGCACGAATACCTTCAGCCAGCTCGTTACCCTTGGCCCGGTGTTCACGCGCTTCGCGCTCACGCTCGGTGCTCATGCGCTCGAATACGCTGCGGTTGACTTCCTTGGGCAGGTCGATGGCCTTGACGCGGACATCAATCACTTCGATACCCAGCTCTTTCTCGGCCATGCGGTTCAGGGAGCCCGTGATGTCAGCCATCAGCGCGTCACGCTCACCCGACACGACTTCGTGCAGGGTGCGCTTGCCGAACTGGTCACGCAGGCCGGATTCCAGACGACGCGACAGGCGCTCGTCGGCAATCTGCTTGAGGCCGGAAGTCGCGGTGTAGAAACGCTCCGCATCCTTCACGCGCCATTTGGCGTAGGCATCGACCATGACCGCTTTCTTTTCCAGCGTCAGGAAACGCTGGGTAGGCGCGTCGAGCGTCAGCAGGCGGCCATCGAACTTGCGCACCTGGTTCATGTAAGGAATCTTCACATGAAGGCCCGGCGGCACATCAGCCTTGACCACACGACCGAATTGCAGCAGAACCGCACGCTCGGTCTGGGACACGATATAGAGGCTGTTCCAGGCAACGATTGCCAGCACCACGCCAACAATAAGGGTGATCAGCGATTTATTGCTCATCAGCGACTCTCCCTGGTACGTACATCGCGCTGCTGGGTATCGGGCGCTCGCGCACCAGTATCCGTTCCAGTTGCGGATGCACTGCCGGAACCCGAAGTGTTTCCGGTGCTACCGCCACGACTGCTTTCGATCATCTTGTCGAGCGGCAGATAAAGCAGATTGTTCTGACCCTTGTCGCCGGTCACGAGAACCTTGCTGGTGTTGCTGAAGACTTCCTGCATGGTGTCCAGATACAGACGCTGGCGGGTAACTTCAGGAGCCTTGCGGTATTCGGCAACCAGCTTGGTAAAGCGGTCAGCTTCACCCTTGGCGCGGGAAACCACTTCATCGCGATAACCGTTGGCATCTTCGATGATGCGCTGGGCCTGACCACGGGCTTCAGGAATCACGCCATTGGCGTAGCTCTCGGCCTGGTTGCGGGCACGCTGCTCGTCTTCACGGGCACGGATCACGTCATCGAAGGCTTCCTGCACTTCACGCGGTGCAGCGGCGCTCTGTACGTTCACCTGGGTGATGGTGATACCGGTGCGATAGGTATCGAGGAAGCGTTGCAGACGCTCCTTGATTTCGCTCGCCATCAACTCACGACCTTCGGTCAGTACCTGATCCATCGCCGTGGAACCCACGACATGGCGCAGCGCACTTTCGGTCGCGTGCTGCAGGCTGATTTCAGGCTGATCGACGTTCAGCACAAAGTCCTGCAGGTTGCTGATCTTGTACTGCACGGTCAGCGGCACTTCGACGATGTTCTCGTCTTCGGTCAGCATCTGGCCCTGCTTGCTGTAGGCACGTTCGCGAGTCACGTTTTCCATGTACTTGCGATCGAACGGCGGGAAATAGATATTCAGACCCGAACCTACGGTTTCGTAGTATTGGCCGAAACGCAGAACTACAGCCTGCTCCTGCTCGTCAACGACGTAAACGGCGTTGTAAAGCCAGAAAGCGAAAAGCACGACAAGGCCGATGCCCAGCAGGCCGAAGCCACCGCCACCACCCGAACCGCCGCCATTACCGTCACCGCTGCGTTTCTTACCGCCGCCGAACAACCCATTCAGGCTTTCCTGCAGCTTACGGAAGGCCTCGTCGAGATCAGGTGGTCCCTTGCGGTCGCCGCCACGGCGTTTTCCACCCCAGGGATCTTGATTATTCGAGTTGCCACCCGGCTCATTCCAAGCCATAGCGCTCTCCATCTGATAAAGCAAAGACGCGCCCACGGCGCGCCAACCAATGCTACAGAATGCCCGTTAAAGCCGTACAATGGCTTTACCGCGCTTTTATTGCAAAGTGTGTTGCTCAATGAACTCCAGCGGCTGCAGTCCTTCGCGACTCACCAGGCGATTGAATTCGACTCGCGGCAGACGAACTGCCAACAGGCTGGCACCTTCTTCGTCATGGTTTTCACTCTGCACCGCGCCCAACTCAAAAAACTGTGCGCGCAGTCGAGCAAAACGCTGAGGCAAACGCAAGGTGCCGACAAACAAATCGTCACCCAGCAGTTCGGCCACAGCCTGCTTGAGCAGGTCCAGCCCTCGACCGTCATGGGCAGACACCCAGACACGCTGCGGCTTGCCATCGGCATCGCGTTGTATCTGAGGATCCACACCTTCCAGCAAATCGAGTTTGTTATACACCTCAAGGATCGGCAAGCCCTCGGCGCCGATCTCTCCCAGCACCGCCATGACCTGTTCGATCTGCGACATGCGGTCAGGCTCATGGGAATCGATCACATGCAACAGCAGGTCCGAGTTGCTCGACTCTTCGAGCGTTGCCCGGAAAGCCTCGACCAGCTTGTGCGGCAGGTGACGGATGAAACCCACGGTATCGGCCAGAACGATCGGCCCCAGATCGTCGAGCTGCAGACGGCGCAGGGTCGGATCGAGGGTTGCGAACAACTGGTCGGCCGCGAACACCTCAGAGTCTGTCACCGCATTGAACAGTGTCGATTTGCCGGCGTTGGTATAACCCACCAGTGAAACCGAAGGAATATCGGCGCGCTTGCGCCCTCTGCGGGCCTGATCGCGCTGACTGCGAACCTTTTCCAGGCGCGCCTTGATCTGCCGCAGGCGAACCCGAAGCAGGCGACGGTCCGTTTCCAGCTGGGTTTCACCCGGCCCACGCAAACCGATACCACCTTTCTGACGCTCAAGGTGAGTCCAGCCACGAACAAGACGGGTACTCATATGCTCAAGCTGGGCCAGTTCGACCTGCAGCTTGCCTTCGTGAGTGCGCGCACGTTGCGCGAAAATGTCCAGAATCAGACCGGTGCGATCCAGCACGCGACACTCGAATGCACGCTCGAGGTTACGTTCCTGGCTGGGCGAGAGGGTGTGATTGAAGATAACCAGATCGGCCTGCTCGGACCTGACCTGGTCGCGAAGCTCTTCGACCTTGCCAGTGCCAATCAGGTATTTGGCCGATGGCCGATGACGCGGCACGTTGATAAACGCGACGGTATCGGCACCCGCCGATATGGCCAGCTCCTGAAACTCCTGCGGATCTTCGCGCGCCTCAGGGTCCTGACCATCCAGGTGAACGAGAATTGCCCGCTCACCACCACTGTGGCGCTCAAAGAACAAGGCAGACTCCTATCAGGCGTTACCTGGCTCAGCGTCACCCGAATCGGAATCGGTAGCGCTA
Organism: Pseudomonas sp. Irchel 3A18; assembly: GCF_900187465.1. NCBI lineage: Bacteria > Pseudomonadati > Pseudomonadota > Gammaproteobacteria > Pseudomonadales > Pseudomonadaceae > Pseudomonas > Pseudomonas sp. Irchel 3A18. The sequence goes on from NZ_FYDI01000003.1 coordinate 42,312, forward strand.
GGCAGGCGAATCGGACGAACAGGAACAACAGTGGAGATTGCGTGCTTGTAGACCATCTGGCTGACAGTGTTTTTCAGCAGGATGACGAACTGGTCAAAAGACTCGATGGTGCCTTGCAGCTTGATGCCGTTAACCAGATAGATCGAAACCCCGACCTTCTCTTTACGCAAGGTATTCAGGTAAGGGTCTTGTAGCGAATGCCCTTTTGACATGTGCCGCACTCCTTTAAGGATCAATAATAATAAAACGAATTCGATTGGCTTGAACCGGCCACCCCCCAAGGATAGACGGCAATTGCAAGGACTCAGCCCAATATGGAGGCCGATCCCAGGTATTTCAAGGTGCGTGGCAGATTGTCGCGTGCCAGGCTGTCCAACCAGTGCAAATTCTCCCAACTGCGTAGCCAGGTGAACTGCCTTTTAGCCAACTGGCGCGTGGCAATGATGCCCCGCTCCTGCATTTCTTCCCGTGTCAGCTTCCCATCCAGGTGATCCCAGACCTGGCGATAACCGACAGCTCTTATCGATGGCAAACCCGAATGCAGGTCTCCTCTTGAGCGCAAAGCCAGTACTTCGTCCAGAAACCCCTGATCCAGCATTTGCAAAAAGCGTAGCGCGATGCGGTCATGCAACACCTTGCGATCAGCCGGAGCTATCGCGAGACTGGCCACAGTATAGGGCAATTGCTGACGCCCGGACGCTGCGGCTTGAGCAGTTTGCTCAGATTGTTGCTCGCGATGCGCAGTCATGTTCATCCCGCTGACTCGATACACCTCCAGCGCCCTGATCAGACGCTGCGGATCGTTGGGATGTATACGTGCCGCAGACACCGGGTCCACGGCAGCCAACTGATCATGCAACGCCTGCCAGCCATGGGCCTTTGCGTGAGCTTCAAGCTCGGCTCGAACCTGTGCATCGGCGGCAGGCATATCGGCAAGCCCGTCCAATAGAGCCTTGAAATACAACATAGTGCCGCCCACCAGCAAAGGAATATTTCCCCGTGCGGTAATTTCGGCCATGGCGGCCATGGCGTCAGTACGGAAATCGGAGGCGCTGTAGCTTTCGGACGGGTCGAGAATATCGATCAGACGATGGGGAAATTCGGCCAGTTGCTCCCGTGAAGGCTTGGCCGTGCCGATATCCATGCCACGATAGACCAGCGCCGAATCGACGCTGATCAGCTCGCAGGGCAGGACTTTGGTCAGTTCGATGGCAAGATCGGTCTTGCCAGCGGCAGTTGGCCCCATGAGAAAGATGGCCGGTGGTAAAGCATTCATTCAACGACCGCGCAGGAATAATTTGTCCAGGTCGTCCAGGCCCATCTGGGTCCAGGTGGGTCGACCATGGTTGCATTGGCCGCTGCGCTCGGTGTTTTCCATATCGCGCAGCAAGGCGTTCATTTCCGGGATGGCCAGACGGCGATTGGCCCGAACCGCGCCATGACACGCCATGGTGCCCAGCAGTTCGTTGATATGCGCCTGCACCCGGTCGCTGGTGCCGTATTCCATCAGGTCGGCCAGTACATCGCTGACCAGACGGTTCGCCTCGGCCTGCTTGAGCAGTGCCGGAATCTGCCGGATGGCCAGGGTTTCCGGGCCAAGGCGCTGCAATTCGAAGCCCAGGCGCTGGAAGGTCGCGATGTGCTCTTCGGCACAATCGGCCTCGCGCTGACTCACCGCCAGCGACTCGGGCACCAACAACGGCTGCCCGCTGAGGCCTTCGCTGGCCATGGCGATTTTCAGGCGCTCGTACATGATGCGCTCATGGGCGGCATGCATGTCCACCAGCACCAGCCCGTGGGCGTTTTCGGACAGGATATAAATACCCTTGAGCTGCGCCAGTGCGTAACCCAGTGGCGGAATATCGCTTTGCGACGCCGGTAGCGAAGCCGGTGCAGCCTCGGGCAGCGGCGCGAAAAACTCCCGATAGGCACTTTGCGCTTCGGCAGTTGGCAATGCGGAAGTCGGACGTGGCGAGTACTGATACTGATAGCCGCCGCCCGAACCGCCAGATGCCGGTCGCGCATAAGGCTCGCCCTGAGGCTGCTCCAGCACATTGTTCGCCAGACGCATTTCACCTTGCGGCCCGAACTCCCCGGCCTGCGGCCCGCTTGGGCGTTCGACCACGGGTATCGGCGCACTGGTCAACTGATCGTCGGGGCGCACATCACCCAGGGAACGATGCAGGGTGCCGTACAGGAAATCATGCACCATGCGCCCGTCACGGAAGCGCACTTCATGCTTGGTCGGGTGAACGTTGACGTCCACGGCAGCCGGATCCAGCTCGAAAAACAGCACGAATGTCGGGTGCCGACCATTGAACAGCACGTCGCGATAGGCCTGACGAACCGCATGGGCCACCAGCTTGTCGCGCACCGCACGGCCATTGACGAAGAAATACTGAAGATCCGCCTGACTGCGCGAGAACGTCGGCAAGCCGACCCACCCCCACAGATGCAGGCCATTGCGCTCGATTTCTATCGGCAGCGCCTGCTCCAGGAAGCCAGGCCCGCAGATCGCCCCCACACGACGCGCTCGCGCAGCATCGTCATGGGCTTCGTGCAGGCTGAGCACAGTTTTACCGTTGTGGCGAAGATGGAAAGCGACGTCGAAACGCGCCAGCGCCATGCGCTTGATGACTTCCTGCAGGTGATCGAATTCGGTCTTCTCGGCCTTAAGGAACTTGCGACGCGCCGGCGTATTGAAAAACAGATCCCGCACTTCCACCGAAGTACCGACCGGATGCGCGGCGGGTTGCACACGCGGCGCCATGTCGCGACCTTCGGTTTCGACCTGCCAGGCCTTGTCGGCATCGCGGGTACGAGATGTCAGGGTCAGGCGCGCCACAGAGCTGATCGACGCCAGCGCCTCACCCCGAAACCCCAGGCTCATGACACGTTCAAGGTCTTCCAGCTCGCGAATCTTGCTGGTGGCATGTCGCGCCAGTGCAAGAGGCAGGTCATCGGAAGAAATGCCGCTGCCGTCATCACGGACTTTCAGCAGCTTGATACCGGCTTGCTCGACATCGACATCAATGCGCCGGGCACCGGAATCCAGGCTGTTTTCCAGCAGCTCTTTGATGACCGAGGCCGGGCGCTCGACCACTTCGCCCGCGGCGATCTGGTTGGCCAGTCGCGGGCTGAGCAGTTCGATTCGGGCAGCATTCACTGCTGCATTCACGGCGTCGGATTGATCGCCATCGAGAAGGAGGTCACTCATTATTGCGCAGCGACCTCCGTACTCGGAATGCTCAGATCCTGGCCGATGCGCAAGGCATCGGTCTTCAGGTTGTTGGCATTGCGCAGGGTCGCCACGCTCATGTCATAACGGGCAGCCACCATCGCAAGGGTTTCCCCCGAGCGCACGACATGGGTACGAGGCCCTTGCGCCAGCTTGCCGTTATCCCGCAGCCAGGCGATGTAAGTGCCTTGAGGCGGATTCTGCTGGAAGAACTGTTTGACGCCCGAATTGATCGAGCGGGCCAACGCTTGCTGGTGAGAAGAGGTCGTCAGCTTGTTCGCTTCGTTGGCGTTGGAAATGAAGCCGGTTTCCACCAGGATCGACGGAATGTCAGGGGACTTGAGCACCATGAACCCGGCCTGTTCGACACGGGATTTGTGCAGCGAAGTCACCCGACCGATATTGCTCAACACCTTCTGCCCGACGTTCAGGCTCGACGACAGCGAAGCCGTCATGGACAGGTCCAGCAGCACGCCCGCCAGCATCCGGTCCTTGTCATCCAGACTGACCGCACCGGCACCACCGATCAGGTCGGAACGGTTTTCACTGTCCGCCAGCCAGCGTGCTGTTTCGGAGGTTGCGCCCTTGTCGGACAAGGCAAACACCGAGGCACCAAAGGCTGCTTTTGAAGGTGCGGCGTCGGCGTGAATGGACACGAACAGGTCTGCGCCCTTGGCACGAGCGATTTCCGTACGTTTGCGCAACGGAATGAAATAGTCGCCGGTGCGCGTCAGCTCGGCACGGTAGCCCTTTTCACCGTTGATCTGGCGCTGCAACTCCTTGGCGATGGACAACACCACATGTTTCTCTTGCTGGCCTCTGCCGCCAGAGGCGCCAGGGTCTTCGCCTCCATGACCGGCGTCGATGACGACCACGATATCGCGCTTGCCGTTGGGCACAGGCGTCAGCTTGATTTCGGGCTTGGCCGGGCTCACAGGGACAGCGGGCGCAGTATTGGCCACGTTGTCCGGGATAGTCGGCGCAGGATTGGCGTCGGCGGCATTGTCGAACAGGTCCACCACCAGGCGGTTGCCGTACTGCTGGTTGGGCGCCAGGGTGAAGCTCTTGGGCGTGACCACCTTTTTCAGGTCGATGACCACCCGCAGATCCGTCGGAGTACGTTGAGCCGAACGCATGCTGGTGATCGGCGTATTGGCCGTTGCCACATTCAGCGGCCCGGCAAGGGTCGCACCATTGATATCGATGACCAGACGATCAGGCGATGTCAGCGTGAAAACACTGTGCTGGACAGGCCCGGACAGATCGAAAACCAGCCGGGTGTTATCCGGTGCACGCCATAAGCGGACACTTCGTACTTGGGTAGCGGCCAGCGCTTCGACGGCCACAGCCATCACCAGCAGGCCCACTACAGTAACCAGCGCGCGCATGCGCATACCTAACCCCATATCTATTTGAATTCCAAAGCCAAAGCGGCACACCAGGTTTCGCCACGCGAGCCTTGAGGGCTCAATGTTACAGACCGCCCCTGCTCATGCGGCCTAATGGTAATGGTCAGGTCGGGCTTTGGCAAAAAGCCTGTGCCGCGCTGAGGCCATTCGATCAGGCAGAGCACATCCCCATCGAAGTAATCCCGCACGCCCATGAACTCCAGCTCCTCGGGATCCACCAGACGATACAGATCAAAGTGAAAGGCGCGTATCGAACCGATTTCATAGGGCTCGACCAAGGTAAACGTCGGGCTCTTGACCGCCCCCACATGCCCGAGCCCACGGATCAGGCCACGGGAAAGCGTGGTCTTGCCCGCCCCAAGATCACCTTCGAGAAAAATGACGCCGACACCCTGGGTGACCTGACCCAGACGCGAGCCAAAACCCATCATGGCCTCTTCGCCAGTCAAATGCAGCGTTAACTCAGACACGGTTGTAGCTCCTCCAATAACTGACGAATGGCTGGAATTGTATCGCTGGCCGCCAGCCCGCGACCTGAAGCACCCGCCTGCTCTCCGGCGCGGGCATGCAGCCAGACACCGAGGCAGGCCGCATCGAATGGCGTCATGTGTTGCGCCAGCAACGCGCCGATCAACCCGGCCAGCACATCGCCCAGACCAGCCGTGGCCATGGCCGGATGGCCTCGATCACACAAGGCCAGGCGCCCATCGGGATCGACAATCAGGCTGCCGCTGCCCTTGAGCACACAGACGGTATTGAATTTACGGGCCAGCGCACGCGCCGCTGACGGGCGATCGGCCTGGACCTCCTGGGTGCTGATCCCCAGAAGCCGCGCAGCCTCACCGGGATGCGGGGTAATGACACTATTTACCGGCAGACTCACAATGCCACCCGCCAGTTGATTCAAGGCATCGGCATCCCAGACCTGCGGTCGCCCGGCATCAGCCGCTGCCGACAACAGACAGCGGCCCCAACTCGCCTGCCCCAATCCGGGACCGACCACCAGCACAGCGGCTGGCTCGATCAAAGCCAGCAACTGATTGGCAGAATGAATCGCCGCGCTCATGACTTCCGGCATCCGTACCAATGCCGCAGGCACATGCTCACTGCGGGTCGCCAGAGTGACCATGCCGGCGCCGCTACGCAATGCGCTTTCGGCACTCAACAAGGCTGCACCGCCAAAACCATGATCGCCGCCAATCACCAGAACCCGCCCATACAGCCCTTTGTGAGCGGCCTTGGGACGTGACGCCAGCGCTGGCAGGTTAAATGTATCCAGGCGTTTCGCACTGACCGGCGTCTGCGCGACCAGACTCGAATCCGCCTGCAAATCATCAAAGACCAGCTCACCGACCCGATCCGCCGCATCACCGGTCAGCAGCCCAAGCTTCAGGCCGATAAAGGTCACGGTCAGTTCGGCACGTACGGCGACACCCAGCACTCGTCCCGTATCGGCACTCAGGCCCGACGGAATATCCACCGCCACAACCGGCAAGCCACTGGCGTTGATTGCCTTGATCGCCGACAGATAAGGCTCGCGCACTTCGCCGTTCAAGCCCGTCCCCAGCAAGGCATCCAGCACCACTCCGGATAACGCCTGAGCGGACCAGGGCTGAATATCCACACCCGTGGCAACAGCCTCGCCATGGGCTGTGGCGGCATCGCCCGTCAGCGCGGCAGAATCTCCCACCGCCAGCACCCTTACCCGCCAACCGGCCTTCTGTGCCAGTGACGCCACCAGATACCCATCCCCGGCGTTGTTGCCGCGCCCGGCCAGCACCGTCAACTCACCCGCCTGAGGCCACTGCCGACGCAAGGCTCGCCAAGTCGCATGGGCTGCGCGCTGCATCAATTCCAGACCCGGCGTACCTGCGGCAATCAGCCGGGAATCCAGATCCCGGACCTGATCGGCACTGTACAGCGCGTCGGGTAAATGAGGTTTAGTGTCGAACATGCGTATCCGGGCTCCGATGTCTGGCAGAATTATACGCACCTTGGACCCGGTTTCTCTCTGCGCATGCCTGCTATTACTGCTGAACTTCCAACTTCCGATGACCTCATCAGCCTTGCGCAATCGATCAAGGAGTGGGGCCGTGAGCTGGGCTTTCAACAGGTCGGCATATCAGGGCTCGATCTGGCAGAGCATGAACAGCACCTAGAGCGCTGGCTCGAGGCGGGTTACCACGGCGAAATGGACTATATGGCCGCCCATGGCAGCAAACGTTCCCATCCAGACGAATTGGTACCGGGCACGTTGCGTGTCGTGTCATTACGCATGGATTATCTGCCGGGCGATACCGAAATGGCACAGCGCCTGACAGAACCGGAAAAGGCCTACGTCTCGCGTTACGCCCTTGGGCGCGATTATCACAAGCTGGTTCGCAAGCGCGTCCAGCAACTGGCCGAGCGCATTCAGCAGTCAATCGGGCCGTTCGGCTTCAGGGCATTCGTCGACAGCGCGCCGGTACTGGAAAAGGCCATCGCCGAACAGGCCGGGCTGGGTTGGATCGGCAAAAACACTCTGGTGCTCAATCGCAAGGCAGGCAGCTTTTTCTTTCTCGGCGAACTGTTCGTGGACTTGCCGTTACCTGTAGATGCACCGCACGCAACCGAACATTGCGGACGCTGCACCGCCTGCCTGGACATCTGCCCCACCGCGGCCTTCGTCGGGCCTTACGTGCTGGATGCCCGGCGTTGTATTTCCTACCTGACCATCGAACTCAAGACCTCGATCCCCGAAGAGCTGCGCTCCTTGATCGGCAATCGGGTGTTTGGCTGTGACGACTGCCAGATCGTCTGCCCCTGGAACCGCTTCGCCCGCCCCACAAGCCAGAGCGACTTCCAGCCACGCCACAACCTGGACAACGCCGGGCTGGCCGAACTGTTCATGTGGAATGAAGAAAAATTCCTCAGCAGCACCGAAGGCTCGCCACTGCGACGCGCCGGTTACGAGCGCTGGCTGCGCAATCTGGCAGTGGGACTGGGCAACGCCCCCTCCACCATCCCCGTCCTCCAGGCCCTGGAAGCTCGCCGCGACCATCCATCAGAAATGGTGCGCGAGCATGTGGAATGGGCGCTGAAGCAGCACGCCCTGTAGGAATGAATTCGTTCAGTAAGCTCAGTGTTCGTCCTTGTAGACGAACTTCGGCATTTCCCATTTGAAGCGGATGGCCAGCAAGCGCAGCAGGAAGCCGCCGAAGAGGGTAATCAGGATGCCTTGCTCGGTTGGCAGCTCCAGATAGCGGCACAGCAGGAAACACCAGGCCGCCAGGAATGACACGCTGGCATAGAGTTCGCGCCGGAAGATCAGGGGAATGTCGTTGCAGAAGATATCCCGAAGGATGCCGCCAAAAACGCCGGTGATAACGCCACATACTGCGCAAATGAGCATGCCATGCCCGGCCTCCAGCGCAGTCATGCAGCCAATGAGGGTAAAAGCCACCAACCCCAGGGCATCAAGGACCAGAAACAGCGAGCGCAGATGGCGCATCAAGGGCGCGATAAAGATCGTCACCAATGCCGCTACGCTGGTCAGGACCAGGTATTCCGGGTGTTTGACCCAGGTCAGCGGGTAATGCCCAATCAGCACATCGCGCACCGAACCGCCGCCAAGCGCAGTGACACAAGCGATCAGCACCACACCGAACCAGTCCATGCCGCGACGTCCGGCAGACAAAGCGCCCGTCATGGCTTCAGCCGTGATGGCAATCAGATAAAGCATCAGCAACATGGCGACTACACCTGCGACAAAGGCGCGCAGTCTAACCAGCGGATCAACGCACTGAAAGAGTGCGGCGAGGTTTATTCGCCACACTCAGGCAGCAACCCATTACTTGATGAAATGCTCGCGGTAGAAACGCAGCTCGGCAATCGACTCCCGAATGTCGTCCAGCGCAAGATGGGTGTTGCCTTTCTTGAAGCGCAACTCCGGCGACCAGCGGGCAGCCAGTTCCTTGAGGGTGGAAACATCGAGGTTGCGGTAGTGGAAATAGTTTTCCAGTGCCGACATGTGTCGATACAGGAAGCGGCGATCCTGGCAAATGCTGTTGCCACAGATCGGCGAGCTGCGCTCCGGTACCCACTGTTTGATGAAGTCCAGGGTCTGAGCCTCGGCTTCAGCCATGCTGATGGTGCTTTCGCGAACCCGCTGGGTCAGGCCCGAGCCGCCATGTTGACGGGTATTCCACTCGTCCATCCCGGCCAGCGTTTCGTCGCTCTGGTGAATGGCGATCACCGGCCCTTCGGCCAGCGTATTGAGCTCACTGTCGGTGATGATCGTGGCCATTTCGATGATGACATCGGTGTCCGGGTCCAGGCCGGTCATTTCCAGATCGATCCAGATCAGGTTTTGCTTGTTCTGCATGTGACGACTCCTTGGCTAGGCTTCGCAGTTTAGCTCACCCCGGCGTGCTAGACTCCGCCGGATTCAATGTACGACCCAATCATTCGCTTCATCAACTCGGAACACCCATGGCCAAACGCCAACTCAATCGCCGCCAGAACTGGCGCATCGAAAAGATCCAGGGCGAACGCGCCGCCCGCGCTGCAAAACGCGAGACGCAGGCTCTGGAAACCCTGGAGGGCGGCGACCTCGGCCCCGAGCAGACCGGGCTTGTGATCGCTCACTTCGGTGTGCAGGTTGAAGTCGAAGCCCAGGACGGCGAACAGCGTGGTCAGGTTTTCCGCTGCCACTTGCGCGCCAACCTGCCAGCGCTGGTTACCGGCGACCAGGTGGTCTGGCGTGCAGGCAACCAGGGCATTGGCGTTATCGTTGCGCAACTGCCCCGCACCACCGAACTCTGTCGCCCGGACACCCGCGGCCAGCTCAAGCCGGTAGCAGCCAACGTCGACCTGATCGTGATTGTCTTCGCGCCGATGCCCGAGCCTCACGCCAACCTGATCGACCGCTATCTGGTTGCCGCCGAACACGCCGGCATTCACCCGTTGCTGCTGCTCAACAAGGCCGATCTGATCGACGAGCAGAACGCTCCGGCGCTCAACGCCCTGCTGGCGGTGTACCGCACACTGGGTTATCCGGTCATGGAAGTGTCGGCACATCATGGCGATGGCATGCAACAGTTGCAGAACCGCCTCGATGGCCATATCAGCGTATTCGTGGGCCAGTCGGGCGTGGGCAAGTCTTCGCTGGTCAACAGCCTGCTGCCGGAAGTCGAGACACGTGTCGGCCCGCTGTCGGAGCTGTCCGGCCAGGGCACGCACACCACGACCACTGCCCGCCTGTTCCACTTCCCCCGTGGCGGCGACCTGATCGACTCACCGGGTATACGCGAATTCGGCCTGGGCCATGTCAGCCGTGCCGATGTGGAAGCCGGTTTCATCGAGTTCAACGACCTGATCGGCACCTGCCGCTTCCGTGACTGCAAGCATGACCGTGAACCGGGCTGTGCCTTGCTCAAGGCTCTGGAAGATGGCCGGGTTCAGCAGCAGCGCATGAACAGTTATCGCTCGATCATCGCCAGTCTGCCGCAAGACAGTTACTGAAACGCACACAAAAGCGCCGCGATGATCGCGGCGCTTTTGTATCGGTTGTCATCACTCAGTTTTTGGCGGGTTCAGCCCGCAACTGGCCTTCCTCGAAGATATTCAGCTTTTGCCGAATCTCGTGAGGCTGGGCATAGGCCTGCGGATCGACCGGCACCGTAGTGGACGCTCCCGGAGCCCCTGGCGCTGCCGGAGCAGGCTGAGTCTGCGGCGCACCACCGGTATTCTGATCACCCTCGATACGCTGCTGGGCCTTTTTGGTCAACACGACGATATCGATACGACGGTTTACCGGATTGAACGGATGCTCACGGTCATACAACGACGAAGAAGCATACCCGACCACCCGGGCGACCTGCGAATCAGGGTAACCGCCTGCCACCAGCGCACGACGTGCAGCGTTGGCGCGGTTTGCCGACAGTTCCCAGTTACCGAACTCACCGCTACCCACATAAGGTTTGGCGTCGGTGTGGCCGCTGATGCTGGTCTTGTTCGGCACCGTGCGAATGGTGTCGGCCATGGCCAACAGAATGTCCTCGAAGTACGGTTTCAGACGGGCGCTGCCGGAGTCGAACATGGGCCGGTTATCTGCGTCCATGATCTGGATCCGCAGGCCATCCTGAGTGATCTCGAACAGGATCTGATCCTTGAACTTCAGCAGTTGCGGGTTCTCTTCAACCTTGTTCTGCAGTTCCTGCAACAGCATCTCAAGACGCTCCTGCTCGACCTGCTCAGCCTTGGATTCAGAGGTATCCGACTCGATAGGCACGGTATCCGGGGACGGCGTGGTCTTGACCTCGGGGTTGAGGGTCTGGTTAGGCGACATCTCGGGCGAGCCGCCCAGATCGATCACATAGGGCGAGCCACTGTCAGTGAAGCCGACCGGGTCCTTGAAGTAACCTGCGACCGCGATCAACTGCTCGGGTGTGGCAGCAGACAACAGCCACAGCACCAGGAAGAACGCCATCATCGCTGTCGCAAAGTCAGCAAAGGCAATCTTCCAGGCGCCACCGTGGTGTCCGCCACCAAAGCGCTTTACGCGCTTGATGATTATCGGCTGATTATTTTCCATGACTTAACGACCGCGAACCGCTTGTTCCAGCTCACTGAAGCTGGGCCGATGCGCCGGATACAGAACCTTGCGACCGAACTCCACGGCCAGTGAAGGTGGCATGCCGGAAGCCGAAGCCACCAGGGAAGCCTTGATGCATTCGTAGACGTTCATCTCTTCCTTGGCATCGTGAGCCAGGGAAGTGGCCAGCGGGCCGAAGAAGCCGTAGGCCGCCAGAATACCGAAGAAGGTACCTACCAGGGCCGCACCTACGTGCATACCGATAGCGGCCTTGTCGCCGGAACCCAGGGAAGCCATGGTGATCACGATACCCAGTACCGCTGCCACGATACCGAAACCGGGCATACCGTCGGCAATACCGGTAACGGCGTGGGAAGGATGCTCAAGCTCTTCCTTCATGCTCAACAACTCCATGTCGAACAGGCCTTCGAGTTCATGGGGCGCCATGTTGCCCGACGACATGATCCGCAGGTAATCGCAGATATAGGCCGTCATGCGTGCATCCTTGAGCACGCCAGGGTACTTGGCGAAGATCGGGCTGGAAGCCGGCTCCTCGATATCCCCTTCAATCGCCATCATGCCTTCGCGGCGGCTCTTGTTGAGGATCTCGTAGACCAGACCCAGCACTTCCAGATAGTAGGCGTGAGTAAAACGCGTACCGAACATCTGCAAGGACTTCTTGAAGACGTGCATGGTCATATAGCCAGGGTTGGCCTGGAGGAATGCACCCAGGGCTGCACCACCGATAATCAGCACTTCATAGGGCTGAAACAGCGCTGCGACCTGGCCGTGGGATAGAACGTATCCGCCGAGCACGCTCGCGAAAACGACGATGATGCCGATAATTTTAGCCATAGGTAGAAAATACTTATCGAGTCGGGTTCAGGGGCAAGTGCGGAAACTCTTGTTCTACGTATCGGCCTCCTTGGTCCAGACTATAGTCAGTTATTGTGAAAAACCAGTTCGACCCTAGAACAAAGGCTTGAAAACAGCTGTCCAGCCCTGAAGAATCGCAGCCTGCGCTGCATAAAAAAATCAGCTGTAAAGGCCTTCCAATGTCGACCGCAAGCTCTGTGAAGCACTCGATACCCAAGACCCTCGATGCCTGGATCAAGCATCTGGACGCCGTGGACTTGCCTATCCCCTCGGTGAACCACAATCATGTTCGCGACGCGCTGAAAGACAGCCGCCGCTCGCTGCGCGACATCGCCGACATGATGCAGGAAAGCCCGGAGCTGGTATTGAGCGTGCTGCGTGAAGCCAACCATAAAAGCCATGGCATGGTGGAACCGGCGGAAAGCCTGGAGATTGCAATCAACCGACTGGGGCTGGCCCGCACCGAAATACTGCTCGGTCGCCTGCCTGCCAAGGACCCCAAGGACATACCGGCCGCTTTCCGCCAGTTGATCCTTATCAGCCAGCATGCCACGCAACAGGCCAATGGGCTGTTCGCCAGTCGCCTCGCCCGTCTGTGGCAGGACATCCATCTGGGCAGCCTGTTGTTTCTGTCGCCGCTGTGGCCCATGGCACTCGCGCACCCCAAGCTTCTGGAGGACTGGGAAGTGCGGGTCATTCACAAGGGCGAGTCCAGCAGCGTGGTCGAGAAAGAGCTGTTCGGCGTCAGCCTGCTGGAGCTGTGCCTGGCGCTGGCCGAGTTCTGGCGTCTGCCGGTCTGGGTCACCCGCGGCTATAAAGTGCTGATCAACGAGCGACGCGAGCTGGTCAAGGCCCTGCACATCGCCCGTGAGGATCAAGACCCGTTGCGCCAGCAGCAACTCATGGATGCCGACCCGAACCTGCGTCGCTGGCTGAATCAGCCAGCCAATACCGTGCTGCTGGGCAATGGCCTGGCGCTGTCGGCCCAACAGGCTTGGAACAGCCCGCATTGCCTGCGCTGGGAGCGGCTCGCCAGCCTTTATCTGCAACAGCCACTGGCGGAAGTCCAGCAACAGGCTCACCAGAACGCCGCCAACAGCGCTCGCATCCATGCCGAAACAGATTTGTGGCATCCGGCCGAATCCCTGATCTGGCCCTGGGATGCCCGACGCATCAGACGCGACAACGATGTCGCCCCCCCGCCCTCCGCCGACGCCCTGCAACAGTGGCGCAAGCAGTGCGCCGAATTGCTGGTAGAACCCACGCCGTTCATCAATTCCATGCACCTGACCACGACCGCTCGCGATGCTTTGGTGGCCTGCGGTATGGAGCGGGTCATGCTGCTGATGGCGGACAAGACGGCCAGCGTAGTGCGCGTGCATCTGGCCGGCGGGCTGCCACCAGAAGTTTCGGGACTCCAATTCTCTATAAAGGAAAGTACGGTCCTGCAGCGCCTGCTGACCCAACCAACCCAACTGCGCATCACCCCCACCAACCATGCACAATTTGCGGCGCTGCTGCCTGCTGCCCTGAAAGGCATCTTCAAGGGCGAGCACTGGCTGATCCGCTCACTGGGCAACAACGGCAGGGTCCTGCTGCTGGTGGTCGCGGATCAGGGTGGAGGTCCATTGTCGGAAATATCCGTTCAGGCATTCGGAAAAACCGCGCAATGTATTGAGCGATCACTGGCTATCTTTAGCCAACGCAAAGCCTGAGGCCTGGCGTACAATTCGCACTTCCCCTTTATCGGAGGCTGCAAATGTCCGTCTTCACTGGTTTGCCGTTGGTCATCGAGCCACAAGATCTGCTTGAGCGCCTTGACGCCCCGCAACTGATCCTCGTCGATCTGACCAGCAGCGCCCGTTACGAGGCTGGTCATATCCGCGGCGCCCGCTTCGTCGATCCCAAGCGTACCCAACTGGGCCAGCCACCTGCGCCAGGCCTGCTGCCGGCCCATGGGGATCTCGAAAGACTGTTCAGCGAACTCGGCCACAATCCGGACGCCGTCTATGTGGTCTATGACGACGAAGGCGGCGGCTGGGCCGGACGTTTCATCTGGCTGCTGGATGTCATCGGCCACACTGGCTACCACTATCTGGATGGCGGCGTGCTGGCATGGGAAGCGCAATCCTTGCCGCTGACCACCGATGTTCCGGCTGCTGCGACCACTCCTGTGGCCCTCACCCTGCATGGCGAGCCCACCGCGACCCGCGAATATGTGCAGTCGCGCCTCGGTGCTGCCGATCTGGCGATCTGGGATGCACGTGGGCCGACCGAATATTCAGGGGAAAAGGTTGTGGCAGCCCGAGGCGGTCATATTCCTGGCGCAGTCAACTTTGAGTGGACTGCCGGCATGGACAAGACCCGCAACCTGCGTATCCGCCAGGACATGCCGCAGATCCTGGAAAACCTGGGCATCACTCCCGACAAGGAAGTGATCACCCACTGCCAGACCCACCACCGCTCCGGCTTCACTTATCTGGTGGCCAAGGCTCTCGGCTATCCACGAGTCAAGGCTTACGCCGGGTCATGGGGTGAATGGGGCAATCACCCGGACACCCCGATCGAGAAGTGACATCAGCTCCAAACGAGTCGGCTCCTCCCTCAAGCTTTAGGAATATAAATGAAAGAGCGTCTGTTCATCCTTAGTCAGCACCTGCTGCCACATCATCTTCTGTCCCGTCTGGCGGGCTGCGTTACCGAATGCCGCGTGCGCTGGTTCAAGAATGCCTTCACAGCCTGGTTCGCACGCCGCTATCAGGTGGACATGTCTCAGGCCCAGGTCGAAGACCTCACTGCCTACGAGCACTTCAACGACTTCTTCACCCGCGCCCTGAAACCGGACGCACGCCCACTGGACACCACTCCCGGCGCCATCCTGTGCCCGGCCGACGGCGCCATCAGCCAGTTGGGTCCTATCGAGCACGGCCGTATCTTCCAGGCCAAGGGCCACAGCTTCAGCGCACTCGAGCTGCTGGGCGGCGATCCAAAACTCTCGGCTCCGTTCATGGGCGGCCAGTTTGCGACTGTCTACCTGTCACCAAAGGACTACCACCGCGTCCACATGCCTCTTGCCGGGACCTTGCGCGAAATGGTCTACGTGCCAGGCCGTCTCTTTTCGGTCAACCAGACCACCGCCGAAAACGTTCCAGAGCTGTTCGCCCGCAATGAGCGCGTGGTCTGCCTGTTCGACACCGAGCGCGGTCCGATGGCCGTTGTACTGGTCGGCGCCATGATCGTCGCCTCGGTGGAAACCGTCTGGGCCGGGCTGGTCACGCCGCCCAAGCGCGAACTGAAAACCGTGAGCTATGACGAAGCCGCACGCGCACCAATACACCTGGAGAAAGGCGCCGAGATGGGCCGCTTCAAGCTGGGTTCCACCGCTATCGTGCTGTTTGGCCCGGATCAGGTTAAATGGGCCGAGGAACTGACCGCTGGTTCCAAGGTGCAAATGGGACAAGCCATGGCAGCACCTGCCCAGGCCTGAAACATCTCCTGACTTGAAATGCACAGGTACTCAGGAACCTGTGCTCAAGCCAGTGCTCCAAGGGAAGCAGACAGGTAATGGCATGAGGCCATAAAAGCTGCGAGAACGTGTCGATGCTGTTAAAGTCGCCTTATCGGTGCTGTAGGAAGCAGCGCACTTTAATTGACGCATGCACGATAAATTCACTGCAAAAATGCGTGAAATTCGTCAATCAAAGCCACCGTTCTGGCCTTTGAAGTAGCTGGAGTCTGCCTGTCACATGAGTAATTTGAGCTTACCTCTGTTGTTGCGTGCACCCACGCCAACACAGTCGAGCCTGTCATTCTGTGAACCCAATCCCCGCGACCTGAAACGCTGGATCTCCAGCCTGCCCAAAGCAAACATCGGCGAAATGGCCCGCCAGCTCTATCAAGGGCTGTCCGAACTCAACCAACTGATAACCCCCGGCGAGAACCGCCTCCAACTGCTGGAGCTGCTGCGCCCGGAAGTCTATTTCGTCTGCAGCCATCTGGAGCGGCACTTCCTCAATCAGGCCATCGTGCTCGATGAACGTCCGCGCAAGGTCGCCAATCTCTGCCAGGCGCTGCAAAACCACCTGGCAACCGGCTACAAACAGATCATCCAGAATGTGGCGACGCGCTACAGCAAGGAACAGGGCGCCCTGCTCACCACCGCCTTGCAACGCGCCATGCACGCACTCAACGGCCCCTTGATCCGCGCCAGTCAATTGTATTGCCCGGTGCAGGATGGCCTCTGGCTTGAGCTGCACAACATCTATCAGATTGCCCGCCAGTACCGGTTGCACAGCACGCCGGTGAATGAGCCGCTGGGCACCCATACTCGCACCCTGAGCGTCGAGCAGACCTATGCCATCGCGCTGCTGATGGGTTGCTCACGCAGCAATCAGATGCGCCAGCTGAATATCGGCAAGATGGCCGAAGCTCTGGAAGCCTGGAGCACGCTGATCACGCTGCAATCGCCAGCCAATGAAAACAGCCTGTTTGCCCTGGACCCCACGTCCGACAAACCGCCGCTTTATCGCACGCTGTTTACCGAAGAGCAGTTGCCCAAGCTGCTGGGGATCAACTCCCTGGCACTGGCCGACGCCCTCAATAAATACCTGGAACTGCCCGCCGATCAGCGCTCGCAGTCCAGATTACTGGTCCCGCCTCGTACCACCACCGACCTGCTGCAACATCTGGCAGCAGCCTGGGGCGATGTGGCCGAACGAACCTTTCAGCGCACTGCGGGCCAGGGCACGCTCAAACTGTGCATCGGCATGAGCGCCCTGCACTATTACGTCGGCGGCCAAAAGTCCTTCACCGAGCAGTTACTGCTGCCGGCCGCGAGCAGCGTGGCGGATTTCAGCCTCAAGGTGGTCAACGACACTACCGACGACCCGTGGTCCAACGCCTTCGATACCCATCGCGGCAATACCTCGTCGGTCTTGCTGCCTTTCGAGGAAATCGAATACCAGTCCGCCGATGGCGACAACGAGTCGGCTTCCAACGCCCAGAACATCTTTGCGACCTTTGAACTGAATATCGTCAACCACAGCCCCGGCGGCTATTGTCTGGCGTGGCCCAAAGAGGTCCCGCCACAATTACAGGCCGGTGAACTGGTGGGTATTCAGGATGACGCCGGTCAGGGCTGGAGCATCGCCATCGTGCGCTGGGTCAGACAGGTGCGCAGCGGCGGCACCCAGATGGGCATCGAACTGATCGCCCCATTCGCGCAGCCCTGTGGCATGCAATTGATACGTGAAGGGCAGAACAGCCAGTACCTGCGCACCCTGATGCTTCCGGAAGTCCGCGCCATGGGCAAGCCACCGACCGTGCTCGCCCCGCGCCTGCCCTTTCAGGAAAACAGCCAGGTCATGATCAACGTCAATGGCGAAGAACGCCGGGCAGCGCTGAGCAACCGGCACATCAGCAGCGCCAGCTACAACCAGTTCGAGTACAAGATCTACGATGCGCCCAAGGCCACGGAAAGTGAAAAGCCGAAGCCGGGGCAGGAATTCGATTCGTTGTGGAGTTCACTGTAGCCGCCGCAAGCCTTCAGAGGATTGCGACAGCTACACAGACCAGGCGTGTCAGCCGCGCCCCTCGCGGTCCCGGAAGCCCAGCAGGTACAGAACCCCGTCCAGACCCAGTGTCGAAATCGCCTGTTTTGCAGACTGCTTCACCAGTGGCTTGGCGCGGAACGCGACCCCAAGACCGGCAATCGCCAGCATCGGCAAGTCATTGGCGCCATCGCCCACCGCGATAGTCTGCTCCAGACTCAAACCTTCCTTGTTCGCCAGCTCACGCAGCAGATCGGCCTTGCGTTGAGCATCGACAATCGGCTCGACTGCAACACCGGTCACTTTGCCGTCGACCACTTCCAGCTCGTTGGCGAACACATAGTCGATGCCCAGCTTCGCCTGCAACTGCTTGGCAAAGTAAGTGAAGCCGCCGGAGAGGATCGCGGTCTTGTAGCCCAGGCGCTTGAGTTCGGCAAACAGGGTTTCAGCACCTTCGGTCAGGCGCAGGGAAGCACCGATTTCATCCAGCACCTTCACATCCAGCCCTTTGAGCAGCGACAGACGCTCCTTGAAGCTGGCGCGGAAATCCAGTTCGCCACGCATGGCGCGCTCGGTGATTTCCGAAACCTGCTCACCGACGCCGGCCGCCTTGGCCAGCTCATCGATGACTTCGGCTTCGATCAGGGTCGAATCCATGTCGAACACGGCCAGACGGCGGTTACGACGGAACAGCGAATCCTGCTGGAACGCAATATCGACGTTCAGCTCCTGGGCCACGCTGAGGAATTCGGCCTGCATGGCCTTCGGATCCGCAGGCTCGCCGCGCACGGAGAACTCGATGCAGCCTTTGCCCTTGTCGGCTGGCGTGTCGAGGGGCATGCGCCCGGACAGACGATCTATATGGTCGATATTAAGGCCGTATTTTGCGGTGATAGAACTGACACACTGCAATTGCTCGGCCGTGACCTTGCGGGTCAGCAGGGTCACGATATGCCGTGCCTTGCCTTGCCCGTCGACCCATTGCTGATAATCCTCTTCGGACACCGCAGTGAAACGCACCTGCTGATCGAGCTTGTAGGCTGTGAACAGGATGTCCTTGAGGACGGAAGAGCCCTGTTCGGTATCCGGAATTTCGACCAGGATGCCGAACGACAAGGTGTCGTGAATCACCGCCTGACCAATATCGAGGATGTTCACGCCACCCTGGGCAAGAACACCGGTGATGGCCGCAGTGAGACCCGGACGGTCGACACCAGTGATGTTAATCAGGACGATTTCGCGCAAGGCACACCCCAGCAGTGGAAAAAAACCGCATTCTAACCACTTTCTGTGACCGTCGGGCACAGCCAGCGCTTTGCCGCTACTGGGACGGTCGTTATACTGCGCGCAACTTCACCGAAAGAGCCGTGCTCTGTGAACCGGCCCACGCCCGTTAAAACCGATAATTTCTTCCTGCTGATCTTTCGTGCATTGCGCCACCGCCGTGTACCGATAGCTTTGCGTATTGCCAGCCATAACGTGATCCTGGTCGCCTTGGCGTTGGTGATTTACGCCGGCGTGATGGGCCTGCAATTCAAGCAGGCCATGCACGAACAGGCTGACGCACTGGGGCAGGCCCTGACCACACAGACTGCAACGTCGGCCACCGAGCTGCTGGTGTCCAACGACATCCTCAGCCTCAACGTGCTGCTGGGCAATCTGGTCAAGAACCCGCTGGTGGCCCACGCTGCTATCTATAGCGTCGACAACCGCATCCTTGCGGAGGCCGGGCAGCGTCCGAAAAACAGCCTGCTGGGTGAAGCCCAGGGTCTTTATGAAATAAAGATCACTTTCCAGGATGTCATGGCCGGACACCTACGCATCAGCCTGGACATGACGCAATTCCAGCAGCCCATGACCATCAGCCTGCAAAGCATGGGCATTCTGGCTGGCATCCTGCTTGCGTTGGCGCTGACCTTGAGCCTGCGCCTGGGCCGCCACATATCCACGCCACTGCTGCAACTGCGGATCTGGCTGCGTGATATCGACCCTTACACCCCCGCCACAGACCGCCAGGATGAAATCGGCGATCTGGCGCGGCAACTGCGCTCCTCCTTCGCCCCACCGGTTCCAGAGCCGCAAACGCCGCCGGAACCCGAGTACAGCGAAGACGACGATACATACCTGGAGCCTGAAGACGAGCAGCCAGCGCCTTCATTTTCGGCACGGGATACAAGCTTCGATGAAACGCCCAAGCCTCGCGTGATCGCGCCTCCCGCGCAACGTCGCTTCGTGGCGGAAGAAGATGAAGAGGACGAGGAAGATCCGTTTGCCGATCTTCGCGACAACTCCAGCAACACACCGGCCATTCGCCCTGCTGCTGGGCTGTCCACCCCAGGCGAGCCACAGCACAGCGCAGTACTGGCCGTGCAACTGGGCGCCCAGGATCAACTGCGCCGCCTGCCACGCGCTCGCCTGACCGACCTGCTGCAACGCTATCGCGACTGCCTCGATCAGGCAGCTTCGCTCTATGACAGCGAACTGCACACCCTGAATGACGGCAGCACACTGATGCTGTTCCACAGCCAGGAAAGCGGTGAGGACTACCTGACCAATGCGATCTGCTGTGGCGAACTGCTGCGTGCATTGAGCCATGCCTTGCAGATCGAAGTCGCCGACAGCGGCATCACCCTGCAATTGCAGTTGGGCCTGACGCTGGGTGAAGGCCTCTCCGGCCTGAGCCAGATCGATCTGCTGCTGACCGAAACCGCCCAGGACGCACTGGCGCTCTCTCAGCACAGCCGCAACCTGCTGCTGGTGGAGCGCAAGATCAACGACGACACTCTGATCCGCCAACGCGCCCGCATCCGCCCGATCGCAAGCCCGGAAGGCGCCTGCTGCGTAGAGCGCCTGATGGAGCCTTATCCGTCCATGCTGGAGCGCCAGCTGGCGCGAATGCATGAGACGCACAAGGCCTGAATGACCTCGCTCCTACCTGGATAGAGCCAACAAAAAAGCCCGCATCGCTGCGGGCTTTTTTGTTGGGTTCAGACTTAGAAGCGGAACACTTCAAGGTCTGTGCGTATCGGTGAAGCCATCGGGATCTTCGGTTTATCGGGCTCTTTGGCCTTCGCAACCGGAGCCTTTTTCGGCTCATCAACGACTTGCCAGGCAATTGGCTTGACCGCCATGCTGACCTGATCGGCCAGACGCTGCAGCAAAAGACCCTGCGCCCGGACCTGATCGGCAGAGCCACCGCTGTGGACCTCTTCCAGGTGAACCAGACGGCTGTCACGAACATTGCCCTTGCGATCCAGCAAACGCCATTGCGCATCGAGCACAGCAGGTTGCTTGGCACCCGAATCCAGACGGGTGATGGACAACACGACCTGAACATCAGGCTTGAAGTTCGCAACCGCAGGCGCCAGTACAACTCGCTGGCTGTCCAGCTTCCAGGCCAGTTGACGCAGCAGGAGCTGGTCAATGTCCGAAGAAAGGTTGCCGGCCCAGCGGCCATCGGATGAAGCCGTCAGCGTACCGTCAGGCTGACGTTGCAGTAGGGTTTCACGTTGCAGATAGTCAGCAACTGAAACCGGGCCCAGTAAAACGGCAAGACCGGTGCTCTGTTTCGGCTGGCCCGGGTCACCACTATCGAGCTGATACAGTGCAGTCGGCTGATGCATGCTGCAACCAGCCAGACCTAAAACACCCGTCATCAACAAGACAAAGGGAAGGCGTAGAAAATTCATCGTCCCATCCAGGTGGCCACCACGGGCGGCCACAGTGTAGATACTTATAGGCTCGTACGGGCACTAAGCCAGCCGAGACCCCAAGACACCATATCATCCGTGAATATTCGCCATGACTCCAGCGATTATGCGTCGATCTTCATGGCAAAATGAAGACCGCTGGCTCTAAATGAATATTCCTAGCTGTTTTCCACCAACAAGGTATCCACACGCTGGAAGCCTCTTGGCAGTTTGTTCCCTCGTCGTCCACGCTCTCCTTTGTAATGTTCCAGATCATCGGCCTTGAGCGACAGTGTACGCTTGCCGGCCTGAAGCACCAGCGTAGCGCCTTGCGGGATTACCGCCAGGTCTGTCACGTATTCTTCCCGACTTGCCACACGCTCGCCCGGAATACCGATGATCTTGTTGCCCTTGCCCTTACCCAGTTGCGGCAGGTCGCTGATCTTGAAAACCAGCAACCGGCCTTCAGTGGTCACGGCTGCAAGCCAGTTCTGCTCTCGATCGGCCACAGGCCGCGGCAGAATGACTTTTGCACCTGCCGGCAGGCTCAGAAGTGCCTTGCCAGCCTTGTTCTTGGCCTGCAAGTCTTCACCTTTTACCACAAAACCGTAACCTGCATCGGATGCGATGACATACAGCGCGTCATCATCAGGCAGCAGCACGCACTCAAAGCTTGCGCCTGGCGGTGGTTGCAGCTTGCCGGTTAACGGCTCGCCCTGGCCCCGCGCATTCGGCAGCGTATGCGCCGCAACCGAGTAGCTGCGACCGGTCGAATCGATAAAGACCGCAAACTGGTTGGAGCGTCCGATGGCTGACGTCTTGAAGCCATCGCCCGCTTTATAGGAAAGCCCCGTGGCGTCGACATCATGGCCCTTGGCGCAACGCACCCAGCCTTTTTCGGACAGCACAACCGTCACCGGCTCGGTCGGCATCAGTTCGTTTTCGGACAAGGCACGAGCTTCGGCACGCGCAACGATCGGCGACCGGCGGTCGTCCCCATAGGTTTCGGCATCGGCAATCAGCTCGGCACGCACCAGCTTGCGCAGCTTGGATTCACTGCCCAGCAGGGCTTGAAGCTTGGCCTGTTCCTTGAGCAAGGCATCCTGCTCGCTGCGCAGCTTCATCTCTTCCAGACGCGCCAACTGACGCAGACGGGTATCGAGGATGTAGTCAGCCTGGATTTCCGTCAGACCAAAGCGTGCGATCAATTCGGCACGCGGATGCTCGGCGGTGCGGATGATATGGATCACTTCATCCAGGTTCAGATACGCCGTGAGCAAACCGTCCAACAGGTGCAGGCGGTGCTCGACTTTATCGAGGCGATATTGCAGGCGGCGACGAACGGTGGCGATACGGAATACCAGCCACTCATTGAGCAGTGCCTTCAGGTTCTTGAGCTGCGGCTTGCCGTCCAGGCCGATGATATTGACGTTCACCCGGTAGCTGGATTCCAGCTCGGTAGTGGCGAACAGATGCTGCATCAGCTCGTCGACTTCAACCCGGTTGGAGCGCGGGATAATGACGATACGGCAAGGATTTTCGTGGTCGGACTCGTCACGCAGGTCGGCCACCATCGGCAGCTTCTTGGCCTGCATCTGGGCCGCGATCTGCTCCAGCACCTTGGCGCCGGACACCTGGTGCGGCAGCGCGGTGACCACGATATCGCCATCTTCGACGCGATACACGGCACGCATGCGCACCGAACCACGACCGGTTTCGTAGATTTTCAGCAGGTCGGCCTGGGGCGTGATGATTTCCGCTTCGGTCGGGTAATCCGGGCCTTTGACGTGAACGCAGAGGTCTTCGATGCTGGCTTTGGGGTCATCGAGCAGATGCACGCAGGCACTGGCCACTTCCCGCAGGTTGTGCGGCGGCACATCGGTAGCCATGCCCACGGCGATGCCGGTGGTGCCATTGAGCAGGATATTCGGCAAACGCGCCGGCAAGACGGCAGGTTCATCCAGGGTTCCGTCAAAGTTCGGCACCCAGTCCGCAGTGCCCTGACCCAGCTCGCTGAGCAGCACTTCGGAATAACGCGACAGCCTGGCTTCGGTGTAGCGCATGGCCGCGAACGACTTGGGATCGTCCGGCGCACCCCAGTTACCCTGCCCGTCCACCAGCGTGTAGCGATAGCTGAACGGCTGGGCCATAAGCACCATGGCTTCGTAGCAGGCCGAGTCGCCGTGCGGGTGGAACTTGCCGAGCACGTCGCCCACGGTACGTGCGGACTTCTTGTGCTTGGCGTCAGCACCGAGGCCCAACTCGCTCATGGCGTAGACAATGCGTCGCTGTACAGGCTTGAGGCCGTCGCCGATATGCGGCAAGGCACGGTCCATGATTACGTACATGGAGTAGTTGAGGTAGGCCTGTTCGGTGAAGTCAGCCAGTGATCGGCGTTCTACGCCATCCAGGCTGAGGTCAAGGGAGTCGCTCATGCGGGCCTCATCATTTTGTCGTCTGACGCAGCAGCAAGGTGCCGCCGCGCTGGGTAAATTCGAGTTGTTTCATTGCGCTCATGCCAAGCAATATCTGCTCGCCCTCAAGACCGGGCGCCACAATGGCGCGCACGTTGCGCAGGGTGATGTCACCCACCTGCAGGCTGTCGAGCACAGCCCGATAGCCGCGGCTTTCGCCATTGGCGGTGCTCACCGTAACCGGTACGCCTCGCGACAGGCGCAGCGTGTCGGCCACTTCAGCCGGTATCGCCACATCGGTTGCCCCGGTATCGACCATGAACTCGACCGTCTGACCATTGATCCGGCCGGTGCTGACGAAGTGCCCGCGGCGGTCAGCCAGCAATTGCACTTCGATATAACCCTCGCCGTGTTGCGAAACGACCTGGGTATTGGGGTTCTGCTGCCGCTCTTCCCAGTCGCCGAAAAAGCGCGTGGCCAGAAACAGTCCCGCGCCCCAGGCCAGGAACATCAGGATCCTGCCCGCACGCCTGCCGGGAAGCGGCTGGTTCATTGCCCAGCGCTCCAGCCACCGGCGGGAGCCGCAAAGCGCCAGACAATCGGGCGCTTCTCGCCATCAGCCCGGACACCGAAATTGTTGTCGATACCGATCCAGGCTCCGCTTTCATCGACCACCAGTGCTTCGGTCAGGCCATAGGGCTGATCGTAGATACGCCCAGGCAGCAGGGCCTCTTTGGCGAACGACCAGCAATGCTCGACCTCACCGCTTTCCAGGGCCCGGCGACAGACCTGATAGACCGAACGCTCCAGGGTGAACAGCTTGCCGTTGAACAGCGAAATATCCGAGAAATCCTTTGTGGATAACTTGTCGCCTTTCAACTGCGGTGGCGGTGCGGCCTGCCCCGGATCGACAAGCAGTACGCAGCTCTTCTTGCAGTTCCACTTGTCCTTTTCACGCTGGACCACCAGCAACCCGCGACTCTCACGCTCGGCCGCCAGCCAGACCTTGTCGCCTGCCGCATTGACAGCAATGCCTTCAAAGATCGCGTTGAAATGCTGCAGCATGCCCCGGGCACGGGCCTGTTCTACCATTGCCGCAGGCAGATCAAGCCACACAGGATCGCCGGTGATCGGCACTTTCAGAACAGTGCCGTGAGCTTCGCTGACCAGATAACGATTACCTTGAGCGTCACAGCTTACGCCCTCGAAATCCATACTGCCGCCACGTATCACGGATGACAGGCTGGCCAGCGAGCGCAGATTCAGAGGCAGATAGCTGACCGGCTCAGGCACAGTCATGGCGTGAGGCTCAGCCACCCAGGTCTTGTTCGTGGTATCGAGGCTGTAAAGCAGGTTGTCGTCACGATCCGATACCGTCCACAACCGGCCGTTGCACATCGCCAGACCCGACAGATTACCGCCGACCATACCGTCTACCGGATGCTCGGACACCAGTGTCAGTTCTTCAACAGGCGCAGCAAGGGCCGGTGCGACGACCAGCATCAAGGCGGCAAGCCAACTTCTCGTCAAGTCAGGACCTCGGCAAGGTTGCCTTTGGACTCAAGCCAGGTCTTGCGATCGCCAGCGCGTTTCTTGGCCAACAGCATGTCCATGATTTCAGAGGTCGCGGCAAAGTCATCCAGCGTGAGTTGCACCAGACGCCGGGTGTTCGGGTCCATGGTGGTTTCACGCAGTTGCGGCGGGTTCATCTCACCCAACCCCTTGAATCGGGTGACCTGTGGCTTGCCGCGTTTCTTCTCGGCAACCAGACGATCCAGAATGCCGTCGCGCTCGCTTTCATCCAGGGCATAGAAGATTTCCTTGCCCAGATCGATCCGGTACAGCGGCGGCATGGCGACATACACATGGCCCGCATCCACCAGAGGACGGAAATGCTGGACGAACAGCGCGCACAGCAGGGTTGCGATGTGCAGACCGTCCGAGTCGGCGTCGGCGAGGATGCAGATCTTGCCGTAACGCAACTGGCTGATATCGGCAGCGCCCGGATCGACACCAATGGCGACCGCGATATTGTGGACTTCCTGGCTGGCAAGCACTTCGCCGCCATCGACTTCCCAGGTGTTGAGGATCTTGCCGCGCAACGGCAGGATCGCCTGGAATTCCTTGTCCCGCGCCTGCTTGGCTGAACCACCCGCGGAATCACCTTCCACCAGGAACAGCTCGGAGCGCGCAGGATCCTGGCCGGCACAGTCGGCCAGTTTGCCGGGCAGTGCAGGCCCCTGGGTAATGCGCTTGCGCTCGACCTTCTTGCTGGCCTTGAGACGACGACCAGCGTTGTTGATCGCCAGATCCGCCAACTGCAGGCCCAGCTCGGAGTGGGTGTTCAGCCACAGGCTGAAAGCATCTTTTACAACGCCCGACACAAATGCTGCCGCTTCACGGGACGACAGACGCTCTTTGGTCTGGCCGGAGAACTGCGGTTCCTGCATTTTCATCGAGAGCACGAAAGCAATTCGCTCCCAGACGTCTTCCGGCGCCAGCTTCACGCCACGCGGCAGCAGGTTGCGGAATTCGCAGAACTCGCGCATCGCATCCAGCAAGCCCTGGCGCAGGCCATTGACATGGGTGCCGCCCTGAGCGGTCGGGATCAGGTTGACATAGCTTTCCTGAACACTGTCGCCGCCCTCGGGCAGCCAGAGCAGCGCCCAGTCCACGGCTTCCTTGTTACCGGCGAAGCTGCCACAGAACGGTTCGTCCGGCAGGCGCAGGAACTCGGTGACCGAATCCTGAAGGTAAGATCGCAGGCCGTCTTCGTAATGCCACTCGACCTTTTCGCCGGTGGATTTGTCCTCGAAACTGACCAGCAGCCCCGGGCAGAGTACGGCCTTGGCCTTGAGCACGTGCTTGAGGCGGCTGACGGAGAATTTGGGGCTGTCGAAATACTTGGGGTCCGGCGCGAAATATACGCTGGTGCCGGTATTGCGCTTGCCAACCGTGCCGACAACGGCCAGTTCCGAGGCCTTGAAGCCGTCGGCAAAGGTCATTTCGTATTCGTTGCCATCGCGCTTGACCCGAACCCGGACCTGGGTCGAAAGCGCGTTGACCACGGAAATCCCGACACCGTGCAGGCCGCCGGAGAACTGATAGTTCTTGTTGGAGAACTTGCCACCGGCGTGCAGCTTGGTAAGGATCAGTTCGACACCGGACACACCCTCTTCCGGGTGAATGTCCACCGGCATGCCGCGACCGTCGTCGGACACTTCCAGAGAGTTGTCGGCGTGCAGGATCACCTGGACCGATCTGGCATGCCCGGCCAGCGCTTCGTCGACACTGTTGTCGATCACTTCCTGGGCAAGGTGATTCGGCCGAGCGGTGTCGGTGTACATGCCCGGACGTTTGCGAACCGGGTCGAGGCCCGAGAGGACTTCGATGGCGTCTGCGTTATAAGAGCTAGCGCTGGGATTGGCCATGGGTTCTCATCATCAATTATTCATGGGTACGAAGGCGCGAATCGGATAGATCAATTGCCCGCAACAGCTCAGGCGCAAATCCGGCAAAACTCAGCAAGGCCGGCATCTGCTCGGCAAAGCCTTGATAACTGTGGTCGCCACCGGCCTGGATGCGCAATGCACAGGCCCGATAAAACGATTCGGCACGGCGGTAATCCAGAGTTTCATCACCGGTCTGCAGCCATACCTGAATGCGGTCCGGGTCCTGTGGAGCCGGTACTTCAAGCTCCGCCAGTGCCGTTATGTGGTCTTGGGTCAACTCCCAGCGCTCACCGGTATACAGGTTTTGCTGGGTACCGAGGTAGCCGTCGAACAACTGGTGCGGATTCACCGCCGGGTTGATCAGGACCGCCTTGAGGCCGTGCCGATGCGCCAAATGAGTCGCATAGTAGCCGCCGAGCGAGCTGCCGACCAGCAAAGGCCGCCCAAGCGCCTGTATCGCGGCCTCAAGCTGAACCATGGCCTGGCGCGGATGGTGATGAAGTTCGGGGACGCGCAATTGCTCGCCTACACCCAGCGAGTTCATCAGGGCGATCAACCGAGAGGCCTTGTTCGACAGGGCAGAGCTGTTCAGACCGTGAATGTACAGCAATGAAGGTGTGTCGCTGATCAAGCCGTCTCTCCCGAAGCCCGGAACAAAGCCGCGTAGTTTACAGGGATAAATGGCTCAAGGCCTCAAGGGAATTCATGGTCCGGCAAGGATCAATAGCCGGTACCGCCATAATCGACTTCAAACTGCATGCCGACCACGCGGGAAACACCGGTTTCGAGCTGTCCATCATCGTGCAGGCGCAGCCAGCGATAGCCCGGCGCGGCGGTGTCGAGCGTGAAATCCACACTGCCCGGCGCGAACTGGATACAAGTGGACGGCGAAGCCAATAGCCTCAAGCCATTACGCTGCTGATCGAACGCTTGATGCACGTGCCCCCACAGAACGGCACGCACCTGGGGAAAGCGATCCAGCACCGCGAACAGCGCGTCGGCATTGCGCAAGCCGATGGGCGCCATCCATTCGCAGCCGATAGGCACCGGATGATGGTGCAGGCAAACCAGATGATGACGATCGGGAGCCTCGCTCAGGGATTGCTCCAGCAATTGCAGTTGCTCCTCCTGCAGGAAACCGGGCACCGAGCCGGGAACCGCAGAATCCAGCAGCGTCACTCGCCACTGACCGACATCAACCACTGGCTGCTGCAAGTCACTGTCTTGTGAGGCATGGGCCATTTGCGGCAATTCGTCGTGATTGCCGGGGAACCAGCGCACAGGTGCAGCGATCTGCCCGCTGAGCTGACGAAAGGCCTGATAGGACTGCACGCTGCCATCCTGGGAAATATCACCACTGGCAATCACAAGATCGATGCCCGACTGCTCGGCCAGCACCAGATCGACGACCTTTTCCAGGCTGTCACGGGTCTTCATGCCCAGCAGCGTGCCATCCGCTTCAGCGAACAGGTGACTGTCGGATAGTTGCACCACTAAAACTGACGATGATCGGGATGCGCTCGGCAAGGCCGTCTCCTTGAGCGAATTCAGCGCGATTATGAGATGCGGGAGGAGGCAGGTAAATCGGGAAAGTGTGCCTGGATCACATTTGAGTGAGCGGCAGGGTCAACGTACCGCTTCAAACTCGTGACCGCACGCCAGACAGTGGCTCAGCCATTCGCCCAGGAACAGATTGAGCTGGGCCTTTTCGTCAGGCTGGTGCATGTCGGCATTGGGATACGGATAAATCCCCCGAAAGCGTCGGGCATGCTCGGCGCCGATCACTTCGGCCATCCGCGCATCGTGATAGACCTGAACTTCGAGGCGCGGCACTGGCAGCCAGGCCAGGCTGTGCTCCTGGCGAACCTGCAGGGTTGTGGTGTAAGGGCAGTCGAGAAGCACTTCGACTGCCAGCACGCCGAGCATCTGGTCGCCCTGGGTGACCGCCACCCGGCGCGAGCTTTTCTGGGTACGCATATCGGGAAGCAGACGCATCAAGCGCGCGTAGTTGGCCTCGCACGCCGCCTGTAGCCCGGCAAGATCGACACGGTAGCGCTCGCGCAAAAGATTCACGACCATAGCCCCCTGATTTCCGTACGGTTCAACGCCAGCCATTGCAAGGCAATGATGGTTGCCGCATTCATGATTCGCCCGTCAGCCACAGCCTGGATCGCATCATCGAACGACCAGACCGACACGCGGATATCCTCGTTCTCGGACTCCAGCCCGTGCAGACCGCCCGCCCCCTGACTGTCACACTGCCCCATGAACAGATGAACGAATTCGTCACTGCCACCGGGCGAAGGAAAGTACTTGGTTATCGGCCATAACGCGCTGAAGACAAGCCCAGCTTCCTCTTCTGCTTCGCGATGAGCAACTTCTTCCGGCTGTTCGTCCTTGTCGATCAATCCGGCCACCAGTTCGATCAGCCAGGGGTTGCCGCTTTTCTCCATAGCGCCTACCCGAAACTGTTCGATCAGCACCACTTCATCGCGCTTGGCGTCATAAGGCAGAACACAGACGGCATCATGACGAACGAACAGTTCGCGACTCATTTCATTACTCATGCCACCGGCAAACAGCTCGTGGCGCAAGTACAGCTTGTCGAGCTTGTAGAACCCCTTGAAGCAGCTTTCGCGCCGGGTGATCTCAAAAGCCGTTGGCGTTGATCGGGTGTTCTGGGGCATAGGTTTCTCGCTTGCGGTGATCTGTGACTTCAGACCATCCTAACGCGCATCGACTCCAGGATGCAGCCCCCTTGAAGATGCAGGGTAGACGGCCAGGGCATAAAACACTTCTAATCCGCCAAGTGGCGAACCGAAGACATTGTTTGCAGTCCAAGCAGCCTGCATACGAACAATGCAACCGCCTCCATTGATATCGCCAAGGACCAACATGTCGTTATTGAGGATCACTTCACTGGCTTGTCTGGGCCTGATGCTGGGCGCCTGCCAGAGCATTTTCACACCCGGCATGCGTACACCGCTGCAAGTCCAGCGCGATGCTTCCGAGCTGATAAAGCCAGGCTGCACCACCAGCGATTGCCCGCTGGTCAATATCGATACCGTGCACTTTCCCGACGAGCCAAGGCTGGACGCCATTGTCCAGAAGACCTTGCTGCAACTGACCCGCACGGATTCCGGCGCGCCGGTGCCTGCGTCGATCAAGGACTATCAGGAACAATTCCTGAGCAGTGCCTCGGGTCGCAACAGCAGCTATCTGCAAGCCAAGGTACGCGAACAGCATGACGGTATCGTGGTAGTCGAGCTGTCGAGTTATCTGGATACCGGCGGTGCCCACGGCAACCCCGGCAGAGCGTTCATCAACTACTCGCGCCAGCAACAGAAAGTCCTGACCCTGGCAGACATGGTGATCCCGGGCAAGGAAAACGAATTCTGGGCCAAAGCCGAGCTGGCCCATCAGGGCTGGCTGGTTTCGACCAAGATGAATCAGGACAGTGAGTTCGTGAAGACCTGGCCGTTCAAGCGAACGCCCAACATTGCCCTGACCTATGGTTCGGTGATCCTGAAGTATCCAGTCACCACCATTGCGCCCTACTCCATGGGCCATATCGAGCTGAAGATTCCTTATCCACAGCTCAATGG
This sequence comes from Pseudomonas sp. Irchel 3A18, assembly GCF_900187465.1. Lineage (NCBI taxonomy): Bacteria > Pseudomonadati > Pseudomonadota > Gammaproteobacteria > Pseudomonadales > Pseudomonadaceae > Pseudomonas > Pseudomonas sp. Irchel 3A18. The sequence goes on from NZ_FYDI01000003.1 coordinate 73,118, forward strand.
CGTGATCCGTCCGGAGCTGTTCCCCGGCCGCGGCTAAAACCGCTGTCGCGAGCAAGCTCCCTCCCAATTCCGTGGGGAGGGAGCTTGCTCGCGACGGGCCAAGACGAGGTCACACTTTCTTGTAGAGCTGGCTGCCCTCCTGCTTGAAACGCTCCGCCTGCTCGCGCATCCCTTCTTCCACTGACAGGTCAACCGCCTCGATTTTCTGGTTGGCGGCGTACTCGCGCACTTCCTGAGTGATCTTCATCGAACAGAACTTCGGCCCGCACATGGAGCAGAAGTGCGCCACCTTGGCCGAGTCCTTGGGCAGGGTTTCGTCGTGGTACGAGCGGGCAGTGTCCGGATCCAGGCCGAGGTTGAACTGGTCCTCCCAGCGGAACTCGAAACGCGCCTTGCTCAAGGCATTGTCACGAATCTGTGCGCCCGGATGCCCCTTGGCCAAATCCGCAGCATGGGCGGCGATCTTGTAGGTGATGATCCCGGTCTTCACGTCATCCTTGTTCGGCAGACCCAAGTGCTCCTTGGGGGTGACGTAGCACAGCATGGCGCAACCGAACCAGCCGATCATGGCCGCACCGATGCCCGAGGTGATGTGGTCATAACCGGGCGCGATATCCGTGGTCAGCGGGCCAAGGGTGTAGAACGGCGCTTCGTCGCAGCACTCAAGCTGCTTGTCCATGTTCTCCTTGATCAGCTGCATCGGCACATGGCCAGGGCCTTCGATCATGGTCTGGACATCGTGCTTCCAGGCAATTTTGGTCAGCTCACCCAGGGTTTCCAGCTCACCGAACTGGGCTTCGTCGTTGGCGTCGGCAATCGAACCGGGGCGCAGGCCATCGCCCAGCGAGAAGCTGACGTCATAGGCCTTCATGATTTCGCAGATGTCCTCGAAATGCGTATAGAGGAAGTTTTCCTTGTGATGCGCCAGACACCACTTGGCCATGATCGAACCACCCCGGCTCACGATCCCGGTGACGCGCTTGGCGGTCAATGGCACATAGCGCAGCAATACACCGGCATGGATGGTGAAATAGTCGACGCCCTGCTCGGCCTGCTCGATCAGGGTGTCGCGGAACAGCTCCCAGGTCAGGTCTTCGGCCACGCCGTTGACCTTTTCCAGCGCCTGATAGATCGGCACGGTGCCGATCGGAACAGGCGAGTTGCGGATGATCCACTCACGGGTTTCATGAATGTGCTTGCCGGTGGACAGATCCATGACCGTGTCCGAACCCCAGCGGATACCCCAGGTCAGCTTGGCGACTTCTTCCTCGATGGAAGAACCCAACGCACTGTTGCCGATGTTGCCGTTGATCTTCACCAGGAAGTTACGGCCGATGATCATCGGCTCCAGCTCGACGTGGTTGATGTTGGCCGGAATGATTGCGCGACCACGGGCGATTTCTTCGCGCACAAACTCAGCGGTGATTTCCTTCGGGATGCTGGCCCCGAAACTGTGGCCGGCGTGCTGTTGTTTCAGCAGCCCCGCAGCCCGGGCTTCCTGAAGTTTCATGTTCTCGCGGATGGCGACATATTCCATCTCGGCGGTGATTATCCCCTGACGCGCATAGTGCATCTGGCTGACGTTGGCACCCGCCTTGGCGCGACGCGGATTACGCACGTGGGCAAAGCGCAGGGCTGTCAGTTCTGGATCGTCCAGACGTTGCTGGCCGAAGTGGGAACTCAGGCCGGCCAGACGTTCAGTGTCGTTGCGCGAATCGATCCAGGCCGAACGCACGTCGGCCAGGCCCTGACGCACATCGATGATCACATTGGGATCGGTGTAGGGACCGGAAGTGTCGTAGACCGTTACCGGAGCATTGATTTCGCCACCGAAGTCAGTGGGCGTGACATCAAGGGTGATCTCGCGCATCGGCACACGGATATCGGGGCGCGAACCCTGGACATAGACTTTCTGCGAGCGGGTAAAAGGTTGTACCGATCCAGAATCGACCTGGGCGGACTCACTCAAGTGCGGGGCGTTTTTTGCTTTTGTACTCATCACGGCTCTCCAGACAGTTTGTTGTCGGAGTAACCTGATAATACGGACGGACGCACCCTGAGAGGTGCTGAGTATCGGCGGGCGTGCTACTGTTCGTTTTTTGAACAATCGACCCCGGACGACACTCAAGAGGACTCGCCGGGAGACGAGAAATCTTGTTCCCTACGCAGGCGCTAACCTGATCAGGTTCAACGGGATCCGGTTTAACCGATCTCAGCCTCACAGCAAGGCACCCCGACAAGAACGTCGCAAGTCTATGATGGTCGGCCCTGCAAACACCAGCCTATTTATGCCGCCATCGATAAATGGCTAATAGCCGATTGTTGCGCTCAACAACTGGCTCTACACTCGCTAACCCGGTTTTGCATCAAACCGGCATCATTACCATGAACAGGGAATGCCTCATGTTGCGCAAACTTTCGTTGGTCATTGCCGTGTCGTGTGCCGGCAGCGTACAGGCCCTGGCCGCGGATGCGCCCCTTCCGACCAAGACCGGACTGGTCAACGTTTATCAACAGGCCGTAGATAACAATGCCGATCTTGCGGCTGCCCGCGCCGATTACGATGCCCGCAAGGAAGTCGTGCCCCAGGCTCGCGCCGGCTTGCTGCCCAACCTTTCGGCAAGCGCACAGGCCAACAACACCCGCACCAGCATCGACCAGCCCAGCGCCATTGCAACCCGCAGCGGCACGGTCTATCAAGCGACCCTGAGCCAGCCGATCTTCCGCGCCGACCGCTGGTTCCAGTTGCAGGCCGCCGAGGCCGTCAATGAGCAAGCGGCACTGGAACTCTCGGCCACCGAGCAGAACCTGATCCTGGAGTCAGCCCAGAGTTACTTCGCAGTCTTGCGCGCCCAGGACAACCTGGCTTCGACCAAGGCCGAAGAAGCCGCCTTCAAGCGGCAGCTGGATCAGGCCAACGAACGGTTCGATGTCGGCCTTTCCGACAAGACCGATGTGCTGCAAGCACAGGCCAGTTACGACACTGCACGGGCCAACCGGATCATTGCCAAGCGTCAGGTGGACGATGCCTTCCAGGCGCTGGTGACACTGACCAATCGCGAATACAACTCCATCGAAGGAATCGTCCACACCTTGCCGGTGCTGGCGCCGATCCCCAACGATGCCAAGGCCTGGGTCGATACCGCCGCCCAACAGAACCTGAACCTGCTGGCCAGCAACTATGCCGTCAGCGCAGCCGAGGAAACCCTGCGCCAGCGCAAGGCCGGTCATGCACCGACCCTTGATGCGGTCGCCACTTACCAGCGCGGCGACAACGATGCACTGGGCTTCAGCAACCCCAACTACACGGGTCGCAATTATGGCGGCGATGTGGAGCAACGCAGCATCGGCGTGCAGTTGAATATCCCGATCTACAGCGGTGGCCTGACCAGTTCGCAGGTTCGCGAAGCCTACTCACGCCTGACCCAGAGCGAGCAGCGTCGTGAAAGCCTGCGCCGTCAAGTGGTGGAAAACACCCGCAACCTGCACCGCGCCGTGAATACCGATGTGGAACAGGTGCAGGCTCGCAAGCAGTCGATCATCTCCAACCAGAGTGCTCTGGAAGCCACGGAAATCGGCTATCAGGTCGGCACCCGCAATATCGTCGACGTACTCGATGCTCAGCGTCAGCTATATGCCTCGGTGCGTAATTACAACAACACCCGCTATGACTACATCATCGATAACCTGCGCCTGAAACAGGCGGCTGGCACCCTGAGCCCGGGAGATTTGCAGGACCTGTCGCGCTACCTGAAATCCGACTACAACCCGGACAAGGACTTCCTGCCACCGGATCTGGCGGCAGCGGCGCAGAAGAATTTCGAGAAGCCAGCACAGCGGTAACATCTCTCTTCGCTCCCGGCCACCTGTGGGAGCGAATTCATTCGCGAAAGCAAATGGAAATTCCATCCAGCAGGCGCTGCAACGCGCCTTGATTGGCCTTCATCACTCCTGTCCCGGCATCCGCCATGGTCTGCGCCAGTTTCGGCTGACCGAACAGACGCTGCACTGCTACCGCCAGCGCAGCCGAATCACTCACTTCTTCCAACGCTCCCGCCTGACGCAGCAACGCGGCAATTTCCAGGAAGTTGAACAGGTGCGGGCCGCTCAGTACCGGCTTGGCCAGTGCAGCAGGCTCCAGCAGGTTATGCCCGCCATTGGGCACAAGGCTGCCGCCGACGAAGGCATTGTCTGCCAACGCATACAGAAACAGCAGTTCACCCATGGTGTCGCCCAGCAGCACCGACGTATCCGGCGTGACCGGCTGCCCGGATGAACGTCGTACGGTCGTGAAACCGGTCTGCCGGCACAAGTCGTGCACACTGTCGAAACGCTCGGGATGGCGCGGCACCAGAATCAGCAAGGCCTCGGGATAGCCCCGCAGCACTTGCCGATGGGCTGCCAGGACACTTTCGTCTTCGCCTGCATGGGTGCTGGCCGCGATCCACACCGGACGATGCATGGCCTGCCATTGCTCGCGCAACTGCGCCGCCCGCTCCAGCAGTTGCGGGTCGATACTCAGGTCGAACTTGATCGAGCCGGTCACTGTCACGCATTCAGGCCGTGCGCCCAGGTCACGAAAACGCTGGGCTTCCGCTTCGGTCTGCACGGCAAACCAGCTCATGGCCGCCAGCATCGGGCGAGTCAGCCCTGCAAAACGTGCATAGCCGCGAGCCGAACGCTCCGACAGCCGCGCATTGGCGAGCACCACGGGAATATTGCGCTTGGCGCACTGGTGAATGTGATTGGGCCATAACTCGGTTTCCATGATGATGCCGAGGCGAGGCTGCACATGGTCCAGAAAACGACCCGCCGCCCAAGGCAGGTCATAGGGCAGATAACAGTGCTGAATCCGTGGCTCATTGGCGAACATCGCCTTGATCCGCTCCGAACCTGTCGGGGTCATGCAGGTCACAGTCATCGGCAACGCCGGGTATTGCGCCAGCAAGGCACGAATCATGGGAGCCGCGGCGATGCTCTCGCCCACCGACACCGCATGCACCCAGATGCCGCCGCGCTGCATCGCAGGCAAGTCGATAGCGAAACGCTCGCCGATTCGCTGGCGATACGCCGGAGCCTTGCGTGCACGCAACCACAGCCGCAGGGCAACCAGCGGCAAACCAAGGTGAAACAACAGGGTATAAAGAGTTCTATTCATGGGCACGGAGTTTATCAGCACGCCTCATCAAAGCCACGACCTCATGCAGGCGTGAACACACTTGCCCGTGGCGCACGGAATGCTATGGGCGCCTTAAGAAATCGCTAAGATACGCAGCCCCCAAGGAGAGACACCATGACTGCCTACTATCTGCTGGCCATCGCGATCTGCGCCGAAGTCATCGCCACCACGTCCATGAAAGCCGTCAAAGGCCTGAGCACACCGCTGCCTTTGCTGCTGGTGATCGCCGGCTACGGCATTGCCTTCTGGATGCTGATTCTGGTGATGCGTACGATTCCGGTGGGCATTACCTATGCCATCTGGTCGGGCATGGGGATCGTCATGGTGAGTATCGCGGCGTTCTTTATCTACGGTCAGAAACTGGACCTGCCGGCCTTGCTGGGCATGGGAATGATCGTGCTCGGGGTGGTGGTCATCCAGTTGTTCTCGAAAACCGCCGGGCATTGAAATCGCGATCCCCTATAATGGCCCATTCTTCACGCCACTGAGGTGTCCATGCCATCTGTTATTTCCACTGACGTCCTGATTGTCGGAGGCGGTATTGCCGGCCTCTGGCTCAATGCCCGGTTGCGTCGTCAAGGGTTCTCGACAGTCCTGGTAGAAAGCGCGAGCCTGGGTGGCGGACAAAGCCTGAAGTCACAGGGCATCATCCATGGGGGTGCCAAATACGCCCTGCATGGTGCGCTGTCGGGTGCCTCCGAAGCGATTGCCGACATGCCGCGTCGCTGGCGTGAATCTCTCAGCGGCACAGGCGAGCTGGACCTGTCCGGCGTGCGCCTGTTGTCGGAGGCCCACTATTTATGGTCGCCCGGCACTATCGCGGGCAACCTGACCAGCTTCTTCGCCAGCAAGGCCGTGCGCGGGCGCGTGGATCAGGTCAAGGGCGAGCAACTGCCGCCCGCGCTGCAAAACCCGAAATTCAAAGGCAAGGTGTATCGGCTGGCCGAACTGGTGGTCGATGTCCCCAGCCTGATCGCGCGTCTTGCAGAGCTGGCCGGTGACAGCCTGCTTGCTGCTCAGCAGATCGAACCACTGCATGAAAATGGCGAACTGGCAGGCTTGCGCGTGGATGGCCGCGAGATCCGCGCCCAGCGTATTGTGCTCAGCGCTGGTGCTGGTAATGCTGACCTGCTTGAAGCGCTGGGCGTTTCCCAGCCCAGGATGCAGCGCCGCCCCTTGCATATGGTGCTGGTCAAAGGCCCAACCCTGAAGCCGCTATACGCTCACTGCCTGGGCGGCGGCCCCAAGCCGCGCATTACCGTCACCACTCACCCTGCGGCCGATGGCCAGTGGGTCTGGTATCTGGGTGGCGACCTTGCCGAAGCCGATGGCGTGGCACGCGAGCCTGCGGCCCAGATCGCGGCTGCCCGCAAGGAGCTTGAATCGCTGCTGCCATGGGTCGACCTGAGCCAGGCGCAATGGGCCACCTTGCGTGTCGATCGGGCAGAACCGGCGCAATCGGGTCTGGTAAGGCCTGACAACGCTTTTGTGGATGTCCAGCAGCGCCTCATGATCGGCTGGCCGACCAAACTGGCCCTGGCACCGGACTTTGCGGACCGCGTCCTGGCGGCCCTGTCGAAGGATGGCATTCAGCCGACACCACAACCGGCCATGAACGACCTGCCTCTGCCACCTCTGGCGATACCTGTCTGGGATGAACTGCTGCCATGACCGTCAAAACCCTGCATGACCTGCATCGCCCGCTGGGCAGTACCGGCCTGAGCATTTCGCCATTGGGCCTGGGCACCGTCAAACTGGGCCGCGATCAAGGCGTGAAATACCCCAATGGCTTCACGATCCCCGACGATCAGCAAGCGCAAATGCTGTTGAAAATGGCTCGGGACATGGGCATCAACCTGATCGACACGGCCCCGGCCTACGGCACCAGCGAAGAACGCCTTGGCCCGCTGCTGCGCGGCCAGCGTCAGGACTGGGTGATTGTCAGCAAGGTGGGAGAAGAATTCGTGGAGGGACAATCGAGCCATGACTTCAGCGCCGAACATACACGCGTGTCGGTGGAGCGCAGTCTGAAACGTCTTGAAACCGATTTCATCGACCTGGTTCTGGTGCATTCGGACGGCAACGATCTGGCGATTCTCAACGATACAGAGGTCTATCAGACCCTTGCCGAGCTCAAACGTGAAGGCAAGATTCGTGGTTTCGGTTTTTCCGGCAAAACGGTCGAAGGAGGCCTGCTGGCATTGCGCGAAGGCGACTGTGCGATGGTCACCTACAATCTCAATGAGCAGGGTGAAAAACCGGTTCTGGACTACGCTGCCGCTCATGGCAAAGGGATTCTGGTGAAAAAGGCTCTCGCCAGCGGTCACATATGTCTGACCCCAGGAGTCGACCCGGTACAGGCCAGTTTTCAGTTGCTGTTTGAACATCCGGGTGTTGCCAGTGCTATTGTCGGGACTATCAATCCCCTGCACCTGGCTCACAACGTTGCATGTGCAGCCGCTGTGATTCGCCGTCAAGCCTGATGCAGGCGGCCGACCCCAACGCAAGAAGGAGCCGATATGCCGCGAACCCTGATCCGGAAAAACCCCAGCGACTTCAAGACCCTGCCGTTATTTGTCGAAGCCACTCCCGATAGCCTGAGTTATCAGAGCGTCGGGATGCCGTTGAATTTTTCCCAGACCTTGCAGCGTCGCCGCAAGATCGAAGTCCCGGACAACGAGCGCTTCGCCACGGAGCTGGCCAACCTGGGCGTGTCGATACGGCTGACCCTGAACTGGCAGAATCGCGATTACTGGGTGCTGGTCAGGCAACGGCGCCAGGACCGTGGCGATGTGGTTCTCAAGCTGATTTCCGGCTATGTCCCGGCTCACGAAATCACCCTGCCCCTGCACACCGCCATTCAGGAAGTCGCTGAAGAGTGCCTGATCGAAACGCCTCAGGGCTGGCTGAGCGGGCGCTTCAACGACACCTGGTTGCCGGCGCCTTATGCCGCAGCGCTGCATTATCGCGAAGCCATGCCTTTTCGCCTGAGTTCTCTGTCGGGCGCAGCGCGGCCGGTGCGTTGCGGCAGCATGACCCTGATCGAGCGCCCGCGTGCTTACGTGCATTTACCGACCGCGTCACTGCAACTGATCTACGACATGCGCCTGGAGATTCCCAAGGAAGCACGCCCTCTGAGCCTGTTTCATGTGGATGAAACCCTGGAAAAAGAGCAACTGGTCGCCCGCCTCAATCGCAGCAAGCCCGACCTGTATCTGATGCCGCTGGAAAACGGTGTGCCGCTGCCCGAGCTTTATACCCTCAAGCAGGACAAGCTGGCACCGGTCAGCACACGCGGCTTGTACCTGGCAGAAAGCTTCGCCGCCCAGGATGGCTGGGTGGTGCATGAAGAGCGGATTCGCTGGAAGGACTGGCTCCGGCAACAAGGCCTGACGCCACTGCCCAGAAAGAGCAGCCTCAATAACCTGACCGGCAAGGCCAAAGAGTTGCTGCAAATGGCGCGCAAGAGCCTGAGTAAATAAACCGTAGCGAATTCATTCGCGAAATGCCCCTTCGCGAATGAGTTAGCTTCTACCGGTGGTCCGCGTCACTGACCGCGGATTTTCTCGACAATGGCTGTGGTCGAGCTGTTTTCCACCAGCCCCAGCACTTTCACTTCACCACCATAGGCCTGGACGATTTCAGCGCCGACCACCTGATCGATTCCGTAGTCGCCTCCCTTGACCAGCACGTCCGGTTTGACGTGGCGCAGCAGGTTTTCCGGAGTGCCTTCAGGGAAGCTGATCACCCAGTCCACAGCGCCCAGACCGGCCAGAACGGCCATGCGTCGGTCAACGCTGTTGATCGGACGACCCGGCCCTTTGAGGCGGCTGACGGAAGCATCGTCATTGATTGCGACGATCAGCCGATCACCCTGGGCGCGGGCCTGCTCCAGGTAGGTCACATGGCCTGCATGCAGGATGTCGAAACAGCCGTTGGTGAAGACGATCTTCTCCTGGTGGGCCCGAGCGTCGTCAATGGCCAGCAGCAGTTGCTCCAACCCCAGAACACCACGCTCGGAGCCTTCTTCACGCTGAATGGCACGACGCAGTTCCGGAGCGCTGATCGCTGCGGTACCCAGCTTGCCGACGACAATACCTGCCGCCAGATTCGCCAGAGCCACGGCATGAGGCAGGTCTTCGCCAGCAGCAATGGCAGCCGCCAGTGTGGAAATGACCGTATCGCCAGCACCGGTCACATCGAATACTTCACGGGCTCGGGCCGGCAGATGCAAAGGTGGATGGTCAAGACGCAGCAGGGTCATGCCGTGCTCGCCACGGGTGACCAGCAACGCGCCCAGCTCCAGTTCGCTCATCAGTTTCGCGCCCTTGGCGACCAAATCGCTCTCGTCGACACAATGGCCGACGATGGCTTCAAACTCACTCAGGTTCGGGGTAATCAGGCTCGCACCCCGGTAGATGGCAAAGTCCTTGCCCTTGGGATCGGCCAGCACCGGAATGCCTCGATCACGCGCAGCCTTGATCAGCACCTGATGGTTTTTCAGCGCGCCTTTGCCGTAATCGGAAAGTACCAGCACCTTGATGCCATCGAGCAGGGTATCGACTTCCACGCTCAAGGCCAGGGCGTCGGTCATGAAGGGTTCTTCAAAGTCGATGCGCAGCAATTGCTGGTGACGGCTCATGACCCGCAGTTTGACGATGGTCGGCTGATGGGCAATGCGCTGGAAGTGCGCACGCACACCGGCAGCCTTCAGGCTGTTGGCCAGGCTTTCGGCAGCTTCGTCTTCGCCGGTCACACCGACCAGCGCGGCAGGTGCACCCAGGGCGGCGATGTTCAACGCAACGTTGGCAGCACCGCCGGGACGGTCTTCAATCTGATCGACCTTGACGACCGGCACAGGCGCCTCAGGAGAGATCCGTGAGGTACCACCATGCCAGTACCGGTCGAGCATGACATCGCCGACCACAAGGACAGGCGCTTGATCGAAACGGGGCATGGACAACTTCATGGAAACTCCAGGGGCAAAAAACGACGCGGATCATAACATAGCCAATTTGGCTCAAGACGCCAGCAAGCAGCTATACCTTTTCAGCGCTGGTGCGAGGTTTGACATCCTGCACCCAGAACAGCTCATGGCGCCGTACAGCCTTGCGGAAAAACTCGTTACTACCTGTAACAGGCCAGCGCCTGCCAGCCAACAACTGCTGAATCCACCGCCGGACCTGCTTCTTGAAAGGCAGCGGATCCTGCAGGTCATGCTGCATGGCCAGGGCCATTGCCTTGTCCATGCGTTGAGCGCCATCCAGAAGGATACTGCAGACAGCCAGAGGCTTCATCGCAGCCGTCGCCGGTGGCAGGGCTATACCGTAATCTGCCGGCCCCATGGGCCAGCGGTCATTGTCATGCAGGTGATTGGCATACAACAGCAATGTACTGGGTCGCCACTCGCTCAACTCGATGGCCTGCAGCAAGGCCTCGGTCGCGGCGACATGGTCACGGTGAGGATCCAGCTCCAGATGCGGCGTGACAACCACTTGCGGTCTGAAATGCTCCAGAACACGCACAATGTCAGCCACCAGGTTGGTCCAGGTCGCCAGCCCGTCAGCTTCGGAAGGTAAGGCAAAGGCCGAAGCCTGGCGCCAGAGACGGATATCGCTCTCCCCTGACTCGCGGGAGCCGAACGGCACGGTGGGCTGCGCCTGCATTTCAGGCAGACGCAAACAGTAATAACCCAACTGTACACAATGATCCTGCGCCACACCGCCCCACAAAGGCACAGCCAGACTGTCCCAGGTCCGCAGACGTCCCTTGAGCACCGCAGACTGTTCAGCGTCGAGACCAAAGCGACGGTAGCTCTCGGCTTCTATCTCGCCCTGGGTCAGGGTCATGATCGCGGCGTCAGGTGCGCGACTGTAAAGACCGAAGGCCGCAAGTTCTGCATCATCGGCATGAGGGGCCAGCACCAGAAGCGATTGAGCGCTGTAATCGGGATTGCTCATGGCATAGAGCGTGAACGAGCCAACAGCCTTGCAGCGGTGCGGGACAAGTGAAAGCGTCCCTTGCATCAATGCCGCTTCCTGGCCTGTCAGGTTCAGATAGCGCCTGCCTGCGACCCCGCGCTCGAAATCCTGACGATCGTTGCCCACCTGCACATAAGGATCAAGCCAGCGCCCCAGCCAGTTGGCCTTGAGTTCAACAGCCAGAATCAGGGTGTCGCTGCCTGACAGCGATGCTCCGGCCGGCAGTTCCAGCGTGCCGTTGCGCAACCCGGCTTCGACGACCCGGGCGCTGTCCGGAAAGTCGTAGCAATAGTCACTGTCAGGCTCGTAGAACAGGTGATCTGCAAACCAGGCCTCGTGAGCCACCCAGGCCAGAAGCACAAGCACGGGCGGCACCCACCATGTAACAAGAACACCCACCAGCACCAATGCAATCAGCACTGAAACAGCCAGGTAACGCTTACGTCGCCTGTGGCGCTTCAGCAACTCGTCCTTACGCCCGCTCATGGCAGCCCTCTTCTTTAAATCTGATACACCGGGTGAGTGTTACACCAGCGGCTTTTGTATTCCCGGTCTGCGCGACCAAACGAATAACGCAGTGGCTTGCCCAGAGAATCGGCGTACTCCCATTGCGTCTGGGTGTTCACGAAACTCAGGACACTGCCGGGGCTCAGTTCATTGAACTGCGGATCGACGCCGCCATTGACGTACTCGAGACTCACCCATTCAGGAGCTTCGACACGGTACAGCACCTGTATGGCCGCAGGGCGGTCGGCCATGTATACAACCGACCCCGTCATGAATTCCCGCAACAGGGAAAAGACTTCGGTCAGATGATCCTTGCCGGGCACGTCGAACCCCCAGCGCTTGTGAAACAGGTCTGCGTAGATCGAAGCCTGTTCCGCGGAGGTCAGCTCATTCATCGGGCGAATCAGCCCGCCAGCCTCCTCTAGCAAGCGCTGCTCGCGACGCTGGTTATAACGAAACTTCTTGCTGTATTCCTCGGGGCGACGAGCCATCGCCAAGCCTTCGGACTGAAGGCGCAGGTTGCCGATCCGGCCGCTGTTGAGTTCCGAGACATAACGCATGCGATGGCGCACTGGCACGCTGCAATCTGCCGCCACGGGCAGGATGATCTCGGAGTTGCCCAGATCGAACATGCCACGCAATCCCTTGCGCTTGGTGACATCACGCGAAAGAGCAATATGACGCCCCCAGGCTGGCAGCCCTGCAATCGCCTGGCCGTCACGCACTACGGCCAGGTAGCGCACGGGGATGCCGACCAGCGATGACAACCGTTCTATGACCTGAGGATGGGTGGCAACACTGCCACCATAACGCTCCCAGATCCGGGCATACTCGCTTGCATCAACAGGGGTCCAGCCACGCTCACGCCAACTGCGAAGATGCCCGAGAATCAAAGGGCGCCTCCTGTAACGCCCTCGCTTTCTTCCTTGAAATCCTTCTCGTGAAGACGTGCGTAGTAACCATTGAGAGCAAGCAATTGCTCATGGGTACCGCGCTCGACAATCTGCCCACGGTCCATGACCAGGATCAGATCGGCCTTTTCAATGGTCGTCAGGCGGTGAGCAATGACCAGTGTCGTGCGCCCCTTGACCACTTCATCCAGTGCAGCCTGGATATGGCGCTCGGATTCGGTATCGAGAGCCGAGGTCGCTTCGTCGAGGATCAGCAGTGGCGCATTCTTGAGCAACGCACGAGCAATCGCCAGACGCTGACGCTGCCCGCCGGAAAGCAGGACACCGTTCTCGCCCACCAGCGTCTCGTAGCCCTGAGGCATCTGTACGATGAACTCGGCGGCATAGGCGGCTTCGGCGGCCTTTTGCACATCTTCGATGGGCGCACCGGCAAGATCACCGTAGGCGATGTTGTTGGTGACGGTATCGTTGAACAAGGTGACCTGCTGGTTCACCAGCGCGATGTGCTGGCGCAGATTGTTCAGTTTGTAATCTTCGACATCGACACCATCAAGAAGGATCTGCCCTTCGCTGTGGTGATAGAAACGCGGAATCAGGTTGGCCAGTGTGGATTTCCCGCTACCCGAGCGCCCCACCAGCGCGACCATCTGCCCCGGCTCGGCAGTGAAGGAAATATCCTTGAGTACAGGCGTTTCGACATTCGGGTAGGCGAACGTCAGGTTACGCACTTCCAGACGACCGGAAACATGTTCCTGTTCGCATGTGCCGCTGTCCACTTCAGGCTCTTCGTCCAGTTGCTCGAAAATGTTTTCGGCAGCCGCCAGGCCTTTCTGGATGGTCGCACTCACTTCCGAAAGCTGACGAATCGGCTTTGGCAGCAAGCCTGCCGCAGTGATGTAAGCGATCAGTTCACCAGCAGAAGCATCGCCACGCATGTACAGCACCAGATACATCAGAATCGCCATCGCCACATAAATGACCAACTGCAACATGGGCGTGTAGATGGACTGCGTGCGGGTCATGCCGAGGCTGCGGTTCATGTTGCTGGCGCTGGCATCCTGAAAACGCTGCTTCTCGTAGGTTTCTCCACCGAAACTGCGTACAACCCGATACCCCTGAATCGCCTCTGAAGCGACATGGGTAACGTCGCCCATCGCTTCCTGGATTTTCTTGCTTTGCTTGCGAAATTTCTTGCTGGCGCTGCTGACCATGACCGCGATGATCGGCAGGATGGCCAGCATGACGAGGGTCATTTTCCAGTTGCTGTACAGCAGGTAACCGATCAGGAATACAACCGTGAACCCTTCACGAATCACCACTTTGATTGCATCGGTGGCCGCACCTGTGACCATGGTCACGTTGTAGGTGATACGTGAAATCAAATGGCCCGAATTATGGTTATCGAAATAACGGTTTGGCAGAGTCAGCAGGTTGTCGAACAAGGAGCAACGCAGGTCATGAACGACGCCGCGAGCCACTTTTGCCAGGTAATAGTTACCCAAAAATGAGCCTATGCCTTGGTAGACCGCAATGAGTACAATCAGCAGCGGTACCCCGAGAATCAGCGACACGCCAAGAAATTTGCTGCCATCCGGCTCCTGCAGGGCATTGAGAAAGTGTTTGAGCATGTCGGCCAGCATGGGCTGACTGGAGGCAAACAGAAGAAAGCCGATGATACTTACGGCAAACGACCTCCAGTAGGGGACCACGTATTTCAACAATCTCAGATAGATTTTCATGCTTGACTGCTGGGTAGAACTGGCCATTAAAGCGCCCCGTACCATTCATAAGAGAGACAGATGCGCATTGTAACAGCGAACCAAATGCAAGATTGGCTAACCGAAGGGACCGTTCTGGAAAAAGACAGCCATGGCCCCAAGGTCATCAGCCTTGCCAGCGGTGAGCTATTGAAGATTTTTCGCAGCAGGCGCCATCCGTTTCTGGTTCGTTTGAACCCCGATGCTCAACGTTTCTATCAGCAAAGCTGCCGCCTGCGCGAGCGCGGCATCAATACGCCGCAGGTCAACGATGTGTTCTGGGTCGAGCCTTCCAAAGGGATCAGCGCATGCCTGTATCAACCTTTGCCCGGCACGCCTCTGGACTCGCTCTACAAGCAGTCGTTCGAGACTTTCATGAACCTGCTGCCTGAACTTGCCCGCTACATCCACTTCCTGCATCAACGAGGCATCTATTTCCGTTCGTTGCATCTGGGCAATGTGCTGCGTACGCCCGACCAGGGTTTTGGCCTGATCGACTTCCTCGACACCCGTTTCAAGAGAAAGCCGCTCAGCAAGTCGATGGTAAGACGCAACTTCCAGCATCTGCAGAATTACCTGCGACGCAGCAAGATTTCCGACTTCCCGTGGGATGAGCTCATGCGTGCTTATGAAGTGGCAGCGAATCAGGCAAGAGCCTGAGAAAAGCCGGAGCGATTATCTTCCGAGCTTGAACATCAGCCGGTCAAAGAGGCTCATGACGTCAGGCGCCGGGAAGTCCTGCGAAAGGTGCCGAAAAACGACTTCGGACTGCTTGAAGTAATCAAGATACTGCTGCGCAAAAAGCAGCCCCTGCTCCCCGACACGGGCAAGCAGCGCGGGGTCACTGCGTAACAGTGCCAGCTTTTCCGAAAACTCCTGCTCATTGTCGTAGAGCATGGCATTGACGCCATCCTCCAGGCCGATCGCCTGCTCTTCGCCCTGCCCCTGGCGGTAAGCCAGCAATACACAGCCGCAAGCCATGGCCTCGAAGTTCTTCGCCATGTATTCGCCAAGCCCGATATCCGCACTGACAAATACCCGGATGCGATTGAGCGCTTCACGGTACTCGTCGCCGGGCGCTGTTCGCATGAGCTCAAGCTGATAGCGCTCAACGGCACGTTGCAGGAAATCCCTCCGCTCACGGTACGTATCGCTGCCCAGACGACCGATGAATCCCAGCTCGATATCACGCTCGATGCCACTGACGTATAACGAGGAAGAGTTATAGCCCTTGGCCAGAAAGTGGGCATCGACGCCCATTTCACGAAAGCGCTCGGCGACTCGAAAGCCGGTCATGATCACCCTGGCGTTGGGTATCCTGCGATAGAAAGCGGAAAACTTCCCCTGCCACCGCGAGCCGGAAATGAACTCCTGACAGGCATCTTCCTCGTAGATCAGCAGCCCTGAAATACGCTTGAGCTGGCGAGCCTGCCTGCACAGGTAGCGAAAGAGCAGATCGACCACAACGCGGTCATAGAGCGAGAAATCGATCCCGCTCAAGACACGGCCCAACTGCTTGTGCTGCTCGCGATCGACGTAGCGCACTTCCACATCGCCAAAGCGCTTGAGGCCCTGCCATAGCTGGCGGTTATCGGGCTCTCTCGGCGTGCAGGTCAGGACCAGAATGCGCATCAGCGCTTCCCGAACTTGAGCGCCTTGCGCACGTAACTCCACTTCAGTGCCTGCAAGGGACTGAAACGAAGAGCACGCAGGTAATAGCGACGCGCCACGGAGTAATCGCCAGCCAGTTGAGCGGCGCGAAACAACGAGAGATAGACCTGAGCAGAATAGCGAGGCAGAAGAACACGGCACTCGTCCGGCAGGTGTGCGAATACTTCCTTGATCAGCCCTGTGGCCACACTTTCTTCGTCGGCACGGCTATGGCGCAGGCTGTCGGCGTGCTTGTAGATACGCGCGATCGGCTGCTGCACCAGCGCAACAGGTGCGCTGACCAGAACGTAGGCAAACACCGGAATATCCTCGCCCGAGCGCAGGCTTTGCGGATAAGGACGCTGGAGCAGAAGATCCCGCCGCAACAGGGTGCAGCAATGGGAAATCGCGATTTTCTTCTGCAACAGATACCGGCGAATCAACTGCTCCGGGCTGCCTTGGGCCGGCGTCGGCTGGCGGACCCGCTCACGCCCGTCCGGGTAGACAGAAACCTGCCCACCCAGCACCAGCCCGACGTCAGGATTATCCGTCACGGCCTTGCGCAACGCGGCCAGGGCATCCGGCAACAATTCGTCATCGGCATCCAGCATCAGGGCATAGCGGCCCCGAGCCAGACGAACGCCATGGTTACGCGCAGCAGCCGCACCGGCATTGGCCTGATGAACCACGGTCAAGCCACTTGCGTGGCGAGCCTGATAGTCATCGAGCACCTGCCGGGTGTCGTCGGTGGAACCATCATTGACGACCACCAGCTCAACATCATCTGCCAACTGAGACAGCACCGAATCAATCGCTCGCGGCAACAACGAGGCATAGTTGTAAGCCGGGATGACGACGCTGATCAGTGGCTCAGGCATTCTCGTACGTATCCACGCCGTCTTTGACCACCAGAATGTCTTCCATGATCAGGTACTGCAGATCCGACCCGAAGAACATGTTCAGCGCATCGGTGGGCGAGCAGATCATCGGCTCGCCACGACGGTTAAGCGAGGTGTTGAGCGACACACCGTTGCCCGTCAGGTTTTCCAGTGCCTTCATCATGTCGTAGTAGCGCGGGTTGTATTCGCGCTTGAGCACCTGGGCACGGGACGTGCCGTCTTCGTGAACGACTTCCGGCACACGGGTCTTCCACTCTTCAGCCACTTCAAAGGTGAAGGTCATGAACGGCGCAGGATGATCGATGGTGATCATCTGCGGTGCCACGGTGTCGAGCATCGACGGGCAGAAAGGCCTCCAGCGCTCGCGGAACTTGATCTGTTCGTTGATGCGGTTGGCAACACCCGGAATGCTTGGGCAACCGATGATCGAACGACCACCCAGGGCACGCGGACCAAACTCCATGCGACCCTGGAACCACGCCACCGGATTGCCTTCGACCATGATTTTCGCGATGCGCTCAGGCGTGTTTTCGATCTGACGCCAGACTGGCTTGTCCGGATGACGGGCGCAGGCTGCGATCACGTCTTCGTTGCTGTAGGCCGGGCCGAGGTAGACGTGCTCCATCTTCTCGACCGGCACGCCACGGGCGTGAGACACGTACGCGGCTGCGCCGACTGCCGTACCGGCGTCGCCGGAGGCAGGCTGGACAAACAGTTCTTTCACTTCCGGACGGGCAATGATGCGCTGGTTCAGCTTCACGTTCAGCGCACAGCCGCCCGCGAAGGCGATCTTGCCGGTTTCCTTGAGGATGTCACCCAGGTAGTGATCCATCATTTGCAGCGCCAGTTTCTCGAACAGCGCCTGCATGCTGGCGGCGTAGTGGATGTAAGGCTCATCGGCCACATCGCCCACACGCTTCGGACCCAGCCACTCGATCAGTTTCGGCGAGAAGTAGAAGCCCTTGCCGTTCTCTTTATAGCGACGCAGGCCGATGACGTTGGCCAGTTCGGTGTTGATCACCAACTCGCCGTTTTCAAAGGTCGCCAGACGCGAGAAGTCATACTTGCTGGCATCGCCATACGGAGCCATGCCCATGACCTTGAACTCGCCGTCGAGCATCTCGAAGCCGAGGAACTCGGTGATAGCGCCATACAGGCCGCCGAGGGAGTCCGGATCGAAGAATTCCTTGATCTTGTGAATCTTGCCGTTTTCGCCATAGCCGAAGAAGGTCGTGGCGTACTCACCCTTGCCGTCGATACCCATGATCGCGGTTTTTTCCTTGAAACCGGAGCAGTGGTAAGCGCTGGAAGCGTGGGCCAGGTGGTGCTCGACCGGCTCGATCTTGATCTTTTTCGGATCGAAGCCCAATTGCTCAAGGCACCAGACAATCTTGTTGCGGTAGCGCTTGTAGCGGCGGTTGCCCATCAACAGTGCATCGAGTGCGCGGTCAGGTGCGTACCAGTAACGCTTGGCATAGTGCCAGCGAGCCTTGCCGAACAGGCTGATCGGCGCGAACGGAATCGCGACCACATCGACGTCCGAAGGCTTGATGCCTGCCTGTTCCAGACAGAACTTCGCCGACTCGTAGGGCATGCGGTTCTTTGCATGTTTGTCGCGAACGAAACGCTCTTCTTCAGCCGCCGCAATCAGCTTGCCGTCGATATAAAGCGCTGCGGAAGGATCATGGCTAAGGGCGCCGGACAGGCCAAGGATCGTCAATGCCACTAGGGTCTAGCCTCTTTAGTCTGCATGCAGGCGCGTCGCGCCCGAGAAAAGGTGTGCCCCCCGCACTGCGGGCCAGGGACAGCTAAAGCGCGCGATTATAGCGTAATGACCGGGGATTTGGCTCGGGGACTGAAAGCCGATCGGAATATACAGCCAGGTGCCATCACGAAAAAGCGCTGAATGGCTACCCCATATCCGGCATCCAATAATTATCTACACCCCCGCTGCGCACTGTTTCTGATTGATTGGGCCCCATCACAGTCGGCCCGACGGCCCTCAATCAAACCTCAGCGCTTGAAGTGCTCAACGGAAAGTAGACACATGGAAACATTGCCCCCTTCAACCGGGTTCCCCGACGATACCTTGCCTGCGGCTTCGGCCGCCCTCAAAAGGCTCGCTGAGCTGAGCGCCAGTCTGCTCACTGATCTCAACGCACTTCCAGCAGTCGATGACGACCTGCTGGATGCGGACGCCTCACGGCAAGAGCAGGAAACCGTCCGCCTGTTGCAGCGTATCAATGACTACTGGGACGCACCCAGTGCATCCGACGGAACCCGCTACGAGAAATTTCTGACCGGCATGCAACAAGCTCTGCGAGACGAACTGAGCATCAAGATCCACGAGCGCGATCTCGCCGCGCACTATATTGCGTGCCTGCCCGCCTCGCGCCGTCGGTCGGATAACCCCCAGACAGTTCCCGCCAGAAACTTTGCCTTGCAGGTGCAGCTTCAGGAAAACGAACAGGCCGAAGTGGCGGGTGCACTGGTGATGTCCCGGGAACAGGGGCATACCCTGCTGGTCTTGCCCGGTATTGGAGCCACAGGCTTCAGCAGCCAGACAGAGATGCGCGAAACCCTCGCCAACTGGCTCAATGATCCGACGTTGAAAGATGCGCTGTTCAATTGCTTCGAGCAGCGCTATCAGGACGTGCTGACAGCCATCGACAACGATCCCGATCTGCATCTCGAACCCTTCACGGCCAACGACCTGCTGCTCAAGCCCATCGTTGGCGCGCCCTACGCCTATGCCATGAACAGGCTGCTGGATAAACAGTATGCAGATGTCCGCTACGCCTGCGCACTGACAGCAATCGATGACAGAACAAAACGCCGGACGCTTATCCAGGCGGCCATCGGCATGCGCGGCCTGTTCGGTCCCGCCGCCATGCTGGAACTGCGCGAGCTGGCTTCACTGGAGAGACGCTACCGCCGCAGCCTGCCGGACTGGATCAAGATGGCCAGCCAGGAGGATCGCAACGCCTATGCCGAGCGTCTGCAACAGTATGATCAGGCTCGCGCAGTCACGATCAGTGCACTGAATGCGGCAGCTTCACCGGAGCAGTTTGCCAAGACACAACTGCGCACCCGACTGGCCAACGACCTGGGTTACGACCTGGACCCGAGCGCCGTCAAGGCAACCACTCAGCGCACCCTTCCCGTGACAGGCGCCCCCTACACGCTGACCCGTTCACTGACAGAACTGGCCCTGTACGGCCTGCACCCTGGTGACCGCAAGCAGGGTTCTGAATTTCTCGAACATACGACCTTCAGCCTTGAAGACGTACCGTTGGCAACAGATTACGCCTCCCTGACTCCGGCCTATCTGGCAAAGCTCATCGACGAACTTGACCTGCGACTGAGTTTTGCTGCCTTTCAGCAAACCGAGTACCACAAGGAATACAACCAGCAAGTCATGGTGCTTCTGACCCGCCGCCAGATAAGCTCCCTGGCGTACGCAGCGAAAATGCAGGGCCATATCCGGCCCGAGGACTTCACAACGGTCGAAGCCGTGACGAACCCGGAACAGTCCCCAACGGACTCTCGGCTGATCGTCCAGCAGGTCAAGCTGAACCGCCAGATACTGAGCAAGCTGCTGGTCATTCGCCAGGAAACGGCAACCGGCCAGTTGGAGCGCCTGATTCTGGTCGCGGTCGATACTGCGCAACCTCAGTGCTTCTGGGCCTTTGACAATGAAACCCAACTGCGCAATGAGCTGGTCGGCTGGGCCGGTTCGGCCCCGTTGTGCGACTACCTGCTCAAACAGATCGAGGTTACGGCTCGCGCTGCACTGGCAGAACAACTGGCTGCATTGAAGCTCAAACCTTACCCCTCGGCGGACTTCCTTGGGCTGGTCAACCTGTCGAACTTTGACGCGGGCCTGCGCATCCTTGCCGAGCAGCATATTCGCGTGGCGCTGTCCGAGCAGGAGCGCCACACCCCTGACTGGTATCGAAAAGCCAGCCTCGCACAGCGCCAGGAACTGGTAGCCCTGGAAGACGCTGCCAACGGCGCACGCAAGAATTACGACGCCCAACCCCACACCCACATGCAGCCATTCAAAGCCTATGTGCATGAACGGGCCAGCAAGCAGATCGGCAAACTGCTCGGTGTACCGGCCGGCAGCATAGACCCCGACATGGTCGTGATCCGCAGCGAACGCGAAACCCTCTCCTACACCGACATGCTGCTCAATGGCTATGACGACAGCATCGGCATCATTCGCAGCACCGCCGACACTCAGGCGACCTTCAGCGGCCCGCAAGGCGTGAACCTCAACGCGCTGTCGCCGGAGAAAGTCGCCGAGTCGGTACGCAATCAATGGCTGGCCGACGACTATATCGCTCTGGTGAACAGCACCCTGCTCAACCCGAACTCGCAGGGTTATGAATACCGGCGCAAGACCAGCCTGCTGATGACCCAGCTACAGATGAAAGCGGCGGCCTTGCGCAGCCTGCTCAAGGGGCATATCAGCCCGACGCAGCATCAATGGCTAATGGACTCTATCGATCACGCCCATGTGAGCGAACCGCGGATCCGCGAGCAATACCCGCTGTATCCATTGCAGATCCATGTGGATAAACCCTTTATTGCCTCCGGACTGGGAGGCATCAATCAACTGGTCATCTCCGACACCAACCTGATCCATGTCGAAACCGTGCAAGGTTGTGTGGCCATTCTCCCCATGTCCATCAGGCAGGCGGCGCTTCTCTATACGCCACGGGCACCGGACGGCATAGAGTTCCGTCTGTTCAGCAGCTTCACCGAGTCACTCGGCACACCGGGCATGATCGACTACTACAAGGACCGCTGCCGCCTCAAATCACGCAAGGCCCTGTCGTTCTTCCTGAGAGACATGCAAAAGGGCAACGCCAACAAAGCACCTTTTCTACCCAGAGAACCCATTTCCGACTTCGCCGACACCTGCTTCAATCGCCCGATCCTGCGCAAACTGCGGGATGTGAAAGAAACCACCACCGGGCGCAATGACATGCTGGCCAGGCTGATCTGGGTCAGCATCGAAGTGATAGCCACCATTGTCACCCTGCCCTTTCCACCTGCCAGCTTTGCCGTAGGTGCCTTGCTGTCCCTGCATGACACAGTTCGAGCGCTCCAGTCCTTGCGTGACGGCGATAGCGAAACCGCCAGCGCCTACATACTGACCGCCATGCTCAACAGCTTCGGCGCGGCAGGTGATCTGCATTCAGGCCTCAAGGGTTTCGGCAGCGTGGTACGCCAAGTCGGTCCGCCACCTTCACCCGATTCGGCTCTACGCCCGGTGAAACGTGTGCCCTCGTTACCCCGCTACGAAGACCTGTTTCCCATAAAACTGAACGACGAAGCCCTTCTGGTCGGCAAACCGGACACCAACGGTTACTTCCCGGTCCTGCGCAATGTCAGCGGCTCTCCGACCGAGGCAGGCAGCACCGGACAATTCATCAGACCCGGCAGCGGCACATGGCAGCCGCTCGATGCTGCAACACCCTCTCCAGCAGGCGTGCACGACGGGTTTGAAGTCCGTCTTTCATTGAACAACGTGCCGCGTATCGGCGACGGTCATGCCAAAGGCGTCTGCACAGTCAATGGCAAGCAGTACATCGAACTGTCCGGCAAGACCTTCGAGGTGCAATACGACACACAGATTCACTGCTGGCAGATCATCGATCCGCAAAACCCGTTCGCCTTTTTCGGCAAACAACCGGTACGACTGGATGAACAGGGCAAATGGCAGCTCGCTGACCGTCAGCAGTTACGAGGCGGCGGACGGGACAGCCCGCAGAACTACAGACCGTTGCCTGAAGCAGAAGCCACCGGCACAGGCACGACGCCTGGCGATTACGAGTTGCCGGCACAGATGCAACCCCATATGGAGCTCATTATCAGCGGGGAGGGCTATGACCCGAGCGGGCTGGGCATGATGCAATACTTTGAAACCTACTTCATGGAGATGCGTCTGAGATTCACCGTGCTCAGGGAAAAGCTCTACCACGATGCCCATGCCTTTTTCAGCGCGCCATCATTGCCTGCGCGTCCTTCATTACCGACGCTTGAGTCCGGGGCAAGCCTCGACACGCTGTTCGAGAGCCTGCTGGCACACAACAGCGGCCTGGTCCTGAGCGAAGCGCCCAAGTCGGTCGCCAGCAAGCGCCTGCTTATCCAGAACATGCCTCTTCTGGCCAAGGAACGGGTCGAGATTCTGTACATCGAGCATATGTTCACTGACAAACATCTGCCAAAACTTGCCCGCTATCGCCAACTGGGCAAGAAGACCCGCTCCGGCTCCCATGAAATCAAGGAGCATCTGGAATACCTCAACGACAAGGCCCTGAATAACCAGACAACAGAGTACGACTATTACCACCTGATCAAGATCGCCCACAGGCATGGCATCGAAGTGCGCCCGTTCAGCTCTTCGATCAGCTATCCGCTCATCCGACACCCCGTAACGGCTGCCGCAGGCGATACAGCGGCCAGCCAGAAAATGAGCAATTTCTTTGGTCATAAACTCATCAGCAGCGACGTGGCGAGTGAGCCATCAAGACGCTGGATCGCCCTTCTGGATGAAAAGCTGGCAACCACCCATGGCCAGATTCCTGGTATTGCCGAGCTTCAAGGCGTGCCCAGCGTTCATATCCAGGACGTTGCGAGCGGCAGCCCGACACGGATCAAAACCACTGCAGGCTCAGCGTCAGCAGACTCGGCAGCCCGTTGCGACTTCACGATAGAGTTCGCCAACCCGTTGACCATCCCCCCCGCAAAAACATTACCCGAGAGCACCCTGCTGGACATGGCTCTGTTCAAGGAACTGGGCAACAGGAAAAGCATCGAGAACCCAAAACTCTGGTCGGGCGAATACGGTTTTCACTGGGGTGACACCAAGGGCTGGTTGCGTATAGAGCCCGATCACTGGACGCCCAACAGTCCATCGAGCGCCATTCAGAAGTCGCTGGCAGATGCCACGTACGAAGTCCCGCTGGAGAACAGAAGCACCCTGTATCAGTTGGCGAACTTCGAGCATAAAGGGCTGGATCAGCATTACTTTTTCATGGACCCGGAGCTGAGCGCGGTACGGGGAAAGTTTTTCCAGGTGCGCGCCAAGCTGCAAGCCGATGCCCGAAATATTGCAGCCATCGAACTGCCTGTGCGCCCGAAAATGCCTAACGTAGAGCCAAAGGCTCCATTGCCGGACTTTCTACAGACGCTGTACCAGCACACCGATGGCGTGGTGATTGGCGAGTCTCACTCTTCAGTGGCCAGCAAAAAGCTGATTATCGACAACCTGCCATTGCTGTCGCAGCAGAAGGTCAAGACGCTGTACCTGGAGCATTTGCTGGCTGATCTGCACCAGGCGGATCTGGACCGGTTTTTCGAGACCGGGCAAATGAGCAAGACCCTGCTGCATGACCTGAAAAGGCTCGACAGAGGACACTATACCGACCCGAACAGGATCTATACCTTCGAGCAATTAGTACTCAAGGCCCAGCAGAATGGCGTGGAGATCCGTGCGATCGACTGCTCGGCGAGCTACCACCTCAAGGGCATCCTGGGAGAAGCACCCACCACTCGTCAGCAAATGATGAATTACTTTGCGCACCTCACCATTCGCAAACACCAGGAAGTCATGGGCTCGCACAAATGGATCGCTCTGGTGGGCAACACCCACGCCAACACCTACCAGCAGATCATACCGGGCATCGCCGAACTGGAAGCCGGGATCGGCCTGCGCGTTATCGATACCCCGCCCGGACAATCCAGAGGCGTGATAGCCGATCCGGGCGACAGGATCAGACGCGGCCTGATCCCTGAAACCGTGCCGATCAAAAGCGATTATCTGGTGGAAATGGAAATCCCGGGAGCAACCCAGGGCATCGTCATACGCCCTGTGCAAACGCTGCCCGTCGAACAGCGACTGACCCGGCCCGGAATGTTCCTGATCGAAGAATCGGAGGACGGCCTGCAAACCATCGTCCACCGATCACGGGACACCTTCATTCACCGCACGCCGATACAGGTCAATGCCGAAGGCAAGCTCTACATCGACCGCCCTACCTGGACCAACGCCCACCTGACGCCTTACAACAACATGTTTGCGCTGGTGGCGGCACTTGAGGAACTGAACCTGATGCACGTGACCTGATCGATGGCAGGGCGAACAAGCCAAGGCCTGTTCGCCCTGAGAAGGTCGATACTCAAGGATGAAAAACCACATCGATCTTCACCGGAGCGAATAGGCCATACATGACAGACACTCCCTATCCAGGCAAGCGCTGCTCCAGCAACTGGTGCAGTGCACTTCCTGCGGGCCAGTTACGTATGAAGCGCGCCCGGTCGCGGGCATATGCGGCTGCAAACGACGACTGGGAGCTGTGTTGCTGCATGGCGTCCAGATCGATCAAGGCCCAGCGGTCTTGATGCCAGAACAGGTTATGGCCCTTGAAGTCGCCATGGCTGATGCGTTCGCGGATCAGTTGCTCGAAGAGCAGGTCCAGTGCCAGCAGTTCATTTTCCGGCACATCACCTGACTCAACGTAAGGCGCGAACCGTTTGATGATATCCGGCCCCGACAGGAATTCGGTGACCAGATACGCCTTGCGGCGCAAGCCCAGTACACGCTGTTCCAGCACCGCCAGCGGTCTGGGCGTGGCGATCCCCAGGAACTCCAGGCGATTGGCTTCACGCCAGGAATGCCAGGCACGGCTCGGACGCCAGAAACGTTTGAGCCAGTGGGCGAAGTTCTTGATGTTGTAGCGTTTGATGAGCAGTGTGCGGCCATTGACCTCAACCCGACCTACAGTAGCCGCGCCGCCGGTCTTGTACAGATGGCCTTTGTCGAGCAAGGCGTCGGCCTGCTCCAGAACGGGCAACAGGGCAGACTCGTCTTCGCGGCGGATCGCCCGGAATTGCGAAGCCGTGTCTTCGACGCTGAACAGGCTGCAATCACGCCCGGTCTTGTTCAGGTAATCCTTCAAGCGCCAGCTACGCACCTTGTCGATCTGCTTTTGCAGGGCTTCCATGGGCAAGGCATGTTCGGCGTTGCTCAACAGATAATGAACCAGCAGTTCTTCGGTAAACGGCTCCAGTGCCTTGGGCAACTGGGCGAAAAACACGCCAAGGTTTTCCAGCACGGCCTGACGGGATAACGGCTTGCCTGCCTCTTCGACACGAATGCCAGCGCCGTCAATCAGGTACAACTGGCCGCTATGGCGCAGCAGGTTGTCCAGATGCAGGTCTTCCTGCCACAGGCCTTTGGCATGCAGTTGGGCAATGGCTGATAGGGCTTCCCCCAGCACAAGCTGTTGCTCATCGGCCAGCGGCGGCAGGTTCTCAACCTGACTCCAGGCATCACCCAGGCTCTGGGCGTTATCCAGAAACTCGAACAATAACCAGCCGCCCTCGCCTTCATGCAAGCCATCGGCCAGTAGCAGAGGCGTGGTCAAACCTTGTTCGGCCAGCAAGCGGACGCCATCCAGCTCACGCTGGAAATGCCGGGCAGCCTTATTGCCCACCAGCAGCTTCGCCAACACCGTACGACCGCGCCAGACACCCGCGCCGACATAGCGTTGACCCGGCAGCACCCGCAATAGCGTCAAGAGTTGCAGATCGGCCGGGCCAATGGCATCGGCCAGGGTCACGTTCAGGGGCAGCTCAGGTGTGCGTCCGGCATTCTTGAGTTCAGACAAACGCATCAGCGCGCCTCTTTGTTGTCGCGGTGATGTACGTCCCGCTTGTGTTGACCACGCTGGCCCAGGCGCAGACACCAGGCATTGACCTGTGCGCTGTCGGGGGCCGCCTGCAGATAAGCGGCCAGCAGCACGCGCAACTCGTCGGCCCCCCATGCCGTGGCACGACGCAGCAAGGGCTCCAGATCCTTGATCAGATCACGCTTGCCAAAGAAGACCGGGCGGGTTTTCTCCAGATCGATCAGTTGCGCCACATAAGCATCGCCACGAGCCTGGAGGAAAATATGCTTGGGATAGAAACAGCCGTGAACCTGCCCGGCCCGGTGCAGGGTGCGAGCCAGTTGCCCACAGGCCTTGATGATGGCGGTGTGCTGACTGGCGTCCAGACTGGACCATTGCTCAAGCAAAACGTACAGATCAGTCCAGCCGTCCAGTGCGCGGGTCATCAGAATCGCCCGGCGCTCGCCATCGACCTTGCTCTCGCCATAGAACACCGCCTGCAATGCCGGGATACCCAGCTTTTTATAGCGGCTGATATTGCGGAATTCGCGGGAGAACGATGGTTCACCCAATGGATGATGCAGCGTATGGGTCAGGTAATTGCTCTGACGCTTCAGGTAAAAGCCCTGACCTTCCAGCTCCAGACGAAACACGCTGCTCCAGCCACCACGCCCGGTATTGGGCTCATCGACGGCATCGAGCTTTATATTCCACAGCGACTGAAAATCAGCCAGACCATGGCGCTCAAGCAGGGCACGGTCGGCATCGGCAATGAAAACGCTCATTCACGCCCCTCGAAAAAACTGACGATGTGGCGAATGCGCTTCTTGTCGGAAGCATTCAAACGATCCCGCTGACGGTACTGCAAATAGAAGCGCAGTCGCTGGGTCGCGGATAAATGGTATTTGGCGACCTTGTCCAGGCAGGCCAGATCCTTGGTAATCCGATAGCGGAGCATGAAGCTCCACCAGAACGCACCGTTGGGGCAATCGATGAAAAACAGCCTGGACTCGTCGTCGACCAGCAGGTTGCGCCACTTCAAATCGTTATGAGTGAAATGCTGGTCGTGCATGACCCGGGTGCAACGCGCCAGCTGCCGGCTGATGACATCGACCCAGGCACGATCCGCCAGCCGCGCGTCTTTATGCCGCGCCAGTTCGGACAGGTCTTCGGTACGAGGCAACTCGCGGGTGATGAGCGCGCCACGATCATAGGCCGCGCCCTTGCGCTCCAGGCCCCAGGCCACTACATCCGCAGTCGGGATTCCCCATTTGGCGAAGCGTTTGAGGTTCTGCCATTCGGACTTGACCCTAGGGCGGCCCAGATAGCGGCGCAGGCCTTTACCTGCGCCGGTGTAGCGCTTGACGTAATAGGTCACTCCGCCACGCGCCACGCGAATCACTTCGGAGAGCAGATCGCTGGTCAGCTGTTCGCCCTGCAAGGCAAAAACCGCGTCCAGACTGCCGAAGTCCTCAGCCAGAAAGGCGTATTCCGGCTCAAGATTCCAACCCGCCATCAGAGCGCATCTCCGTAACGCAATTTACGCTGATACAACTTGTCCGCCTTTTTATCCAGCCAACGCAGCAATGAGGCTTCCCGAACCAGCACTTCGCGCAAAGGCTTCTGGAAGTACCCCTTGAGAAAACGCAATTTGTCGCGCTTGGTCAGGCCGATGTCCAGCGCCGAGAAATACAGCGCGGCCAGGTCCTTGTTACGCCAGCGCGGCGTGATTGCGCGACGGGTCTGGGCACGATGCAGGTCGATGACCGACAATTTGAAGTCGTCGGCCGTCACCGGCTTGTCGGTGTGCAGCAGGAAGTGGCAGATGTAGCAGTCCCGATGGTTTACACCAGCCCGATGCATCATCCCGACCATACGTGCGACTTCGGCGATGAAGGCCCGCTTCAGGCGCGGCTCGGGCGGCTCGTTGCGCCAGTTGATGCTGACATCTTCCAGGCTTTCGGTGGGTGCCAGTTCTTCGGTAACGATGAACGAGTGCTGAGCAGCCGGATTGCTGCCACGCTCGCCATAGGCCACGGCGGTCATGGTCGGCACGCCGACTTCCTTGAGACGCGCTATCGCGTCCCACTCCTTGCCTGCGCCCAGTACCGGCAGCTTGGCGGTCACCAGATTCTTGGCGATTTCACCCCAGCCGATGCCACGGTGAATCTTGACGAAATAGCCTCGCCCATCGACTTCGGTGCGCAATGTGCGACGGCCTTCCAGCTCGCGATAGACCTGCCCTTCCAGAGCCTCGACCTCGACGAATGCATCTCGCCCGGCCCATCGGCTCTTGAACGGTTCAGCGAGGAACAGCTTCATTGAGGGGGCTCCGCCAGAATCACATCGGCAGCGTGCTGCGGCATGCTGTAAAGGTCCGCCGTATCGGCGAACGCCAGACCATTCGAGCCCCAGGTGCGACGCGCTGCATCGTCTTCGAGCATCTTGACCAGATAACGGTTGAGCTGCGCCTGATCGAACGGGTCATCCAGCACCAGACCGCTGTCGGCCTCGGCAATGTAATGAGCATACCCACAGACCGCACTGACCAGCACTGGCAGGCCAGCCACCAGCGCTTCAAGCAGCACAGTGCCAGTGTTCTCGTTATACGCCGGATGAATCAGCAGGTCGGCGCCGAGCAGGAAACGCGGAATATCGCTACGCCCTTTCATGAAGGTCACCTGTTCGCCCAGCCCCAGTGCTGCGCTTTGCAACTGGAATACTTTGGGGTCGTCCTGGCCGATTACAAACAGGCGAGTGCGTTTTTTAAGTTCGGCAGGCAAGGCGGCCAGCGCCTTGAGGCTGCGGTCCACGCCCTTGGTCTTGAAGCCCGAACCGATCTGGACCAGCAGCAGCTCGTCGTCAGCCAGCCCGAATTCCTTGCGAAACCCGGCGCGAATCTCGGGCGCATCGGGTGGCGCACGGCGGTCCTGGGAAATACCCGGCGGCAGCAGGTGGAAGCGCGACAATGGCGTGTCGTAATACTTGATGAACAGCGGCTGCTGCACTTCGGAAATCATCAGCACCTGGGTTTTCGCCTCTCTGGCGAATACCGCCCGCTCGTACCCGGCAAAATGGCGATAACGGCCCCATTTGCGGTACAGGGAGTTACGCAGGTTCTGCGCCTTGTCCTCGAAACAGGCGTCGGCGGCGTAATACACGTCCAGACCGGGCATCTTGTTGAAGCCGATCAAGCGATCCACCGGGCGCTTGGCCAGGTCCGCTTCCATCCAGGCGCTGAGCTTTTCATTGCGCCGATGGTTGAAGAACGCCTTGACCGGCGCGACCAGCACCTCGAAGCCAGGCGGCACATCGCCTTCCCAGATCAGGGTGTAGACGCGAATCTGATGCCCGCGCTCCTGGCACTCCAGCGCAATACGCATGAAGTCGCGTTGCAGGCCGCCGAACGGGAAATATTTGTAGAGTACGAAAGCCAGTTGCATCAGTTGTGCTCCTTTGCCAGCAACAGCGCGCCCAACTGGCTCGCTACCCGCTCGGGATTCAAGCGAGTGAAGCACATGGGCCACTCGCGTTTCAGGTCGAACCGCAACTGATCGTCAGCCGTCGGTTGATAAGTACATTTCTTTTGCAGGCAAGGGGCACATGCCGGGTAATCACCGGCCAGATGCACCTGGGACTTGCCGTAGGCGCCGGTCAGGCCCGGATTGGTCGGCCCGAACAGGGAAATGGTCGGAACATCCAGCGCCGCAGCCAGATGACCGATGCCGGTATCCACCGCCACGCAGGCCTGGGCACTGGCCAGTACACGGGCAACGCCCGCCAGATTCAGCTTCGGCAAGACCTGCGCATTGCCCAGGCCTTCGGCGATACGCTCGGCGCGGGCCTTTTCAGCCGGGTTGCCCCATGGCAGGCGCACGTTCAGGCCTCGCGCAGCCATCAGCTCCGCCAGTTGCCGCCAATAATGCTCGGGCCAGTGCTTGGTTGCCCAGGTGGTGCCATGCAGAAACAGCACGAATGGCGCCTCAAGCGTTTCATCCAGTGCCGACAGACGCTTGAGGCCATAATTGCCAAGGCCCGCAGGCAGTTCATAGCCCAGAGCCTGAGCGAACAACTGCCGCAACCGCTCAACCGCGTGCTGCCCACGTGCCACCGGGTAAGGCCGGTCGTAGAAACGGCTGGCAATGGGCTCGCGTGCCGAGTGTTTGTCCAGGCCAGCAACCGGAGCGTTGACGTAACGGGTCAGCCAGGCGCTCTTGAACAGGCCTTGGGCATCAATGACCACGTCGTAATGTGTCTCGCGCAGACGCTGCTTGAAACCCTGCCACTCACCGGTCTTGAAGGTCTGCCACAGGTTCTTGCGCCAGCGACGGATCGCCACCGGAATCACCTTGTCCACCGCCGGGTGCCAGGTCGGAATTTCGGCGAAGCCTTCTTCCACCACCCAGTCGAACTGAATGCCCGGCAGAGCCTGCGCCGCATCGGTCAACGCTGGCAAAGCGTGAATCACGTCGCCCAGCGAAGAAGTCTTTATCAGCAATACCCGCAAAGTCAGGCGACCTCCACCGGGGTGCCGCCCAGACGGCCCAATGCCTGGACCACGGAGTTCGGCTCAAGCAGGCGCATGCAGTTGTAGTGACCAAAACGGCATGTGCGCTCGAAACAGGGGCTGCATTCGATCCCCAGTTGCACGATCTCGACCTCATCGGCCAGAGGCGGCGTGAAACCGGGCGATGTAGAGCCGTAGACCGCCACCAGCGGACGATTCAGCGCAGCCGCCACGTGCATCAGCCCGGAGTCGTTGGACACCACGGCATCAGCACAAGACAACAGATCAATGGCCTCGGCCAATGAAGTTTCACCGCTGAGGTTGACCGCCTCTTCACGCAGGCCGGGGATCAGATAGTCGCGAATGCTCTCGCCGACCGGATGATCCTTCTTCGAGCCGAACAGCCAGACTTGCCAGCCTTCACGAATCCGGGACTCGGCCACCTGTGCGTAATGCTCGGACGGCCAGCGCTTGGACTCACCGAACTCGGCACCCGGGCATAGCGCCAGCACCGGTCGGTCCAGCGTCAGGCCGAACTTGGCCAACGCGGCATCACGAACAGCGGTGTCGATTTGCAGGCTTGGCTTCGGATAAGGGCGCGGCAACTCTGCGTCCTTGTCGAACGCCATGGCCATGAAACGCTCGATCATCAGTGGATAGCGCTGTTTGTCCAGAATCCGCACGTCATTGAGCAGGCCATAGCGGAACTCGCCACGCCAGCCGGTGCGCTTGGGAATGCCCGCAAAGAAAGGCACCAGCGCGGACTTGAGCGAGTTGGGCAGCAGGATGGCCTGATCGTACTGGCCGGCCAGGGATTTGCCGATCCGGCGTCGGGTCGACAGCTCCAGCGCGCCATGCCCCAGCGGAAAGCTCAGGGCGGCACGCACTTCAGGCATGCGCTCCAGAAGCGGACGGCTCCACTCCGGAGCCAGCACATCGATTTCGCACTCAGGATGACGCTGCTTCAGACACTGGAACAGCGTCTGCGCCATCACCATGTCACCGACCCAGCTAGGCCCAACGATCAAAATTTTCATGCTCGATCCAAAAACAGCCAGGGAGGCTTGTCAGGTTGCGTGACCTTCCCACACAACCTGACGCCTCCCTGTCATAGCTATCTATATATAGCGTTCGATAAACCGTAGGAGCGAATTCATTCGCGAAGATATTACCTGACGACACATTCTGTATTGATCGTACCGGTCTCTTCGCGGATGAATCCGCTCCTACAACGTGGGGGTCAGGTCAGTCCTGACTCACTCCAGATCCGCATCACTTCGCGCCGCTCGACTTCAAACTGATCACCGGCCACTGTCCCGGCCTGGTTCTGCAAGGCCTGACGGTGCGCCGCTGCGCGGTATGCCTTATAGGCTTCGCGCAACAGGCTGGCATCGGCATCAGGCAACAACCCGGCCTCTTCCAGGCCTTCGAGAATACGAATGTTATCGGTGTAGCGCAGCAGGGCGGGATGCTCTCTGGACCACGCCAAGGCCGCGTATTGCACCATAAATTCGATATCGACGATACCACCGGCATCCTGCTTGAGGTCGAACACCATGGCTGGATCGAAAGCATTGGCCGCCGTTCCCGCCACCGTCAGTTTAGTCCCAAGGCTGTCGCGCATCTTGGCGCGCATCTCGCTGACTTCTGCACGAAGCTTGTCCAGATCGCGCTCGCGCGCCAATACCGTGGCCCGGACCTTGCCGAACTCATTGCCCACATCAGGGCTTCCGACCAGCACCCGGGCACGCACCAGTGCCTGATGCTCCCAGGTCCATGCTTCATTTTCCTGATAGCGGCCAAAAGCCCCCAGCGAACTGACCAACAGGCCCGACGCCCCGGAGGGCCGTAGCCGCATATCGACCTCATAAAGCTGGCCGGAGTTGGTCTGGGTTGTCAGCAAGTGAATGATGCGCTGGCCCAGACGGGTGAAGAATTGCGCCCCGTCGATGGGTTTGGCGCCATCGGTTTCAGCCTGCGGATCGCCGTCATGAATGAAGACCAGATCCAGATCCGAGCCATGCCCCAGTTCGATCCCGCCCACTTTTCCGTAACCAACGATGACAAAACTCGGATCGCACAGACTGCCGTCGGGACGCGAAGGCGTGCCATGCCGGGCAACAGTATGTCGCCAGGCCAGGGCCAGAACCTGTTCCAGAATCGCCTCGGCCAGCCAGGTCAGGTAATCGCTGACTTTCATCAACGGCAAACTGCCCGAAATCTCGGACGCGGCCACCCGCAGACGATGGGCCAGCTTGAAGTGTCGCAAGGCCTCCATCTGCTGCTCCAGATCGTCCTCGGGGATACGGATCAGCCGCTCCTGAAGCTCGGCCGCCAGTTCCGGTGCCAGTGGCGGATTGAACAGACGACCTTCATTGAGCAGTTCGTCCAGCAGCAACGGGAAGCGGGCAATCTGCTCGGCAATCCAGGGGCTGGCCGCACATAACGTCAGCAAGCGCCGCAGGGCATCGGGGTTTTCCGTGAGCAGCACCAGATAAGCCGAACGCCGGGCTACCGCTTCGACCAGCGGCAATACCCGCTCAATGACCAGATCCGGGCTTTCATGCTCGACCGCCTGGGCCAGCAGACGGGGAATGAAAGCATCCAGACGCTCGCGCCCCAGGCGCTGCATCGAGCGCAACTGCGGGCTGCCGCGCAGGTTGGCCAGTTGCCGGATAGCCTTGTCGGCATCGACAAAACCGGCCTGGGACAACTGACGGCACGCCGCCTCTTCATCCTGAGACTCCTGCCACAGCGGCAACCACTCACCGCCCACGATGACTTCATCGTCATCCTGTTGCTCGTCATCGGCATCGGAATCCGGGTCGGCAATCACCTGACGGAAATGCCATGAAACCCGATTGCGCCAATGCATCAGTTGCTCATGGAAGGCCGACCAGTCGGCAAAGCCCAGCATGAAAGCAATGCGCGCCTGATCCTGCTCGTTGTCCGGCAACATCTGGGTCTGGCGGTCGGCAATAGCCTGGATGGCATGCTCGGTGTAGCGCAGGAACTCGTAACCTTCGCGCAACTCGTCGGTCACGGCAGAAGGCAGGTAGCCCTGGCCTTCAAGGGTTTTAAGCACCTTGAACAGCGGGCGCTGCTGCAGGCTCAGATCGCGACCGCCGTGAATCAGCTGGAAGGCCTGGGCAATGAATTCCACTTCGCGGATACCGCCAGCGCCCAGCTTGATGTTTTCGGCCATGCCCTTGCGCCGCACTTCCTGCTGGATCAACTGCTTCATGGTGCGCAGCGCTTCGATGGCAGAGAAATCCAGGTAACGGCGGTACACGAACGGACGCAGCATTTGCAGCAGTTGCTCGCCAGCCACCTGATCGCCGCCCACGACGCGAGCCTTGATCATGGCGTAGCGTTCCCAGTCACGACCCTGATCCTGATAATACTGCTCCAGCGCATTGAAGCTCAGCACCAACGCCCCCGATGAACCATAAGGCCGCAAGCGCATGTCGACGCGGAACACGAAGCCGTCGACGGTCACCGGGTCCAGTGCCTTGATCAGCCGCTGGCCCAGACGAATGAAGAATTCCTGGTTATCCAGCGCACGCTTGGCGCCCACCGTTTCGCCGCCTTCGGGGTAAGCGAAGATCAGGTCGATATCCGAAGACAGGTTCAGTTCCACCGCCCCCAGCTTGCCCATGCCGAGGATGACCATATGCTGTGGCTGACCGGTGCGGCGCCCGGTCGGGGTGCCGAGCAACTGGCAGTGACGCTCGTACAGCCATTGATACGCCAGATCGATAGAGCCATCTGCCATCTCGGACAGATCACGGCAGGTTTCGATCAGTTCTGCCTGACGGGTAAGATCGCGCCAGATAATCCGCACTTGCTGACGCATGCGCTGGCGACGTAGATTACGCCCCAGTTCATCATCGCTGCTGGCAGCCTGTACGGCGGCAGCGATTTGCCCGCGCAGTTCGCCCACGCTGAAACTGCGCTCCAGTTCGCCTGACTCCGCCAACTCCAGCAACATGCGAGGGTCGCGGCAAACCTGTTCGGTGACGAAGTCGCTGGATGCACAGACCCGGTCGAACGCCTTGCGGCGCGACTCCGGCCAGGCATCGAAAGATGCCAGCGAATCGTCCGGCAACGCAGCCAGCGCTGTACGAAATGTCTGTTGTGCACGAGTAACTAAAGGCAGCAGGATGGCCGGAAAATCGGCCAGCGAAGGTAGGCTCATGGTCTATCCTTGATCGGCGTGCAATGGGCTACCTGCCATGTCCGCAAGTTTCATGCGCAACCGCCGAATGTAGAACAAAAGTTATAAATTGCTGAAAAATCTGAATCACTAGCAGCAAACACTAATTTTTCACTCTAAATTATAAAATTCACATCAACGGTAACGTTTTATCTCACAACACGACAGGAGCGATTTGGTCGCTTCTCTGTAGTTTTACTACTGAGCATGTAACTCGAAGGGCTGAAATGGTCGTCGATTTGTAGTAAAACTACACGCCGCCGGAACAACCCTCCGGTAATCCAAGAATTTTATGTCGTCTGCCCAAAAGGCCAGTCGCAAACTCAGGCAACCGATTCTGGAAGCCTTTCCGCCCTGGAGCAAGCCATGCAAGACCTCGATCCCGTCGAAACCCAGGAATGGCTGGACGCCCTGGAATCGGTTCTCGACAAAGAAGGCGAAGACCGTGCTCATTACCTGATGACCCGTATGGGCGAGCTGGCCACTAGAAGTGGTTCGCAGCTGCCGTACGCCATCACCACGCCATACCGCAACACCATTCCGGTTACTCACGAAGCACGCATGCCTGGCGACCTGTTCATGGAACGCCGCATTCGCTCGCTGGTACGCTGGAACGCATTGGCAATGGTCGTCAAGACCAACCTGAACGACCCGGACCTGGGCGGTCACATCTCCAGCTTCGCTTCCAGCGCGACGCTGTATGACATCGGTTTCAACTACTTCTTCCAGGCCCCGACCGACGAGCACGGCGGCGACCTGATCTACTTCCAGGGCCACGCCTCCCCGGGCGTCTATGCCCGTGCGTTCCTCGAAGGCCGCATCAGCGAAGACCAGATGAACAACTTCCGTCAGGAAGTCGACGGCAATGGCCTGTCCTCGTACCCGCACCCATGGCTGATGCCTGATTTCTGGCAGTTCCCGACCGTATCCATGGGTCTGGGCCCGATCCAGGCGATCTACCAGGCGCGCTTCATGAAGTACCTGGAAAACCGCGGCTACATCCCGGCAGGCAAGCAGAAAGTCTGGTGTTTCCTGGGCGACGGCGAGACCGACGAGCCGGAATCCCTGGGCGCAATCGCCCTGGCCGGTCGCGAGAAGCTGGACAACCTGATCTTCGTCATCAACTGCAACCTGCAGCGCCTCGACGGCCCGGTTCGCGGCAACGCCAAGATCATCCAGGAACTCGAAGGCGTGTTCCGCGGTGCAGCATGGAACGTCAACAAAGTCATCTGGGGCCGTTTCTGGGACCCACTGCTGGCCAAGGACACCAACGGTGCCCTGCAACGCCGCATGGACGAAGTCATCGACGGCGAGTACCAGAACTACAAGGCCAAGGACGGAGCGTTCGTTCGCGAGCACTTCTTCAACACGCCTGAACTCAAGGCCATGGTCGAAGACCTGTCCGACGACGAAATCTGGAAACTCAACCGTGGTGGTCACGACCCGTACAAGGTCTACGCGGCCTACCATCAGGCGGTCAACCACAAGGACCAGCCGACTGTCATCCTGGCCAAGACCATCAAGGGTTACGGTACCGGTGCAGGCGAAGCCAAGAACACCGCGCACAACACCAAGAAAGTCGATGTCGACAGCCTGCGTCACTTCCGTGACCGCTTCGACGTGCCGATCAAGGACTCCGAGCTGGAAAACCTGCCGTTCTTCCGTCCGGAAGAAGGCAGCGCCGAAGCCAAGTACCTGGCCGAGCGCCGCAGCGCCCTGGGTGGTTTCGTACCTCAGCGCCGCGCCAAGAGCATCAGCATCCCGACGCCACCACTGGAAACGCTGAAAGCGATCCTGGACGGCTCGGGCGACCGCGAAATTTCCACCACCATGGCTTTCGTGCGCATCCTGGCGCAACTGGTCAAGGACAAGGAAATCGGTCAGCGCATCGTTCCGATCATCCCGGACGAAGCCCGTACCTTCGGTATGGAAGGCATGTTCCGTCAGTTGGGCATCTACTCGTCCGTCGGCCAGCTCTACGAGCCAGTCGATAAAGACCAGGTGATGTTCTACCGCGAAGACAAGAAGGGCCAGATCCTCGAAGAAGGCATCAACGAAGCGGGCGCCATGTCGTCGTTCATCGCTGCCGGTACTTCGTACAGCAACCACAACCAGCCGATGCTGCCGTTCTACATCTTCTACTCGATGTTCGGCTTCCAGCGTATTGGCGATCTGGCATGGGCCGCTGGCGACAGCCGCACCCGTGGCTTCCTGATCGGTGGCACCGCCGGCCGTACCACGCTGAACGGCGAAGGCCTGCAGCACGAAGACGGTCACAGCCACATCCTGGCCTCCACTGTGCCTAACTGCCGCACCTATGATCCGACCTATGGCTACGAGCTGGCGGTGATCATCCAGGACGGCATGAAGAAGATGACCGAAGAACAACAGGACATCTTCTACTACATCACCGTGATGAACGAAGCCTACACCCAGCCAGCCATTCCGGCCGGCGCCGAGGAAGGCATCATCAAGGGCATGTACCTGCTCGAAGAAGACACCAAGGCGGCTGCTCACCACGTCCAGTTGCTGGGCTCGGGCACCATCCTGCGTGAAGTCCGCGAAGCGGCGAAGATCCTGCGCGACGAGTTCAACATCGGTGCCGACGTCTGGAGCGTTACCAGCTTCAACGAACTGCGTCGTGACGGCCTGGCGGTAGAACGCTCCAACCGTCTGCACCCTGGCCAGAAGCCTCAGCAGACTTACGTCGAGCAGTGCCTGGGCGGCCGTAAAGGTCCGGTCATCGCCTCCACCGACTACATGAAGCTGTTCGCTGACCAGATCCGTCAGTGGGTTCCGTCCAAGGAATACAAAGTGCTGGGCACCGACGGTTTCGGCCGTAGCGACAGCCGCCGCAAGCT
This sequence comes from Pseudomonas sp. Irchel 3A18, assembly GCF_900187465.1. NCBI lineage: Bacteria > Pseudomonadati > Pseudomonadota > Gammaproteobacteria > Pseudomonadales > Pseudomonadaceae > Pseudomonas > Pseudomonas sp. Irchel 3A18. Next base: position 111,269 of record NZ_FYDI01000003.1, read on the forward strand.
GCGTCACTTCTTTGAAGTCGACCGTAACTTCGTGGTGCTGGCAGCCCTGGAAGCCTTGGCTGACCGTGGCGACATCGAACCTAAAGTCGTGGCTGAAGCCATTGCCAAGTTCGGTATCGATCCTGAAAAACGCAACCCACTGGACTGTTAAGAACCTGCTTCAAAATCGGTAACCTGCGCTGTTCAAAGGCGTGAAACAGCCGAGGATGCGGAATTTACACCCGTAAATGAGCATCCAAGGCTGTTTCGTTGCAACTGGATACGGCGCAATCGAATGAACAGGTTCTGCGAAGGAGAAACATTGTGAGTGAGTTAATTCGCGTACCCGACATCGGCAACGGTGAAGGTGAAGTCATTGAGTTGCTGGTCAAGGTCGGTGATCGCATCGAAGCCGACCAGAGCATCCTGACCCTTGAGTCCGACAAGGCGAGCATGGAAATCCCTGCTCCCAAGGCTGGCGTCATCAAGGCCATGAAGGTCAAGCTGGGCGACCGCCTGAAAGAAGGCGACGAGCTGTTCGAGCTGGAAGTCGAAGGCGAAGCGGCTGCTCCGGCCGCTGCTGCCGAACCTGCTCCAGCTCCAGCCGCTGCAGAGAAACCGGCCGAAGCACCTGCTGCTGCACCGGCTCCTGCCGCCAGCGCCACCGTTCAGGACATCCACGTTCCGGATATCGGCTCGTCGGGCAAGGCCAAGATCATCGAAGTCCTGGTCAAGCCAGGCGACAGCATCCAGGCCGACCAATCGCTGATCACCCTGGAATCCGACAAGGCCAGCATGGAGATTCCATCTCCTGCCGCAGGCGTGGTCGAGAGCGTTGAAGTCAAGCTTGAACAGGAAGTCGGTACCGGCGACCTGATCCTGAAACTGAAAATCGCAGGCGCAGCGCCTGCCGCTGCACCGGCTCCAGCTGCCAGCGCTCCGGCACCGGCCAAGGCCGAAGCCGCTCCGGCTGCCGCACCTGCCGCCAAGGCAGAAGCCGCTCCAGCTCCAGCGCCAGCCGCCGCTCAAAGCGGTGCCAAGGTTCATGCAGGCCCGGCGGTTCGCCAACTGGCTCGCGAGTTCGGCGTCGAGCTGAGCGCTGTCAGCGCAACCGGTCCACACGGCCGCGTGCTGAAAGAAGACGTACAGGTTTACGTCAAGGCCCAACTGCTGAAGGCCAAGGAAGCACCAGCCGGCGGCGTAAGCGGCGGCACAGGCATCCAGCCGATTCCGGAAGTCGATTTCAGCCGTTTCGGCGAAATCGAAGAAGTGCCGATGACCCGCCTGATGCAACTGGGCGCGAGCGGTCTGCACCGTAGCTGGCTGAACATTCCGCACGTCACGCAATTCGACCAGGCCGACATCACCGACCTGGAAGCTTTCCGTGTTGCGCAGAAAGCCGCTGCCGAGAAGGCTGGCGTCAAGCTGACCATCCTGCCACTGCTGCTCAAGTCCATCGCGCACCTGCTCAAGGAACTGCCGGACTTCAACGCTTCGCTTGCACCAAGCGGCAAAGCGGTCATCCGCAAGAAATACGTGCACATCGGCTTCGCCGTGGACACTCCGGAAGGCCTGCTGGTCCCTGTGATCCGCGACGTCGACCAGAAGAACCTGCTGCAACTGGCAGCCGAAGCAGCCGCACTGGCTGAAAAGGCACGCAACAAGAAGCTGACCGCGAACGACATGCAAGGCGCATGCTTCACGATCTCCAGCCTCGGTCACATCGGCGGCACCGGCTTCACGCCGATCGTCAATGCACCGGAAGTCGCGATCCTGGGCGTTTCCAAGGCCACCATCCAGCCAGTCTGGGACGGTAAAGCCTTCCAGCCGAAACTGATGCTGCCTCTGTCGCTGTCCTACGATCACCGCGTGATCAACGGCGCGGCTGCTGCCCGCTTCACCAAGCGCTTGAGCGAATTGCTGGCGGATATCCGCACAATCCTGCTGTAAGCCCAGGCAGGCCCGCCACATGGCGGGCCTTGCCGTGTATTTGCGAGCTGCCACGCTCGAACCTCAACCCCGCCTTCAAGCGGGGCTTTTTTTGTCTGCCTGTCCCGGTTATATAGCTCGGAAAATCCTCTGACTTCTGCGCTTATCTGCTGTATTGGCGAACCAGGTCAACCGGCCGACACTTTTATAGCACTAAGCCACCGCCCTCTCTTGTAAGCCTGGGCTGCATGATGCAACCTTGCCATACGCGAAAGTAATCCGGGCCAATGCCCTACCGCGATCAGTATTCCGGAAGCGAGTTTGTTCATGAAAAGCCAAACCGATGCTGCCGGCAGAACGGCAGCCGAGGTAGTAACGCAATTGCCGGTGCCTTCGCGCCTGGGCATGCTGCGTTTCGAGCGGCTTAATGAAGCCAATTGGGCGCTGCTGTTTCTCGATCCTAACTGCGAAAAACAGTTCGGCCTGCCTGCCGTGGAACTCTGCGCCCTGATTGGTTCGCCTTACGCCAGCCTGATGGAGCCGGAGGCACGCTACAGGCTACATGACGAGATCCAGTTGCAACTGGCATCCGCTCCGTTTTATCTGACCCGCTATACCTTGCACACCCCCAAAGGCCCGCTGGGTCTTCTGGAAATCGGTGAGGCCTACAAACAACACAATCGTCATCTGTTGCGTGGCTACTTCCTCGTGGTCGAGGGGATGATTGCCGAAGGCGAGCAGACATATGGTCCGGATCTGGAAACCCAGAACTCGCGTCTGCAGATCGCTCTGGAACTCAACCAGCGTGCGCAACGTGACCAACTCGCCCATCTGGAGCGAGTTCGCGCCCAGCAAGAGCTGATCCTGCGCCTGACACGCCATCGCTACAACACCGCCAACTCGGTGCTGGAAGCCGCCGAACTGATCACCAAGAGCGCCTGCGATATCTACGATGTCGACCGCGTGGGCATCTGGAGCCTGCACGAGCAGCGTCTGGAGTCGATTGCCGACTATCACCGGCAAAGCTGCGACTATCAGGTGCGCAAGCCACTGGATATCAGCCAGTACCCCAATTATCTGGACGCCTTGCACAACAGCCGGGCAATCGATGTCAGTAATGTGCAGAACGATCCGCGCACCCGCGAGATAGCAGACACCCTGCTGCCAAGGGGCGTGAATGCCATTCTGGACGCCAGTATCCGCATCGATGGCCAGGTGGTCGGCGTGCTCTGCCTGGAGCAGACCGGCTCGGCCCGTGAGTGGCAGCCCGACGAAATAACCTTTGCCGGTGAGCTGGCCGACCAGTTCGCGCAAGTCATCAACAACCACAGCCGGCGGGCCGCAACCAACGCGCTGTACCTGTTCCAGCGTGCTGTCGAGCAAAGCGCCAACGCCTTCCTGCTGGTCAACTGCGAGGGCATGATCGAGTACGTCAATCCGAGCTTCACCGCCATCACCCAGTACAGCTCCGAAGAAGTCCACGGCCACAAGCTGTCGGAACTGCCGGCACTGGAAAACCTCAATGCCCTACTGCTCGATGCCAATTCCAGCCTGAACAAGAGCAACAGCTGGCAAGGCGAGTTCAAGAGCCGACGCAAGAACCTGGAGCCCTACTGGGGCCAGTTGTCGATTTCCAAGGTGTATGGCGACAACCGCGAACTGACCCACTACATCGGCATTTACGAAGACATCACCCAGAGCAAACTCGCGCAGCAGCGCATCGAACGCCTGGCTTACACCGACAACCTGACCAACCTGGGCAACCGGCCAGCCTTCATCCGCAACCTGGACGAACGCTTCGCCCGGGACAGCGACACGCCCATGAGCCTGTTGCTGGTGGACATCGACAACTTCAAGCGAATCAACGACAGCCTGGGCCATCAGACGGGCGACAAGCTGCTGATCAGCCTGGCCCGGCGCCTGCGTAATACCCTCAGCCCGTCCGACATACTGGCGCGGTTTGCCAGTAACGAGTTTGCCGTGCTGCTCGACCAGAGCGGGCTTGAAGCCGGGCAGAACGTTGCCAGTCAGGTGCTGGCGACGCTGGACAAACCGATGTTCGTCGATAACCAGCTCATCAGCGTCACCGGCTCAGTCGGCCTGGCCTGCGCCCCGCTGCATGGCCGTGACCCGCAGACCCTGATGAAAAACGCCGGTCTGGCGTTGCACAAGGCCAAAGCCAACGGCAAGCATCAGGTTCAGGTCTTCACCGAAGCGCTCAACGCCGAAGCCAGTTACAAACTGTTCGTCGAGAACAACCTGCGTCGAGCCCTGACCCAGAATGAACTCGAAGTCTTCTACCAGCCCAAGCTGTGCCTGCGCAGCGGCCGTCTGCTGGGCATGGAAGCCCTGCTGCGCTGGAACCATCCGGAAAAGGGCATGATCCGACCGGACCAGTTCATCAGCGTTGCCGAAGAAACCGGCCTGATCATCCCCATCGGCAAATGGGTCGCGCGCCAGTCCTGCCGCATGAGCAAGGCGCTGACCGAAGCCGGTTTCGGCAATCTGCAGGTAGCGATCAACGTCTCGCCCAAGCAGTTCTCGGACCCGGACCTGGTGTCTTCCATCGCCTCGATTCTCGAAGAGGAAGCGCTGGATGCTTCCCTGCTGGAACTGGAGCTGACCGAAGGCCTGCTGCTGGAGGCCACCGAAGACACTCGCCAACAACTCGACTCGCTGAAAAAACTCGGCCTGTCGCTGGCCATGGATGACTTCGGAACCGGCTACTCATCCTTCAGTTACCTGAAGAAATTCCCCATCGATGTGATCAAGATCGACCGCAGCTTCATCCGGGACATTCCGGACGACGAGGACGACATGGAAATCACCTCGGCGGTGATCGCCATGGCCCACAACCTCAAGCTCAAGGTCGTGGCCGAAGGCATAGAAACCGCGGCCCAACTGAAATTCCTGCGCCGCCATCGCTGCGATGTGGGCCAGGGCTACCTGTTCGACAAGCCGATCCCCGGCGAAGAACTGATCGAAAAACTGAAACGCTACACGCGCCGACCGTCGGCCTGACCCCTCTTCCCTGTACACCGGACTCTCGGGCACACTGTCGGACTGTTTATCCCTCTAATCTGTTTTCACTTATCGAGAGGATATGGTTCATGACTCTTCGCTCGGAAATTCTAGTGAACAAAAATGTACTCCCTACCGCACAGCAAGCACTGCCAGGCCGTGAAACCCCTATCGCCGTTCCTGAACAGCACTTCGTCAATGGCAACCCTTTGCTGGGGCCATTCTCCGGCACGGTTGAATTCGCAATCTTTGGCCTGGGCTGCTTCTGGGGCGCAGAACGACGCCTCTGGCAACAACCAGGCGTGGTCAGCACTGCCGTGGGCTATGCAGGCGGCATTACGCCAAACCCGACCTATGAAGAAGTCTGCTCGGGCCTGACCGGCCATAGCGAAGTGGTTCTGGTGGTGTATGAGCCAGAAGAGATCAGCTACGAAGCGCTGCTCAAAGTATTCTGGGAAGCGCACAACCCGACCCAGGGCATGCGCCAGGGCAACGACATCGGCACCCAGTACCGCTCGGTGATCTACTGCACCAAACCAGAACAGCTCGAAGCCGCCCAGGCCAGCGAAAAAGCCTTCCAGGCCGAGCTGAGCAAAGCCGGGCTGGGCAAAATCACCACCGAAATCGACCAGGCCCCGACCTTCTACTACGCCGAGGCGTACCACCAGCAGTACCTGGCAAAAAACCCGCAGGGTTATTGCGGGCTGGGTGGGACAGGGGTCTGTTTGCCAGCGTAGCCGGCAGCTACAAGCTACAAGCTACAAGCTACAAGCTACAAGCTACAAGCTACAAGCTACAAGCTACAAGCTACAAGCTACAAGCTACAAGCTACAAGCTACAAGCTACAAGCTACAAGCTACAAGCTTTTGACTTGAAGCTTGCGGCTTATAGCTTGCAGCTCCCCCCAACTATTCCGCTATCAACCAATCCATCGTCCAGCCACCCCGGGTCTGTCCCAGCTTCTCGGCCAGATAAGGCATCAATTCGCGCAGTTCCTCTTCCAGCCCCCAAGGCGGATTGGCGATGGCGAGGCCGGAGCCGTTGAGGCTTGCCGGGGTGTCCAGCGGGTGAACATGAAGCTCTATGCGCAGCAGCTTCGGCGCGCCGGTTTCGGCCAGGTCCTGGTAGAAGCGCTTGAGCTGGCGCTGGTCCTTGACCGGATACCAGATCGCGGCGACGGTCTGGCGCATGCGGCCGATGGCTTCCTTGAGGGCGACGGCACAGCGCTTCATTTCATCGAGCTGCTCGAAAGGCGGATCGATCAGCATCACGGCGCGCTTCTCGGCAACCGGCAGCAAGGCCCGTGGCACATGCCAGCCTTCCCCCAGGTGCACGGCCACCCGACGATCACCCTTCATGTTCTCCTTGAGCAACCGCCCGTCTTCGGGGTGTTTCTCGTTGAGCAGCACGCGTTCGCGCTCACGGGTCAGGCGACGGGCCAGCTCCGGCGAGCCCGGGTAATACCGCAGTTCGCCATCGGGGTTCATGTCGTGCAGCACTTGCAGGTAATCGGCTGCCAGCGCAGGCAGGTCCGGCGCATTCCACAAGCGCCCGATACCTTCCAGCCATTCACCGGTGCGGGTGGCCTGATCGCCCTTGAGGTCGTAAAGCCCAAGTCCGGCGTGGGTGTCGAGATAGGCGAAAGGTTGCTCCTTGCGCGCCATCAGGGCGATCAAGCGAGTCAGGGTCAGGTGTTTGAACACATCGGCATGGTTGCCAGCGTGGAAGGCGTGACGGTAATTCATGGCAGCTCCTGGAAGGCTGCGCAGTTTAGCAAAACTCGGGCGGGAACAAGACAGTGCTTTCAAGGGTAAGGGTGAATGGCTTTAATCACCCTTCCGGTAAATTGCGCGTTATAAGATCCAGCCTTGCCACACTACAAGGCATAAACGGAAATCCACTTCCTGTCAGGATGAGTGGTATAGAGACGATTACCCTGACGGTTCAAGACAGCGTCCCCTACAGAGTGAAAGAAGTCGATGCGCGTCGCTGTTTTCTCCGCCGTATCGACTCTATACAAATCAAAATTACAGGAATGAATGGCGTACACATACTTATCGTCCGCTGTTCCCCCGATGATATTGACCGGGTAACCCCGTGAACCAAACTCCAGTGTGTACAGGATCTTGTGAGTTGCCGTGTCCGTCACAAACATCTCATCAAAACCGCCGACATAAAGCTGTCTGCCATCCGAACTGACTGCCATGGAGCAGGGGTTTCTGAAACCTGGAATATCCACTTGCGAATAATCCCGTGTATCAATCATCGCTACCGCGCTGTCGGGATCATCGGCAAGTTCTGAAGCATAGATGTAGTGCCCATCCGGGCTGACGGCCATGACCAGGGCCGCATTCGACATTCTGCCCAGGTCAAAATTACTCTCGGCATTGTAATCAACTGCATCAACCATGCGGATAAGGCCGCCCGGCGCGTAACGGAAAGACAAGCATATAAAACGCCCGTCCGGGCTGGCCGCAATTCTATCGACCCCCTCAGAATCGAGGATAGCGACGAGCTTGTTGCGCTGGATATCAATGACAGAGCATTCATCTTCCCCGGCCACATAGAGCTTGCGTCCATCCGGGCTGACAGCCACATCGCCTACACAGCCTCTCTGCAGGCTGGATACAACTTCACGGCTGTCAATATCGATAAAACTGACCCGACTCCCGTCTTCATGAGAGACAAAAAGCATCGTGTCATCAGGGCTTACATCTATCCCCTTGGGTGCGAAACTCAAAGGAATACTGGCAAGAAGTCTTGCCTCATGCGGAGGTGATAGCGGAAAGGGAAACGCTGTTCTTTGGCTTGGAAAAACCGTGCCTGGAAATATTTTTCTTTGCATTTAACCCACCAATCCCTTGGCCTGTTCAGACCATCATTCGAGAAAACAGGTGCTGCCTTTAAAGCGTCAAGCATTAGCCAATCAATCATGTGCTTCACTGGATGAGTCATTACCCAGTCGAGCCCTCCTTTTTAGCCAGAAATAACAGGGGATTATTGAATACCCCAGGCAATAAGTTGGGTACTGTCAGAAATGACAGGTGAAACGAAAAAAACCGACCATTGATCGACTTTCTTCTGATAGAACCTGACTGAAAACGACATGCTCGTAGGTAATCGAGCCATTCACGGCAAGCGGGGTTGATGCGTCAGCAGCGCACTACCAGAATCGAGGCCTTACCCGATCAAAGGAACACTCGTCATGATGCATGCGGATTTGATTGATCAAGAAGACTTGCTGAGCCAGCTCAGGGCACTGGGGTTTGAGATGCCCAGTGGCGCAACAGCCGAGCAGGCCTGTACGCAAGCGGTGTGTGGCCTGACCGATGAACGCGCAACAGCCTTGCGGCGTCTGGTCGAGCAATTGCTGACCGGCAGTGCAACCATATTGCCAGCGGTACGTCAGGCCATCGATCAGCAATTGCTGCCAGCACTGGCGACCTATAAACAGAATCACGGCTAAAGCGGGAAAGAAACCGGGCGCATGCTCGATGCGCCCTCTGTGGATCAATACTCGATCCGCACATCACCCTTGGGCACGCTACAGCACGACAGGATGTAACCTTCTTCGACATCCTCGTCGGTAATCCCGCCATTGTGCTCCATCTCTACTTCGCCACTGAGTTTCATGACCTTGCAGGTGCCACAGATGCCCATGCCGCAGGCCTTGGGAATCATCAGGCCCAGCTTGGAAGCTGCCGCATGGACGGTTTCCCCCGGCGCAACACGAATGCTCTTGCCGGTGTCGGTGAATTCCACCTGATGCAGATCCGCCAAATCGACTTCCGGCGCATCCGCAGCGATTTCCGCATGCTCCACGGCTTCGGCGCGCACCTCTGGTGGCGTCGCGCCAAAGGACTCTTCATGGTACTGCGCCATGTTGAAGCCGCTTTCCTGCAGCATGCGCTTGACCGCAGCCATGTATGGCGTCGGCCCGCAACAGAACACCTCGCGGTCCTTGTAGTCCGGCGACATCAACTCCAGCATCCGTTGGTTCAGGTAACCGCGATAACCCGCCCAGGGCTCACCAAGGCCGTGCTTCTCACAGATCAGATGCAGACTGAAGTTATCGATCCGCGACGCCATGTGCTCCAGCTCGCGGTGATAGATGATGTCCTTGGGCGAGCGGGCGCTGTGTACAAACACCATGTCGACGTTGGCATTGGTGTCGTAGAACCAGCGGGCCATGGACATGACCGGCGTGATACCGACACCGCCGCTGAGATAGAGGATCTTCGGATTGGGGAAGTCGATGGCGTTGAACAAGCCGACAGGCCCGTGCACTGCCAGCTCCTGGCCTTCATGCAGCGTATCGTGCAGGTAATTGGAGACCTTGCCTCCCGGCACGCGCTTGACGGTAATCGAGAAGCTGTAAGGCACCGATGGCGAACTGGAGATGGTGTAGGAGCGCATGATGGGCACGCCATCGATTTCCAGCTCCAGGGTGACGAACTGACCGGGTTTGAAGAAGAACAGGATCGGCTGGTCTGCCATGAAGCAGAAGGTCCTTACATCCCAGGTTTCCTGGATCACCTTGACGACCCGCACAAGATGGCGGCCATTGGCCCATGTCTGGGTGGTTACCGGGTTGAGAAAATTCTGGGACATACTTGATCTCCACGACCGACTGTCGGCCTTTATGGTGGGGATTCTGCGTAACGCGCAGGAGGCGCATTTACCTATCAACGACATTCACGTACTTACGGCGACCAGCCCCCACAGACCGTGGGTTCCCTAGTCGGGAACGGATTCGGCCATGTCGCCCATGGATAAGGTTCAGTCCGCGCCCGCCTCCACACTCGCCCCTTAACAGCCATGAATAAACTCACCGGCATGAGCGACCCCCAATCGCCTTGCGTGCAGCGCTGCAAAGAACCGTATTAGCCACATTCGCAGGCCGCCAACGATGCGGTCATGAGGGAATCTGAACAATGGACATCACCGCAACCCTGAGCCTTGGCGACCCGCTGGAACCTGCACGCAAGGCCACTGCCCAGATGCTGCAGAACCGCGAGCGCACCTATTCGCTGCCGCAGCCTTTCTACAGTGATGACCGGCTGTTTGAAATCGACATGCAGGAAATCTTTCACAAGGAATGGCTGATTGCGGGCATGACCTGCGAAATCCCGGCCAAGGGCAACTACCTGACGCTGCAGATCGGCAAGAACCCGATCCTCGTCGTCCGCGCCCCGGATGGCAGCGTGAATGCTTTCCATAACGTCTGCCGCCATCGTGGCTCGCGCCTGTGCACCGGCGAGAAAGGTAAGGTCGCCAAGCTGGTCTGCCCTTACCACCAGTGGACGTACGAGCTGGACGGACGCCTGCTGTACGCGGGTACCGAGATGGGCGACGACTTCGACATGAAGAACTTCAGCCTCAAGCCCGTGAACGTCAAGACCGCAGGCGGCTATATCTTCATCAGCCTGGCGGAAAACCCGCCTGCTATCGATGAGTTCCTGGCCACGCTCAAGCACTACATGGAACCCTACGACATGGAAAACACCAAGGTGGCGGTACAGACCACCTTGATGGAAAAGGCCAACTGGAAGCTGGTGATCGAGAACAACCGCGAGTGCTACCACTGCAACGGCTCACACCCGGAGCTGTTGAAAACCCTGCTGGAATGGGACGACGTCACCGACCCGCGTGCCGATCAGACCTTCAAGGACCATGTGGCCGCCTCCGCCGCTGCCTGGGACGCCGAGAAGATTCCCTACGCACACGCCAGCTTCGGCCTGCGCAACCGCATCGTGCGCATGCCGCTGCTAAAGGGCACTGTGTCGATGACCATGGATGGCAAGGTCGGCTGCAAGAAACTCATGGGCCGTATCCAGAACCCGGACCTGGGCTCGATGCGCATCCTGCACCTGCCTCACTCCTGGAACCACTGCATGGGCGATCACATCATCGTCTTCACGGTATGGCCGATCAGCGCGCAGGAAACCATGGTCACGACCAAGTGGATCGTGCACAAGGATGCCGTGGAAGGCGTCGATTACGACGTTGAGCGCATGCGTCAGGTGTGGGACGCCACCAACGATCAGGACCGTCGTCTGGCCGAGGAAAACCAGCGCGGTATCAACTCCAGCGCCTACCAGCCAGGCCCGTACTCCAAGACCTATGAGTTCGGTGTGGTCAACTTCATCGATTGGTACAGCTCGCGGGTACTGGAAAACCTGGGAGCAGAACCTGCGCCCTACCTCAAAGGTGTAGCGGTCAACCACGAATGACCCAGTGGGGGCTGGATGTTGATCAAAAAACATCCAACCCCCTCATACCCCAAGCCTGCCGCCCTCTCCCGCACACAACAAACAACTTATCCACAGAGCAGCCCACAGCAATTGTGGGAAAGTCGATTTTTTCGCTCTCAAAAAGCCTGAAAAAACCGTGACTTACTGATTGCCTCCATTGCGGGACATACTGTTCATTTTTTGATCAAACCTTTGAAAGCCTTGTGTTCATTGGCCTTCAAGGGATCACGAACACCTTATCCACAGAAGCGCCAACAGACTTTGGGGGCAACTTCGGGTTTGTGAGTCACGCACTGTGGAAAACTGCTCCAGGCGTGATACAGCAAGGCTTTACACCGGTATTTATAGCCATTGACGATCAATTGATCATTTTTTATACGAAACCTTGTAAGCCACGTTTTATACGGGCTACAGGAGATCACGAACAACTTGTCCACAGAGAGGCCAACAGAGTTTGTGGGCAATTGAGCAAGGAGATGAGAAGCAGTGGATTGTTTATCCACATGGAAAAGCCAGTAAAAACCGCAAGTTAGGTTGATCACTTTTCAACCAGAGGCCTGTAAGGCACGGTTTACATGGGGTTCAGAAACCCGCGAACACGTTATCCACAGGTGGACGCACAGGGAATGTGCACAACTCCCTGTGGAGCAGTCGCGAGCAAGCTCCCTCCCACGGATTTGTGGGAGGGAGCTTGCTCGCGACTGTTTTTATCGAATGACGCCCTCTTCCACCAGCAACTTGAGGATCGCTGCGGCACCCTCTTGCGGGCTGACGCCCTTGAGAACTTGCCCGGTGCCGCCGCTGGCCTTGGCGGTTGCGGCTTTCATGCGGTCGGCGCCGCTCTTGGCCTTGATCACTTTCAGGCGTTTGGGGCGGGGTTTGGCAGGTTGCAGGCCATGGGCTGTGAGTAACTCATCCTCCACCACCTCCACCTGCTCCACACCCAAGGCCCCACGCTGTGCAGGACCGTAAGCGCTCTGGCGTGGTTTTGGCGCTGCGTTATCCACAGTGGCCAGAAACGGCAGGCGAACCTTGAGGCGACGTCGCTGGCCTCGCGGCAAGGCTTGCAGGACAAGGGCCACACCGTTATCCAGGGATTCCACCTGGGCCAGCCCCACCACCAGCGGCCAGCCCAGCCTTTCCGCCAGCAGAAACGGCAGCATGCCCGAGCCTTCGCCGGTTTCAGCCTGGCTGCCGGTGAGCACGATCTGCACCGCTGAATCACGGATGTAATCGGTCAGCGCAGGCAGTGCGTCGGCGCCTTCAGGCTGCTCCAGCACCTGCAGTTCGTCCAGACCCATGCCCATATAAGCCCGCAGTGCAGGCTCCTGGGCATTGCCGGCGTGCAGCACCTGCAAGTTATCCCCAGCCAGTTGCAAACCCAGTTCCACGGCGCGGGCATCCTGCTCGGCGCGGCGAGCGCGTCCCGAAGTCGGGTGAGCGCCAATGGACACCAGACTCATGACCTGCAACAAGGCCTTGTTCAATGACGCATTATCCACAGATGAACTCCCGCGCTCAGGCCGCATCACGTTTTGCCTCGTTGCGATAAGCCTCGACCGCGTCGATCAAGGCCTGGAGGATGGCTGCGCTTTCACCGATCACCGACAGGTCGGCGCGTTTGATCATGTCGCAGCTGGCATCCAGGTTGACCGCCACCACCTTGTCGCAGGCGCCGATGCCTTGCAGGTGCTGGATCGCGCCGGAGATACCCACAGCCACATACACACGTGCGGTGACCCAGGTGCCGCTGGCGCCTACCTGACGATCCCGGCTCATGAAACCATCGTCCACCGCCACCCGCGACGCACCTTCGGTCGCGCCCAGAGCCGCTGCCGTGCGATGGAACAAGTCCCAGTCCCTGACGCCATTGCCGCCGGAGAAGATGAACTCTGCCTCGGCCATGGGGATAACTGCAGGGTCCACGGCCACCGCGCCAAGGTCTTCGATGCGTGCAAGACTGCGCGCCACAGGTGTGGATAACTCCACCGGCAGCGCTTCATGGCGAGTTTCACTGACCGGCTCGGCGCATTCGGCAGCCGCCAGAATCAGACGGGCCAGCGGGCGGGCCAGATCCTCACGCCCCGCGCCAGCACGCCCGATGCATTGCTCATCCTTGACCTGCCAGACACGAGTCGCCGGGCGCTCGCCCAGACTGGCAGCAAAACGCCGTCCCAACTCCCCGCCGCCGCTGCGGCTGTCAGGCAGCAGCCAGTGCCGAGGGTTGAACTGGTTATCCACAGCCCGCAGCCCTTGCACGCGCTGTTCCGGTGAATAACCGCTGAATTCATCACCTTCAAGAACCAGCAGACGGTCAACACCCGCCGTCTCGAAAGTGCTTTCCTTGTGTTCTCCAAATACCACCACCAGTACAGCGCCAGTGCTGCCAGCCAGTTGATGGGCAAGCCCCAGCAGATCCCGGTCGTGGCTGCTCAGGCGACCGCCGACCATGTCCGGCACCACGGTGATGTAAAACGCCGGCTCCGATACTTGATGCAGCGGCAGGCTGATCTCGACAGTTGCAGAACGTTTGACCGTTCCGCCCTGCTGTGCGCCGCTGCGGTCAATACGCTTGATGCCATTGGGGCCGATGAAACCCTGGCCGTGTACGTTCTTGCGCATGAGACCGTTGGGGCCCATCCAGCTGGTCTGTGCGGGCTGCATCGCTGCATGCAAAGGGTGCAGACGGTTACGTGCGATCCATTCGGCACGGGGGTCGCGGCGGATAATGTCGCTCATCAATGCACCTCCGCAGGTTCACGCCTGGCTGGCTCTGGCTTGCTGGCCACCGGTTCTTCAATCAAGGCATCCGCCACCAGTTCGGCAATGTCCTTGATCATCGGTCGTGGCTCGACCACGCCTTCAAGCATCGCCGTGCATTGTGGACAACCGACTGCCACCAGTTCGGCACCGGTTTCGCGGATATCTTCCATACGCATGTCGGGAATCCGCTGCTTGCCGGGAATATCGGTAATGGGCGCGCCGCCACCGCCACCGCAGCAACGGGAGCGGAAGCCCGAGCGCTGCATTTCCTTGATCTCGATACCCAGGGCGCGCAATACCTCACGCGGCGCTTCGTACTCGCCGTTGTAACGGCCCAGATAGCATGGATCGTGATACGTCACGCTAGAGCCTTTGTGTTGTCCGAGCTTGAGCGCGCCGCCCTGAAGCAGTTCAGCCATGTAAGTGCTGTGATGCTGCACGAGGTAGTCGCCACCAAAAGCGCCGTACTCGTTTTTCAGCACATGAAAGCTGTGGGGGTCGCAAGTGACGATGCGCTTGAAGCTGTATTTGGAGAGCGTCTGGATATTGCGCCTGGCCAGCATCTGGAAAGTCGCTTCATCACCCAGGCGGCGGGCCACATCGCCACTGTCGCGCTCCTCAAGGCCCAGCACGGCGAAGTCGACCTTCGCGGCTTTCAGGACTTTGACGAACGCCCGCAAGGTACGCTGGTTACGCATATCGAACGCGCCATCACCGACCCAGAACAACACGTCGGTGGTTTTCTTTTCGCTGAGCAGGCTGAGGTTCAAATCCGCCGCCCAGTTCATTCGCCCGCCCGGCGCAAAACCTCCGGGGTTGTCGGTGGCAATCAGGTTATCCAGCACTTCGGCGCCCTTGTTGGGGGTCGCGCCTTTTTCCAGGGTCAGGTGACGGCGCATGTCGACGATGGCGTCCACGTGCTCGATCATCATCGGGCACTCTTCCACACATGCCCGGCAAGTGGTGCAGGACCACAGGGTTTCGGCATCCACCAGTCCGTTGACGATGGGTTGATGTGGATTGCCGCCATGTTCGCCGATGGGCTTGCCCTTGCCGTCGAGGGATGGATACGGGCTGCCTGCGAATTTGGCATCGGTGCCGCCAGCGAGGCCGACCACCATGTCCTGAATCAGCTTCTTGGGGTTCAACGGCTGGCCGGCAGCGAACGCCGGACAAGCGGCTTCGCATTTGCCGCACTGCACACAGGCGTCAAAACCCAGCAGCTGGTTCCAGGTGAAATCCTCGGGCTTTTCCACACCCAGCGGCGCGTTCGGGTCAGTAAGGTCCAGAGGCTTCAAGCCGGTGGAACGACCGCCACCGAAGCGCTCGGCACGTCGGTGCCAGGCCAGGTGCAGAGCGCCAGCGAAGGCGTGCTTCATCGGCCCGCCCCAGGTCATGCCGAAAAACAGTTCGCTGACGCCCCACAGCACGCCAACGCCCAGAATCACAGCCAGCAGCCAGCCACCGAAGTTCTCGGGAAGAATCCCCGCCACAGGCAGGGTCACCAGAAAGAAGCTGACGGAAAACGCCATCAGGCTTTTCGGCAAGCGCATCCACGGGCCTTTGGACAGGCGCGATGGCGGGTTGAGACGACGACGAAAGACAAACACCGCCCCCACGAACATCACCGCCGACATCAGCAGCAGCGCATAGCCCAAGAAGCGGTTATGCAGACCGAAGCCATGCACCAGAATCGCCAGCACGATAGACGCCACCGCACCGCCCGCCGTGGCGACGTGTGTGTTGGCGATGTATTTATCCCGGGCGACGACATGGTGCAGATCGACCATATAACGCTTGGGCATGGCCAGCAGCCCGCCCAGCAGATCAACCCTGGAAGCCCGGCCATTGCGCCACATTTTTACCCGCCGCAAAGCACCCAGCACCGCAAGGGCCAGGGCAGCGAAGAGCAGGAGGGGGAGAATGGTGCTCAACATCAGAATCACCTCTGGCGAGGTGCAAGCTACAAGCGGTAAGCGACAAGTAAAAGCACAGCCGATCCGCTGCCTTCTCTTGCTGCTTACAGCTTATGGCTTGCAGCTTTCCTCAAAAATCCTTACACAGCCGCAATCCGTCATAGATCGCCGCATGGGTATTACGCTGGGCCACGCAGTCGCCGATGCGGAACAGCAGGTAGCCGTCACCCGGTTGGCTCAGCGAAGGTTGCGGCTGGATGGCGAACAGGGTGTCGATGTCGATCTGGCCTTTGTTACGCGAACCTTCCTTGAGCCCGTAATAGAGCTCTTCGTCCGGACGCACACCGTTTTCGACAACAATCTGGTCGACCACCCGCTCTTCCTTGGCACCGGTGTATTCGTTCTCCAGGACGGCAACCAGCTTGTCGCCTTCGCGGTAGACCTTTTCCAGCATCATGTCCCCGGTCATGATCACTTCCTTGGGGTACATGCTGCGGTAGTAGGTCGGGAACGAGGTGCCGCCAATGGCGACGCCGGGTTTGATGTCGTCGGTGACGATCTCGACCTGCGAGCCCTTGTCGGCCAGGAAGTCGGCCACGGACATGCCGGTGAATTCGCAGATGGTGTCGTAGACCAGCACGTTCTTGCCCGGCGCGACCTTGCCATCCAGCACGTCCCAACTGCTGACCACCAGCCCTTCGGCCGCGCCCCAGTGTTCGTTCTGCTCAAGGAACGGATGACCGCCCACCGCCAGCACCACGATGTCCGGGCGCAGGTCGAGAATGGTCGCCGGATCGGCAGCCGTCCCCAGGCGCAGATCGACCTTCAGACGCGCCAGTTCCAGTTGGTACCAGCGAGTGATACCGGCAATCTGGTCACGTTGCGGTGCCTTGGAAGCCGTAGTGATCTGCCCGCCGATGAAGTCCTTCTTCTCGAACAGCGTGACGTCATGACCACGCTCGGCTGACACGCGAGCGGCTTCCATGCCAGCAGGACCGGCACCGACAATCACCACCTTGCGCTTCGGCCCGGCGGATTTCTCGATGATGTGCGGCACACCCATGTACTCACGGGACGTCGCGGCGTTCTGGATGCACAGCACATCCAGCCCTTGATACTGACGGTCGATGCAGTAGTTGGCGCCGACGCACTGTTTGATCTGGTCAACCTGCCCCATCTTGATCTTGGCAATCAGGTGTGGGTCGGCGATGTGGGCGCGGGTCATGCCGACCATATCCACATAGCCACCTTCCAGGATCCGCGTGGCCTGATTCGGGTCTTTGATGTTCTGCGCGTGCAGTACCGGAACCTTGACTACTTCCTTGATACCAGCCGCCAGGTGCAGGAACGGCTCCGGTGGATAACTCATGTTGGGAATAACGTTGGCCAGGGTGTTATGGGTGTCGCAACCCGAGCCCACGACACCGAGGAAATCGATCATGCCGGTGGCGTCGTAATACTTGGCGATTTCCTTCATGTCCTCATGGCTCAAGCCATCGGGGTGGAATTCATCACCACAGATACGCAGGCCCACACAGAAATCAGGCCCCACTTCCTTGCGCACGGCCTTGATCACTTCCAGGCCAAAACGCATGCGATTCTCGAAACTGCCGCCCCACTCGTCGGTGCGTTTGTTGACCCGCGGGCTCCAGAACTGGTCGATCATGTGCTGGTGCACCGCAGACAGCTCGACACCATCCAGGCCTCCGGCCTTGGCACGGGCTGCAGCGCTGGCGTAGTTGCCGATCACCCGCCAGATTTCTTCCGGCTCGATGGTCTTGCAGGTCGCACGGTGGACCGGCTCACGAATGCCGGAAGGCGACATCAGAGTCGGCCAGTGCTCGCCATCCCAACGGGAACGACGGCCCATGTGGGTAATCTGGATCATGATCTTGGCGCCATGCTTGTGCATGGCGTCGGCAAGGTTCTGGAAGTGCGGAATGATCTTGTCAGTGGCCAGGTTGACCGACTTCCACCAGCCCTGCGGGCTGTCGATGGCCACACTGGAAGAACCGCCACAGATCGCCAGGCCGATGCCGCCCTTGGCCTTCTCTTCGTAGTACTTCACATAACGGTCGGTGGTCATCCCGCCATCGGTGGCATAGACCTCGGCGTGAGCGGTACTCAGGACACGGTTGCGGATCGTCAGTTTGCCAATCTGGATCGGCTGGAACATCGCTTCGAAAGCCATAACACGATCCTCGACTTACAACGGCTTGACGACAAACAGACCGTCGTCATGACCTTCTTCGGAGCCACCGTAGACCTGTTCGGCAACGGTGCGGATCGAGCTGCCGCTGGCAGCCAGGATCTGATCCATTGCACCGGCGAACCAGCCGGTGAACATGTAATCCACCTTGCGCCCGACCTTGCCGTACACATACACGAACGCCGAGTGCTCGAGCTTGACGCTGGCAGTGCCTTTTTCCAGATCGATATCCTGAATCTTGAACAGCCCCCAGCCACGCTGGGACAAGCGATTCATGTAGTGCTCGAACACCGCAACGCCTTCGATGCCATGGCATTCGGCTTCCTTTTCGCACCAGTGCCAGGCGGACTTGTAGCCGGCCTTGTAGAGAATTTCGGCGTAGGCCTCGGCACCCAGCACTTCTTCAATACCCATGTGGTTATTGACGAAGAAATGGCGCGGCACATAGAGCATCGGCAATGCATCGGAGGTCCAGACGCCTGTTTCGCTGTCGACTTCGATAGGCAGTTGCGGGGCGATTTTAGCCATGGGGTCAAACTCCAGAAATTCGGGTTACACCCACTGCGCGCAGGGCAGCGGGGTTATCAATTCAAAGGGGGCGTCGCGTAGAAAGTTATTCGCCCCAGACATCCCGGAGCACGTTGACCCAGTTCTCGCCCATGATCTTGCGCACGACGCGCTCGGAATGGCCGCGCTTGAGCAGGGTTTCGGTCAGGTTCGGGAATTCGCCCACGGTGCGGATGCCCAGCGGGTTGATGATCTTGCCGAAGCTGGTCAGCCGACGGGCATAGCCCTTGTCATGGGTCAGGTACTCGAAGAAGTCCTGGCCATGGCCCTGGGTGAAGTCGGTGCCGATGCCGATGGCGTCTTCACCGACGATGTTCATGGTGTATTCGATGGCTTCGGCGTAATCGTCGATGGTCGACTCAATGCCTTTGGCCAAGAACGGCGCAAACATGGTCACCCCGACAAAACCGCCGTGATCGGCGATGAACTTCAGTTCGGCATCGGACTTGTTGCGTGGGTGTTCCTTGAGGCCGGACGGCAGGCAGTGGGAGTAGCAGACCGGTTTCTTCGATTCGAGGATGACTTCTTCGGAAGTCTTGGAGCCCACATGGGACAGGTCGCACATGACGCCCACGCGGTTCATCTCGGCCACGATCTCGCGCCCGAAGCCTGACAGGCCGCCGTCGCGCTCGTAGCAGCCGGTGCCCACCAGATTCTGGGTGTTGTAGCACATCTGCACGATGCCAACGCCCAGTTGCTTGAAGATCTCGACGTAGCCGATCTGGTCCTCGTAGGCATGAGCATTCTGGAAGCCGAACAGAATGCCGGTCTTGCCCAGTTCCTTGGCCTTGCGGATATCGGCGGTGGTATGGACCGGCATCACCAGGTCGCTGTTCTCGCGCATCAGTTTCTGGCTGGTGCAGATGCTGTTGATGGTGGCCTGGAAACCTTCCCACACCGATACCGTGCAGTTGGCCATGGTCAGGCCACCCTTGCGCATGTCTTCAAACAGCTCGCGATTCCATTTGGCGATAATCAGCCCGTCAATGACGATGCTGTCGGCGTGCAGTTCGGCTGGGCTCATCAGGCTGTCCCCTTTTTAGGTACTTGCGCGCCGAATCGGCTGTCGGCGCTATTGGGGTCAGCATATGCCGGAGGGTCCGGCGAGCCGGGTGCAAAAACGACAGGGGGTTTGCCGAAAGCGTCAAGATGCGACAAAGGGCCATGAGACGCTCTCGGCGTGTGTCGTAAACCTGTTCTTTGCCTCGCGCTTAGGCCAGAATTCAAGCCATCAATGGATCGGAGCCACTCGATGAAAACGATTTTCCTGACACTGGCCCTCATGGCGACCGCCGTGACTGGCGCACAAGCGGCTCAAGATTCGGACAGCACGCCATGCGACGGCGTCGACAGCGACAACCAGACCCTGGAATGCTCGGTCTACAGCCGACACACCGCAGAAGAGCTGCTCAAGGAAAACTTTCAGAACCTGCTCAATCGCGTCCAGTCGCAGTTCGTCGCCAACAAGTCGCAATACAACGACTTCACCAGCAAGCTCAAGACCGCTCAACAGGCCTGGGAAAAGCTGCGCGACGCCGATTGCGCGGTCGAAGTCTTCCCGTCTGCCGCGGGTAGCAAGGCCTACAGCATCAACGAAAACGACTGCATTGCGCGCATGAGCGATGAGCGTTCGGAATATCTGGAATCAATTGCGCAGGAATAACGCCAGCGATGAGATAACCTGTTCCTTTACATGAATCGAAGGCATCAGGCATTTCCATGATTATTTGTGGTGTAGAAATCAAAGGCAGTGAAGCCATCTTCGCCCTGGCCACCCGTCAGAACGGCGGCACCGCGCATGTGCCGCTGGCAACCCGAAAGATCGCCCTGGAGGATGACGACGAAGCTGGCAACGTCAAAGCCTTCGCCACAAAGATCGCAAGCTTTGTGCGGGAAAACGGCATCAGCCATGTCGCGATCAAGAAACGCAGCAAGAAAGGCGAATTCGCCGGTGGCCCCACCACCTTCAAAATCGAAACCGTCTTCCAGCTCCTGGCCGACTGCGACGTGATCCTTGTGTCACCGCAGACCATCAATGCCCAGAACAGAAAACACGACTTCGCCCTGCCCGATACGTTGAACAAGTATCAGCATGAGGCCTATAAAGCGGCATGTGCCAGCCTCATGAAGTAGGAATCGGGCGGCGCTCCGCTTATTCGCGAGACATCATTGAAGACGACAGATTTTCTTTGAATGTACGGGCCTCTCGCGAATGAATTCGCTCCCTCTTTATTTGCTGAGCAAACCGTAGGAGCGGATTTATCCGCGAAGATAAGCGGAGCGCCACCCGATTCGCGCCCACAAAAAAACCCGCATCTCTGCGGGTTTTTCATTACCGGATCAACACTCAGTTGATCTTGGCATCCAGCTCGCCCTTGGCGTAACGCTCGAACATGCGATCCAGGGAGATCGGCTTGATCTTCGAGGCATTGCCAGCGGTGCCGAAGGCTTCGTAGCGGGCGATGCAGACATCGCGCATGGCGACGACGGTCTTGGCCAGGTATTTGCGCGGGTCGAACTCGCTGCGATTCTTGGCCATGAACTCACGGATGGCGCCAGTAGAGGCCAGACGCAGGTCGGTGTCGATGTTGACCTTGCGTACGCCGTACTTGATGCCTTCAACGATTTCTTCGACCGGCACACCGTAGGTTTCTTTGATGTCGCCGCCGTATTCGTTGATGATCTTCAGCCATTCCTGAGGAACGGACGAAGAACCGTGCATCACCAGGTGGGTGTTGGGAATGCGTTTGTGGATCTCTTTGATGCGCTCGATCGCCAGGATGTCGCCGGTAGGCGGCTTGGTGAACTTGTAGGCGCCGTGGCTGGTGCCGATGGCGATTGCCAGGGCATCGACCTGGGTCTTCTTGACGAAGTCAGCGGCTTCTTCAGGGTCGGTCAGCATCTGGCTGTGATCCAGGATGCCTTCTGCGCCAACGCCGTCTTCTTCACCGGCCATACCGGTTTCCAGAGAGCCCAGAACGCCCAGTTCGCCTTCTACCGACACGCCACAGGCGTGGGCGAAAGCAACGACGCGACGGGTTACGTCGACGTTGTATTCGTAGCTGGCAGGCGTCTTGCCGTCTTCGGCGAGCGAGCCGTCCATCATCACCGAGCTGAAGCCCAGCTGGATCGAACGCTGGCAGATATCAGGGCTGGTGCCGTGGTCCTGGTGCATGACCACCGGGATATGCGGGAATTCTTCGACTGCCGCGAGGATCAGGTGGCGCAGAAACGGGGCACCGGCGTATTTGCGGGCACCGGCCGAAGCCTGGACGATCACCGGGGAATCGGTCTTGTCGGCCGCTTCCATAATGGCGCGCATCTGTTCCAGGTTGTTTACGTTGAAAGCTGGAACGCCGTAGCCGAATTCGGCTGCGTGGTCCAACATCTGGCGCATGCTGATAAGTGCCATTGTCTGTGTGTCTCCCGGTCGGGTCGTTAATCGTGCAAGCCTGCCGTAGTGGCGACTGCTATTCAAGTTATACGCACGGCCACAAGGGCCGTGCAGGTGGTACATCGGCTACGACTTATCTGGCCTTGCAGCCGCGTCCGATCAAATCGTTGGTGGCGTCCCAGTAAATCAGGCCTTCGTCACCCTTGTTGGCAAACGCCAACACATTGTTACTGTAGAGCGTCCCGCTGGCAGCACCAGGCTGGGCCTTGAGCCTGAAAACCTGATCGCTCTGGTTCAGGCGTACATCCACTTCCTTTTTGGCCGAATCGGCAAAACGCCAATGGACCTCGGCCTTGCTGTCACATACCCAGTGGTTCCAGGAATCACTGGACTGCGGCGCCTTTGACGTCGCGCAACCACCGAGCACTGCAAATGCCGCAAGGGCAATCAAGCCTTTCATCACGTCTCCTGGCCTGCCCCGGGAAGCGCGGCCTGTGCCGCTCGCTTCGCTACATCAGGGGCAGTTCTGTTCCTGATTACGATCACTGGCCGGTTCACCCGTGACGTGCGCCTCAACCCGCTGGGTGTTGTCGGTCGTCGGCACATTCACGGAAGCCGGGCTGAATACTTCACAGGTTCGGGCTTTGGAGCCCGGACTGCTGCAACCTGCCAATACAATGCAACTCACAAGAGCCAGGGTGGCGATTTTCATGGCGAAACTCCTTCTCGGAAAAGATCCCACCCTTTAATGACCGCCAAAGCTCGCAGATGTTACCTGCGAGCATTCACCTGACTCAGAGACAGCCCACATCTCCCGTGCGAGGCATGAACTCGTAACGGTCCCAGACCTCCTGACCGCCACGCTTGTAGATCACTGGCACGGTTTCAGCCTGCCAACCGGCCTGATAGCAGCTCAATTGAAGCAGCTGCGCCTGAGGCTCAGGTTCCGCATCGTCAACATCAGGCTTGCTCGCACAACCGGCCAGCACCCCAGCGACAAGCAATAACGGTAACGTCCTGAACATGAACTACTCCCTTCCCTGAACCGGAAAATCAGGCCTTTGCACGCTGTTCAAGCACTTCAACGGCTGGCAGGACCTTGCCTTCGACGAACTCGAGGAACGCGCCGCCACCGGTGGAAATGTAGGAAATCTGCTGTGCAACGCCGTACTTGTCGATGGCTGCCAGCGTATCGCCGCCGCCAGCGATGGAGAACGCTGCGCTTTCGGCAATGGCCTTGGCCAGTGTCTTGGTCCCTTCGCCGAACTGATCGAACTCGAACACGCCGACCGGACCGTTCCACAGGATAGTCCCGGAAGATTTCAACAATTGGGCAAACTGGGCAGCGGTCTGCGGGCCGATGTCGAGAATCATGTCGTCATCGGCCACATCGGCGATGAGTTTGACGGTCGCGGCAGCGCTTTCAGCGAATTCCTTGGCAACCACCACGTCCACCGGCAATGGCACGCTGACCTTGGCGGCAATGGCGCGGGCGGTATCCAGCAGGTCCGGCTCGTACAGTGATTTGCCGACCTTGTGACCGGCTGCTGCCAGGAAGGTGTTGGCAATGCCGCCGCCGACGATCAACTGGTCGCAGATTGCGCTCAGGCTGTTGAGTACATCCAGCTTGGTGGAAACCTTGGAGCCGGCAACGATGGCCGCCATCGGCTTGGCCGGAGCGCCCAGTGCCTTGCCCAGTGCTTCCAGCTCGGCCGCCAGCAAAGGACCTGCTGCAGCGACCTTGGCAAATTTGGCAACACCATGGGTCGAGCCTTCGGCGCGGTGAGCAGTGCCGAAAGCGTCCATCACGAAGATGTCGCACAGTGCGGCATATTTCTGCGCCAGCTCGTCAGCGTTCTTTTTCTCACCCTTGTTGAAGCGCACGTTCTCGAACAGCACGACATCGCCAGCCTTGACGTCGACGCCATCGAGGTAATCGGTAACCAGCGGGACTTCACGGCCCAGCGCCTTGCTCAGGTAGTCGGCAACCGGCTTGAGGCTGTTCTCGGCCGAGAACTCGCCTTCGGTCGGACGGCCCAGGTGGGAGCAGACCAGTACGGCAGCACCCTTCTCCAGCGCCAGTTTGATGGTCGGCAGCGAAGCAAGGATTCGGGCATCGCTACTGACAACGCCGTCCTTGATCGGGACGTTGAGGTCTTCGCGAATCAGCACACGCTTACCTTGCAGATCGAGGTCGGTCATCTTCAACACGGTCATGAGGCGTTCCTGTTTTTTACTGTTGTTGATCCGCGACGCGCAAGAAATGGTCCGCAACGTCGAGCATTCGATTGGCAAAACCCCATTCGTTATCGAACCAGGCCAGCAGGTTTACCAGCCGGGGGCCGGAAACTCGGGTCTGACTCGCATCGACAATGGCCGAATGAGGGTCATGGTTGAAATCACAACTGGCATGCGGCAGCTCGGTGTATGCCAGCAGGCCTTTGAGCGGGCCGCTGGTGGCGGCCTCACGCAAGATTCGATTGATTTCCACAGCATCGGTATCACGCGCCGTTTGCAGCGTGATATCCAGGCACGAGACGTTGACCGTCGGTACGCGAACTGCTTTGGCCTGAATTCGGCCCGCAAGTTCCGGCAGGAGCCGCTCGATTCCGCGTGCCAGACCAGTGGATACCGGAATGATGGACTGGAAAGCCGAGCGCGTACGGCGCAAATCCTCGTGGTGATAAGCATCGATCACCGGCTGATCGTTCATTGCCGAGTGGATGGTGGTGATCGAAATGTATTCAAGGCCCAGCGCATTATCCAGCAGGCGCAGCAACGGCACGCTGCAGTTGGTGGTGCAGGATGCGTTGGAAACCAGTCGCTCGGTGCCGGTCAGCTTCTGCTGATTGATGCCGAACACGATGGTCGCATCCACATCGGATTCGCTGGCCATCGGTTGCGAGAACAGCACCCGCGAGGCACCCGCATCGAGAAAGCGCTGGCCATCTTCGCGGGTGTTGTAGACGCCTGAACACTCAAGCACCAGATCCGCACCCAGCGCCGCCCAGTCGATACCCTCGGGCGTTGCGCTGCGTAGCACTTTGATCCGGTGATCGTTGATGTGCAGGTATTCCCCATCGACCCGCACATCGCCGGGGAAACGGCCATGAGTGGAATCGAAACGGGTGAGATATTCGAGACTGGCCATATCGGCCAGATCATTGATCGCGACCACTTCAAAACCTGCCCGTGCACCTCGCTCACAGAGCGCACGCAAGACACAACGACCGATCCGGCCGTAGCCGTTCAGAGCAACTTTGTAAGTGCGGTTTTGGGGCATGGAGTGCTCGCAAGCAGATAAATCAGACGGCACATAAAACCCGTAGGAGCGAATTCATTCGCGAAGGGGCCTTCGCGGATGAATCCACTCCTACAGGATTATTGCGACCTTTCTCAGTCTTCCAACAACTCTTCAGCCGTGCTCAGGATGTTCTCCAGAGTGAAGCCGAACTCCTCGAATAGCGCAGGCGCAGGTGCCGACTCGCCGAAGGTGGTCATGCCGATCACGCGACCTTCCAGGCCGACGTACTTGTACCAGTAGTCAGCGTGGGCAGCTTCGATGGCGATACGGGCGCTGACCTGCAACGGCAGAACGGCTTGCTTGTAACCTGGGTCCTGGGCCTCGAAGACGCTGGTGCAAGGCATGGAAACCACGCGCACCTTGCGGCCTTGAGCGGTCAGGGCGTCGTAAGCCTGCACGGCCAGACCAATTTCCGAACCGGTAGCGATCAGGATCAGCTCAGGCTCGCCGGCGCAGTCGCGCAGCACGTAGCCACCACGGGCGATATCCGCCAGTTGAGCTGCGTCACGGGTCTGATGAGGCAGGTTCTGACGGGAGAAGATCAGCGCCGACGGGCCATCGTTACGCTCGATGGCGTATTTCCAGGCCACGGCCGATTCCACGGCATCCGCCGGGCGCCAGGTGTCCAGGTTCGGCGTGGTACGCAGGCTGGTCAGTTGCTCGACCGGCTGGTGAGTCGGGCCGTCTTCGCCCAGACCGATGGAGTCGTGGGTGAACACATGGATCACACGCTTCTTCATCAGAGCGGCCATGCGCACTGCGTTACGGGCGTATTCCATGAAGATCAGGAAGGTCGCGCCGTAAGGAACGAAACCGCCGTGCAGGGCGATACCGTTCATCATTGCGGCCTGACCGAATTCACGCACGCCGTAATGCAGGTAGTTACCGTTGGCGTCTTCGCCGGTGATGCTTTTGCAGCCTTTCCAGATGGTCAGGTTGGAGCCGGCCAGGTCAGCCGAACCACCCAGGAACTCAGGCAGCAACGGGCCGAAAGCACCCAGAGCGTTCTGGCTGGCTTTACGGCTGGCAATGGTTTCGCCCTTGGCGTTGACTTCAGCCACATAAGCAGCCGATTTTTCAGCGAAGTCGGCAGGCAGCTCACCGCTCATGCGACGGATGAAATCGTTGGCCAGCTCAGGGAAAGCAGCGGAGTAGGCAGCAAAACGCTGATCCCAGTCAGCTTCGGCAGCCAGGCCTTTTTCTTTCGCATCCCACTGGGCGTAGATATCGGCCGGGATTTCGAAAGGACCGTGGTTCCATTTCAGCGCAGTGCGGGTCAGGGCGATTTCATCGGCACCCAGTGGAGCGCCGTGGGACTCTTCCTTGCCCTGTTTGTTGGGCGAACCGAAACCGATGGTGGTCTTGCAGCAGATCAGGGTCGGCTGCTCGCTCTTGCGGGCGGTGTCGATGGCGGTCTTGATTTCGTCGGCATCGTGACCGTCGACATTGCGGATGACCTGCCAGCCGTAGGACTCGAAACGCTTCGGCGTATCGTCGGTGAACCAGCCTTCGACTTCGCCGTCGATGGAGATGCCGTTGTCATCGTAGAAGGCGATCAGCTTGCCCAGGCCCAGAGTACCGGCCAGGGAAGCGACTTCGTGGGAAATACCTTCCATCATGCAGCCATCGCCCATGAACACGTAGGTGTTGTGGTCGACGATGTTGTGGCCTGGGCGGTTGAACTGTGCTGCCAGGGTCTTTTCGGCCACGGCAAAACCGACGGCGTTGGCAAAACCCTGACCCAGCGGGCCGGTGGTGGTTTCGACACCCGGGGTGTAGCCGTATTCCGGGTGACCCGGCGTGCGGCTGTGCAGTTGACGGAAGTTCTTCAGGTCGTCGATGGACAGGTCGTAGCCGGTCAGGTGCAGCAACGAGTAAATCAACATCGAGCCGTGGCCGTTGGACAGAATGAAGCGGTCACGGTCGGCGAACGCAGGGTTTGCCGGGTTGTGCTTCAGATAGTCGCGCCACAGAACTTCGGCGATATCCGCCATGCCCATGGGGGCACCGGGATGGCCGCTGTTGGCTTTTTGCACGGCATCCATGCTGAGGGCACGAATGGCGTTGGCACGCTCACGACGGCTTGGCATCGCTGATCTCCTGGAGAATGAAGGAATGGGATCGGAAAAAAGGCGACCATTTTCTCTCAGGCACTGCCTGGGAGCAATGAAAGATAGTCGTTGGCAGGTGTTTTTCCTGCCTTGTCGCCTTATTTCCCTTCAGTAATGAAGGTTGTGCCGCGGAATAACGTGATGGCCATCACGGACAAAGTCCCTGACAAACCAATATCAAAACTTTTTGATATTGCTCTTGCAGCCGGAACGGTCGCTAACTAGACTGCGACCCCATGAACCTGTGTGTGCCTGCAATCAGCCATGACGACTGCGACGACCTCTCTGCCTTGTGCAAGGCCGGCGGCGACCCTTTGCGGCTGAATGTATTGCGCGCCCTGGCCAACGATTCGTTTGGCGTACTGGAGCTGGCGCAGATCTTTGCCATCGGCCAGTCAGGCATGAGTCATCACCTGAAAGTGCTGGCACAAGCCTCTCTGGTAGCGACACGCCGGGAAGGCAATGCGATCTTTTATCGTCGCGCCCTGCCCCACACTCAACTGACCGGTGGCAGGCTGCACGCGGCCCTGCTCGATGAAGTGGATGTCCTGACCCTCCCCGAGGATGTCAGCCTGCGCATCGACCTTGTGCACCGACAACGCGCCCAGGCCAGTCAGGATTTCTTTGCCCGTACCGCAGAAAAGTTTCGCGCCCAGCAGGATCTGATCGCAGGCCTTGCCCAATACCGCGACAGCCTGTTGAGTCTGCTGGACAAACTGAGCTTCAACGCTCAGGCAACAGCACTGGAAGTCGGCCCCGGCGACGGCGGCTTTCTACCGGAACTGGCCAGGCGCTTTGCCCATGTCACCGCCATGGACAACAGCCCGGCGATGCTGGAACTGGCCCGCGATGTCTGCGAGCGCGAGAAGCTGGGCAATGTCGAGCTGGTACTGGCCGACGCCCTTACGGGCACTAAAGTAAGCGCCGACTGTGTCGTTCTGAACATGGTGCTTCATCATTTCGCCGCACCGGCCGAAGCCTTGAGGCAACTGGCCGAGCGATTGCAACCCGGCGGTAGCCTGCTGGTAACAGAGTTGTGTAGTCATGACCAGAGCTGGGCCAGGGAGGCCTGTGGCGATCTCTGGTTAGGTTTTGAACAGGATGATCTGGCCCGTTGGGCCATCGCTGCGGGGCTAGTTCCCGGGGAAAGCCTGTATGTAGGCTTACGTAATGGTTTCCAGATCCAGGTTCGCCATTTTCAGCGACCGGCTGGCAACACTCACCATCGGTAAAATTCAGGAAACCCGTAGAGATGAGCGAATACTCACTTTTCACCTCCGAGTCCGTGTCCGAAGGACACCCAGACAAGATCGCCGACCAGATTTCCGACGCGGTTCTTGACGCCATCATCGCCCAGGACAAACACGCTCGCGTAGCGGTGGAAACCCTGGTCAAGACTGGTGTTGCAATTGTTGCTGGCGAAGTCACCACCAGTGCATGGGTTGACCTCGAGCAGATCGTTCGTGACGTGATCAGCGACATTGGCTACACCAGCTCCGACGTCGGCTTCGACGGCGCTACCTGCGGCGTGATGAACATCATCGGCAAGCAGTCTCCTGACATCAACCAGGGTGTTGACCGTGCCAAGCCTGAAGATCAGGGCGCCGGTGACCAGGGCCTGATGTTCGGCTACGCCAGCAACGAAACGGCCGAGCTGATGCCTGCGCCAATCGCGTTCTCGCACCAACTGGTGAAGCGCCAGGCCGAAGCCCGCAAGTCCGGCCTGCTGCCTTGGCTGCGCCCGGATGCAAAATCCCAGGTCACTTGCCGCTATGAAGACGGCAAGGTGGTTGGCATCGACGCCATCGTTCTGTCGACCCAGCACAACCCTGAAGTTTCCTACAACGATCTGCGCGAAGGCGTGATGGAGCTGATCGTCAAGCACGTGCTGCCAGCCGAGCTGCTGCACAAGGACACCCAGTTCCACATCAACCCGACTGGCCAGTTCATCATTGGCGGCCCGGTAGGTGACTGCGGTCTGACCGGTCGCAAGATCATCGTCGACAGCTACGGCGGCATGGCTCGCCACGGCGGCGGCGCGTTCTCCGGCAAGGATCCATCGAAGGTTGACCGTTCCGCTGCCTACGCTGGCCGCTACGTTGCCAAGAATATCGTTGCTGCCGGCCTGGCCGAGCGCTGCGAGATTCAGGTTTCCTACGCCATCGGCGTCGCTCAACCGACTTCGATCTCCCTGAACACCTTCGGCACCGGCAAGATCAGCGATGACAAGATCATCAAGCTGGTTCGCGACATCTTCGACCTGCGTCCATACGCAATCACCACGATGCTCGACCTGCTGCACCCGATGTATCAGGAAACGGCAGCTTACGGCCACTTCGGTCGCACGCCGCAAACCAAGACCGTGGGTGACGACACCTTCACCACGTTCACCTGGGAAAAAACCGACCGCGCCGACGCACTGCGCAAGGCTGCCGGTCTGTAATACGCTTTAACGCTTCAACACAAAGCCCCGGTTGATCCGATCATCCGGGGCTTTGTTGTTTGTGGCGATGACAGAAGCTTCAAGTTCGCCTCTGAGCGCGTGACGTGACGCTATTTTTTCTTGCACTCGAAACTTAGTCTGGAACATTCAGTCTGTATAGATAATAGCGCAATGCCATAACCCCATAAGTTTAAAAGGGTGAAAAAGGCCACTCTATTAACTCAACCCTTGACGAGGTGTCCCGAAAACCAAGCCATTAATGCTTTCCCGCCACCAACCACTCAATCATTCTCGCCGTGTCGAGTGAGGCTGATTACTTTGCCCCGTTATTCCTGCACTTATTGTAAGGAACATCATGAACCTCAAGGCTATTCTGTTGGGCTCCATTCTGCTCGCCTCACCGCTGCATCAAGCTTTTGCCGATACGTGCAGCGCCAACATCTTTGGCGGTTATGACTGCCGCTATGACAATGGAACAACTTCAACAAGCAGGGCAAACATCTTCGGTGGGCAAGACACGCAATACAGTGATGGCAGAAGTTCAAATAGCCGGTCCAACATCTTTGGCGGACAAGACACAAAAAACAACGATGGCAGCAGTTCAAACAGCCGCGCAAACATCTTCGGTGGACAAGACACGCAATATAGCGACGGCAGTCGTTCAACCAGCCGCTCAAATATCTTCGGCGGGCAAGACACACAAAACAATGATGGCAGCCGCTCAAACAGCCGCTCGAACATCTTTGGCGGGCAGGATACAAACCATCAGAAATAACCGGCCCTCAAGCCCGCCGCGACACCAATAACACCGAAGCGGCTCCCGCAAGCAACCCGGCGCAGGCGCGATTGAACAAGCGCTTGCCGCTGGGCCGGGCAAACAGTCGACGAGCATGCACGCCCATGTAGCCGTACAGACTGATAGCCACACACTCCAAAGCTATAAACAGCCCGCCCAGTATCGCGAACTGACTGGTTACATTGCCCGTATGGTCGATGAACTGCGGCAAGAAAGCCGTAAACAATAGAATCGCTTTGGGATTGCCGATGGCCACCAAAAACTCCTGACGCGCCAGGCTCCACCTATTTGCCGAAACAGCACTCATATCGCCCTGATCCTGGGGACTGGCTCGCCACAACTGCACCGCCAGATAAAGCAGATAGGCAGCGCCGACAACCTTGATCACATGAAACAGCCACTCGGACGTATGCAGCACTGCCGCAAGTCCCACAGCAGCCAGCGAGATCATGATCACAAAGGCCAATAATCGTCCAACACCACCGACACATGACCGGACAAAGCCATAGCGCGTCGCGTTGCTGATAGATAGCAGATTGTTCGGGCCCGGCGCCATGTTGAGGGCGAAACAGGCAGGAATGAAAACGGCGAGGGTCGATAGATCCATGAGACACCCGATCGATAGTTGAACCGAATGCTTATTCTGCATGCTTGCAATAAAGACTAAAGACACAGCTACTCACAGAATTCGCCCTCATCTGTACCCGCTGAAAAACCCGGTAATCACCTGACTCATCGCGGCAGCGAACAACGTCTAGCCTCAAAGCCACTCCCTCAAGCAAGGATGCTTCGATGTTGAACGCTGTACGTCTAGCGGGCTGCGCAGCCCTGATTCTCATAGCCTCGGCGGTTTCCGCCAGCCCATGTCCCGACTGGTCACCTGCCAGAGCCCACAACGAGATTCTGTCTTTGCAGCAACAAATCGGCCAATGGGACGACAGCTATCACCGGGAAGGCGTCTCGCTGATAGAAGATGAAATTTATGATCAGTCCCGCCAGCGGCTGAATGCCCTGCGTTCCTGCTTCGCCTCAGGCATTTCCGAAGGCAACCCACTGAAAACAGCCAGAGGGCCACTTCCTCACCCCGTTCCCCATACCGGCGTCACCAAGCTGGCAGACGACCGAGCGGTGCAGGCCTGGCTGAAAGGTCGCAAGGACGTGTGGATACAGCCCAAAGTCGATGGCGTGGCGGTCTCACTGGTGTATAAGAACGGCAGGCTGAGCAAGGCCATCAGTCGTGGCGACGGCGTCAACGGCCAGGACTGGACACATCAGGCACAACTCATATCCGCCATTCCCAAACAATTGCCGCAGCCTGACCCCATGGTTCTGCAAGGTGAACTGTACTGGCGCCAGACCGCGCATGTACAGGCCACGGCAGGCAGCATCAACGCCCGCAGCAAGGTCGCCGGATGGATGGCTCGGAACGACATGAGCGCTGCAGAAGCGCAACAGATCGGTTTATTCGTCTGGGACTGGCCCACCGGGCCGACGACCCTGCAAGAACGAATCGCCGGCCTGAAAGCCATGGGGTTCGACGACAGCACCGCCTACACCCAGCCGCTGGAAAGCTTTGACCAGGCCAGGGACTGGCGGGATTACTGGTACCGCAATGCACTGCCATTTGCCACTGACGGCATCATCATGCGTCAAGGTGAACGTCCGCCCGCCCGGCGCTGGCAAGCCAAGGCACCGTACTGGATAGCAGCCTGGAAATACCCCTACGCCCAGGTGCTGGCAGAAGTGCGCAAGGTCAACTTCAATATCGGACGCAGTGGCAGGATCACCCCGGTGCTGGAGCTAAGCCCTGTGCGACTGGATGACCGGACCATCAGCAGGCTCAGCGTCGGTTCACTGCAACGCTGGCAGACGCTGGATATCCGACCCGGCGATCAGGTTTCCCTGAGCCTTGCAGGCCTTACCATTCCACGCCTGGACAAGGTGGTTTCACGCAATGGCGAAAGAATTGTGCTGACGGTTCCACAACAAAGCGATTTTCATGGTCTGAGTTGCTGGCAGCCGACACCTGGATGTGAAAGTCAGTTCCGGGCAAGACTCGTATGGCTCAGCAGCAAGAAGGGGCTGGCATTACCGGGAGTTGGACCGGGAACCTGGGACAAACTGATCGAAGCCGGCCAAATCAACGGTCTGCTCGACTGGATGACCCTGGATCGTGCGCAGCTTGCTAAGATTCCAGGGTTCGCAGAACGCAGCAGCACAAGACTGTTCGACAGCCTGCAGATCGCTCGCGAAAGGCCGTTTCAGACCTGGCTTGTCGCTATCGGTCTACCCCCGGCAGGCAGGCTGAATCCGGAGATGGAATGGCACGAGCTGGCTGCAAGAAGTGTCGAACAATGGCAAAGCGAACCGGGTATAGGCCCAGGAAGGGCCGCACGACTCTGGCAGTTTTTTCAGGACCCGCAGGTGCAGGCATTGCGCGAGCAGCTACGGGAGCAAGGTATCGCAGGTTTTTAATATTTTTTTCATCGCCCGCGTGACCGGACGTTATGGTTTTTCAAGGAGTTCACATGAAGTTTCTTTCCACCCTTATTCTGCTCGGCAGCTTCACGCTGTCAGCCCCCTCGTTACTCGCCGCCGAACAGGCCCCGCCTCCATCGGAGTGCCTGGTCAAGAGCCAGGAGATCAGCAGCAAGATTCAAGAAGCCAAGGCCGATGGCAATAAACGTGAGCAGGCAGGCCTGGAAAAAGCCCTGAGCGAGGTCAACGCCAACTGCACCGAAACATCATTGCTCAAGCAGCGGGAACAGAACGTGCTGGATGCCAAGCGCGAAGTGAGCCGCCGCCAGAACGACCTGAACAAGGCCATGGCCAAGGGCGACCCGGAGAAGATCGACAAGCGCAAAGACAAGCTCGCCGAGTCGCGCAAGCAATTGCAGGAAGCCCAGACCGAGCTGGAAAAAGTCCAGTAGGAGAATCGGGCGGCGCTCCGCTTATTCGCGAATGAATTCGCTCCTACGGGGTATTTGGTTTCAGTGATTCCTGAATTCCCGGTGACAGGCCTGGCACGCAGCCTCGACCTTGTCGACTGCGGGCGCCAGGTTACTGGCTGAAAACGGCCTGACGCCGGATGCCGTCACCAGCTCGCCGGTTGCGGTTTCAAGGGCACGGGCCATGTCCTGAAAGCGTGTTTGTTTCTGCCAGACCGCATCCGTTGCGTTTGTATGGCCGGATTCCCTGACCTGTGGAAAATGCTTCCAGGGTTCATGGGCCAGGCTGTCGAGACGGATCGCCCCATCGCTGAAACGCTGACCATCGAATGCGATGCGCCCGCGCAACATGCCCCCCAGATCCTCACTGGTCTTGAGCATTTCCTTGAAGATCGCCTTGCGCTGCCCCAAGGGCGAGTCGGGGTCGACACCGCCGCAGGCGCTCAGTACCAGACAGCAAAACAGGACAGCACACAGTCTTTTCAAATCAGGGCTCGATGCATCGGATGGGCAACGGTGGCCAGTGTCCTCGGCCACCTTTGAAGAGACGTGCAGCAATGCCGCACTCAGGCAGCCGGAAAAGCCGAAGCTACAAACATTCCTACAATGGCAGCAAGACCGATCAGCCACACCACAGAACGCATGGTAGCCAGATCGGCAACGTAGAAGATGATGTAGAGCAACCGACTGGTAATGAATAGAACGGCCAGTACATCGATAGTGACCAACTGCGCATTGCCCGCTATATGAGCAATGATGACCGCAGCAGCGAAAGCAGGAGTGATTTCATAACTGTTCAATTGCGCCGCATGGGCGCGCTTGGGAAAACCCTCCAGTGAGTCGAGAAAGCTTCGTGGATCGCGATTATGCCTGTTGGTGTACCTGCCACTTCCGATCTTGGCTATGGCAGCACAAACGATCGGCAAAAGGATCGCAATCAATACGCACCAGAATGCAACTGTCATACCTCAACTTCCTATAACTTGAACTTCATTAGAAACATGCCGAGCAATACCAGCCCGCAAGCCAACAGCCGAGGGCGACCAAAAGGCTCTTTCAGATAACGCATACCGAACAGCACCACCAGCACTACGCTGACCTCCCGCAATGCCGCAGCTTCGGCAACCGACCCCAATTGCATGGCCCAAAGCACCAGCGCATAGCTGAACAGGACACACAGCCCGACGCACAGCCCCAATTGCCACTGCTCTCGCCAGAACCCCATGAAGGCCGAGCGCTTGTGACAGACCGCAAGGAACGGAAAAGGCCAGGCGCTGATCAGCGTCAGCCAGACCAGATAGTCCAGCGGATGTGCTCCCAAACGAATGGCTTGCCCGTCGATCCAAGTGTAGCTGCCGATGCATACGCCAATCATGCCCACCACGGGTAACATCGACCATGGCAGACGAGCGCCACCTCCACCCTGCCAAAGCAGACAGACCATCCCCAGAGGAATCAGCAAGATCCCGAAAATCTGCTGCCCACTCAATTGCTCGCCCGCAAACACCAGAGTCAGCCCCAGCACCACCAACGGCGAAAGCCCCCGCATCAGCGGATAGACCAGCCCGAGGTCTCCGACCCGATAAGCCTTGATCAACAGATAGCGATAAAGCAGCTCGAAAAGCGCCGAAGCCACCAGCCATGGCCAGATATGAGTTTGCGGAGCGGTGACAAACCCCAGCGCCAGAAGCGCACAGAGCAGAGCCACGGCATCCATGCTGGCAATCACGAGCAGCCGTTCGACACTGAATTTGACGAGGGTGTTCCATATTGCATGCAGCACCGCTGCCATCAACACCAGAACAGTTGCCAGCACTCATACTCTCCTTCAAACAACTCTATGCACCTGCGCGAGCATAGTGGATTCGGCGGCTGCCCACAGACTTGCCGTGGAGAGAGCTGCTGCGATTGTCGAAGCGATTGGCTAAGATGCCACGACCGCCGCCTGCCGCTGGCGGGTCATGGATGCCCAGGAGTAGGAATGTCCACCGAAGAGGATATCGCCATCGTTGGCGGTACACCGATGATCCCAGATCAGCGCCGCGAGCTGATGCTTCGTCAATTGCGCAAGCACCAGGTACTCAGCGTGCACCAGTTGATGGAGATGTTCGATTGCTCGCACATGACCATCCGCCGCGATATCGCCGTGCTGGAACAGGAAGGACGCGCCTATTCGGTGACCGGTGGCGTGCGTATCGCCAGCCAGGTCCACAGCGAACCCAGCCATCAATCCAAGGCTGTCGTGGAGTTGCCCCACAAGCAAGGCATGGCCAGGCTCGCGGCCGGGCTGCTGCACCCGGACATGACCATTTATCTGGACGCCGGCACCAGCACCCTGGAGATCGTGCCGCATATCGTGGCGCTGTCCGGCATGACCGTGGTCACCAATGACTTCGGCATCGTCAACGCCCTGGCCGATGCCTCTCATGTGGATGTCATTCACACCGGTGGCCTGCTCGATCATCCCAATCGCTCCAGCGTCGGCGGGCTGGCTGCTGCGACATTGCGTCAACTGGCCACGGATGTGGCGTTCCTGTCCACCAGCTCATGGGACCTGCAACGGGGCACCACCACACCTTCGGCGCTGAAAGTCGAAGTCAAACAGGCGGCCATGCAGTCAGCATCACAGACCGTGCTGATCGCCACCAGCTCAAAATACGGCACCTTCGGCATGTACAAGGTTTCGGCCCTTGAACAGTTCGACACCATCATCACCGATGCCGCGCTGGCAGAAGCCGCAGCCGATGGTATTCGCAAGCACCGTATCGAGCTGTTGCTGGCGCCGGTCGGGAATAAGCGCTGATCTTATTGTTTCGCGAATGAATTCGCCCACAGGTGCAGGAGCGAATTCATTCGCGAAGTCGGTATTCCGATAAGCGTCAATTGCCAGTATCCACGCGCTCTGACAGAATCGCGAATCGTTCTCGTTATTTAACACATTTCCATTCGAGGCCATTCGTGTCGTCAGCCCCAAGCACTCATAACGAGATCGTTGGCGTGTTGTATCGCGACCATCGCAGCTGGCTGCTGGCCTGGCTTCGACGCAATGTGGCCTGCCCGCAGCGGGCCGAAGACCTGAGCCAGGACACTTTCGTACGCCTGCTGGGACGTGACGAACTCAAGACCCCGAATGAACCACGCGCCTTTCTGGCAGCGATCGCCAAAGGTCTGTTGTTCGACTATTTCCGCCGCGCAGCGCTGGAACAGGCTTATCTCAATGAGCTGATGCTGATCCCGGAAGCCGAACACCCTTCCCCGCAGGATCAATTACTGATCCTTGAAGACCTCAAGGCCATCGACCGGATGCTGGACAAGCTGTCGAGCAAAGCCCGGGCGGCGTTTCTGTACAACCGTCTGGACGGCCTGAGCCATGGCGAAATCGCCGAGCGTCTGGGGGTTTCGGTTTCACGGGTGCGGCAATACCTGGCCCAGGCCATGCGCCAGTGCTACATCGCCCTTTATGGCGAGCCGACATGAAATTCGCGGGTTCAAGACCCGTTTCCGCCCACGTGCTGGATGCCGCCATTGCGTGGCAACTGTGCCTGGATTCCGGCGACGGGATCGAGCAAGACGAATTCAGCAAATGGCTGGCCGCCAACGAAGAGCACGCCCGGGCCTGGAGCCAGTTGGGCATGCTCAACCAGCGCTTCGCCATTCCCGCAGGTCCCGCACGCAAGGCCTTGCAACAATCACCCGGCACCCTTCGCCGTCGCGTACGCAAATTGGGCGGTGGGCTCGCCGGAATATTGCTGAGCTGCGGGCTGGCGCTGTTCATGAGCGAGCGCTACCTGCCGCTGGATTACTGGCTGGCCGACCAGCGTACCGCAACCGGCGAACAGCGGGACATTCGTCTGGCGGACAACACCCTGATTCGTCTCAATACCCACAGCGCAATCGATGTTCACTACGACGCGCAACAGCGTCGGGTCGTGCTGCAGGATGGGGAAATACTGGTCGAAACCGGCAACCATGACGATCCACGCCCCTTCATCGTCGAAACCAGCGACGGCAGGATGCGCGCCCTGGGCACTCGCTTCCTCGTCAGGCGCGAAACCGATGGCACGCGTCTGAGCGTGCTGCAATCGGCAGTCGCGGCCAACCCTCGTGACAACGGCAACGAGCAGGTCTTGCGCGAGGGCCAGCAGGTCCTGCTGACGGCAAACGGGCTCGGCCCGCTGCTGAGCCTGCCTTCAGGCGTCGATGCCTGGACCCGCGGCATGCTGGTCATGGACAACGCCCGCCTGGGCGACATGCTCGACGAACTGAGCCGCTACCGGGTCGGTTATCTGGGTGTGTCGCCTCAGGTCGCGGACCTGCGGATTACCGGCAGCTTCCCGCTGGGCAATACCGATCTGGCCCTCAAGGCCTTGACGCCGACCTTGCCGGTGCAGATCGTGCAGCACACGCCATGGTGGGTGAAAGTCCAGGCCCGGACCGGGCAAAACGACGGCGCATCGCCCGAAAAACCCTGATCCCGAAATATTTTCACCAGCAGCCCTGTCACTTTTTCAGACTCGTGCGGCAGAGAGGCAATAGATACCGTTTGCCCTGGAGCCTTGTATGTCTCGCCCGCTTGAAACCCTTATGCGTCCCAGCCTGCTGGCATTGGCAATCGCCCTCGGCGCACCGCTGGTGAGCACCGCGCCGATTGCCGCCGAACAGGCTTCAAGCGTTCGCGCCTACAACCTGCCCGCCGCCGCGCTGTCCACCACGCTGAATCAGATTGCCAGTCAGGCAGGCCTGGCCCTGGCGATCAACCCATCGCTGGTCAGCGGTCGCACGTCAGCACCGGTGCAAGGTCAGTTCGAGGCCACTGCGGCCATGCGTCAGGCCTTGCGTGGCACAGGGCTGCAACTGGTGCAGAGCAGCGCAGGCACTTACAGCCTGGAAGCCGCACCGGAAGGGACACTGGCCTTGCCGGAAACCACCATTCAGGGCTCGCAGGGTGACAATGAAACCGCATGGGGCCCTGTCACGGGTTATACCGCGACCCGCACGGCGGCCGGCAGCAAGACAGACACACCTATCGTCGAGGCGCCGCGTTCGATCTCTGTGGTGACCCGCCAGCAAATGGATGATCGCTCCGTACTCAACCTCAATGATGCCCTGCGCTATACCGCTGGCGTCGTCAGCAGCGGTTATGGCTCCGACTCGCGCAACGACTGGCTGCGGATTCGCGGCTTTGTCCCGACCCAGTTCCTCGACGGCCTGCCCATGCCGGTCGGCTCCTATGCCAACCCCAAGCCCGAGCCATGGAACCTTGAGCGCATCGCGGTCCTGCGCGGCCCGTCGTCCTCGGTCTACGGCCAGACACCTCCAGGCGGCATGCTCGACATGGTCAGCCGCCGCCCGCAAGCCGAAAGCAGCAACGAAGTCGGCCTGCAGGTCGGCAACAATGAACACAAGCAGATCAATTTCGACAGCACCGGCAAGATCGACGATGAAGGCCAGTTCCTGTATCGCGTCAGCGGTGTCGTGCGTGACAGCGGCTCGGCCATCGACCACATCCCGGACAAGCGCTACAACATTGCGCCCAGCGTGACCTGGAATATCGATGACGACACGCACCTGACGTTCATCTCCCAATACACCCGTGACGATACCGGGATCACCGGCCAGTTCCTGCCCTTGCAGGGTACAAAGCTGGAGTCGGCCAGCGGCAGGATTTCCCATCACAAGAACCTGGGGGATCCGGACTGGGAATTCTATGACCGCACCTACTACGCGCTGGGCTACGCATTCGATCATCGCCTGAACGATGTCTGGCAGTTCCGCCAGAACCTGCGTTACACCAAGAGCGATCTGTCGTTCCAGGCCCTGAGCGTCAACAATGGTCCGACCGCCGTCGATGCGAACGGCAACATCGGGCGCACCACAGGCGTGGTCAACGAAGACATCAGCCAGTTTGCCGTGGACAACAACTTCCAGGCCGACTTCCAGACCGGTGCCTTGAGCCATACCGTATTGCTGGGTCTGGACCATCAGCGCTCCAATACCAACTACCAGTGGCTGTATGGCTTTGGCAACGTTCCAGGCACCAACGTCAACCGCCCGGTGTACGGCGCTGACTTCTCCAACGTGCTCTATTCGTCACTGTACGACTACAACCAGAAAACCCGGCAGACCGGCCTTTATGCACAAGACCAGATCTCTCTGGACAAGTGGCGCCTGACCCTGGGCGGTCGTGAAGACTGGGTGCATACCGGCACAAAGTTCTATAACAACAACGATGTGACCAGCACCCAGCGCGACAAAAACTTCAGCGCCAACGCGGGCTTGAGTTATGTCTTCGATAACGGCTTCACGCCGTATATTTCCTACACCGAGTCGTTTCAGCCTGCGACCGGCGCAGGCGTCAGCGCCACCGAGTCGTTCAAACCCACCGAAGGCCGTCAGTACGAAGCAGGCCTGAAGTATCAACCACCCGGCTCCAGAACCCTGCTGACGGCGGCCGTATTCGACCTGCGCCAGAAGAACGTATCGATCACCGAGAACAACATCACCAGTCAGATCGGCGAGATCAAGGTCCGTGGCCTGGAGCTTGAAGCCACTTCGGACGTGACTGACAACCTGAAGCTGATCAGTTCCTATACCTACACCGACAGCGAAATCCTCAAGGGTGACGACAAGGGCAACCGTGTCCCGCAAGTACCGCGCAATCAGGCCACGGCCTGGGCTGACTACACCTGGCACAACGGCGCACTCGATGGATTCGGCGTCGGCGCAGGCGTACGTTATGTGGGTGACACTTATGGCAACCAGAGCAATACCGCTCTGGGCCATGTAGGCTCCTACACCGTCTACGACGCTTCGGTACATTACGACCTGGGCCGCCTGGCCAGCAGCCTGAAAGGGGCTTCGGTGGCAGTGGATGCCAAGAACATTTTCAACAAGGACTACCTGGCAACCTGCGATGGCTTCTGGTGCTACTACGGCGATCAGCGCAACGTCGTCGCCAGCGTCAATTACAAGTGGTGATTTGACACACATTCCAAAGGCCCTCTGATTGTCAGCGGGCCTTTTGCTTTTGGAACATGCAATGAAAAGCCAAACCGTGCGCCGCTGGTCCATCATCCATACCTGGAGCAGCCTGATCTGCACACTGTTCCTGCTGATGCTGGCGATCACCGGCCTGCCGCTGATCTTTCATCACGAGATTGACCATCTGCTGGGCGATGCACCGCACTACCGGGAAATGCCCGCCGACACACCGCGCCTGAACCTTGAACAACTGGTTCAGGCCGCCGAGGCCCACCGGCCCGGTGAAGTGCTGCAGTATTTCGGCTGGGACGAAGACGATCCCAATGGCGTCATGGCAATTACCGCAGCGACGGCAGGCACCGAACCCAATTCGTCCCATACCTTCGCTCTGGATGCCCGTACCGGTGAAGCCCAGGAAATGCCGTCGGCCAACGGCGGCTTCATGATGGTCATGCTGCGCCTGCATGTGGATATGTATGCCGAGCTGCCGGGCAAACTGTTGCTGGCATTCATGGGGTTACTGTTTGTGGTCGCGATTGTTTCCGGGACCGTGCTGTATGCGCCTTTCATGCGCAAGCTTGAATTCGGCACCGTGCGCGCAGGCAAGTCCACGCGCACCCGCTGGCTGGACCTGCATAACCTGATCGGCGTTGTGACCCTGACCTGGGCGCTGGTGGTGGGTGTGACCGGAGTGATCAGTGCCTGCGCCGATCTGTTGATTGCCTCGTGGCGCAACGATGCTCTGGCGACCATGATCGAACCGTACCGCGACGCCCCGCCGCTGCTCCAGCGAGCCCCTGCCACACGCCTGCTGGACATCGCCGAAACCGCCGTGCCGGGCATGAAACCGGATTTCATCGCCTTCCCCGGCACGCGCTTTTCCAGCGAACACCATTACGCCGTGTTCCTCAAGGGCGACACGCACCTGACCGCTCACCTGGCGACGCCGGTCTTGATCGACGCCCAGACCCTGCAGGTCACCGCCATCGTCGAACGGCCCTGGTACATGGATGCTCTGGGCATGTCGCAGCCGTTACACTTCGGTGATTACGGCGGCATGCCGATGAAGATTCTGTGGGCGGCGCTGGATGTACTGACCATCATCGTGCTGGGCAGCGGGCTTTATCTGTGGTGGGTAAGACGTCGAACGCAGGTGAAACCATGAAAAAGGGCTCGACCTTTGCCGTGCCCGGTCTGGTTGGCGCGCTGACAGGCGCGGGCTTGTTCATGGCCCTGCTGGGCGATGGCTGGTGGGATACCCTGGCCTGGGTCGGGATGGGGATTGCGGCGGGGTTGAGTATTCGGGGATTGATGAAACGTCGGGGATGACCTTTTTTAGCGAATGAATTGGCTCCTACGCCACCTCGCAGGAGCGAATTCATTCGCGAAAACCGGATTGCAGACCCACAGCCCGCTGACTAGTCTATGAATCTGTACCCGCCGAGGAACATTCATGTCAGCACCTACCATGACGTTGTATTCCAACCCAGCTTCTCCCTTCGCCCGCAAGGTGGTTGTCCTGCTGCATGAAACCGGACAGCTCGACAGAGTGAAGTTGCAGACGACACTGCTCACACCGGTCAACCCTTCTGCCGAACTCAACGATGACAATCCTGCTGGCAAGATCCCGGCCTTGCGCCTGGCTGACGGCAATATCATTCATGACAGCCGGGTGATCCTCGACTATCTGGATCACCAGCACGTAGGCAACCCGCTGATCCCTCGTGAAGGCTCGGCCCGCTGGAGGCGTCTGACCCTGGCTTCGCTGGCCGATGCCCTGATGGACGCTGCTCTGCTGATCCGTTACG
Source organism: Pseudomonas sp. Irchel 3A18 (assembly GCF_900187465.1). NCBI lineage: Bacteria > Pseudomonadati > Pseudomonadota > Gammaproteobacteria > Pseudomonadales > Pseudomonadaceae > Pseudomonas > Pseudomonas sp. Irchel 3A18. Next base: position 153,692 of record NZ_FYDI01000003.1, read on the forward strand.
AAACGGCGCTGCGTCCTCAGGAAAAGCACTGGGATCAGTGGCTCGATAACCAGCAGGAAAAGATCGAGCGCGCCCTGAGCTATTTCGAGCAGGACGCAATCACCGAACTCAGCTCATCCTTCGATATAGCCTCCATCAGCGTGGCAGCCGCCCTTGGCTATCTGGACTTCCGTCAGCCGGACCTGCGCTGGCGCAGCAGCTATCCGCGGCTGGCCAACTGGTACGCCGACGTCAGCCAGCGGCCATCGATGCTGGCGACCCAGCCGTTCGTTTGATCGCGATTTCAGCCCGTGACGTCAATCAGCAATCGGGCTGGTCAGCGGTATAGCGACGCGCCGGATTTACTGCGGCATCGAACTCGCGCAGGGCCTTGGCACCAATCAGCAATGGATAGTTGAAGTGGCTGCGATCCACAAGGTTCACTTCGACCGTGCGCTTCTTGTTGCCCAGGCACAGTTCAAGATCAACGACCGGGCGCTTGGCGGAATCGATGGCTTCATCGTCGTCATCGCCCTCAGCGCGGCCCTTGATCGTGCTGATGCGGGAAACCTTGTGTTCGTAGACTTTCCTGTCGGCATCCTTGGTCGCCAGACGGAAACGTACCCAGTCCTCGCCATCACGCTGGAACAACTCGATGTCCTTGGCCGACAGGGATGCTGTCAGTGCACCGGTGTCCATCTTGGCCTTGAAGGTCTGGCCGATCTCGGCGACCTTGATGTTTTCATAGCGACCATACAGCGTCGGTTCGGCGGCCATGACAGGCAACGCCAGCAGGGACAACAGCGCCAGAATCGGTTTCACGTGGCAAGTTCCTCGCAGGGGGCAGCGCCTTATTGACGCCCGGTTTTAGACAGCGAACTTGAAGTTTGTTCGGATATGACCAGCATAATCGTCAGCGCGTGAAACATTTGTAAGCACCTGTGTAATTGGCGCGGCAAATCAGTGTCTCTATCATTGCCAACCTTGAAGAGACTCAAGAGAACCTTATGCGTCGAGTGCTTTGTGGCTGTTTCGTCACCCTTCTGCTGCTGATCAACACCCTCGTGCTGATCGGCCCGCTATTGGTTTGCGCCCTGCTCAAACTGCTGTTCCAGGGGCATATGCGTGATCACTGCTCAGCGGCGGTGATGTGGTTTGCGGAAACCTGGGCGCATATCAACAAATACATCTTCGGCGCATTCACCCCGACCCGCTGGGAGATTCGCGGCCACGAAGACCTGCGCGGCGATACCTCCTACCTGCTGATCTGCAACCATCAGTCGTGGGTTGATATCCCGGCCCTTGTACAGGCGCTCAACCGTCGCACACCCTTCTTCAAGTTCTTCCTGAAAAAGGAACTGATCTGGGTACCGTTTCTGGGGCTGGCCTGGTGGGGACTGGATTACCCGTTCATGAAGCGCTACAGCAAGGCGTTCCTGGCAAAGCACCCGGAACTCAAGGGCAAGGATCTGGAAATCACCAAGGCCGCCTGCGAGCTGTTCAAGCGCCAGCCGGTGACCATCGTCAACTATCTGGAAGGCACACGCTTCACAAAAGCCAAACATGCGGCACAAGCATCGCCCTACAAGAACCTGCTCAAGCCCAAGGCCGGAGGCGTAGCGTTCGTGCTGGCTGCCATGGGCGAACAACTGGATGCGATTCTGGATGTGACGGTGGTGTATCCCGGCTCACGGATTCCGGGGTTCTGGGACATGCTGTGCGGGCGAGTGCCGAAGGTGATCGTCGACATCAAGACCCGGGAACTGGACCCTGCGCTGTGGCAAGGCGACTACGAGAACGATCCGCTGTTTCGCGAACGGATCCAGAACTGGGTCAACCAGCTCTGGATCGAAAAGGACGCCCATATCAGCGCCTTGCGTAACGAATCAGCTACCGGCACCCCATAGACCGCTCAGGCTCTGCAATGCGGAGCCGCTGGCGCCTTGCTGGCCGAGGTATTGCAGGATCACCGGCACAAACTGGCTGACCATGCTGCTGTCCATGCCCAGCGCCTTGAATGCGTTGTTCACGTCATCCATGTTCTGCACATTGCCCAACGCACTGCCGAGCGCCGAACCGCTTCCCGATTTGCCGCTGCCGCCCAGCAAGGCACCAAGCCCGCCGTCACCCAGCGTATTCAACGCGGAAAGCCCCGACAACTGATCAAGTCCCGGAACGGATTTAGTGAGTTGGGAATAATCGGGGCCGGTGAGTTTGTTCTTCGCCAACCCAAGTAAAGCGCCCGTACCGCCAACAGCCTGTTCGGGGGTGACATTCAGTTGTGTACCGAGGGTATTGAGCAGGCCGGCAGCCTCAGGTGCCGCCGTGGCTTTCTGATTACCGCCTGTGGCGTTGGAAACCGCATTGGCTGCGTCATTCAGATTGAACGCAAAAGCCGGGCTTGCCGCCAGGGCCATCAATGTAGCAAGTACCATACCGCGAGCAGTATTCATTACAGTCAACCTCTAACCGAAACCATCCAGTGGTGGATGATAAAACAGACGGTTTGACTGGAGGATGGAGGGCTTGTTCCCGCCAGAAACAGTTGAATACAGGTTATTTCCTACCCTGTAGGAGAGCGAACTCATTCGCGAATGAATTCGCTCCTATAGCTATCAGGCAGCGCTGAACAGCTTGTGCGGGTCGATCACGAATTTCTTCGGCACGCCCGCATCAAACTCGCCGTAGCCACGGGGCGCGTCATCCAGGCTGATGACTTCGACACCCACCACATCGGCGATCTTGATGCGGTCCCACATGATGGCCTGCATCAATTGACGGTTGTACTTCATGACCGGGGTCTGGCCGGTATGGAAGCTGTGGGATTTGGCCCAGCCCAGGCCAAAGCGGATACTCAGGCTGCCCATTTTCGCTGCGGCATCCACGGCACCCGGATCTTCGGTGACGTACAGGCCGGGGATACCGATCTTGCCGGCAACACGTACCACGCCCATCAACGAGTTGAGCACCGTGGCCGGCGCCTCGGACTGCGCACCTGTATGACCATGGCCACGCGCTTCAAAGCCCACGGCATCGATGGCGCAATCCACTTCAGGCTCACCCAGTAGCGCGGCGATCTGTTCGTGAAGTGGCGTATCCAGCGACAGGTCGGCGATCTCGAAACCCTGAGCCTTGGCGTGAACCAGACGCGTCGGGTTCACATCGCCGACGATCACCACCGCAGCACCCAGCAAGCGTGCCGAAGCAGCAGCCGCCAGACCGACAGGCCCGGCACCGGCGACATACACGGTGCTGCCCGGACCGACACCCGCAGTCACTGCGCCGTGATAACCGGTCGGCAGAATGTCGGAGAGGCAGGTCAGGTCGCGGATCTTCTCCATGGCCGCATCGCGGTCAGGCAGTTTCAGCAGGTTGAAATCGGCGTAAGGCACCAGCACGTATTCCGCTTGCCCGCCGACCCAGTCGCCCATATCAACATAACCATACGCTCCACCGGCACGTGCCGGGTTGACGGTCAGGCAGACGCCGGTGTGCTGCTCCTTGCAACTGCGGCAACGACCGCACGCCACGTTGAACGGCACCGAAACCAGGTCGCCGACCTTGAGGTTTTCGACATCGCGCCCGGCTTCGAGCACTTCGCCAGTAATTTCATGACCGAGCACCAGCCCGGTCTGGGCAGTGGTACGACCGCGAACCATGTGCTGGTCCGAGCCGCAGATGTTGGTGGAAACAACGCGCAGAATGACTCCGTGTTCGATGCGCTTGCCCCTTGGATCCTGCATTTTCGGGAAAGGAATTGTTTGCACCTCGACCTTGCCAGCGCCGAGATACACCACACCGCGATTACCAGACATGCTTTCACCTCTGTATTTTGTTGTTGGAAAAAAGAGGGGCGGTAGCTACAAGTGGCAAGCTTCAAGCGCCAAGAGGATCTCGCCAGCGTTCAACGTGCAGCTTGAAACTTGTCACTTGCAGCTCTACAGAACCACCGTTCTGTTGGCATTCAGAAAAACCCGCCGTTCAATGTGATACCCGACAGCGCGTGCCAGTGTCAGCCCTTCGATATCCCGGCCTTTGGCAATCAGGTCTTCGGGATAGTGGCTGTGGTCTACCACTTCGACGCCCTGGGCAATGATCGGTCCTTCGTCCAGGTCGTTGTTGATGTAATGCGCCGTCGCGCCCACCAGTTTCACGCCCTTGTTGTAGGCCTGATGGTAAGGCTTGGCTCCCTTGAAGCCCGGCAGCAGCGAGTGATGAATGTTGATCGCCTTGCCGTCGAGCTTGCGGCACAGGTCCGGTGACAGCACCTGCATGTAACGGGCGAGAATCACCAGTTCCGCACCTGAATCTTCGATGACCTGCCAGACCTTGGCTTCTTGAGAAGGCTTATCGTTCGGGTCAAGTGGGAAATGGTAGTACGGAATTCCGTGCCAGCCAGCCAGAGGCTCAAGATCGGGGTGATTGGAAACCACCGCCACCACATCCATGGACAACTGGTTGATGCGCTGACGATAGAGCAGATCGTTCAGGCAGTGGTCGGCCTTGGAAACCATGATCACGACTTTTGGCCGGTAGTTCGGTGCCGTCAGCTCGAAGATCATGCCAAAGGCTTCACCGCGCTCGGTCAGGCCAGAGCGAAAGGCCGCTTCGTCGAAGCCGTCGGGCTGACGGAATTCAACACGAATGAAAAAACGTCCCGAGAGCCGGTCATCGAACGAATGGTGTTCAGTGACATAGCAGCCCTGCTCGAACAGATAGCGGGTTACCGCATCCACCGTCCCCAGCACACTGGGGCAGTCGGCAGTCAAAATCCATGTATCAGGGGCGCGACTCATATAAAGGTGACTCCTGTTTACTGCCGCTGTTCGCGAATGAATTCGCTCCTACAGTGTCAGGGACACGGCGGAGTCTCCTACGCCTTGATGGTCAATCCGTATTCGGCACTGGCATCCTGCAGCCAAAGCCACCAGTAATCCGAGAAGCTGCGACGGATCAGCAGCTCCCAGGTTTCTTCGCCCGTGCGGCGAATCACCAGTTGCGACTTGGCGAACACGGTGCCAACGGCCTTGCCCACCGGGAAGTTGTCGGGGTGTACGTCATAGCTGGTGGACTTCATCAGCACTTCACGAACATTGGGGCCGGTCAGCTCCAGAATCGATTGGCCGCCGCTGACATTCACCACAGAGATATGCAGCCCCGACAGCGCTTCGCGCAGCCGTTGTTCGGTCGCAAACTCTTCGCCGGTGGGCACGATCAGCAGCCACTCATCCGGGCCGAGCCATTGCAGCGAGCTTTCGCCACTGCTGACCAATGTGAGCGCGGCAGGCAATTCCATGCCCAGAGCCTTGTGAACTCCGGCAGCGAACGCCGGATCACGAGCGTCGCCACGGAGGGTCAGATGGCCGAGCAGTTTCTTCTCGCGCAGCGTGACACCGGGGTTGGCGCGGCCTTTGCCGACCAGGCTGCCGAGATCGGCGTGGAACAGCGGCGATTCAGCCTTTACGCCCGCTTCGGGGCGCTGTTGGTATACGTTGACTGTGGTCATGGGACACCTGTCATGAATTCGGTTTTTTGCCGTAGGCGCGAATCGGGCGGCGCTCCGCTTATTCGCGCCTACAGTGTTATCACTCCACGTTCTGCTGATCGCCTTTCGGGTCGAAGAACACCGAAGAAACGATTTCGGCTTCGATCACGCTGCCATCGGCCAGCGGTGCAAAGACCCGCTCGCCCATGCGCTGCAAACCGCCCTTGACCACGCCCATCGCAAACGAATAACCCAGCGAGTTATGGGCATAGCTGGAGGTGACGTGGCCGACCATGGTCATCGGGATCGTCTGCTGAGTGTCGAAGACCAGTTGCGCGCCTTCCGGCAGCCATTGGGTCGGGTCGACCGGCTTGAGGCCCACCAGTTGCTTGCGTTGTTCACGCACGCAATCTTCGCGGTTCATGCCGCGCCAGCCGATCCAGGAGAACGGCTTGGTGCGACCCACGCACCAGCCCATGTTCAGATCGTCCGGGGTCATCGAGCCATCGGTGTCCTGACCGACGATGATGAACCCCTTCTCGGCCCGCAGCACGTGCATGGTCTCTGTGCCATAAGGCGTCAGGTTGTACTTCTTGCCTGCCTCGGCGATCTTTTCCAGAACACCCATGGCGTAGTCGGCCTGGATGTTGACCTCGTAGGACAGCTCGCCCGTAAAGGAAATACGGAACACACGTGCTGGCACGCCAGCCACCAGGCCTTCCTTCCAGGTCATGAACGGAAACGCTTCACGGCCCAGATCGATATCGGTCACTTCACTGAGCAGCTTGCGGCTGTTGGGGCCGGACAACGTCAGGGTCGCGTAATGATCGGTCACAGAGGTGAAATACACCTTCAGGTCCGGCCATTCGGTCTGCTGGTAGATTTCCAGCCATTGCAACACACGGGCCGCGCCGCCCGTGGTGGTAGTCATGATGAAATGATTGTCAGCGACGCAAGCGGTCACGCCGTCGTCGAAGACCATGCCGTCTTCCTTGCACATCAGGCCATAACGCGCTTTGCCCACATCCAGCTTGGTCCAGGCGTTGGTGTAGACGCGGTTCAGGAATTCACGGGCGTCCGGGCCTTGAATGTCGATCTTGCCCAGTGTCGAGGCGTCCAGCAGACCGACGCTTGCGCGCACGGCTTTGCATTCACGGGCGACAGCGGCATGCATGTCTTCACCGTTTTTCGGGAAGTACCATGGGCGCTTCCACTGGCCGACATCTTCAAACTCGGCACCGTTCTTGATGTGCCAGGCATGCAGTGCGGTAAAGCGTACCGGCTCGAAGATGTGTCCGCAGTGACGGCCTGCAATGGCGCCGAAGGTCACAGGCGTGTAGTTCGGGCGGAACATGGTGGTGCCCATCTCCGGGATGGAAACCTTCAGCGAACGGGCAGCAATGGCCAGACCGTTGACGTTGCCCAACTTGCCCTGATCAGTGCCGAAACCCAGCGCGGTGTAGCGCTTGACGTGCTCGACCGACTCGAAGCCTTCCCGGGTCGCCAGTTCGATGGCGGCGGCGGTGACGTCGTTCTGCAGGTCGACGAACTGCTTGGGTGCGCGGGCCGTGCCTTTTTCATGGGGCACATGGAACAGCGCCAGCGCCGGTTCTTCTGCGCGGCTCAGGGCTTTGGGCATGACGCCCTCCACCGCCTTGAAACCGGCCTCGCTGGCAGCACGAGCACCACCTTCAAAGCCGTCGGCCAGGGTATCGGCCAGGCTGTAGACGCCATTCACGCCGCCGACACAGACACGTTTCTGTGGTGCTTCGCCCGGTACGAAACCGAGAATGTCTTCACGCCAGACCGGCTTGCCGCCCAGGTGCGAAGCCAAGTGCACGATCGGGCTGTAACCGCCGGAGCTGGCAACCAGATCACACTCAAGCCATTCACCAGGGCTGGTAACGCTCAGTGTCTTGACGTCGATGGCCGCCACACGGGCAGCCGTCACGCGCTTGCTGCCACGGGTTTCGATCACAGCGCTGGAGGTAAGGATACGAATACCCTTGGCCCGCGCTTCTTCAACCAGCGGACCACGCGGGTTATGGCGTGCATCGGCAATCGCCACCACTTGCAGGCTGGCATCGATCCAGTCCAGAGCAACGCGATAGGCGTGATCGTTGTTGGTGGACAGCACCAGCTTGCGGCCCGGAGCCACGCCATAACGGCGAACATAAGTGGAGACGGCGCCAGCCAGCATGTTGCCCGGAACGTCGTTGTTGCCGTAGACCAGAGGGCGTTCGTGAGTACCGGTGGCCAATACGACACGCTTGGCGCGTACGCGATGCATGCGCTGACGCACCATGCCAATCGGGGCGCGATCGCCAAGATGATCGGTCAGGCGCTCATGAATGGTCAGGAAGTTGTGATCGTGATAGCCGTTGACCGTGGCACGAGGCAGCAGGGTCACGTTCTTCAGGCCCTTGAGCTCGTCGATAACAGTAGCGACCCATTCAGCGGCCGGTTTACCGTCAAGGCTCTCACGGCTGTCGAGCAGGCTGCCGCCGAACTCTTCCTGCTCATCGGCCAGAATCACCCGTGCGCCACTGCGCGCAGCGGCCAGGGCAGCGGCCAGACCGGCAGGCCCGGCGCCGACGATCAGCACGTCGCAGTGCTGGTTCATCGCATCATAACTGTCCGGATCGTTCTCGGTCGGCGAACGGCCAAGACCGGCGGCCTTGCGGATGTACTTCTCGTAAGTCATCCAGAACGATTGCGGGTACATGAAGGTTTTGTAGTAGAAACCCGGTGGCATCAGCTTGCCGCCGACCTTGCCGAGAATCCCCATCACGTCATTGTTAACACTCGGCCAGCCGTTGGTGCTGGTCGCCACCAGACCCGGATACAGCGCCTGCTGGGTAGCACGCACGTTGGGGATCTGGGTCGCTTCGGTAGAGCCGATCTGCAAGACCGCATTCGGCTCTTCGGAGCCCGCCGCGAAAATGCCGCGAGGACGGGAATACTTGAAGCTGCGGCCGATGATATCCACACCATTGGCCAGCAGCGCAGCGGCCAGGGTATCGCCCTCGAAACCCTGATAAGACTGACCGTTGAAGGTGAAATTCAGCACCTTGCTACGGTCGATACGGCCACCATGGGGCAGTCGGTTGGTCTGGCTCATGCCTTGTCTCCCTTGGCCGTGAACTGTGGCTTGGCGCCAATCGGATAGGTTTCCAGAATCTCGTAGGTCACGGTGTCGCGGGTGGCATTGAAGTACTGGCGGCAACCGGCAGCGTGAATCCACAGTTCGTGATGCAGACCACGGGGGTTGTCACGGAAGAACATGTAGTCGCCCCACTCTTCATCAGTGCAGGCGTTCGGATCCAGTGGACGCGGGATGTGCGCTTGGCCAGAGCTGTGAAATTCCTCTTCGGAGCGCAGTTCGCCACAGTGAGGACAGAAGATATGCAACATAAAAAACTCTCCTTCTTAAAACCTCGTGAGAACGTAGCGAGCAAAGGTAAGACAAGGCAAAAACAGGCGAGAAAGCGGAGTTTAGAATTCTAAATGAGCATTTCTCGCCTGTTTTTAACGCCGTATTACCGAGCGCAGTAGTTCTCACGTGGTTTTTGTTAGTGGGCGACCGCGGCAGCGCCATGCTCATCAATGAGGGCGCCGTTGTGGAAACGATCGATGGAGAAAGGCTTGGCCAACGGGTGCATCTCACCCTTGGCCAGGCTCGCGGCAAATACGTTGCCCGAGCCAGGCGTTGCCTTGAATCCACCGGTGCCCCAACCGCAGTTGAAGAACATGTTCGGTACGGGGGTCTTGGAGATGATCGGGCAGGCGTCCGGCGTGGTATCGACGATGCCGCCCCACTGACGGTTCATGCGCACCCGCGACAGCACAGGGAACATCTCGACGATGGCCTGGATGGTGTGCTCGATCACCGGGTACGAACCGCGCTGGCCGTAGCCGACCCAGCCGTCGATACCGGCACCGATCACCAGATCGCCCTTGTCGGACTGGCTGATATAACCGTGAACGGCGTTGGACATGATCACGCTGTCGATGATGGGTTTGATCGGCTCGGACACCAGCGCCTGCAACGGATGGGATTCGATCGGCAGACGGAAGCCTGCCAGTTTCGCCATGTGCCCGGAGTTACCGGCCGTCACCACGCCGACACGCTTGGCGCCGATGAAACCCTTGTTGGTTTCGACGCCGATGCAAACACCGTTTTCCTTGCGGAAACCGATCACTTCGGTCTGCTGGATCAGGTCCACACCCAGGGCATCGGCGGCGCGGGCAAAACCCCAGGCCACGGCATCGTGACGGGCAACGCCGCCACGGCGCTGGACCGTTGCACCGATGATCGGGTAACGCGTGTTTTTCGAGCAGTCCAGGTACGGAATCTCTTCGGCAACCTGTTTGCCATTAAGCAGTTCGCCATCCACACCGTTCAGGCGGTTGGCGCTGACCCGACGCTCCGAGTCGCGCATGTCTTGCAGCGTGTGGCACAGGTTGTACACGCCACGCTGGGAAAACATGACGTTGTAGTTCAGGTCCTGGGACAGGCCTTCCCACAGTTTCATTGCATGCTCATAGAGATGAGCCGACTCGTCCCACAGGTAGTTGGAACGCACGATGGTGGTGTTGCGTGCCGTGTTACCGCCGCCCAGCCAGCCCTTCTCGACCACGGCCACGTTTTTCACGCCGTGCTCCTTGGCCAGATAATAGGCCGTTGCCAGACCGTGACCGCCACCGCCGACGATCACGACGTCGTAGACTTTCTTGGGCGTCGGCGTGCGCCACATGCGCTGCCAGTTTTCATGATGGCTGAGGGAGTGTTTGAAAAGGCCGAAGCCTGAGTAATGCTGCATGAAGGGCTACTCCTGACTCAGCGATAAACCGGGAAATCGGCGCACAGTGCTGCGACCTGACTGGCAACGTTGGCCTCGACATCGGCATCACCGAGGTTGTCGAGAATGTCGCAGATCCAGCCGGCCAGATCGGTACATTGGGTCACCTTGAAACCGCGACTGGTGACGGCCGGGGTGCCGATCCGCAGGCCCGAAGTCACGAACGGCGATTGCGGGTCGTTCGGTACCGAGTTCTTGTTGACGGTGATGTGCGCACGGCCCAGAGCGGCGTCCGCATCCTTGCCGGTCAGGCCCTGACGAATCAGGCTGACCAGGAACAGGTGGTTGTCGGTACCGCCGGACACCACGTCGTAACCGCGATCCACGAAGACCTGCGCCATGGCCTGGGCGTTGTCGATCACTTGTTGTTGATAAGCCTTGAAACCTGGCTCCAGCGCTTCCTTGAAGCACACGGCCTTGGCGGCGATGACGTGCATCAACGGGCCGCCCTGCCCACCGGGGAATACGGCGGAGTTGAGTTTTTTCTCAAGGTCTTCGTTGGCCTTGGCCAGGATCAGGCCACCACGCGGACCACGCAGGGTCTTGTGGGTGGTGGTGGTCACCACATCGGCATAAGGCAGCGGGTTCGGATACAAACCGGCAGCCACCAGCCCGGCCACGTGGGCCATGTCGACGAACAGGTAAGCGCCCACCTTGTCGGCAATTTCACGGAAGCGCGGAAAATCCAGGGTTTTCGAGTAGGCCGAGAAACCGGCAATGATCATCTTCGGCTTGGTTTCCAGGGCGATACGCTCGACTTCGTCGTAGTCGATCAGCCCGGTATTGGTGTCGATGCCGTATTGCACAGCGTTATAAAGGCGACCGGAGAAACTCACCTTGGCACCGTGGGTCAGGTGACCGCCATGGGCCAGGCTCATGCCCAGCACGGTATCGCCCGCTTGCAGCAGAGCCAGATAGACAGCGGCGTTGGCCTGGCTGCCGGAGTGGGGCTGGACGTTGGCGTAATCGGCACCAAACAGCAGCTTGGCCCGCTCGATTGCCAGTTGCTCGACTTTATCGACATGCTCGCAGCCACCGTAATAACGCTTGCCCGGATAGCCTTCGGCATATTTGTTGGTCAGTCCGCTGCCCTGAGCCTGCATCACACGCTTGCTGGTGTAGTTTTCGGAGGCGATCAGCTCGATATGGTCTTCCTGGCGCTGCTCCTCGGCATTGATCGCAGCCAACAGTGCATCGTCATATCCCTGGATCTGGTCTTGCTTGCTGAACATCGCGGTTCTCCCAGCGGCGGCGTTGCGCCTGGCTTGTCGGCAGGGCGTTGAGCTGCCCTTTGGATGCGATGGTAGGGCCGACGCAAACCAGCCAAATGCCTATGGACGCCACACAAAGGTGCGTTTACGACATGGCTTGGCGGGGAGAGACAAATCGATTGGCGGATGAATCCGCTCCTGCAAGATCCGAAGGAGCGGGTTCATCCGGGAAAACTTACATTCAGGCAGGCTTGTCAGCGCGGAACATAGTGCGAATGCCACGCACGGCCTGACGGATGCGGTCCTGGTTTTCAATCAGGGCGAAACGGACATGGTCGTCGCCGTACTCACCGAAACCGATACCCGGCGACACACAGACCTTGGCTTCGGCCAGCAGCTTCTTGGCGAACTCCAGCGAGCCGAGGTGCGCGTAAGCAGGCGGGATCTTGGCCCAGACATACATCGACGCCTTGGGATTTTCCACCATCCAGCCCAGTTCATGCAGGCCTTTGACCAACACATTACGGCGCTGACGATACTGCTCGGCGATATCCAGCACGCATTGCTGGTCGCCTTCGAGCGCAGCAATCGCGGCCACCTGCAAAGGCGTGAAGGTGCCGTAGTCGTGATAGCTCTTGATCCGCGCCAGAGCACTGACCAGTTCCGGGTTACCCACCATGAAACCGATGCGCCAGCCCGCCATGTTGTAGCTCTTGGACAGGGTGAAGAACTCCACCGCAATGTCTTTGGCACCGGGAACCTGCATGATCGACGGAGCCTTCCAGCCGTCATAGACGATGTCGGCATAGGCCAGATCGTGAATCACCAGCACATCGTATTGCTTGGCCAGTGCAACCACGCGCTCGAAGAAATCCAGCTCCACGCACTGGGCAGTGGGGTTGGACGGAAAACCCAGGATCATCATCTTCGGCTTGGGGATCGAGCCACGAATAGCCTTTTCCAGTTCGGCAAAGAAGTCGACACCTGGCACCAGCGGTACCGAACGCACCTGGGCGCCGGCAATCACGGCACCGTAGATGTGAATCGGATAACTGGGGTTGGGCACCAGCACCGTGTCGCCCTGATCAAGGGTGGCGAGCATCAGGTGCGCCAGGCCTTCCTTGGAACCAATGGTGACAATGGCTTCACTTTCAGGGTCGATATCGACCTCGTAGCGCTTCTTGTACCAGTTGGAAATGGCACGACGCAGACGAGGAATACCCCGTGAAGTCGAATAGCCGTGGGTGTCTTCGCGCTGGGCAACGGTGACCAGCTTTTCGACGATATGCGGTGGCGTCGCCCCATCGGGGTTGCCCATGCTCAAGTCGATAATGTCTTCACCACGACGACGAGCCGCCATTTTCAGCTCGGCAGTGATGTTGAACACGTAAGGGGGGAGTCGATCTATGCGCGCAAAGCGGCGCGGCAAACCTTGGTCAGCCATGAGTATCTCGCAGACGTAAGCGCCCGGAACCGTCCGAGCGACGTTGGCCACATGAGGCGGCCTGCGGCGAAGATAAGTGCAGTAATGACGCTTTGTCTACAGATATCTGTGGGACCGAATTCATTCGGGAAGAGGCCGGTTCAGGCGCAACGCTCGTATCTAGCTCACTGACGCCTTCCCGAATGAATTCGGTCCCACTGGTTTTTCAGAGGGCCAATAACTCCCGCAGCCCCAGCAAGACCAGGAAATGCCCGGGATAGATCGCATAAGCCCAGCGCCGCATGGGAGCTACCGCAAACCCGGGTTTCCTGCGCAGCAGTGCAATGCCCATGACCGGCGCGATCAGGCAAGCGATGATCGAACCAATGGAGATCGGATCACCCCACGCTGCACCGGCGAACATGTCGGGCCAGGCATTGGCCGCGACACAGAGCACCGCCGGAAAAACCCCGTACCAGAGCGGTTTCTGCAAGACCAGCAGCAATACCAGCGGCAGCAGCACACCCGCAAAACCGAACATAAGGTGTTGCTGAAAGAGCGCGGCAAACAACAAGGCAACAATGGCCATGAGTCGTGTCGTGACATTGCGGTGTCGCCAGCCCTGGGCAACCAGAAGCCCGAGCAACAGGGTCGGCATGACATTCAGGGTCGTGGCATCGGCCATGAACAATCGATAGGGAATCTCAGACAAGACCGCAAACGCCAACACCCAGCCCAGATAACGCCACTGCACCCGGGGCGTCACCAACGCGGCGCTGCGACGTGCCAGGTTGACGGCAATCGCCAGGCAAAACCAGGGAAACGCCAGGCGCCCCGGTACGTAGAGAACATTGACCGCCCAGCCCACATAGCGCAGGTGATCGAGCACCATGCTCAGCATCGCCAGCCATTTGAGCAGATCCAGCGCCTTGTCGCGTCCCGGCAGAAAGGGCGGGTTTGAAAGATCCATGTCGCTCCCGAAAATAAAAGCATTTCAACCGTTAACAATGGCGTTACTCAACACGGCATTGTTCGCTAAAGTGCGCACCATAAACGACCACAAGGAATCGGCCATGACAGACCAAAGCCAACAGTTCGCCAGCGACAACTATTCCGGCATCTGCCCCGAAGCCTGGGCGGCCATGGAACAGGCGAACAAAGGGCATCAACGTGCCTATGGCGATGACCAGTGGACTGCCCGCGCCTCCGACGATTTCCGTCGACTGTTCGAGACCGATTGCGAAGTGTTCTTTGCCTTCAACGGCACAGCGGCCAACTCGTTGGCACTGTCGTCGCTGTGCCAGAGTTATCACAGTGTCATCTGTTCGGAAACTGCCCACGTCGAAACAGACGAATGCGGCGCACCGGAGTTCTTCTCCAACGGCTCGAAACTGCTCACAGCCCCAAGCGCTGGCGGCAAGCTGACGCCTGAATCGATCCGCGAAGTGGCGCTCAAGCGTCAGGACATCCACTATCCCAAACCACGGGTCGTAACCCTGACCCAGGCGACGGAAGTCGGCGGTGTCTACCTGCCGGAAGAACTGCGGGCGATCAGCGCAACCTGCAAGGAGCTGGGCCTGCATCTGCATATGGATGGCGCCCGTTTCTCCAATGCCTGCGCCTATCTGGACTGCTCACCCGCCGAGCTGACCTGGAAATCGGGGGTCGATGTGCTGTGCTTTGGCGGCACCAAGAACGGCATGGCGGTGGGTGAAGCCATCCTGTTCTTCAACCATGATCTGGCCGAAGACTTCGACTATCGCTGCAAACAGGCCGGGCAACTGGCTTCAAAAATGCGCTTCCTGTCCGCGCCATGGGTCGGGCTGCTGGAAAACGACGCCTGGCTCAAACATGCGCGCCATGCCAACCATTGCGCGCAATTGCTGGCCGAACTGGTCAAGGATATTCCAGGTGTGGAGCTGATGTTCCCGGTGCAGGCCAACGGCGTGTTCCTGCAACTCTCGGAACCGGCAATTGCCGCGTTGACCGCCAGGGGCTGGCGTTTCTACACCTTCATCGGCAAGGGCGGCGCACGCTTCATGTGCTCCTGGGATACCGAAGAAGCACGGGTGCGGGAACTGGCGGCAGATATTCGCCTGGTGATGCAGGGTTAGGATTATCGCCTTGTTCAACTGTGTGGGAGCGAATCGCTCCCACAACCGTTAGCACTCAACCCTGCGAAATGGTCTTGGAAATCACATCCACTGTCGCGCTCACCTGCTCCTGGTAACGCGCCAGCTCGACCTTGTGTTGCTGCTCAAGCTCAATCTGCTGCGAACACAGGTTCAGCGCCGCCAGCACCAGCAGGCGGTCGCCGATCAGGGTCGGGTATTTGCGCTTGGTATCGGTCAGGGATGCCTGGAGCATCGCCGCGGCCTGCAGGAGGGTCTTGTCTTCGCCTGCCGGCGCCTTGACCGAATACTCGCTACCCAGAATGGAGAGAACGGTTACCCCGTTTCTGTCGTAGTTCATGCGCTGACAGCACTGGCGCTGGTTGCGCGTTCGACCAGTGCCTGAATGCGCGCAGCGGTACTGCCTTGTTTCTCTTCCTGTTCCATCAGGCTCAATTGCAGGCTGTCGTTCTCATCCCTGGCTTTGGCAAGTTCGGCGCTCAGTTGCGCGTTTGTGTCCTGCAGTTGCTGGTTCTGTTGCACCAGATCACCGACAAGCTGTTCCAACTGGCTAAGGGAGGTTTCCAACATTCTGATTTCTCAAGCAAATTTCAACGGGCGCACACGATAAAGAAAAGTCTCCACGCATGCCAGAACAAAGCAAGGCTTCAGGGGCCATGTGACTGCATTTTAACCACCGGGTTCCTGCGGTTCGTCAGAACACCGCCGCTGCGACAAAAGCGCACAGCAAAAATCTCGGTGCCATCACTCATAAACGGCCCAACCCAGTGGTTTCAAGTACTTGCAGACAATTTTTCATTTTCTGGAAAAAACGCCAGAAACTCATCCACGTCAAAGTATGTGCCCTGCCCTCAAGACTTTCGTCGTAGAACCGATAGGCAGCCAACATCACGAAATTGCCTTTTCTTTCTATACGACGCATGGAACGCGCCTGACTTCTGGAAGCTTCCATGTCATTACGTAATATGAATATCGCGCCACGCGCGTTTCTCGGGTTTGCCGTGATCGGCGCACTCATGCTGATTCTCGGTTTTTTCGCGCTCTCGCAGATGAGCAAGATCCGCGTAGCGACCGAGACCCTGGCCGAGAACAGTGTTCCCAGCATCAAAAGTCTGGATCGGTTTGCAGAAGTGAGTATCCGCCTGCGGGTGCTCTCCTATCGACTGCTGGTCAATCGGGAACCGGATATCCAGCAGAAGACCATCGACTTGCTGGCCATGCGCAACAAGCAGATCAGCGAAGCCCAGGCCATTTACGAAAGACTGATCGGTGACCCGAAAGAGCAAGCACTCTACAACCAGTACGTGCAATTGCTCGGTCAATATCGCCAGCTCGAAGACCGTATGAAAGTCCTGACCCGGGCCAACAAGGTCGATGAGTTGCAAGACCTGCTCAATAACGAAATGCTCAGCAACTCCGACCAGATGAACGTCGTGCTCAGCAAACTGGTGGACATCAACACGGAACAGTTGAACAACACCAAAAAGCAGGCCGCCCAGGAATATGCTTCAGCCTTCAATCTGGTCATCGGCCTGCTGATCATCGCCACCCTGCTGACCATCCTGTTCGCCTGGCTGTTGACCAAGAGCATTACCAGCCCGATTTCAGCGGCATTGCATGCAGCCGAAACCATCGCCGAAGGCAACCTGACTCGCCCGATAGAAGTCGACGGCACCGACGAAGCAGGCCGTTTGCTGCTGGCCATGCAAACCATGCAAGGCAAGCTGCGTGACACCCTGCAACGCATTTCCGGCTCAGCTACCCAACTGGCTTCGGCAGCAGAAGAACTGAATGCGGTCACCGACGAAAGTGCTCGCGGACTGTCGCAACAGAACAACGAAATCGAACAGGCAGCCACTGCGGTCAACGAAATGACCAGCGCCGTCGAAGAGGTTGCCCGCAACGCAACCAGCACCTCCGAAGCCTCGAAGAGCGCAACCACGTCGGCTGGCGACGGTCGCGATCTGGTGGTGGAAACCGTCAATGCCATCGAGCGCATGAGCGGCGACGTGCAAGGCACAGCCGAACTCATCAGCAATCTGGCTGAGGAATCCCGCGATATCGGCAAGGTACTGGATGTGATTCGCGGCCTTGCCGACCAGACCAACCTGCTGGCCCTCAACGCCGCCATTGAAGCCGCCCGCGCCGGTGAAGCCGGACGTGGTTTCGCGGTGGTCGCCGATGAAGTCCGCGCCCTGGCCCATCGCACCCAGCAATCGACCAGCGAAATCGAACGCATGATCGGCAGCATTCAGGGTGGCACGGAACAGGCCGTGAACTCGATGCGCAACAGCACCGAACGTGCAGAATCCACCCTGAGCATCGCCAAAGGTGCCGGTCTGGCGCTGGAAACCATTCACGCGGCGGTGGAAGAAATCAACGAACGTAACCTGGTCATCGCCAGCGCCGCCGAAGAACAGGCTCAAGTCGCCCGGGAAGTTGACCGCAATCTGGTGAACATCCGCGACCTGTCAGCCCAATCCACCACAGGTGCCAACCAGACCACAGCCGCCAGCAATGAGCTGTCGCGTCTGGCAGTCGATCTGAACAGCATGGTTTCGCGGTTTAGCTTGTAATACCCGCGAATGAATTCGCTCCTACGCGGTGGGAGCGAATTCATTCGCGAAAAAGCCTTACAAGCGCACGCTCGCAAACGTCGACTCGTTACGCGCCTGACTCAATGCCGACATGGGGCCGGACAGCGGGGCCAGTACCAGGGCTTGGGGGATTGGCATCATGGCGACTTGCTGGGTCGTGTTTGAACCCACACGCTCATCGCGTGGCGGGATGCCGAAGTATTCGCGGTAGCACTTGGAGAAATGTGGCGTCGACACGAAGCCACAGACCGATGCCACTTCAATGATCGACATGGGCGTCTGCTTGAGCAGTTGCCGGGCGCGGATCAGGCGCAGCTTGAGGTAATAACGCGACGGCGAGCAGTGCAGGTACTTCTGGAACAACCGCTCCAGTTGCCTGCGTGAAACCGCCACGTAAACCGCCAGTTCATCCAGATCGATCGGCTCTTCAAGATTGGCCTCCATCAAGGCCACGATTTCCTGCAGCTTGGGCTGGTTGGTGCCCAGCATGTGCTTGAGCGGTACGCGCTGGTGATCCTGTTCGTTACGAATACGCTCGTAAACGAACATCTCGGAAATAGCAGCCGACAATTCACGGCCATGATCGCGGCTGATCAGGTGCAGCATCATGTCCAGCGGCGCGGTGCCACCAGAACTGGTGAAACGGTTGCGGTCCAGAGTGAACAAGCGAGTGCTCATCGAGACACGCGGGAAAGCTTCCTGCATCGCCGCCAGACATTCCCAGTGAACACTGCAATCGAAACCATCGAGCAGGCCCGCACAGGCCAATGCCCAACTGCCAGTACACACGGCGCCCAGGCGACGGGACTGGCGGGCCTGGCTCTGCAGCCAGCTAACGTGCTCACGGGTAACGGTGCGCTGAATCCCGACGCCGCCACAGACAATGATAGTGTCCAGTGCCGGTGCCTTTTGCATCGCGGCATCCGGAGTGATCTGCAGACCATCACTGGCCCAGACCTGGTTGCCGTCCACGCTCAGGGTGGTCCAGCGATAGAGTTCACGACCGGAAAGCTGATTGGCCATGCGCAGGGGTTCGACCGCCGATGCGAGTGAGATCAGGGTGAAGTTGTCCAGCAACAGAAAGCCGATGGACTGTGGCGCGCGGTTCTGGGGTTGTGCCCCTGCATTGAACGAAGTCATCACGTATCTCCTCACTCTTGGCGGTAGTTGGCCTCAGGCGAGGCTCTTCTTAGTAGCCTTGCTTCATGCATGGCCTTCCAACCCCATCGCAAATCCCATGCCGAAAACTGAATAGCCATTCAATAACCCCTGAAAGCGACGTCGTGATGTGTCTATTCAGGTGCGACCGGCGTATCCAATTGCGACGTGCGAGCCACGCACGACAAGGAAGCGTGAGCAGTTCGGTAGCACTTTCGGGAAACGGGAACGAACGATGTTGCCCAACGGTGTCACTCATCGCACAGGGCAATAGCACGGCGCCATAACCCATTCTTTTCGCGCTAAAAGGTGGCGGTTCCTGACAGGTATGATCGAAAAGCGAGCAAGCCATTCGCTGTCCAAAGGCAAGAAGGCGCCGTACAAGTGAACTTCAATACACGTTGTCGTCTCCATTATCTGGCCGTTTTTAGCTGGCCCAACCCGGTAAAAGTGCGCTTGCAGGTGGGAAAAAAGCTGTAAGCGACGTTGCTCACACTGGATGCGACCCCGCCTGTACTGGATACGACGCCCCCTGTAGGCGTTTGATTTTCACTGTTACATGATCGGCTTCGACTCGATCGCCGGGCGCAGTGAAAGAGCTTCGCAAGACACTTTGCCAACACAACAAGCCGCGTCAGCGCCCCGTTGCTGATGAGATGAATAGACAGAATTCACAGGAGTCCACCCCATGAAAGGTTCTAAATCCTTGCTGTTGGCCGCCACGCTCGGTTTGCCGCTGCTGGCCCAGGCCGCCGAGCCAGAAGCCTGTCACACAGTCAAATTCTCGGACGTCGGCTGGACTGACATTACCGTCACCACTGCGGTGACCAGCGTCGTACTCGAGTCTCTGGGCTACCAGACCAAGACCACCATGATTTCAGTTCCCGTGACCTACAAGTCCCTGGCTGATGGCAAGAACATGGACGTCTTCCTGGGCAACTGGATGCCCACCATGGAAAACGACATCAAGGCCTACCGCGAAGCGGGCACCGTGGAAACCGTTCGCGCCAACCTCGAAAACGCCAAGTACACGCTGGCCGTTCCACAGGCGCTTTACGACAAGGGCCTGAAGGACTTCTCCGATATAGCCAAATTCAAGAAAGAGCTCGACGGCAAGATCTACGGGATCGAACCGGGCAACGACGGCAATCGCCTGATCCAGAGCATGATCGACAAGAACGCCTTCGGCCTGAAGGACGCAGGCTTCAAGGTCGTCGAATCCAGTGAGGCCGGCATGCTGTCGCAGGTTGACCGTGCCACGCGTCGTTCTACGGACGTGGTCTTCCTGGGATGGGAACCCCATCCGATGAATACCCGCTTCAAGATGCAGTACCTGACCGGTGGCGACGAGTATTTCGGGCCCAACTTCGGCCAGGCCACTATCTTCACCAATACACGCAAGGGTTACGTGCAAGAGTGCAGCAACGTCGGCCAGTTGCTGAAGAATCTCTCGTTCACCCTGAACATGGAAAGTACCCTGATGGGCAATGTACTGGACGACAAGATGAAACCCGATGCCGCCGCCAAGGCGTGGATCAAGAACAACCCTCAAGTGCTCGACACCTGGCTCGCCGGAGTCACCACCGTAGACGGCAAGCCAGGCCTGGAGGCTGCAAAGGCCAAACTGACACAGTAAGACGATGGCAGGCGGCCTGCCCGCCTGCTGTCCCATTCTTCCCGCAAGCGGACAATCGATACCATGCTGACTGACCATAAAATCCCTCTGGGCGAGTACATCGCGGCCTTTGTCGACTGGTTGACGCAAAACGGCGCCAACTACTTCGATGCCATTGCCTCGACCCTGGAAATGATGATCCACGGCCTGACCTTCGGCCTGACCTGGTTCAACCCGTTGGTATTGATTGGCCTGATTGCGGCACTGGCGCATTACATCCAGCGCAAATGGGGCCTGACGGTATTCGTCATCCTGGCCTTCCTGCTGATCCTGAACCTGCATTACTGGCAGGAAACCATGGAAACACTGGCCCAGGTGCTGTTCGCCACACTGGTCTGCGTGGTCATCGGTGTGCCGCTGGGCATCATCGCTGCCCACAAACCCATGTTCTACACCGTCATCCGTCCGCTGCTGGACCTGATGCAGACCGTACCGACCTTCGTGTACCTGATTCCAACCCTGACCCTGTTCGGCCTGGGCGTGGTGCCTGGTCTGATTTCCACAGTGGTCTTCGCCATCGCCGCGCCGATCCGCCTGACGTATCTGGGCATTCGCGATGTGCCCCATGAACTGCTCGATGCGGGCAAGGCCTTTGGCTCGTCACGTCGCCAGTTGCTGACCCGTATTGAACTGCCATACGCCATGCCCAGCATCGCGGCAGGCATTACCCAGTGCATCATGCTGTCGCTGTCGATGGTGGTGATCGCAGCACTGGTGGGTGCCGACGGTCTGGGCAAACCCGTGGTCAATGCACTGAACACCGCTGATATCGCCCTGGGCTTCGAAGCCGGTCTGGCGATCGTATTGCTGGCAATCATGCTCGACCGTATCTGCAAACAACCCGAAGCCAAGGTAGGGTCCGACGCATGAGTATCATCAAATTCGACCAGGTAGACGTCATCTTCGCCAAGGATCCGCGTGAGGCTCTCAAGCTGCTGGACCAAGGCCTCACGCGTGACCAGATCCTGAAAAAAATCGGCCAGATCGTCGGCGTGGAAAAAGCCACCCTGGAAATCGAGAAAGGCGAAATCTGTGTCCTGATGGGCCTGTCAGGCTCGGGCAAGTCCAGTCTGTTGCGCTGCATCAACGGTCTCAATACCGTCAGCCGTGGTTCGTTGTATGTCGAGCATGAAGGCTCGCAGATCAACATCGCCAACTGCACGGCGGCAGAACTGAAAATGATGCGCACCCAGCGCATCGCGATGGTGTTCCAGAAGTTCGCCCTGATGCCCTGGCTGACCGTACGCGAGAACATCAGCTTCGGCCTGGAAATGCAGGGGCGACCGGAAAAGGAACGACGCAAGCTGGTCGACGAAAAACTGGAACTGGTCGGCCTGACTCAATGGCGCAACAAGAAGCCCGATGAACTGTCCGGCGGCATGCAGCAGCGTGTCGGCCTGGCACGGGCACTGGCGATGGACGCCGACATTCTGCTGATGGACGAGCCTTTCTCTGCGCTCGACCCGCTGATCCGCCAGGGCCTGCAGGACGAACTGCTGGCCCTGCAAAGCAAACTGAGCAAGACCATCGTTTTCGTCAGCCACGACCTGGATGAAGCCCTCAAGCTGGGCAGCCGCATCGCCATCATGAAAGACGGCCGGATCATTCAGTACAGCGTGCCCGAAGAAATCGTCCTTAACCCCGCCGATGACTATGTACGAACCTTCGTTGCCCACACCAATCCGCTCAATGTGCTGTGCGGCCGCAGCCTGATGCGCACGGTCGACAATTGCACCCGGATCAACGGTTCCGTGTGCCTGGACCCAGGCGTGGATTCCTGGCTGGATCTGGCCGAAGGCAACGTGATCAAAAGCGCTCGCCAGGGGGCTGCGCAGCTCGATTTGCAGAACTGGACACCGGGCCAGGACGTCGCCAGCCTGGATCGCCGTCCGACACTGGTTCACTCCAATATCGGCATGCGCGATGCTTTGCAGATCCGCTACCAGACCGGCAATAAGCTGGTGCTGCAGGATGGCGACAAGGTGGTCGGTATTCTGGGCGACAGCGAGTTGTATCACGCACTGCTGGGCAAGAATCTGGGGTAAATATTTCTCTGTGAGAGAGGGCTTGGTCGCTTCAGACGGCCTCGTCGCGAGCAAGCTCCCTCCCACAAAATCGGCCCGGTTTTCTCGCGAATGAATTCGCTCCTAGAGGCCTTTTGTCACGTCCACAGTTTTTTATTGATTGATCGTTCAATTAAAAACAACTAGGCTAAAAAGGCTCAGCAAGCCACGGAGACCCGAACCAATGCCCAAGGTTGGTATGCAACCCATCCGCCGTCAGCAACTGATCCAGGCCACGCTCAGCGCGGTGGACAAGGTCGGCATGAGCGACGCCAGCATTGCTCTGATTGCGCGCTTGGCCGGCGTCTCCAACGGCATCATCAGCCACTACTTTCAGGACAAGAACGGCCTGATCGCGGCGACCATGCGCCACCTGATGAATGCCCTGATCCAGAGCGTGAGCGAACGCCGTCAGGCGCTGACCGATGACAGCCCCAGGGCGCATCTGCAAGTCATCATCGAGGGCAACTTCGATGCCAGCCAGGTCAATGGCCCGGCGATGAAAACCTGGCTGGCCTTCTGGGCCACCAGCATGCATCACCCGTCACTGCACAGGTTGCAGCGGATCAACGATCACCGCCTGTACTCGAACCTGTGCTGCCAGTTCCGCCGCGTCTTACCGCTGGAACAGGCTCGCAGCGCAGCCCGTGGCCTGGCAGCGCTCATCGACGGTTTGTGGTTGCGCGGCGCCTTGTCGGGCGATGCTTTCGACACGGAGCAGGCGCAGCAGATCGCTTACGAATACATGGATTTTCAACTGGCGAAAGCGGTGGACTGAAGCGCTCAAGAGCCCTTTTCATCGAACGACTGGCACCGAATGTTGACCAAACATACCGGCAAGCTGAGATCAGTCATCGCCCCCAACATGAATTTGCGAGGACTTTATGGCCCGTTTTGAATTGCAGAAACTCTATATCCATGGCGGCTACGTAGACGCCAGCAACCCCGCCACTTTCGATGCCATCA
This sequence comes from Pseudomonas sp. Irchel 3A18, assembly GCF_900187465.1. NCBI lineage: Bacteria > Pseudomonadati > Pseudomonadota > Gammaproteobacteria > Pseudomonadales > Pseudomonadaceae > Pseudomonas > Pseudomonas sp. Irchel 3A18. Next base: position 177,243 of record NZ_FYDI01000003.1, read on the forward strand.
ACCCGGCGAATGGCGAAGTGCTCGCGCAAGTACAACGTGCAGGCAAAGACGATGTCGAACGCGCTGTCGCCAGTGCAGAAAAAGGCCAGAAGATCTGGGCCGCCATGACCGCGATGGAGCGCTCGCGCATCCTGCGCCGTGCCGTGGACATCCTGCGCGAGCGCAACGATGAACTGGCAGCACTGGAAACCCTGGATACCGGCAAGGCTTATTCCGAAACCCGTTATGTCGACGTCGTGACCGGCGCCGATGTGCTGGAGTACTACGCAGGTCTGGTCCCCGCCATCGAGGGCGAACAGATCCCGCTGCGTAATTCTTCCTTCGTCTACACCCGCCGCGAGCCGCTGGGTGTGGTGGCCGGTATCGGCGCCTGGAACTACCCGATCCAGATTGCCCTGTGGAAATCCGCTCCGGCACTGGCAGCGGGCAACGCGATGATCTTCAAGCCGAGTGAAGTCACTTCCCTGACCACCTTGAAACTGGCGGAAATCTACACCGAAGCCGGCGTACCCGATGGCGTGTTCAACGTGCTGACCGGCAGCGGCCGTGAAGTCGGTACCTGGATCACCGAGCACCCGCGCATCGAAAAGGTTTCCTTCACCGGCGGCACCGACACCGGCAAGAAAGTCATGGCCAGCGCGTCGAGTTCTTCGCTCAAGGAAGTGACCATGGAACTGGGCGGCAAGTCGCCGCTGATCATCTTCGACGACGCGGACCTGGATCGCGCCGCCGACATTGCAATGATGGCCAACTTCTACAGCTCCGGTCAGGTCTGCACCAACGGCACGCGGGTTTTCGTCCCCAACGCCCTGAAGGCACAACTGGAAGCCAAAATCCTGGAGCGCGTAAAACGCATCCGCATCGGCAACCCGGAAGATGACAACACCAACTTCGGCCCGCTGGTCAGCTTCGAGCATATGGAAAGCGTGCTGGGCTACATCACCAAGGGCAAGGAAGAAGGTGCGCGCCTGCTGTGCGGCGGCGAACGCCTGACCGAAGGCGACCTCGCCAAAGGTGCCTTCGTGGCGCCGACCGTGTTCACCGACTGCACCGACGAGATGACCATCGTGCGCGAAGAAATCTTCGGCCCGGTGATGAGCATCCTCGGTTACGACAGCGAAGACGAAGTGATCCGCCGCGCCAACGACACCGACTTCGGCCTGGCAGCCGGTATCGTCACCCGCGACCTGAACCGTGCGCACCGCGTGATTCACCAGCTTGAAGCCGGCATCTGCTGGATCAATACCTGGGGCGAGTCTGCGGCAGAAATGCCGGTCGGTGGCTACAAGCAATCGGGCGTGGGCCGCGAAAACGGCATCAGCTCACTGGCGCAATACACACGCATCAAATCCGTACAGGTGGAACTGGGCGATTACGCATCGGTGTTTTAAGGCAGCCAGCAGTAAGCGGCAAGTTACAAGCTTCAAGTGAAGCAGCTTGCCGCCCTCATTCTTACAGGCAGCACCTGAATGCCTTTGCTTGCGGCTTGAAACTTGAAGCTTGCAGCTCTACGAAGGACTTTCTATGACCACGCAATCCGAATTCGACTACATCATCATCGGTGCCGGCTCTGCCGGTAACACCCTGGCAGCCCGTCTCACCGAAGATCCGGGCGTCACCGTTCTGTTGCTGGAAGCCGGCGGCCCGGATTATCGCCTGGATTTCCGTACCCAGATGCCTGCGGCGCTGGCGTTTCCACTGCAAGGCCGTCGCTACAACTGGGCCTATGAGACCGAGCCGGAACCTCACATGAATAACCGCCGCATGGAATGCGGGCGCGGCAAGGGCCTGGGTGGCTCGTCGCTCATCAACGGTATGTGCTACATCCGCGGCAACGCCATGGACTATGACGGCTGGGCCAAGGAGCCGGGTCTGGAAGACTGGAGCTACCTCGACTGCCTGCCGTATTTCCGCAAGGCCGAAACCCGCGACATCGGCCCCAACGATTATCACGGCGGTGACGGTCCGGTCAGCGTGACCACGCCCAAGGCGGGCAATAACCCATTGTTCCACGCCATGGTCGAAGCCGGTGTGCAGGCAGGTTATCCACGCACCGACGACCTCAACGGTTATCAACAGGAAGGCTTCGGCCCGATGGACAGAACCGTGACGCCCAATGGCCGTCGCGCCAGCACCGCTCGTGGTTATCTGGATGAAGCCAAGAAGCGCCCGACACTGACCATCGTCACCCACGCCCTGACCGACCGCATTCTGTTCGAGGGCAAGCGTGCCGTCGGCGTGGCTTATCTGCGCGGTGCCAGCGACACCCGCATCGAAGCCCGTGCCCGCAAGGAAGTCCTGCTGTGCAGCGGCGCCATCGCTTCGCCGCAGATCCTGCAACGCTCCGGTGTCGGCCCGGCCGAACTGCTGAACAAGCTCGATATTCCCGTGGTTCACGACCTGCCGGGTGTCGGCCAGAACCTTCAGGATCACCTGGAGATGTACCTGCAATACAGCTGCACCCAGCCGGTTTCGCTCTACCCTTCCCTGTTATGGTGGAACCAGCCGGCCATTGGCGCCGAATGGATGTTCCTCGGCACAGGCATCGGTGCCAGCAACCAGTTCGAGGCGGGCGGGTTCATTCGTTCGAGCGAAGAGTTCGAGTGGCCGAACATCCAGTACCACTTCCTGCCGGTTGCCATTAACTACAACGGCACCAAAGGTGTGAAAGAGCATGGTTTCCAGGCTCACGTCGGCTCCATGCGCTCACCGAGCCGTGGCCGGGTGCAGGTCAAGTCCAAGGACCCACGCGAGTACCCGAGCATCCTGTTCAACTACATGTCTAGCGAGCAGGACTGGCAGGAGTTCCGCGACGGCATCCGCCTGACTCGGGAGATCATGCAGCAACCGGCACTGGACCCGTACCGTGGCCGCGAAATCAGCCCTGGCATCGAAGTACAGTCCGACGAAGAGCTGGATAAGTTCGTCCGTGAACACGCCGAAACGGCGTATCACCCTTCGTGCACCTGCAAGATGGGCACCGATGAGATGGCCGTCGTCGATGGTCAGGGTCGTGTCCATGGCCTGGAAAGCCTGCGCGTGGTGGATGCCTCGATCATGCCGATCATCACCACCGGTAACCTGAATGCACCGACCATCATGATTGCCGAGAAGATCGCCGACAGGATCCGTGGCCGTCAGCCGTTGCCGCGCAGCACCGCCGACTACTTCGTGGCAGGCGACAGACCGGCACGCGGTACGCCGGTGCGAGGCGCAGTAGCACAGGTGTGATTCAGGCTCTATGATCTGCGGGCAAGCCTGTTCCATTCGCGAACACCTTGCCCGCCTCAACAAGGAGCTCTCTGCATGTTCGATTTCTCCGCTCAGCTCAAGCAGCGGTTCGCCGCACTGCAGAGCGATGCGCAATTCTTTTCCGTACGTTATGTCCGCAGAACCAGCCAGCACCTGAGCGTACGCAAGAACGTGGCCGAGCCGCCATCGCTGGGCAGCGATGAAGGGGCGATGCTGACGGTGCGCCTCAACGGCGTTGAAACCTACGCCGCCACCAACGATATTTCCCAACGTGGCCTGCAGTCCGCCTTGCAACAGGCCGAAGCACTGGCGCGGCGTCTGGCCCCGCACTCGCTGCTGGACCTGACCGAACAGGCTGTCTCGACGGCACGCGCCGATTACCTGTCGCCCAACCTGAGCAATGCCTTCCCGAGCCTGAGCGATTGCATTGATCTGCTGATGGCCGAGTCGAAGTCAGTCCCCAGAGACGAGCGTCTGGTGAACTGGCAGGTCGGCCTGGGCCTGGAAAACGTCGAACAGATCTATCTCAACAGCGCAGGTGCCGAGATTCGTCAGGCACAGCGTTTTGTCTTCCCGGGCCTGACCGTGACCGCCTATGACGGGCGTGACAGCCAGACCCGCAGCCTGGGCCGCGATAACTTCGGCCAGCAGGGCGGCGCAGAGATCATCAGCAATTGCGGACTGATCGGCGCAGCCGCACAGGTTGCCGATCAGGCACTGCAATTGATCCTGGCCCCCAACACGCCCACAGGTCCCCGCGATCTGCTGTTGATGCCGGACCAGATGATTCTGCAGATCCACGAATCCATAGGCCATCCGCTGGAACTGGACCGGATTCTGGGTGACGAGCGCAATTACGCCGGCACCAGCTTCGTCAAGGCATCGGACTTCGGCACGCTGCAATACGGCTCCAGTCTGCTCAACGTGACTTTCGATCCCGAGATTCCCGAGCAACTGGCCAGCTACGGGCATGACGACGATGGCACAGCCGCAAGCAAGCAATTCCTGATTCGCGATGGCCTGTTGCAGCGGCCATTGGGCGGTGCGCTGTCGCAATACCGCTCCGGTCTGCCGGGCGTCGCCAACAGCCGCGCCTGCAACTGGAACCGTCCGCCCATCGACCGCATGGCCAACCTGAATATCGAACCGGGTGACCAGTCGCTGGATCAACTGATCGGCAATATCGAGCACGGCATCCTGATGTCCACCAACCGCTCGTGGTCCATCGACGATGCGCGCAACAAATTCCAGTTCGGTTGCGAGTGGGGCCAGTTGATCGAAAACGGCGAGCTCAAGGGCGTGGTCAAGAACCCCAACTATCGAGCGATTTCCGCGCAGTTCTGGCGCAACCTCAGCGCGGTCGGCGACGCCAGCACCTTCAAGGTCCTGGGCACGCCCAATTGCGGGAAAGGCGAACCCAATCAGGTGGTGCGTGTCGGTCACGCTTCCCCAGCCTGTGTGTTCGCCAATGTGGATGTATTTGGAGGTGATGCCTGATGTCTCATCAACAGCAATTCGAGGCATTGGTCGCCGTCCTCAAGGCAGGTATCAGCCCGAACGAACACTTCACCCTGACCTACAACGCCGAAGCCTCGGACTTCATTCGCTTCAATCATGGCCAGGTCCGTCAGGCCGGGCATGTGCAGCAAGCCGGCGTGACCTTCAAACTGATCGATGACGGTCGGCATGCCGATCTGGAACTGACGCTTTCGGGCGATGCACAGGTCGACGGTCAGCGTTTGAGCGAGGCTTTGGTTCAACTGCGCGAAACCTTGGTATCACTCGCCAAGGACCCGTATCTGCTGCCCAATACCGAGGCCTGGCACAGCAACAACTTGCAAGAGCCGCCGTTGCCGGACAGCGGGCAAGTCGTGGAGCAGATCACCGAATTGTCACAAGGTCTGGATCTGGTGGGCTTTTACGCTGCCGGGCCGGTATATCGCGGCTTCGCCAGTTCCTGGGGCGCGCTGGGCTGGCATCAGGCAAATAGCTTCAATTTCGACTGGAGCCTGTTCCACGAAAACGGCCAGGCCGTTAAAGCCAACTATGCAGGTCATGATTGGGACAGCGAGGCCTTTGCCAGACGCTTCAATCAGGCTCGCGAGCAGTTGGAGTTTCTCGGTCGTCCGCTGCGCACTCTGGAGCCCGGTCAATACCGCGCTTATCTGGCACCTGCAGCACTGGATGAAATCATCGGCATGCTGTGCTGGGGCGGGTTTTCCGCACAGGCGCTGGCCAGCAAGCACAGCCCGTTGCAGCGGCTGTACAGCGGCGATACCCGTTTCAGCCCGCTGTTCAGCCTGGATGAACAGGTCAGCGGTTCGCTGTCACCGGCGTTCTCCCTCGAAGGTTATCCACGCAAGGACCTGTCCCTGATTGCCGGCGGCGAAGCCCGCGAGCAACTGGTCGACTCCAGCAGCGCCGCCGAATACGGCCTGCAAGCCAACGGCGCGGACAACGGCGAGTGGCCAAGCGCACTGAGCATGGCGGGCGGTACTCTGGAGCAGGAACAGATTCTCAAGCAGCTCGGCACTGGCCTGTATATCAGCAACCTCTGGTATCTGAATTTTTCCGATCAGTCTGCGGCACGCCTGACGGGCATGACCCGTTTTGCGACCTTCTGGGTCGAAGACGGCAAGATCGTGGCACCGGTCAATACCATGCGTTTTGATGACAGCGCTTACAGCCTGCTGGGTAACGCCCTGGAAAACCTGACCCGCGAGCGGGAGCTGATTCTATCGGCCAGCACTTATAGCCAGCGCCAGACAGCCTCCATTCAGTTGCCTGGGGCTTTGATAAGCAAGCTGACATTGACGTTGTAGCCCTCCCTTCGCGAATGAATTCGCTCCTACGGGGTTGTCTGTAGAAGCGAATCGGGCGGCGCTCCGCTCATTCGCGAAACGAATCATAGAGAACGACATGCCACATCTGGACGAAAAAACCCTGCGCTGGATGCCTTGGGTCATCGCCATCGCCTTCTTCATGCAAAGTCTGGACGGCACGATTCTCAATACTGCTCTGCCGTCCATGGCACGTTCGCTGGAAGAAGATCCGCTGCGCATGCAGTCGGTGGTCATTGCCTACATGTTGACCATCGCCCTGCTGATTCCCGCTTCGGGCTGGATTGCCGATCGCTTCGGCATCAAACGCATCTTTTTCAGCGCCATCCTCTTGTTCAGCTTCGGCTCGTTGCTGTGCGCACTGTCCAACTCGCTGAACATGCTGGTGGCAGCACGGGTCATTCAGGGGCTTGGCGGTGCGTTGATGCTGCCTATCGGGCGCTTGATCGTATTACGCGCCTACCCACGCTCGGAGCTGGTGCGGATCATGGGGTTCATTACCGTGCCCGGCCTGTTGGGGCCGCTACTCGGGCCGAGCATGGGCGGCTGGATGGTCGAGTACATGAGCTGGCACTGGATCTTCCTGATCAATATTCCCGTGGGGTTGCTGGGCTGCTATGCGGTCAAGCATTTCATCCCGGATATCCCAGGCGGCGGACGCACACGCTTCGACGGCACAGGATTCATTCTGTTCGGGGCCTCGATGGTGCTGATCACCATTGCGCTGGAAGGCCTGGGCGAGCTGCACCTGCCGCACATGCGCGTGGTCTTGCTGCTGTTCGCCGGCCTGGGCTGTCTGGCGGCCTACTGGCTGCGGGCCGGGCATGTGGAGTTTCCACTCTTTGCACCGTCGTTGTTTCGCACCCGGACCTTTGCGGTGGGCATTCTGGGCAATCTGTTTGCGCGACTGGGCAGTGGCGCCCTGCCGTTTCTGGTGCCCTTGCTGCTGCAGATCCCGCTGGGTTATTCACCGGCGCAGGCCGGCATGAGCATGCTGCCGCTGGCCGCCGCCGGAATGTTCGCCAAAACCGTGGCCCGCAGGCTGATCGAACTGCTGGGGTATCGCACCATCCTGACCGGCAACACGTTGCTGTTGGGAATACTGCTGGCGACCCTGGCGCTGGTGGACACTCAAACCCCGTACTGGGTGCTGCTTGTCCATCTGGCCCTGCTGGGCGCAGTGAACGCCTTGCAGTTCACCGCCATGAACACCGTGACCCTGATCGACCTGGACGATGCCAGCACCGCCAGTGGCAACAGCCTGCTGTCGGTCGTCGCGCAATTGTCACTGAGCCTGGGCGTGGCATCCGCTGCCGCCCTGCTGGGCGGCTTTACCGATGACGTGGCCACGGGCGAAGTCAGCAGTGTACTGGGGGCATTCCAACTGACCTTCCTGAGCGTGGGAGTACTGGCGATGTTTGCAGCGGGGATATTTCTGCAATTGCCTGCGCAGGAGGGTAAGAGATTAAGGTAAAGAGAGTAGGAGCGAATTCATTCGCGAGAGGCCCGTACATCCGAAGAAAATGTATCGCCTTCAATTGACGCCTCGCGAATAAATTCGCTCCTGCAGTTTGCTGCATCATTTATCGACATTGCCATCTGAGCAACCCTTACGACCTGATACACTGCGCGACATTTTTGTTTTGCAGGTCCACCGTCGTGACTAACACCGCTTTCAACACTTTGCCCCTGTCCGCCGCCATGCTGGCTAACCTGGAGTCGCTTGGTTACGCCCAGATGACGCCGATTCAGGCGCAAAGCCTGCCGGTGATTCTCAAGGGCATGGACCTGATCGCTCAGGCCAAGACCGGCAGCGGCAAGACCGCCGCCTTTGGTATCGGTCTGCTGAACCCGATCAACCCGCGCTTCTTCGGTTGCCAGGCTCTGGTGATGTGCCCGACCCGCGAACTGGCCGATCAGGTGGCCAAGGAAATTCGTCGTCTGGCCCGCTCCGAAGACAACATCAAGGTGCTGACCCTGTGCGGCGGCGTGCCTTTTGGGCCGCAGATCGGCTCGCTGGAGCATGGCGCGCACATCATCGTCGGCACGCCGGGCCGTATCCAGCAGCACCTGCGCAAGGGCTCGCTGGTACTGGATGGGCTGAACACGCTGATTCTCGATGAAGCGGACCGCATGCTGGACATGGGTTTCTACGACGCCATCGCCGACATCATCGAGCAGACTCCGCAACGTCGCCAGACCCTGCTGTTCTCGGCCACCTACCCGGTCGGCATCAAGCAACTGGCTTCAAAATTCATGCGCGATCCGCAGACCGTCAAGGTCGAGGCACTGCATGCCGACAGCCAGATCGAGCAGATTTTCTACGAAATCTCTCCGGAGCAACGTCTGGAAGCCGTGGTCAAGGTGCTTGGCCATTTCCGTCCGACGTCCTGCGTCGCGTTCTGCTTCACCAAGCAGCAGGTTCAGGAAGTGGTCGATCACCTGACCGCCAAGGGCATGTCCGCCGTGGGCCTGCATGGCGACCTGGAGCAGCGTGACCGTGACCAGGTGCTGGCGATGTTCGCCAACCGCAGCACTTCGGTGCTGGTGGCCACTGACGTAGCGGCCCGAGGTCTGGATATCGATGCGCTGGACATGGTCATCAACGTCGAGCTGGCCCGGGATTCGGAAATCCACATCCACCGCGTCGGTCGTACCGGTCGTGCGGGTGAAACAGGTATCGCGGTCAGCCTTGTAGCCCCTTCGGAAAGCCAGCGTGCCCGGGCTATCGAAGAGTTGCAGAAAGCGCCCCTGAACTGGCAGCAATACGACAACCTGAGCGTCAAGGAAGGCGGCAAGCTGCTGCCAGCCATGACGACTCTGTGCATCGGTTCCGGCCGCAAGGACAAGCTGCGTCCGGGCGATATTCTGGGTGCATTGACGGGCGAGGCCGGTGTTCCGGGCGCGCAGGTCGGCAAGATCGCCATTTTCGACTTCCAGGCTTATGTGGCTGTCGAGCGCAGCATCGCCAAGCAGGCGCTGGAGCGTTTGAACAATGGCAAGATCAAGGGCAAGTCGTTGCGGGTTCGTATCTTGTAAAAAGCGTCGCGGGCAAGCCCCCTCCCACAGGTTGAACATTATTCCCGGCTCCACACGAGGACCATGCTGTGCCCGTTACTGACGTTGTAATCATTGGCGCTGGCGCCGCAGGTTTGATGTGTGCGCTCACCGCCGCAGGTCGTGGCCGCAAGGTGATGCTGATCGATCACGCCAACAAGCCGGGCAAGAAGATCCTCATGTCCGGTGGCGGGCGCTGCAACTTCACCAACATCTACACGGAGCCGGGCAATTTCCTGTCGCAGAACCCACACTTCTGCAAATCGGCCCTGGCCCGCTATACCCAGTGGGACTTCATCGAGATGGTCGCCAAACATGGCGTGCCTTATCACGAGAAGAAGCTGGGCCAGCTATTCTGCGATAACAAGTCCAGCGACATCCTGGAAATGCTGCTCGAAGAGTGCCGACAGGCCGGTGCCAGTCTGCACATGGACACTTCCGTGCAGCAGATCGAAAAGACTGAAACCGGCTACCGCCTGGAAACCACCCTTGGCACCTTGAGCTGCGAGTCGTTGGTGATCGCCACGGGCGGCCTGTCGATTCCGACGCTGGGTGCCACAGGTTTCGGTTATCAGATCGGCAAGCAATTTGGCCACAGGCTGCTGCCGACTCGCGCCGGGCTGGTGCCGTTCACCATCACCGACCAGCTCAAGGAGTTGTGCAGCGAGCTGTCGGGGACGTCAGTGGACTGTCTGGTCAGTTGCAATGACACAAGCTTTCGCGAAAACATCCTGTTTACCCACCGCGGCCTCAGTGGTCCGGCAATCCTGCAGATCTCGTCGTTCTGGCAACCGGGTGACAGTGTGGAAATCAACCTGCTGCCCGATCACGACGTCCCGGGCTGGCTGGCCAAGCAGCAGGCAGAACGCCCGAACAGCGAACTGAAAACCCTGCTGGGGGAAATCTTCACCAAGAAGATGGCCAACCTGCTGGCCGAACACTGGTTCGCTTCAAAACCCATGAAGCAGTACACCCACGCCGAACTGGCCGACATCGCCGAAAAACTGGCGAGCTGGCGGGTCGTGCCGGCGGGCACCGAAGGCTATCGCACGGCCGAGGTTACGTTGGGCGGCATCGATACCCGTGAAGTGTCTTCCAAGACCATGGAATCACTGAAATCACCAGGGCTGTATTTCGTGGGTGAGGTGCTGGATGTGAGCGGCCATCTGGGCGGTTTCAATTTCCAGTGGGCCTGGGCATCGGCCTATGCGGCGGCACAATACGTCTGACAGCGGGAAAGCCACACACCCCGGGCAATAATTTTTTTCCCAAGCGGATGTACAGGCCAGCCTCGGGCCTGTACATATCTTTCTGCGGGATCGATCAATTGCGAACAAGGCCGTCATCTCATTCATGGCATCAAAATCTCTGCGTCATACACTCCGTCGGTTATGGGCACTGGACAAGTTCAGCTATAGCGTTCGGGTCTTTATCGCACTGACCGGCAGCATGGCGCTGTGCTGGTATCAAAATGAGATGGGCTTGCTGATCCCGCTGTTCCTGGGGATTATCGCCTGCGCCCTGGCCGAAACCGATGACAGCTGGCAAGGCCGCCTCAATGCCCTGGCCGTGACGCTGGTGTGTTTCAGCATTGCCGCGCTGGCCGTCGAACTCCTGTTCCCCTATCCCTGGCTGTTCGTTTGCGCACTGGCCCTGGCCAGTTTCTGCCTGACCATGCTCGGGGCGCTGGGCGAGCGCTATGGTGCAATTGCCTACGGCACCCTGATTCTCTCGGTCTACACCATGATTGGCGTGGACCAGCGTGGTGGCGAGGTTCTCGATTTCTGGCATGAACCGATGCTGCTGGTGGCGGGCGCAGCCTGGTACGGCCTGCTGTCGGTACTGTGGCAGATGCTGTTTTCCAACCAGCCGGTGCAGCAGGCGCTGGCGCGGCTGTTTCGCGAACTGGGGCTGTACCTGAAACTCAAGTCGACCCTGTTCGAGCCGATTCGCACCCTCAATGTGGAAGAGCGACGCCTGGAGCTGGCCAAGCAGAACGGCCGGGTCGTTGCAGCACTGAACACCACCAAGGAAATCATCTTGCATCGGGTAGGCAATGGCCGGCCCGGCTCGAAAGTCAGCCGCTATCTGAAGCTGTACTTCATCGCACAGGACATTCACGAGCGCGCCAGTTCATCGCATTACCCGTACAACTCGCTGGCCGAAGCGTTTTTCCACAGCGATGTGCTGTTCCGCTGTCAGCGCCTGCTGCGCCAGCAGGGGGTTGCCTGCCAGGCGTTATCCGAGTCCATTCAACTGCGTCAGCCATTTGTCTACGACCCAAGCTTTGCCGAAGCAATGGAAGACCTGCGCGCCTCCCTTGAGCACTTGCGCATCCAGAGCAACCCGGCGTGGCGCAGCCTGTTGCGCTCCTTGCGGGCACTGGCGGCCAACCTTGAAACCCTGGACCGCCTGATCAGCGATGCCAGCAATCCGGATGCCCTGGCTGATGCGACAGACAGCAGCCTGCTGGACCGCTCGCCACGCACTCTCAAGGATGTCTGGACACGCCTGCGCCTGCAAATGACGCCGACCTCGCTGCTGTTCCGTCATGCCTTGCGCCTGCCGCTTGCCCTGTCGGTGGGTTACGCCATGGTGCATCTGATCCATCCTTCCCAAGGCTACTGGATCATCCTGACCACGGTTTTCGTCTGCCAGCCAAGTTACGGCGCGACCCGGCGCAAGCTGGTACAACGGATTATCGGCACCGCCCTTGGCCTGACCGTGGGTTGGGCACTGTTCGATCTGGTGACCACCCCGGTCCTGCAATCGATGTGTGCGGTGCTGGCGGGCGTGGTGTTCTTCGTCAACCGCACGACGCGCTACACCCTCTCGACCGCTGCGATCACGGTGATGGTGCTGTTCTGTTTCAATCAGGTGGGCGATGGCTACGGGCTGTTCCTCCCACGCCTGTTCGATACCTTGCTGGGCAGCCTGATTGCCGGGCTTGCGGTGTTCCTGTTCCTGCCTGACTGGCAAGGTCGCAAGCTGAACAAGGTGCTGGCCAATACCCTGAGCTGCAACAGCATTTACCTGCGCCAGATCATGCAGCAATACGCCAAGGGCAAGAGCGACGACCTGGCTTATCGCCTGGCCCGGCGCAATGCGCACAATGCCGATGCGGCGCTTTCAACGACGCTGGCGAACATGCTGATGGAGCCTGGACACTTCCGCAAAGAGGCGGATGTGGGCTTTCGCTTTCTGGTGTTGTCGCACACGCTGCTGAGTTATCTGTCCGGGCTGGGCGCGCATCGCGACACGCAACTGCCCAGTGATGTCCACGAACAGCTTATCGATGGCGCAGGCGCGGCGCTGGCAGCCAGCATCGATGAGATCGCCCAGAGCCTGGCCGAAAAGAAACCGGTTGCCGTGCAGAACGATGCCGAAGAGGAACTGGCAACCCAACTGGAACAGATGCCCGACGAACTGGACGAGAGCCAGCGGCTGGTCCAGACGCAACTGGCCTTGATCTATCGTCAGTTGGCACCTTTACGCACGTTGGCAGCGCATTTGATCAAGGGGCCACAGGCATCAGACCGTGCAGCCTGAGCAGATCGTCGTAAGTACCATCAACCTTCATGGCGGCGATTTCCCGATCAAAGCTGGCGACGATTTGCGCATGCTTCGGGTTCTTCAGGCTGACCAGAATATGCAGGCTGTTCTCGGTGAGTGAGTCCGGCAGGAACTCGACGTGATTGCGCACTTCGTCGGGCTCGTTGGCCAGACTGTAACGGGCCACGAACTCATCCTCCAGTGCCAGATCGACACGTCCTGCAGCCAGCATGTTCGCCGCCATGGAAAAGCTGTGGACCGGGACCTTGCGTAACGCCTGATCATTGTCGAACGACGGGTAATAGGCGTAACCACGCACCACCGCAATGATGTACTTGTGCAGTTGATCGAGGTTCGAGACATCGATATTCGAGTCCTTGCGCTTGAGAAAGCGCACCCGATTGACCAGATATTCGGCAGAAAACTGGCCAACCCGGGTGCGCTCTTCATTGAACCAGGCATTGATCAGGACATCATTGCGCCCCTCGGCAATACCATGCATGGCACGCGCCCAGGGTACCTGCTCGTAAACGGTCTGATACCCGGCACGCTGCAGCGCGGTTCTGACGATATCGGTCGCCAGACCGTCGTGAAGCAGTGAGGCATCGGTAAAGGGAGGCCAGGCATCGGCAACCAGACGCAGCTTCTCGCCTGCTCCTGCCTCAGCGATCAGCAGTAACCCCAGCAACCCAACAGCTTGAAGCAGTCGCGACATGCTTGAATTCCCCAGGTGGGCAGCATGCCCGATCCAGACCGAGAGTCGTTGATCAATAGCGTCATTTGAATCCTGACTTGTATTGAAGACCCTATCCCGTCAGGAAACAACCCACGCCCATGTGACAGCCATGTGATTGATGTAAAAATATTTTCCAGACCAAAGCCAAAACGATCGACAGACATCACGGCCTTTTATTGGGAATGCGGCGGTATACGTTTAGAATTCCCTTCTGGTTTCTCTGCGAGTCAACAACATGCCTATCAAATGGATCTGCAAACACCATACCGACCTGAGTATCGAACAGCTTTACGCTGCTCTGAAACTGCGCGCCGAGGTTTTCGTGGTCGAGCAGCAGTGCGTGTATCTGGATGTGGACGGGCTGGACCTGACAGGTGACACCTGCCATTTGATGGCCTGGCAGGACGGCAAGCTGGTGGCTTACCTGCGCTTGCTGGACCCGATCCAGCAAGGCGGCGATGTCACCATTGGCCGCGTGGTGACCGCGCCATCGATTCGCAACAAGGGCATGGGCCACGAACTGATGGTCCAGGCGCTGGAGCACGCCGAAAAGAAATGGCCCGACCAGCCCATCTATCTGTCGGCCCAGGCTCATCTTCAGGGTTACTACAGCCGTTACGGCTTCAACGCAGTAGGCGAGGAATATCTGGAGGACGACATCCCGCACATCGGCATGCGCCGCGACCTCGAATAAGGCCAGCTTCCGTCAGGGATAACCCAGTACGGCCTTGATGCTGGCCAGATTGCGGGTTATCCACGCTTTATCGATCGCACCCCAGTCCCGAATCCGGTAATGCCCGGCATGGTTGCGGGCACCCTCCTGTTGTTCGAATTCGCACTGGATATCCAGGTCGGCCAGCGCCGCGATAGTGTCTTGTGCCGTACGACGCGGCATGCCGGTGACCTCCGTCAATTCGGGCACCGTGCTGGCAAGCTGGCTGTCGATGAGGTACGCAACGTACAGTCGACGATAAAAGCTGCTTTTGGTCTTGCTGACATCCATCTTCAAAATCCTTTCTGGAGCGATATTCAGGTAGTCGACCGGGCGCCAGCCTGCAGGTCGCGATACGTCAGGTAGACCCGCAGGTCGAACTCAAGCTGGTGATAGCCCGGCTGCATGTGTTCACACAACTGGTAGAATGCCTTGTTGTGATCCGACTCCTTGAAGTGAGCCAGCTCATGCACCACGATCATGCGCAGAAACTGCGGTGCTGCTTCCTTGAACAGCGCAGCAACGCGAATCTCTTTCTTGGCCTTGAGCTTACCACCCTGCACTCGCGAAACCGTGGTGTGCAGGCCCAATGCGCGATGAGTCAGGTCAAGACGATTGTCGAACAGCACCTTATCCACAGGCGGCGCATTGCGCAGATGCTCCTGCTTCAAGGCCAGGGCATAGGCGTACAGCGCCTTGTCACTCTGGATCTGATGACGCTCCGGATAACGCTGCTGCAGATAGTCGCCCAGTTTGTCCTGAGCAATCAGTTGCCGCACCTGATCCTGAAGGGAAGCAGGATAGGCTTGCAGGTATTTGAGCGGTATAGGTGCTGAAGCAGTCATGGGGCCGTGGCAGATGATTTAAAGGTGCCAGTCTACCGCAATCAGCCACGCAGCCTCGACCAGTCAAAACGTGCAGGGAAGGAGCGGGCATCTTCGGCATCCAGCGGATAAGCCACCAGAAACCCCTGGATGACCTGACAGCCATTGTTGGCCAGCCACTCATATTGCTGCAAAGTCTCGACGCCTTCGGCGATGACCAGAATGTCGAGGTTGCGGCACAGATCAATGATGCTGCGCGCAAAGACCGCATCGCGAGGCGAGTCGAGCAGACCGGCAATGAAGTGTCTATCGAGCTTCAGGGTATCGAGTTGAAGGTTGCGCAGGTGCGACAGGGAGCACTCACCCACACCGAAATCATCCAGCGCCACGCGCACACCGATCTCGCGCAGTTGCTGCAACTGCTTGTGACTGTGGCTCAGGTTATTCACCAGTGAGGCTTCGGTAATCTCGACTTCCAGCTGGCCAGGCTGCAACTCGAAACGATCCATCGCCCGACGAAGCTCTGCGGCCAGGTTGGGCATGCAGAATTGCGTCGGGCTGACACTGACACTCACCACCAGATCGGAAGCAAAGACCCGACCCAATGCCTGACGTTGTTCGGCTCCCTGATCGAAGATCCAGCTGCCAAGCCGGTTGATAAGCCGCGTTTCCTCGAGCAAGGGAATGAACAAGGCTGGCGGCACTTCCCCGACACTGGCGTGCTGCCAGCGCAACAAGGCTTCAAACCCCCGCAGGCGACCATCCGCAACATGCACCTGAGGCTGATAGACCACCGAGAAATTCTTGCCTTCGATAGCATTGCGCACGCTGTCTTCGAGCATCAGACGCGAACGTGCACGACCGTTCATGTTCTGGTCATAGAAACGATATTGCTGGCGCCCTGCCCGCTTGGCTTCGTACATGGCAATGTCCGCCGCCCGCAGCAGGCCATCGAGGTTGGAGCCGCACTCGGGGTAAGTCGCAATCCCGATGCTGACGCCCAGAGAAATGTCCACGCCGTCGACCTGACGTTTCATCGATACCCGCTCGATAAGCTTTTCAGCCACCTTGGCGGCCTGCTCGGGATAGTCGAAGCCGTCGATCACTACAGTAAATTCGTCACCGCCCATGCGCGCCAGAACATCGTAGGGGCGCAGGCAATCCTTGAGCTGCGTGGCCACCCACAACAAAACCTGATCGCCGGCATCATGGCCCAGCGAGTCATTGATCTGCTTGAAGCCGTCCAGGTCCAGATACAGCACGACCAGATACTGCTCCGCATGCTCGTTGCGCAGCAGCATGCCCTCGACAGCCTGATAGAAGCCGCGTCGATTGAGCAGACCCGTCAAGGCATCGGTCACCGCCTGCTGTTCAAGCTGCTGATACAGATTGCGCTCCAGCGACATATCGAGAACGGTCAGCACCATCGCCTTCTGCTCGCAAGGCAGTGACGCGCAGGACAAGGCCACCGGCAATTGCCCGCCCCCAGCCGTACGCAAAACGGCATCATGCACGCGGTAAGTGTCGGCATTGCGATAGTGCTTGTAGAAATCCGACTCAAGCCAGCTCTGGACCTTGGGCTCCAGCACATAATCGAGCACGCTTGTACCGCGCAACTGTTCGTCCGGCGTATCGAGCAAGTGGCAGATAGCCGGGTTGGCGAAACTGATAATGCCGGTTTCATCCACCACCACAATACCTTCCGCCATATTGGCCAATACAGAAGCATTGAAGGCCCTGGCGCTTTCCAGTTCCTGGGTGAGCCTCTGCAAGGCACGACGATTGCGCTGCTGCTCCAGCAAGGCCTGAACCTTGGGCTTGAGCACATTCGGGTCGAAGGGCTTGAACAGATAATCGATGGCCCCGCTTGCATAGCCCTTGTGTACTGAAGCCGGGCTCTGCTCGTTGGCGGTCAGAAAAATGATCGGTGTCAGGCTTGTGCGCTGACTGCCGCGCATCAGGCGTGCGACTTCAAATCCATCCATGTCGGGCATCTGGACATCGAGCAGGACCAGATCCACTTCCTGCTCCAGAAGCACCGTCAACGCTTCTACACCGGAGCTGGCTGTGACGATGTGCCAGTCCGTTCGCTGAAGGACCGCGCACATCGTCACCAGATTCTCAGGGTAGTCATCAACAACCAGAAGAACCGAAGAGCCATCATTGGGCTTGGATTGCACGCATTCCATGCTGCTTCTCTACTTTTGTGGGCGGCGCCTGTCACAGAAAACCCTGTCCAATTTGCATCAACTTTAGTCGCTCCTGAAAAAAGCAGCAGCAAGGCAGCCTACTGCCATCACCAAAGTTCCACATAACCGACTAACGGTATATTCCTGCAGGCCATATAGATTCTGTCCTACAGGAAAAATGACAGCACTTTGACGTCATTAGTTCGCTCGCCAAGCATTAACAAATGCATGTTCAAATCGTATAAAAGCTGCCGAAACCCTCTGAGCAGAGACTTCAGAGCAGTCGAACGAATTTTTCTGGAAACGAAAATGATAGATCTAGGATCGTGGAATCTCAGTATCCCGGTAGGCTCACCCCCCAAAACCGTAGAAACCTCACAGTTGCGTCAAGGCTATGACGGTAAGTACTTCGAGTCCCATTCGGGGTACATTTTTTTCTGGTCGCCCGTCACCGGCTCACGCACCGAAAACGCCAAATACCCACGCAGCGAACTACGAGAGACGTGGTCCGACGGCACGCTGCATAACTGGTTGTACCCCGATGCAGACAACTTTCTGAATGCGACTCTTGAAGTCAATCAGGTGCCCTCATCGGGCAAGATCGTCATCGGCCAGATCCACGCCTACGACAGCACCGAGCCGATGCTCAAGGTCGAGTATCAGTACAAGAAGAAGACCCAGACCGGAAATATCGTGGTGAAAGTTCGCAAACGCTTCGATGATGACGAAAGCAAAGTCATCAAGATTGTCGAAGGCGTGCCACTCAACGAGAAGTTCAAATACATCATCCACCTGAGTCCCGGTGGAGAATTGAGCGTCAGCGCCAAAGACGTGAACTGGAGCACATCCATCAGTTCTTCCTGGAAAACAAAACCGCTCTATTTCAAGGCTGGCGTATATACCCAGGACAACTCCGGCTACAGCAATGAAGGCGGTAAAGCCACGTTCTATAACCTGGATATCGATCACAACAAAATCTGATATACCGCCCGCCAAAAGAAAGGCCCGCACTCGATGGGCGGGCCTCTTTCATTTCAGGACAGACCGATCAACGGGCAGCCTTGAACTCTTTCTCGGCAGCGATGAAACGCTCTTGCATCGAAGTCGACGGGCCTTTGCCAATCAGGCTGAAGAGCACAATCGCGAGGCTGGCGAAGATAAAGCCCGGCACGATTTCGTACAGGCCGATAGCGCTGAACTGTTTCCAGAGCACCACGGTTACTGCACCGACGACCACGCCAGCCAGCGCGCCATTGCGGGTCATGCCTTTCCACATCACCGAAATCAGCACCACCGGGCCGAACGCCGCACCGAAACCGGCCCAGGCGTAACTCACCAGCCCCAATACGCGGTTTTCAGGGTTGGCGGCCAGCAGGATGGCAATCACCGCCACCAGCAGCACCATGGCCCGGCCAACCCAGACCAGCTCAATTTGCGAGGCGTTCTTGCGCAGATACGCCTTGTAGAAGTCTTCGGTCAGGGCGCTGGAACACACCAGCAACTGGCAGCTCAAGGTGCTCATCACCGCCGCGAGAATAGCAGACAGCAACACACCGGCAATCCAGGGGTTGAACAGCAGCTTCGCCAGCTCGATGAACACCCGCTCCGGGTTCTCGGTCACGGGACCGGCCACATCAGGGTTTGCCGCGAAGTAAGCGATACCGAAGAAACCCACCGCAACCGCACCGGCCAGACACAAGATCATCCAGGTCATGGAGATACGACGGGCACTGGCAATCGACTTGACCGAATCCGCCGCCATGAAGCGGGCCAGGATATGTGGCTGCCCGAAATAGCCCAGCCCCCAGGCCAGCAGCGAGACAATGCCGATAAAGGTAGTGTTCTTGAACATGTCGAAACTGGCCGGGTTCTGGGCTTCGATGGCCAGGAAGGTGGTGTCGATGCCACCGGTCGCCAGCAGCGCGATGATCGGCGTGAGAATCAGCGCGAAGATCATCAGCGTGGCCTGGACGGTATCTGTCCAGCTCACCGCCAGGAAGCCACCCACGAAGGTGTAGACGATGGTTGCCGCAGCGCCCGCCCACAAGGACGTTGCATAGGACATGCCGAAGGTGCTCTCGAACAGACGCGCGCCCGCCACGATGCCCGAAGCGCAATAGATGGTGAAGAACACCAGAATCACGATGGCCGAGATGATACGCAGCACGCCGCTGTTGTCTTCAAAACGGCTGCTGAAGTAATCCGGAAGGGTCAGCGCATCACCGTTGTGCTCGGTCTGCACACGCAGACGACCGGCCACGAACAGCCAGTTCAGGTAGGCACCCGCGATCAGACCGATAGCGATCCAGGCTTCCGACAGGCCAGACATGTAGATGGCACCGGGCAAGCCCATCAGCAGCCAGCCGCTCATGTCCGAAGCACCCGCCGAGAGGGCGGTTACCACGCTGCCGAGGCTACGCCCGCCAAGAATGTAATCGGAAAGGTTATTGGTGGAGCGATAGGCCATGAGGCCGATCAGCACCATCGCAGCGATGTAGATCACGAAGGTGATCAGGATAGGGTTGTTGAAGCTCATGAGTTCTGCCTTGGCATTGTTTTTATGAAACGCCAGATACCCGGAAGAAAGTCGGTTACCGAACCCGCTATCCATGCCTTGATACCCGACGCAGCGCTGACTGAAATTTCCGCAAGGAAGCAGCCACTGAACGACTCGCTAACGGTTGCACCGTGGTGGCGAATCCTATTAGACAAACTGAAAAAGGTGCAACCAAATTAAACGAATCAGTTGCACCCTCTGCAAAATGATCACTGCACTGTGATTTCCGCCCCATTTTGAAGCGGCAAATGACGCTTACGCAAAAGAAAACGCACCAGAATCACTCATTTGTCCCGTATCACAGGGCCTCAAGAGAAATAGCCTTGAAATATTCTGCAAAAAACAGGTTGCACCCGGTTGCACCTTTACCAACGCAAAGCTAACCTGCGCCAAAGCCGAGGCCACATACAGAGTGGCGACAATGAGGACAAGACATGGCCACCACCACTCTGGGCGTCAAGCTTGACGACCTGACCCGCGAGCGATTGAAAGCAGCCGCACACTCCATCGACCGTACGCCGCACTGGTTGATCAAGCAGGCCATCTTCAATTACCTGGAAAAGCTGGAGAGTGGTGCAACCCTGCAAGAACTCAATGGCCTGGGCAGCAAGGACGGCGATGAAAGCGGCGAGTTGCCAGCCGACACGAGCTACCAGAGTTTTCTGGAGTTTGCCGAAAGCATCCTGCCGCAATCGGTTCTGCGCTCCGCCATCACCGCCGCCTACCGCCGCCCCGAGCCGGAAGTGGTCCCCATGCTGCTGGAGCAAGCTCGCCTGCCCGCCCCCATGGCCGACGCCACCCACAAGCTGGCGGCCTCCATCGCCGAAAAACTGCGTAACCAGAAGAGCGCGAGCGGTCGCGCTGGAATCGTTCAAGGGCTGCTGCAAGAGTTCTCGCTCTCTTCCCAGGAAGGCGTGGCATTGATGTGTCTGGCCGAAGCATTGCTGCGCATTCCCGACAAAGGTACTCGCGATGCACTGATCCGCGACAAGATCAGCAACGGCAACTGGCAGCCTCACTTGGGCAATAGCCCTTCGCTGTTCGTCAACGCAGCCACCTGGGGATTGCTGTTGACCGGCAAGCTGGTGTCCACCCACAACGAAACCGGTCTTTCCTCGTCTCTGAGCCGTATCATCGGCAAAAGCGGCGAGCCCATGATCCGCAAGGGAGTGGACATGGCCATGCGCCTGATGGGCGAGCAGTTCGTGACCGGCGAAACCATTGGCGAAGCCCTGGCCAACGCCAGTCGTTTTGAAGCCAAGGGCTTTCGTTACTCCTACGACATGCTGGGTGAAGCGGCCCTGACCGAGCACGACGCACAGAAGTACCTGGCGTCCTACGAACAGGCCATTCACTCCATCGGCAAGGCCTCCCACGGTCGCGGCATTTATGAAGGACCGGGCATTTCCATCAAGCTGTCGGCGCTGCACCCGCGCTACAGCCGCGCCCAATACGAGCGGGTGATGGAAGAACTGTATCCGCGCCTGCTGTCGCTGACCCTGCTGGCCAAGCAATACGATATCGGCCTGAATATCGATGCCGAAGAGGCCGACCGCCTGGAGCTATCGCTGGACCTGCTGGAGCGCCTGTGCTTCGAGCCGCAACTGACCGGCTGGAACGGCATCGGCTTCGTCATTCAGGCGTACCAGAAGCGCTGCCCTTATGTAATCGATTACGTGATCGACCTGGCACGTCGCAGCCGCCATCGCCTGATGATCCGTCTGGTAAAAGGCGCGTACTGGGACAGCGAAATCAAACGCGCTCAGGTCGAAGGCCTGGAAGGCTATCCGGTCTATACCCGCAAGGTTTATACCGACGTTTCCTATATCGCCTGTGCCCGCAAACTGTTGGCCGCGCCGGAAGTCATCTATCCGCAGTTCGCGACCCACAACGCCCATACACTGGCGGCCATTTATCACATTGCCGGTCAGAACTATTACCCCGGCCAGTACGAATTCCAGTGCCTCCACGGCATGGGCGAACCGCTTTACGAGCAGGTGGTGGGCAAGGTTGCCGATGGCAAGCTGAACCGTCCGTGCCGTGTCTATGCGCCGGTCGGTACCCATGAAACGCTGCTGGCGTATCTGGTGCGACGCCTGCTGGAGAACGGTGCCAACACCTCGTTCGTCAACCGCATCGCCGATCAGTCGGTTTCGATCCAGGAACTGGTAGCCGACCCGGTCAGCAGCATCGAGCGCATGGCGACCCAGGAAGGCAGCTTCGGCCTGCCGCACCCGCGCATTCCACTGCCCCGCGACCTGTATGGTTCGGAGCGCCCCAACTCAAGCGGCATCGACATGGCCAACGAACATCGTCTGGCCTCGCTATCGTCGGCCTTGCTGGCGAGCGCCCACACCGACTGGAAAGCCGCGCCACTGCTCGGTTGCCCCGCGAGCGAAGGCACGCCACTGGCGACTCTGAACCCGTCCGACCACAGAGACGTCGTGGGTCATGTGCAGGAAGCCAGCCTGGAAGATGTCGATAACGCCATCCAGAGCGCACTGATTTCCGGCCCGATCTGGCAGGCCACGCCGCCAGCCGAGCGCGCCGCCATTCTTGAGCGCGCCGCAGACCTGATGGAAAACGAGATACAGCCGTTGATGGGCCTGCTGGTCCGCGAAGCAGGCAAGACCTTCGTCAACGCCATTGCCGAAGTTCGCGAAGCCGTGGACTTCCTGCGCTACTACGCCGTGCAGGCCCGCAGCGATTTCAGCAACGATACGCACCGCCCGCTGGGGCCGGTGGTCTGTATCAGCCCATGGAACTTCCCGCTGGCGATTTTCAGTGGTCAGGTTGCAGCAGCATTGGCCGCAGGCAACCCGGTGCTGGCCAAGCCTGCCGAGCAAACCCCGCTGATCGCAGCCCAGGCCGTGCGCCTGCTGCTGGAAGCCGGTATCCCGGAAGGTGTGCTGCAACTGCTGCCCGGACGCGGTGAAACCGTCGGAGCCCGACTGGTGGGCGACGAGCGCGTCAAAGGTGTGATGTTCACCGGCTCCACCGAAGTGGCGCGCCTGCTGCAACGCAACATTGCCGGGCGTCTTGATGCCCAGGGCCGACCGATCCCGCTGATCGCCGAAACCGGTGGCCAGAACGCCATGATCGTCGACTCCTCGGCACTCACCGAACAGGTGGTGATCGACATTCTGTCCTCGGCCTTCGACAGCGCGGGTCAACGCTGCTCGGCACTGCGCGTGCTGTGCCTGCAGGAAGACTCGGCTGATCGCGTGATCGAAATGCTCAAGGGTGCCATGGCCGAAAACCGCCTGGGCAACCCGGAGCATTTGTCCGTGGATATCGGGCCGGTGATCGACGCCGAAGCCAAGGCCGGAATCGAGAAACACATTCAGGGCATGCGCGACAAAGGCCGCACGGTCTATCAGGTGGCAATCGCCAACAGTGCAGACCTCAAGCGCGGTACCTACGTGATGCCGACCCTGATCGAGCTGGAAAGCTTCGACGAACTGCAACGGGAAATCTTCGGACCGGTGCTGCACGTGGTTCGCTACAAGCGCAAGGAACTGGACCAGCTTATCGGCCAGATCAATGCCACCGGTTACGGCTTGACACTGGGCGTACACACGCGCATCGACGAGACGATTGCCAAGGTCATCGATAACGTCAATGCCGGTAACGTCTACGTCAACCGCAACATTGTCGGTGCCGTGGTCGGTGTGCAGCCGTTCGGCGGCGAAGGCCTGTCGGGCACCGGCCCGAAAGCGGGCGGGCCGCTGTACCTGTATCGCCTGCTGTCGACTCGCCCGCAGGACGCCATCGAACAGTCCTTTGGCCGTGGCGACAAACTGATCGCACCCGACACCCGCCTGCAGGAAGCCTTGGGCAAACCGCTGCAAGCCTTGAAAACCTGGGCTGCAAGCAATCAGCAAACCGCACTGGACGAATTGTGCAGCCAGTTTGCCGAGCAATCGCAAAGCGGCATCACGCGCCTGCTGACCGGCCCGACCGGCGAGCGCAACAGCTACAGCATCCTGCCGCGTGAGCATGTGCTGTGTCTGGCCGATGACGAAACCGACCTGCTGACCCAACTGGCCGCCGTCCTGGCCGTTGGCAGTACCGCCATCTGGCCGGAAACCACGACCAGCAAGCCACTGCGCAATCGCCTGCCCAAAGAGGTTCAAGCCCGCATCAAGCTGGTCGCAGACTGGAGCAAGGACGAAGTGCTGATCGACGCCGTTCTGCACCATGGCGATTCGGACCAGTTGCGCGCCATTTGCGAGCAGGTAGCCCAGCGCTGCGGCGCGATCATCGGCGTCAACGGCCTGTCACACGGCGAAACCAACGTCGCTCTGGAACGCCTGGTGATCGAACGCGCCTTGAGCGTGAACACCGCAGCGGCGGGAGGGAATGCGAGCCTGATGACGATAGGTTGACGAGGGGAAGCGGCAAGCTTCAAGCTTTTAACTTGGAGCTTGCAGCTTGCGCCCAATCGCTTCACCACCATCACTCCCATCAATCATGCTGGGCAGCACTCCATCCCCAGCCTAGACTCTGCCCACTACAAGACAAAGGGTGAAGGTCATGTCCGAGACGCTGCTCAGTTCCCGCAATCTGGCTTTCGAGCTGTATGAAGTGCTGGATGCCGAAGCGCTGACCCGGCGTGAGCGCTTTGCCGAGCACAGTCGCGAGACGTTCGATGCCGCCATCGGCACGGCTCGTACGATTGCCGAGAAGTACTTCGCCCCGCACAACCGCAAGGCCGATGAAAACGAGCCACGCTACGAGCATGGCGAGGCGGTGCTGATCCCCGAGGTCAAACCTGCAGTAGATGCGTTTCTGGAAGCTGGTTTCCTCAATGCGGCGCGGGACTTCGAGGAAGGCGGCATGCAGTTGCCGACCCTGCTGTCCCAAGCCTGCTTTGCTCACTTCCAGGCTGCGAATGCGGGCACCACGGCTTACCCGTTCCTGAGCATGGGCGTGGCGAACCTCATCGAAAGCTTTGGCAGCAACGAGCAAAAGCAGCGTTTCCTGCAACCGATCATCGAAGGCCGTTTTTTCGGCACCATGGCGTTGACCGAACCTCATGCCGGCTCGTCGCTGTCGGATATCCGCACCCGCGCCGAGCCCGCTGCGGATGGCAGCTATCGCTTGCGCGGCAACAAGATTTTCATTTCCGGTGGTGATCACTCACTGTCGGAGAACATCGTGCATATGGTGCTGGCCAAGTTGCCGGACGCACCTGCCGGTGTGAAAGGTATTTCGCTGTTTATCGTGCCCAAGTTTCTGGTCAATGAAGACGGCACAAACGGCCCACGCAATGACGTGATTCTGGCCGGGCTGTTTCACAAGATGGGCTGGCGCGGCACCACCTCGACAGCGCTGAACTTCGGCGATAACGGGCAATGTGTGGGCTATCTGGTGGGCAAACCCCATCAGGGCCTGAGCTACATGTTCCAGATGATGAACGAAGCGCGGATTGGCGTGGGCATGGGTGCAATCATGCTGGGTTATGCAGGTTATCTGTATTCTCTGGACTACGCCCGTGAACGTCCGCAAGGACGACTGCCGGATAACCGAAACCCGGAAAGCCCGCCCGTCCCTATCATTCAGCACGCCGATGTCAGGCGCATGTTGTTGACGCAAAAAGCCTACGTGGAGGGCGCCTTCGACCTCGGCCTGTACAGCGCTCGCCTGTTTGACGATACCCAAACCGGCGAAACCGAAGAACTGAAGCGCCAGGCCCACGAACTGCTCGATCTGTTGACACCCATCGTCAAGTCCTGGCCTTCGGAGTTCTGTCTGAAAGCCAACGAACTGGCGATCCAGATTCTGGGCGGCCATGGCT
The DNA here is from genome assembly GCF_900187465.1 of Pseudomonas sp. Irchel 3A18. Taxonomy (NCBI): domain Bacteria; kingdom Pseudomonadati; phylum Pseudomonadota; class Gammaproteobacteria; order Pseudomonadales; family Pseudomonadaceae; genus Pseudomonas; species Pseudomonas sp. Irchel 3A18. The sequence continues at coordinate 202,762 of NZ_FYDI01000003.1, forward strand.
ATATCCGCGAATATCCGGTGGAGCAGTATTACCGCGACAACCGCCTGAACCCGATCCACGAAGGCACCCACGGCATTCAGTCGCTGGACTTGCTGGGGCGCAAGCTGGCACAAAATAATGGCGCAGGGCTCAAGCAGTTGATCCGCCTGATTGCCGACACCACAAAGCGGGCCAGCGCCCACGAAAGCCTTGATGCCTTGCGCCAACCACTGGAGCAACTGGTGACGCGTCTGCAAACCGTGACCGTTGGCCTGCTGACCGATCTGGCACAGGGCAAGGTCAGTACCACGCTCGCCAATTCGGCGCTCTATCTGAAGGTTTTCGGACATACCGTCATCGGCTGGCGCTGGCTGGAACAGGCCATTCGCGCCACAGAGGGACTGTCTCGAAATAACTCGACCGATGCCGATTTCTATCAAGGCAAGTTGCAAGCAGCCCGGTACTTCCTGACCTGGGAAGTACCGGGCTGCAATCATGAACTGACGTTGCTGGAAAACCGCGATGATGCCTGCCTGAGCATGCAGGCCGACTGGTTCTAGAAACTCAACCCCATCGTATCAGGTGGAAAGAACCGATCCACCAGCCGCCGGCCTTGCTCTCCGAGCCTTGTGGCGTAGTGCTCGCGAGTGAAGGGCTCGCCGGTGCGCAAGTCATAGAGCTTTTGCCAGATCTTGGGCGAGGAGATTTCGATCAAACGCACTTTAATGAACTTGTAATTGAGGCCGGACACCTGATGAATGTCATCAATCAGGAAGTAACGGCCCGGCAGGAAAATCGACTCGACTTCCTCAGGCTCCGTGGAAAACGGCGCAACAGGGGTCGCCCCCAGATAGTTCTTGGCGGGCAATTCAAACACAACGGAAGTGTCGTTAAAGCTGATGGGCACACTTTTCCGGGCAAAACTGGCTGAATATTCACCCGCTTGGCTACTGCAAAAAATCCTCGCCACATAAGGGTTTTCGCTGAACGACAAGATGTCGGTACTGACCAGCACATCGCCGCTCTTGATCTGTCCGTTCCGAAAATAGGCCCCCGAGGTGCCGCGTAGTTCACTGCCGCCGCGATAAAGCGTGACGCTGTTGTCGAAACCAACAGTGCGCAGGTCATCGACCAGTTCGTCGATTAAATCCACTTGCGCCGGGCCGGTCGAAATACCGGTGCGCAGGTACTGGTTGAAAGACATATCCGCGCTCGAATACAACGGAATACGTCCACCCACGTATTGGCCATCCGATTTTTTGTAGAGGTGGTGCATATCTCCCCACTCGTCGATAAACACCGGATTGCCCTGCAGATCCTGAGAGATCAGATCGCCAGGCTTCAGCTCCGGCACACTCATGAGCGCTTTTTGACGGGCCAGGGCGATCTGTGAGAGGCGCTCTTCCTCAGCAAGATTGAACTGCATGTAGACGTCCCAGAAAGACGAGCGAACGCTTACCAATGATAAGGGCACCACCTCATTGCCCACTTCACCCGCGATGACACCTCGCGATGACGCCGCCGAAGGCTCGCGCCACTCCCACTCGCTACGGGCATTAAGACGCACGGCACGACTGGCGTCACTGACATGGGGGTTTGTCGGGGCGGTCAGGGTCCAGGCATGGAGGTCATCATTGAACACCACCCTGTAAGGCACATCGTCCAGGCTGATCCAGGTTTCGCCATTGGAGAGCATCTGGATGCCGCGCATATTGGCGCTGGCACCAGCCGGGGTCGGCGCTGTCGGACTCAGTTCTACCAAGGGAGTGAGTTCCCGGGGACCGGGCAAAACCGCGCTACCCAGGCTTCGGCTACCCGCGCTCATCTTGAGCATGCCCACCAACATGGAGAGGTTCAGCACCAGAGACAGCGAGCCAAAGATCACACTGACGAGCCCGGCCTTGCGTTGTCGCGGGTCACGTTCACGGATGGTCTGATCAATATCGAGCACAAGGCTGGCAGCACTCGCGCCAACCAGAAGCAAAGCCATCGGCCAGGACATCAGCGCCAGATTACCGATAGTATTGGTGAACGCATTCAGGTAGCCGAGCCATATCTGCTTGCGCAGCCTGGTGTTGGAGGTCAGCAATATCTGCGAATCTGCTCGCATCTGCTCTTTGGCGAGCCCGCGCAGGTAGACAAACGCATCGCCACTGATAGCGAAATCGCTGCTGTTGATCAGGTTTTGCCCTGCCACCCAGGGAGTGTTCAGAATCTGCAGTGCATGCTCATCGAAGTCCGCACTGTACAATTGCAGCCGCGCCGCCGAGCGAATGAACAACTGTTTAAAGGTGGCTGTTGGTGAAGTATCGAGCAATCGCTCCTGCACCCATTCATACAGCACTTTATCCGAGGCAAATACATAAAAGGTATTCCTGTCGCTGGGCAGGTAGAGAAATTGCTGCCCCGTGCCATCAACAATACGAATGCTCTCGGTGCAGACATAACCGCCGACATCGAAGGTGCGAAGGGTCAGCCCGGCCCTCGGGATCACGCCTGCACGCAGCGATTCGTAGGTCATGACGGGCTGCAACTTGCCGATAACCGCTTCAGTGACGAGCTTGAACTGCTCGATGTTCAAGCGCCCCTTGAGCATTTGCAGACCGGCAGACGCCAGAAATGCGGAACGGGCCAGGGTGCAGAAATTCTGACTGTGCAGCTTCCAGAAGCGCTCCATCCTGGCAGTGAAAAGCCGATTGAAATCCAGCACCCAGAAATCATCAAGAACGTGCTGGGGAAGAAGGGCAACTTCGTTGCGCTCGTCGAACCAATGCTGTTGCGGTCCGCCGTGGTAGAAACCGCCATAGGATGACAACTCATCGCCTGCCATCTGGTCCTTGACGCTGAAGCGACGAATCATCAACTCGACAAAGGTCATCGACTCCACGGGCGGCCCGGAATGCTTCCAGCCGGTGAACGTCCTCGGACTGCTCACCGCAGTGGAAAATCGATGCCAATAGACCGTGTCCGGGTCCAGCCGCTTGCCGGTGTACTTGAACAACAGCTTGCGAGCTTCGGAATAGGCAAGGCCGTGGATATCCGGATAATCGTCGATAAATGCGCGAGCGATGGCTTTGAGTCGGGTTTCGTCATCTGCAATCGCCATACGGGTGACTTCAGCGGTAGGTGTGGGCATGACTTTCTTTTCCTGTAGGAGACAAGCCATGCACGTGAGCAGACAGGGAAATTGTAAGGCGTTAATTATTTATAGGATTAGTCTGTAACCTTTTTTGACAGCCAGCCAATTCAACAGGTTAGAATCCCTTGGCATGCGGACTGCATGGTCAGTTTGTATCCTGCCTGTTCACAACCGTTTCTATCTGGAGTACCGCCCTTGGATGCCACGACCATCAACAGCCTGTTCCTGATCGGCGCGTTGCTGGTGGGCGCAAGTATTCTGGTCAGCTCCCTGTCTTCACGCCTCGGCATTCCGATTCTGGTCATTATTCTTGCCGTGGGCATGGTCGCCGGGGTCGATGGCGGCGGGATCATCTTCGACAACTACGCCACTGCGTATCTGGTGGGCAACCTGGCCCTGGCAGTGATCCTGCTGGATGGCGGCCTGCGTACCAGGGTCGCCAGCTTCCGGGTCGCGTTGTGGCCTGCATTGTCGCTGGCAACGGTCGGGGTTCTGATTACCACCGGGCTGACCGGCATGGTCGCGGCATGGCTCTTCGACCTGAACATGATCCAGGGCCTGCTGATCGGCGCAATCGTCGGTTCCACAGATGCCGCGGCGGTGTTCTCGCTGTTGGGCGGCAAGGGCCTGAACGAGCGGGTGACCGCCAGCCTGGAAATCGAATCCGGCAGTAACGACCCCATGGCGGTGTTTCTGACCGTCACCCTGATCGGCATGCTCGCCAGCGGCCAGACCGGCCTGCACTGGGGATTAGTGGGGCATCTGATTCAAGAATTCGGTATCGGCAGCTTCATCGGCCTGGGTGGCGGCTGGCTGATGCTGCAACTGGTCAACCGCATCAATCTGGCAGCCGGGCTGTATCCGATCCTGGTCATCGCAGGTGGTCTGGCGGTCTTTGCCCTGACCAACGCCATTCACGGCAGCGGCTTCCTGGCCGTTTACCTGTGCGGTCTGGTGCTGGGCAACCGGCCAATCCGCAGCCGCCACGGCATTCTGCACATGCTCGACGGCATGGCCTGGCTCGCGCAGATCGGCATGTTCCTGGTGCTGGGCCTGCTGGTCACGCCGCATGACCTGCTGCCTATCGCCATACCGGCCCTGGGCCTGGCGTTGTGGATGATTCTGGTGGCTCGCCCGCTTTCGGTCATGGTCGGCCTGTTGCCGTTCAAGGCGTTCCATGGCCGTGAAAAGGCGTTCATTGCCTGGGTCGGCCTGCGCGGCGCGGTTCCGATCATTCTGGCGGTGTTCCCGCTGATGGCCGGCCTGCCCAACGCGCAACTGTATTTCAACCTCGCATTCTTCATCGTTCTGGTTTCGCTGTTGCTGCAAGGCACCAGCCTGCCGTGGATGGCAAAACTGCTCAAGGTCACGGTTCCGCCTGATCCTGCACCGATTACCCGTTCGGCGCTGGAAGTGCATATCACCAGTGAATGGGAGCTGTTCGTCTATCGCCTGGGGGCTGAAAAATGGTGCATCGGCGCGGCCCTGCGCGAATTGAAAATGCCCGAAAACACCCGTATTGCGGCGTTGTTCCGCAATCAGCAACTGCTCCACCCTTCCGGCAGTACCACGCTGGAAGTGGGCGACATGCTGTGCGTGATCGGTCACGAACATGATCTTCCGGCGCTGGGCAAGCTGTTCAGCCAGGCACCGCAGCGCGGCCTGGACCTGCGTTTCTTCGGCGACTTCGTCCTTGAAGGCGATGCGCAACTGGGTGCCGTCGCGGCGTTGTATGGCCTCAAGCTCGACGGTCTGGATACCAATATGCCGCTCAGCCAGTTCATCATTCAGAAGAATCGCGGTGAGCCCGTCGTGGGCGACCAGATCGAATGGAATGGAACTATTTGGACTGTTGCGGTGATGGAAGGGAACAAGATCCTCAAAGTCGGCGTCAGATTCCCCGAAGGAAGCCGCCCGGGTCCCGGATTGTTCCTTTAAACTGCCAATCCACTCCGTTTTATCAAGCGACCGGTGTCTATGTTTTCGCTGCGTGCATTCTTTGCTGTCACTCTGCTCGGGCTTTGCCTTTCCACTTTCCCGGCGTTGGCGGCTGACCCGCCAACCAGTGCAGCCGTACAGCAAAGCCTGGACAAGATCGCCGACCGTAAACTGCCGGAGGCCGATCAGAAGGCCCTGCAGCAGGTGCTTGAGCAAACCCTCGCGTTTCTGGCCAGCCAGCAGGACAGCCAGGAGAAACTCGCCGCGCTCAAGCAGCAGTTGAATCAGGCTCCCAAACAGACCACCGAGAACCAGCGCGAACTGAGCCGTCTGAAAGAAAGCAGAGTCATCCCTGTTGCCCAGCGCTATGGCAACCTTGACGTGCCGCAACTCGAGCAGATGCTCAGCCAGCGCAGCACTCAGCAAAGCGACCTGCAAAAGGCCCTCAACGAAGCCAACAGCCTGACCATCACCGCCCAGACGCGGCCGGAAAGAGCTCAGGCAGAAATCAGCGCCAACCAGACCCGCATCCAGCAAATCAACGCCACGCTCAAGCTGGGCAAGGATAACGGCAAGACCCTCAACGCCGACCAGCGCAACATGCTCAATGCCGAACTGGCTTCGATCAATGCGTTGAACCTGCTGCGCCGCCAGGAACTGGCCGGCAACAGCCAGCTTCAAGACCTGGGCAACAGCCAGCATGACCTGCTGACCGAGAAGGTGACCCGCCAGGAACAGGAAATCCAGGATCTGCAGACCCTGATCAACGATAAGCGCCGCGCCCAGTCCCAGAAAACCGTGGCAGAGCTGTCCCTGGAGGCGCAAAAAGCAGGCAGCAGCAGCCTGCTGGCCACTGAAAGCGCGGCCAACCTCAAGCTGTCCGACTATTTGCTGCGCGGCACTGATCGCCTCAATGAGCTGACCCAGCAGAACCTCAAGACCAAGCAGCAACTGGACAACCTGACCCAGACCGATCAGGCCCTGAGCGAACAGATCAACGTTCTGAGCGGCAGCCTGTTACTGTCCAAGATTCTCTACAAACAGAAGCAAGCCCTGCCCCATCTGCAACTGGACAAAGGCCTGGCCGACGAAATCGCCAACATTCGCCTGTACCAGTTCGAGGTCAATCAGCAGCGTGAACAGATGAGCAGCCCTTCGGCCTATGTCGAAAAACTGCTGGCGACCCAACCGCCCGAAGACATCACCCCGCAACTGCGCAAGACCCTGCTGGATCTGGCCATTACCCGCAGCGATCTGCTGGAACGCCTGAACCGCGAACTCAGTGCCCTGCTCAACGAATCCATCACCCTGCAACTGAACCAGAAACAGCTGACCAGCACGGCCTTGAGCCTGCGCGCCACGCTGGACGAGCAGATGTTCTGGATCCCCAGCAACAAGCCGCTCGATCTGGAATGGTTCCAGAACATCTGGCCACGCCTGACCAAGCAGCTCGCCACACTTCCCTGGACATCCAGCCTCAGCGAACTGTCCGACGGACTGACCCAACGTCCACTGCTGTTCCTGCCGCTGCTGGTGCTGATCGGTGTTCTGACATGGCGACGCAAGGCGCTTTATCAAAAGCTGGGACGGTTGCACTCCGATATCGGCCACTTCAAACGTGACAGCCAGTGGAAAACGCCTCTGGCCCTGCTGATCAACGTGCTGCTGGCCTTGCCTGTGGCGCTGGGCCTGGCCTTGTGCGGCTACGCCCTGCAGATCGATGCCCGCGGGCAGAACGCCAATCTGGGCGAAGCATTGCTGCAGATTGCCTTGGCCTGGCTGGTGTTCTACACGGCCTATCGCGTCCTGGCACCGGCTGGCGTTGCGCAACTGCATTTCCGCTGGGAAACCGCTCAGGTAGAGTTCCTGCGTGGCTGGGTTCGTCGGCTGGGGCTGGTGGTACTGGCGCTGGTGGCAGTGGTCGCCGTTGCCGAACACCAACCGGCGGCACTGGCCGACGATGTGCTGGGCATTGGCGTGGTACTGACCTGCTACGCCTTGATGGCCTGGCTGCTCAGCCGCCTGCTGCTCTCCAGCCCGACTCATCACAACGCTTCGCTGTTCCGCAAAGCCGTCGGTCTTGCGTTCACGGCCCTCCCCATCGCGCTGTTTCTGGCGGTCTGCTTCGGTTACTACTACACCGCGCTGAAACTCAGCGACCGCCTGATCGATACCTTGTACCTGATCATGCTCTGGCTGGTGACAGAGGCCACCTTCGTGCGCGGCCTGAGCGTTGCCGCACGTCGCCTGGCTTACCAGCGCGCACTGGCCAAGCGTCAGGCCGCGCGGGAAAGCGGTGACGGCGAAATCGCGATAGAAGAACCGAAGCTGGACATCGAGCAGGTCAACCAGCAGTCGCTGCGCCTGATTCGCCTGGCCTTGCTGGGCGGCTTCATCGGCGGGCTCTATCTGGTCTGGGCCGACCTGATCACCGTATTCGCGTACCTGGACAACATCACGCTCTACGAATACACCAGTGGCACGGGTGCCAATGTCAGCATGGTGCCCATCAGCCTGGGCGACATGATCGGCGCACTGGTGATTATCGGTATCACCTTCGTGCTGGCCGGCAACCTGCCAGGCCTGCTGGAAGTGCTGGTGCTGTCACGCCTGAATCTGGCGCAAGGCAGTGCCTATGCCACCACCACGCTGCTGTCCTATGCCATTGCCGGTATCGGCTTCGTCTCTACCCTCTCGACCCTGGGCGTGAGCTGGGACAAGCTGCAATGGCTGGTCGCTGCGCTGTCGGTAGGCCTGGGTTTCGGCATGCAGGAAATCTTCGCGAACTTCATCTCCGGCATCATGATCCTGTTCGAGCGCCCGGTGCGGATCGGCGACACCATCACCATCGGCAACCTGTCGGGTACGGTCAGCAAGATCCGCATCCGCGCCACGACCATCACCGACTTCGACCGCAAGGACATCATCGTCCCGAACAAGACCTTCATCACCGGCCAGCTCATCAACTGGTCGCTGACCGACACCATCACCCGCGTCACCCTGAAACTGGGCGTGGATTACGGCTCGGACCTGGACCTGGTCCGCACCCTGCTGCTCCAGGCCGCCCGTGACAACCCTCGTGTACTGAAGGAGCCGGAACCGATCGTCTACTTCCTGAACTTCGGCGAAAGCACCCTGGACCACGAACTGCGCATGCATGTACGCGACCTGGGCGACCGTAACCCCGTGCTGGACGAGATCAACCGCTTCATCAACCGTGAGTTCAAGAAGCAGAAAATCAACATCTCGTTCCGCCAGGTAGAGGTCTATCTCAAGAACCTTCACGGCCAGGAATACAAGATGGTGCCGATCGAAAACACTGACAAAACCATCCTGCCTACCGAGCCTGCGACGCCGCCGGTCACGACCAAAGTGAAGCCCGCGCCCAAGGATGCACCGGAGCCGCCTGAACTCAGGCTCGACTGAGGCGGCTAATCCCAGCAGAATGCTCGGACATTCTGCTGGAGATGGCCCGTGAAAGCCCTCGACGAACTCATCTTCGACAACCGCTTCGCCCGACTGGGCGATGTGTTTTCCACAGCGGTCCTGCCCGAACCCATTGAAGAGCCTCGACTGGTAGTTGCCAGCGAGTCGGCCCTGGCACTTCTGGACCTGGACCCAAGCCAGGCCGAACTCCCTCTGTTCGCCGAAATCTTCAGCGGTCACAAGCTCTGGAGCGATGCCGATCCACGAGCAATGGTCTATTCAGGTCACCAGTTCGGCTCCTACAACCCAAGGCTGGGAGACGGGCGGGGCCTGTTGCTGGGCGAGGTCTACAACGACGCAGGCGAGCATTGGGACCTGCACCTCAAGGGGGCTGGCCGCACGCCTTATTCACGCATGGGCGACGGGCGCGCCGTATTGCGCTCCTCGATCCGTGAATTCCTGGCCTCTGAAGCCCTTCACGCACTGGGCATTCCCACCAGCCGGGCAGCTTGTGTGATCGGCTCAAGCACGCCGGTATGGCGCGAAACCCAGGAACGGGCGGCGATGGTTCTGCGGCTGGCTCCAAGCCATATCCGCTTCGGCAGCCTCGAATACTTCTACTACACCCAGCAGCCGGATCGCCTTAAAGAACTGGGCGAGCATGTACTGGCGATGCACTATCCACACTGCCTGGAACAGCCCGAGCCTTATCTGGCGATGTTCAGGGAAATCGTCGAGCGCAACGCCGAGCTGATCGCAAAATGGCAGGCCTATGGTTTCTGTCATGGCGTGATGAACACCGACAACATGTCGATCATGGGCATCACCTTCGACTTCGGCCCGTTCGCCTTTCTGGACGATTTCGATGAGCATTTCATCTGCAACCATTCCGACCATGAAGGCCGCTACTCCTTCAGCAATCAGGTGCCTATTGCGCAGTGGAACCTCAGCGCCCTGGCTCAAGCCCTGACGCCCTTCATCAGCGTCGAAGCGCTACGCGAAACCATCGGCCTGTTCCTGCCGCTCTATCAGGCCCACTACCTGGACCTCATGCGCCGTCGCCTGGGCCTGACCAGCGCCGAAGACGAGGATGACAAACTGATCAGCCGCCTCCTGCAACTGATGCAGAACAGCGGCGTCGATTACACCCTGTTCTTCCGCCGTCTGGGCGACGAACCCGCCGCCGATGCACTGCGCACACTGCGCGACGACTTTGTCGACATCAAGGGTTTCGACAGTTGGGCCGAAAGCTATCAGGCGCGTCAGACCAGAGAAGAAAACGGCACCGAGCAGGACCGCCAGACACGCATGCACGCCGTCAATCCGCTCTACATCCTGCGCAACTACCTGGCGCAAAACGCAATCGAAGCGGTAGAAAAAGGCGACTACACGGAAGTCCGCCGCCTGCATGAAGTGCTCTGCAACCCCTTCACCGAACAACCCGGCATGACTAACTACGCGCAACGCCCGCCGGATTGGGGGAAGCATCTGGAGATCAGTTGTTCGTCTTGATTGCTGGCCCGGTAGCAGCAGGGGTTTCGGCCTCCTTGGGAGGCTTTTCCTCAGCCGTGTCATCCTTGCCGGGAATCGCGCCTGCCAGGATTTCAAATAGCGTGAGTAGTCGTTCGTCTTGTTTTGGGCCAGCGGCTGCCTCAAGCATCCAAGCCTCTGTTTGAGCCTCATAATCTTCGGGGTATCGGGATTGCTCGATCAGAGGAAGAGATCGGTAATGGGCTAAATGTTCGGCATAAAAAACATGAAGCTCTTGAGTAAACTCACCTTGCTGGGTTCGATTGCCCATATTTGTTCTCCAACCCAACTCAATCTCCCATGCACCACGATAGGCCGCATGCCTTTCATGCAAGGTGAAGGTGTCGCCCTCATCGTAAGCAATCACCGTCAATTGCTCATATGACAAACCGGCAAAAGGATTTCTGGCGCTGGGATCACGCTGCATATCGCGAATCACATATTCCACCGCCTGCCGATCTCGCTCTCTCAGGAAGGGGTCATTTATTGTGGAGTCCGGTAAAACCTGCATTGCATCAGCGCGAAAATAGGGTACGGCATCGAACTGAGCGCGCAATGTGCTCGCCAGATTTCCCAGCTGACTGCGGGTCAGCGATTGATCACGCGCCTCCGCTCGGGCAGCACTTTCGCTTAGCTGGCGAGACAGTATCGATATATTGGTCGCGGGCGAAGGTGCTGGAACTTCGGCAACCGCATCGATATCTGGAGTAGCAACTGTTTTTATCGATGATATCGGCGTGACGGGTAAAGGTGTCCCGTGAGTTTCTATACTACTTATCATATACAGCCCTCTCTTTGAGGAAGGAAACTCGTACCGAAAACAGCTCCCTGTTCCCGGTACGAAAACCGAAAGCCCTATCTCATTACAAACTCAACCGTCCATTCATGCGTAGAGCTGTTGACAGAAACTATTCTTGCATCACAACGCGCACCACCACTTGCCACAGCCTCCTTGATCCACTTGGGCGCTCTCACGCCACGGGTATGAGCCATGATATAAGTCGATTTAAATTTACATTCTTTAACACCCGCCCTGTAGCGAACAAACGCATGACTGGCATCTGGAGAAAGACGCCCCTGAACAACATACTTATCCGTAGCGCCTGCTGAAACACTATTTAGCGGCGCTGACCTTGCAAAACTCCTGGTCAACCCCTCATTACTATCAATGGGGCTATATACCGCAGGCGACGAACCACTGTTCTTGAAAACAACTGTCACCGACGGTCCTGCCTGCGCCATACCTGCTGCAATAAATGCGGCAACAGCCACGACCCTTTTAATAACTTTTAGACCTCTCATTCCTTGATACCTTTTTTGTTAGTTCCTGCAAAAAAGGTTAAAGACACGGAGCGCTTCGTTCAACTACCCGATCGGATAACCCGAAAGGATAGGTTTTTCGCATAAAAATACTCTGTAGGAGCGAATTCATTTGCGAACAAAACAGAATTCACTTATTTGTTTGTAGGACTTTTCCTTAATATTAATTGTTGCCCCCTGAAACATCGTTTTGCGCCTAACCTCTGCACTTTCCAAAAGACAGAGGAATGCAGGTCATGTCATTTTTAGTCAGGGAAGGCGATCCAACCACCACGGGTGGTTTCGTGCTGTCAGCCTCAGCAACAGAATTGATAGATGAGCGCAGGGTCGCGCGCATGGGCGATCCGGTGTGGTGCCCGGCATGCAAGAGCGTGGGCTACATCGCCCAGGGGAATCCGACCTATATCAATGGCTGTGTTGCCGTTGCCACGCACGGGCATGAGGTGAAATGCGGATGCCGACCTGGCGACAATCGACTGACAGCCTCTCAGGAACACTCCAGGGCCGACATGGAGGCAACCATCAGCATTCCACCGGAAATGGCCGAAAAGGCGCTGGTGAATGCCGAGCAGATCATCAGCTCGATCAAGGCCGGTACCTTTTCTTCCCCGCTCTTCAAATCCGATGCGCCGGGCTAATGCCTGCCGGAATGGGGTTTTGCACCCCATTCCGGTCCATCTTCAAGCCTGAGCTCTGGTTTCCAGCCAATGGTGCAGGTCAACGAATTGCTGCGTCAGCTTGTGGCGAGGGTCGAAATGAATCAAAGGTATGCTGGCATGATGCGACTCGCGCATTTTCACCGAGGCACTGAGGTGAATCGGCAAGACCGGCAGTCCCTCGGCAATCAGTTCGTCGATCATTTGCTGGGGCAGGCTGGCACGAGGCTGGAACTGGTTGACGATGATCCCTTCTACTTCAAGGCCGTCGTTATGATCTTCCTTGAGTTCCTCGACTTCATGCAGCAAGCCATACAGGGCCTGACGCGAAAAGCTGTCGCAGTCGAAGGGAATAAGTACACGATCAGCCGCGATCAGTGCCGAAACGGCGTAGAAGTTCAAGGCCGGCGGGGTATCCAGATAAATACGCTCGTAATCGTCGCTCAGTTCATCCAGCAACTTTCGCAGCTTGTTGATCTTGTGCTTGGCCTCAAGCTTGGGCTGAAGGTCGGCCAGCTCTGCGGTCGCGGTCACCACATGCAGGTTGTCGTAAGGCGTTTCATAGATATCGACATGGTTCTTCCTGCCAAACGGCGCGGAAGAAAGCGTCTGCTTGAAGAACTCGGCAATCCCCATGGGAATATCGTTGCCCGTCAGGCCGGTGAGGTATTGGGTCGAATTGGCCTGGGCGTCCAGATCGATCAACAGTGTTCGGTAACCTTCGCTGGCACTGACCGCTGCCAGATTGCAGGCGATGCTGGACTTGCCGACACCCCCTTTCTGATTGAACACCACGCGACGCATGCAATAACTCCTCGTTCAGTGAAGAAACACCCTGCAATGCCGATAAGGCCCACAGGAAGTCCGAGTCTAGGCAATCCATATGACAAGGGCGAGTTTTCCACAGGACTGAAGCCCACTGAGGTCTCGCATACCTGCAATATGGCTCTGATAAAGCATCAAAAAAGCGCTTATTGACGTAAAAAAAGCATTTGCAAACAAATAATGTGTAACAAATTTGCTACTCATACGGGCCATCAGGATAATGCGCGCAATCAGTCGGAATTACATATCAAGACTGCTGTCGCTCGCCTGAAGCAGCAACAAGAAGTAGCCCGCAGGGGCGGGAAGAGAAGTTGTGATCACATTCAACATCGCACAATGGCGTGCCTGGGCCCCTGGCCTGGCAAGCGTCGACGACTGGCAGCAGTGGAGCCGCAATCCGACGCTTTTACAAAGCAGCGATGCGGCCCCCGACGTCTCTTTCCTTCCCGCCATGCAGCGCAGACGCCTGAGCAGAATGGCGCGCATGGCATTCACGGTGGGCTGGCCATTGGCTGAAGGCCACGAGCGGCTGCCTCTGGTATTCGTGTCGCGCCATGGGGAAACGCCCCGCACTTTTGATATATTGCGCGACCTTGCGGCAAACGAGCCGCTATCTCCGACACAATTCAGCCTTTCCGTACACAACGCCGTGATTGGACTGTGGTCGATCATGCGTGGAGAAACCTGCGAAATGACCGCCCTGGCCGCGGCAGGCGACGGTCTGGAGCACGGGATATTCGAAGCAGTCACGCTGTTGGCCGAAGGCAGCAGCGCCGTGCTGGTGGTGGTGACCGAAGAACAACCACCGCAAGCCTACGCGCAATGGATCGATGACGTGCCCTTCCCCTATGCCGTTGGCCTGCTGCTGACCCCGGGCGATGAATGGCAGCTGTCTCTGGGTGGCGATGTCCAGGCCACCGAGCGAAGCCAATGGCCTCATGCCCTGAATCTGTTACGCGCTCTGAACACCAACCAATCCGTTTGCCAACATCTCTGGAATAACCGGTTATGGAACTGGCAACGCAACCTCTGAAAAAAGGCCGGGACGCTTACTACTGGCGTCTGCTGGCCACCGGAATCAGTTTTGCCCTGTTCGGGTTGAGCGGGCTGTGCCTGCGCCTGTTCGTTTTTCCGGTGCTGGGTTGCCTGCCTGGGGATAAAGCCAGCCATCAGCGCCGCGCCCGACGCACCATCAGCCGTCTGTTCTGGCTGTTTATTCGCATCATGGCGCGCATGGGTGTCCTGACCTATGACGTACAAGGTGCCGACCGCCTGGGCCGCCCAGGGCAGATGATCATCGCCAACCACCCTTCGTTGATCGATGTGGTGTTCCTGATCGGGCTGGTGCGCGATGCCAATTGCGTGGTCAAGCGCAGCCTGTGGGACAACCCCTGCACTCGCGGCCCCGTTCGCTCCACAGGCTACATAAGCAACGACGGCAGCATGGACATGCTCGACGCGGCCGTCGACCGCCTGCAGACAGGCCAGACCCTGATCATTTTCCCGGAAGGCACCCGGACCCAGCCGGGCATGGCGCCCGCCTTTCACCGAGGTGCAGCCGCTATCGCCCTGCGCGGTGCCAGCATGATTACGCCGGTCATCATCCAGGTCAGCCCGACCACCCTGACCAAGGCCGAGCCCTGGTACCGGATCCCCCAACGCCGTGTGCATTTCACCCTGCGCGTCGGCGAAGACATCGATCCCGACAGTTTTGCTGCACTTGGCCCGCCGCCACTGGCGTCGCGCAAACTCAACGATTACCTGCATGCGTATTTCATCAAGGAGCTCGCCATAGATGAGCGATCTACACCGGGACATTAAGCAACTGATCATCGATGCCCTGGGCCTCGAAGACATCACCCCACACGACATAGGCAACGACCAGATTCTCTTTGGCGAAGGCCTGGGACTGGACTCGGTCGATGCGCTGGAACTGGGGCTGGCGATTCAGAAGCGCTACGGCATCAAGATCGATGCCGATGCAAAAGACACTCGCAATCACTTCACCTGCGTGGACAGCCTTGCGGCCTTCGTCAGCGCCAGACAATCGGCCTGAGGACTGAACATGCAAACCCGCGAAGACATTTTCGAGACCCTGCGTGCGTCCATGGTCGAGTTGTTCGAGCTTGAGCCGGAGCGCGTCACCCTGCAAGCCAACCTGTATCAGGAGCTGGAAATCGACAGCATCGATGCCGTAGACCTGATCGACCACATCAAACGCAAGACCGGCAAGAAAATCGCCGCAGAAGAGTTCAAGTCGGTAAGAACGGTCAACGATGTAGTCGAAGCCGTCTATCGCATGACCAATCCAGCCGAATGAAACGGCTGATTGGCCCCGGTCTGCTACTGATCGGTGTGCTCTACCCGTTTGCCGTGTATTGGGGCACGGAGCATTTCGCGCCCTGGCAGTTCGCCCTGTTACTGGGTGGCCTGTGGCTGACACGCGCCCTGACGAGCGAAAGACATGCAGGCACTCTGGCAATGGCAATTGCTGCACTCGTGTTCTGCCTGTTGCTGGGCGTACTGGACAGCCCGCTTCTGCTGCGCTGGTATCCGGTGCTCATCAGCCTGTTCATGCTGTGCCTGTTCGGCTCAAGCCTGATGTATGGCATGCCCCTGGTGGAGCGACTGGCGCGCTTGAAAGAGCCGGAGCTACCCGAAGTTGCTGTCCGCTATACGCGCCAGGTCACTCAGGTCTGGTGTGTGTTCTTTCTGGGCAACGGCCTGATCGCAGCAGCCTTGACGCTTTGGGCACCGCTGTCATGGTGGGCGCTGTATACCGGCCTTATTTCCTATGGACTGATGGGCCTGCTCTTCGCAGGCGAATTGATAGTCCGCCGACGTGTTCGAGGCGGAGCATGAAATGGATCGCATGAACTGGTTAAACCTCGAAAACCTGCTGCTCGCCCCCTCGAAGGATCGACTGCTGACACAAGAACCCGCCCTCGATCATGCTCAATTCTGTGAGCAGGCATTACGTCTGGCTGCCGGTTTGCAGGCCCGGAACATCAAGCGACTGGCCGTACACCTTGAAGACGCAGGCGATCTGTCCATTGCGCTGCTCGGTGCCTGGCGCGCGGGTGTGGAAGTCTTGCTGCCTGCCGACCTGCAGGGCCAGACCCGCCAACGCTGGGCAAAGCATGTGGACATGTGGCTGACCGATCAGGCTGGCGATACAAAGCCGCAGCAGTTGCAGGACGCGGCATCCCTTGCACCCATGACACTGGATCTGGACGAATGTCGCCTGAGCCTGTGTACTTCGGGCTCAAGTGGCGAACCCAAACTGATCGAAAAGCGCCTTCGGCAACTGGCCAATGAAGTCCAGGCGCTGGAGCAACTCTGGGGTGAAGAACTGGGTTCGGCCTGCATCATCGGTAGCGTGGCATCGCAACATATCTATGGCTTGTTGTTTCGCGTGCTGTGGCCTTTGTGCGCTGCTCGTCCGTTCGTACGCAAACAACTGCCTTTCCCGGAAGACCTGCAACGCGCCAGCCGCGAATACCCGGCTTTTGCCTGGGTCGCCAGCCCGGCACTGCTCAAGCGCATGGGCGACAACCTGGACTGGTCCTGCCTGAGCTCCGTACGCCGGGTGTTTTCATCCGGCGGTGCATTACCAGCCGATGCCGCTCAGAGCCTGCAGCAACGCCTGGGGCAATGGCCCACCGAGATTCTCGGCAGCTCCGAAACAGGCGGGATCGCCTGGCGTCAGGGCGAAAGCCTCTGGCAGGCGTTCGATGGCGTACAACTGAGTCAGAACAGCGATGGCGCGCTGTGCATTCGTTCGCCCTACATGCCCGCCGATCATGTCGAACAGACTGCCGATGCTGCCCGCATCGATGAAGATGGCCGTTTCGAGCTGCTGGGGCGCCTGGACCGCATCGTCAAACTTGAAGAAAAACGCATTTCCCTGCCGCTTCTGGAAGAAGCCCTCATGAGTCATGAGTGGATCAACGAAGCGCGCCTGGGAGTCGTTCAGGAAAGCCGGGCATCGCTGGGTGCCTTGATTGTGTTGAGCCCGAGCGGAATGCATGCGCTACGCAACCAGGGTCGACGTGCCTTGACCCAGAGCCTTCGCCAGCACCTGAGCCCCCATTGCGAGGCCATTGCCCTGCCGCGTCGCTGGCGCATGCTGCGGCACCTGCCATTCAACGCCCAAGGCAAGCTGCCGCAGGCGCAAGTCCAGGCGCTGCTTCTGGCACCGCGCCCCAAGAAACCGGAACTGCTGGAACAGCAAACCGTCGACGCTGAACTGCACCTGGACCTGCTGGTTCCGCCGGACCTGGCGTATTTCAGCGGGCACTTCCCTAAAATCCCGGTGTTGCCAGGCGTGGTGCAGGTCGAGTGGGCAATGCATCTGGCCCGGCAACTGCTGGAGGTGCCGCCGGTGTTCGCGGGCATGGAAGTGCTCAAGTTCCAGCAACTGGTGCGTCCGGGCGACCGGATCAAGCTGACTCTGCGCTTCGACAGTGAACGCTCCAAGCTGTACTTCGCCTTCACCAACACCGACAACGCTCCCTGCTCCAGCGGCAGAATTCTCTTGAAGGCCAGCCAAGATGCATAACCCCTGCGCCGTTATCCCGGTGTTCGATCATGAACTGGCCGTGCCCGATGTCGTCAAGGCACTGCGAGCAGCCGGGTTGCCGTGCGTTCTGGTCGATGATGCCAGCAGCCCGAGCTGTGCGGCTGTGCTGCAATCGCTGGCGGAAAACGATCAGGTCTTTCTGGTCACCCTTCCGGTCAACCAGGGCAAAGGCGGCGCGGTCATGGCCGGGTTGCGGGAAGCTTCGCGACTGGGTTTCAGCCATGCACTGCAAGTCGATGCAGATGGTCAGCATGACCTGAGCGATGTCGCGGTCTTTCTGGACAACTCGCGCCTCTACCCGGAGGCGATCATCTGCGGCTATCCCGAGTATGACGCCAGCGTTCCGAAAGGTCGGCTGTATGCCCGCTACCTGACCCATGTATGGGTCTGGATCAATAGCCTGTCATTGCAGATTCGCGACTCGATGTGCGGTTTCCGGGTGTATCCATTGCCGCCGGTCCTGAAATTGATCGACTCGGTACACGTCGGCAAACGCATGGACTTCGACCCTGAAATTCTGGTGCGTCTGTCATGGCGCAAGCAGCCGATGCGCTGGTTGCCGACTCGGGTTCACTACCCCCAGGACGGGCTGTCGCACTTCCGGCTATTCCATGACAACGCACTGATTTCGCAAATGCATACCCGGCTGTTCTTCGGCATGCTGCTGCGTCTGCCACTGATCCTGTGGCGGCGGTTGAAGCCATGAGTGACAACCCGCAAAAACAGCACTGGGCTCACCACGAAGAGCGCGGCAGCTTTCTGTTGATGAAACTCACCGCCTGGGGCGTGCGTGTGCTGGGCCGGCGTGTGCTCAGCCCGGTGCTGTACGGCATCGTTCTGTACTTCTTCCTGTTTGGTCGCCAGGCTCGCCGAAGCATCCGGGAATATCAGCAACGACTGGCGGACTGGAGCGGCAAACCTGAGCTGCGCCCCACTCATTGGCGGGTTTTCGGCCAGTTCATGGCCTTTGCCGATGCCTTACTGGACAAGCTCGACGTCTGGAACGGCAAGCTCGGGATCGAACAGATTGAAATCGTCGACCCTGCACATCTTCGCGATCAACTGCGGGGCGAACGTGGGCAACTGCTGGTCGGGGCGCATCTGGGCAACCTTGAAGTCTGCCGGGCGCTGGCCGAGCTGGGTGAAAAAGTCACCATGAATGTGCTGGTGCATACCAAGCACGCCGAACGTTTCAACCGTCTGCTGGGGCAGGCCGGCGCCACCAACCTGCGTCTGATCCAGGTCAGTGAGCTGGACCCGGCAATCATGCTGCAACTGAGCCAGCGCCTGGATGAAGGCGAGTGGCTGGCCATTGCCGGAGATCGCGTCACCCTGCACGGCGGGCGCAACGTGCAGGCTGACTTCCTCGGCCAACCGGCAAGCTTCCCCCAGGGACCATGGTTACTGGCCGGGCTGCTCAAATGCCCGGTCAATCTGTTTTTCTGCCTCAAGGGCCCGAAGGGTTACCGAGTGATTCTCGACCCCTTTACCGATGCCATTCACTGGCGCCGCAGCGACCGCGCCGAAGTGATTGCCCATTGGGCCAGCCGCTATGCCGAACGTCTTGGGCACTATTGCCTGGAGGCTCCGCAACAGTGGTTCAATTTCTACCCTTTCTGGAAGTCCGATGACGAATCAAGCTCCTGACACGGTCATGTTTGGCGAACGCGCACTGCGTATCGAGGACGTTCTGGCCTTGGCCAATCGCCAGGTTCCTACGGCCCTGCAAAACGACAGCGCCTTTCGGGAGCGCATCGCCAAAGGCGCGCAGTTCCTTGATTCCCTGCTGGACAAGGAAGGCGTGATCTACGGCGTCACCACCGGTTACGGTGACTCCTGCGTGGTCGCCGTGCCGTTGCAGCACGTCGAGGCCCTGCCCCGTCACTTGTACACCTTTCACGGCTGCGGCCTGGGCAAGCTGCTGGATGCACAGGCCACCCGTGCGGTCCTGGCAGCGCGCCTGCAATCCTTGTGTCACGGGGTTTCCGGTGTACGCGTCGAACTGCTGGAGCGCCTTCAGGCGTTCATCGACTACGACGTCTTGCCGCTGATCCCGGAAGAAGGCTCGGTAGGCGCCAGCGGTGACCTGACACCCCTTTCCTATGTGGCAGCCACCTTGTCCGGCGAACGTGAAGTGATGTTCCGTGGCGAGCGACGTCAGGCCAGCGATGTACATCGCGAACTGGGTTGGCAACCGCTCCAGCTCAGGCCCAAGGAAGCACTGGCACTGATGAACGGCACCGCCGTCATGACCGGTCTGGCCTGTCTGGCGTTCGCCCGCGCCGACTACCTGCTGCAACTGGCAACCCGCATCACGGCCCTGAATGTCGTGGCGCTGCAAGGTAACCCGGAGCATTTCGACGAGCGCCTGTTCGCCGCCAAGCCTCACCCGGGCCAGACTCAGGTGGCCGCCTGGTTGCGTCAGGACCTGGCCATCGATGCGCCTACCGCGCCGCTGCATCGTCTGCAGGATCGCTACTCGCTGCGTTGCGCGCCCCATGTACTGGGTGTGCTGGCCGACAGCCTGAACTGGTTGCGATCGTTCATCGAAACCGAGTTCAACAGTGCCAACGACAACCCGATCATCGATGCCGAAGCCGAGCGTGTTCTGCATGGCGGGCACTTCTACGGCGGGCATATCGCCTTTGCCATGGACAGCCTGAAAACCCTGGTTGCCAACGTCGCCGATTTGCTGGACCGGCAACTGGCGTTGCTGGTGGACACACGCTACAACCATGGCCTGCCGAGCAATCTGTCCGGCGCCAGCAGCGAACGGGCCATGCTCAATCACGGTTTCAAGGCCGTGCAGATCGGTGCCAGCGCCTGGACCGCCGAAGCCCTTAAAAACACCATGCCCGCCAGCGTGTTCTCGCGTTCGACCGAATGCCACAACCAGGACAAGGTCAGCATGGGCACGATTGCTGCCCGGGATGCCATCCGCGTACTGGAACTGACCGAGCAGGTCGCCGCCGCCACACTGATCGCCGCCAATCAGGGCGTCTGGCTGCGCAGCCAGGCAGATGACGCACGTCCATTGCCACCGGCACTGGCCGCCATGCACGAGCAACTGGCTCAGGACTTCCCGCCAGTCATAGAGGATCGCGCACTGGAAGCCGAACTGCGCCTGTGCCTGAATCGCATCGCCAACCGCCACTGGAGGTTGCATGCGCAGTAAGGGATTCATTCACGTCGACACTGAAGTGTTGGTGCCGTTTTTCGATGTCGACATAATGAACATCGTCTGGCACGGCCATTACGTCAAATACCTGGAAGTCGCTCGCTGTGCGTTGCTGGACCATATCGGCCACAACTACACCCACATGCTGGAGTCCGGCTATGGCTGGCCCGTGATCGACCTGCAACTGCGCTACATGCGTGGTGCCGTGTTCGGCCAGAAACTGATCGTGCGCGCCAGTCTGGTGGAGTGGGAGAACCGCCTGAAGATCAACTACCTGATTACCGACGCCAGTACCGGGGAGCGCATGACCCGCGCCAGTACCGTGCAAGTCGCCGTGCATGTGGAAAGCCGCGAGATGCAACTGGCTTCACCTCAGGTCTTTATCGACGCCATTCAAAAGGCCCTGCCATGAATCGTGCTCTGCGGGCTTTGTGCCTGCTCGGTCTGATGTGCCTGCCGTCACTGGCTCTGGCGTTCGATCTACAGCAACTGAGCGATCAGTTGGCCAAACCTGTCGTGGTACAGGGCAACTTCGTTCAGGAAAAACACCTGCGCGCCCTGCCGCAACCTTTGCTCAGCAAAGGCCGCTTCGTCCTGTCCAGAGAGTTCGGCTTGCTCTGGCTGCTGGATACGCCACTGAAACAGGATTACCGCATCACGCCTGCCGGTATCGCACGCCGCGAAACACCGGGCAGCGGCCTCTGGAAACTCCTGCCGGGCAAGAGCGCGGGGGCCGAACAGAACCGTCTTTTTCTCGCCGTATTGCAAGGCGACAGCAGCGGCCTGCAACGGGACTTCGAGCTGCAATTGAAAGGCGATGCACAGGCATGGCACCTCACACTCATCCCGCGCTCGCTGCTGCTGCAACAGGTCTTCAAGCAGATCAATATCGACGGCGGCGAACTGGTCAACCGTATCGAATTGCTGGAAACCCAGGGCGACAGCACTGTTCTGAAAATGCTCGACAGCAGCAGCTCCCAGGCCTTGACCGACGTGCAGCGCAATGACTTCAGCAACTGAACGCCTGCTGCCGCGCCTGTTCCTGCTGATCCTGGCAGGCGTTCTGGCCCTGGCCGGGTGGCAGTGGCATGACCGCTCTCCGCTGTCGGCCAACCTCATGGAGTTGGTCCCCGGCACCAACACCGATGCCTTGGTACTGCGCGCCGAACAACGGATGCAGGAACCGCTCAACCGGGAAATGCTAGTACTGGTCGGACATGCCGACCGACAACAGGCCATCGAGCTGGCGCGCCAGTTGAGCGATCAATGGCAAGCCAGCGGGTTGTTCGAGAAGGTGCAATGGTCGCTGCAAGCGGACCTGCCGGCCTTGCGTAACCAACTGTTGCAAGGTCGACTGGCAATGTTGCCAGACGCAGACCGCAACGTGCTGATCAACGATCCACAGGCCTTCATCGATCAGCGCGTACAAAGCCTGTTCGATCCATTTGCCGGGTTCAGTCTGGTGGCGAGTCAGGACGACTGGCTGGGCCTGACCGGGCGGATTCAGAACGGGCTGCCGAAACAGGGCTCGGTCCAGCCAGATCTGGCCAGCGGCGCATTGATTGCCGTGGCCGATGACAAAAGCTGGGTATTGCTGCGCTCACGCACTCGCAGCGATGCATTCGATATGCACCTGCCCACCCAGGTCGCGAACCTGCTGGACGCTGCTCGCGAACAGGCCAGACAGGTCGACGGCCAGTTACTGGCAGCCAGCGGCCTGCTGTATGCCGCCAATGGTCAGAAACAGGCCAGCCGGGAAATCACCTGGGTGGGTGGCGGTGCGACGGTGGGCATTCTGTTGCTGCTGTTGCTGGCTTTCCGGCGCTGGAAAGTGCTTTTGGCCTTCGTGCCGGTACTGGTGGGCATGCTGTTCGGCGCCGTAGCCTGCGTGGCGTTTTTTGGCAGCATGCATGTCATGACGCTGGTGCTCGGCTCCAGCCTGATCGGCGTGGCTGTGGACTACCCGCTGCACTATCTGTCCAAAAGCTGGAGCCTGAAACCCTGGCGGAGCTGGCCTGCCTTGCGACTCACATTACCCGGCCTGAGCCTGAGCCTGATCACCAGCTGTATTGGCTATCTGGCCCTGGCCTGGACGCCATTTCCAGCCTTGACGCAAATCGCCGTGTTCTCGGCTGCCGGTCTGATCGGAGCCTATCTGACTGCGGTTTGCCTGCTGCCTGCGTTGCTCGCCAAGGTCGAAATCCATCCCGCACAATGGCCTCTGGCTCTGGCACAACACCTGCTCGATTGCCGCGAAGCCTTGCTGCAACGCATCAGTACTCCCGTACTGTTGGCAGTGCTGTTGGCGTTCTGTGCAACAGGCTTGTGGCAACTGACCACTCGGAACGATATCCGCCAATGGGTTTCGGCGCCTCAGGCACTGACAGACGAAGCCCAAGCCATCGCCCGCATCACCGGCTACCAGCCCACCAGCCAGTTCTTTCTGGTTCGTGGCAAGGATGAGCAGCAATTGCTGGAGCGCCAGTCGGCACTCACCCAACGACTGGAACAACTGGTCAATGTCGGCAAGCTGCAAGGCTACATGGCGCTCAATCAACTGGTCGCATCACCCGCCGACCAGCAAGCCACACGCACTGCACTCTCCCGCCTGGAGCCGCTTTGGCAGCCTCTGGTCCAACTGGGCGTATCGGCCAGCGCATTGCAGGCCGAGCTGGCCCGACTGCAAGCGCTGCCCTCACAAAGTATCGACCTCGCCCTCACCGGACCTCTCAGCGAACCCTGGCGCACGCTCTGGCTCGGCCATGACGATAACGGCGTGGCCGGCATCGTAAGTTTGCGAGGCCTGAACGATCCCGCTCTGCTGAAGACTCAGGCGCAAGGGCTGGAAGGTGTACAACTGGTGGATCGCCTGGGCGAACTCAACAGCGTATTCGCCGCCACCCAGATCAGCGCCGCCGAACTGAAACTGCTTTCCTGCGTACTGATCGTCCTGTTGTTGTTCCTGCCGTTCGGCCTGGGCGGAGCCTTGCGAATTGTTGCCCTGCCCTTGCTGGCAGCCCTGTGCAGTCTGGCAAGCCTGGGCTGGCTCGGCCAGCCGCTGACCCTGTTCAGCCTGTTCGGCCTGCTGCTGGTGACGGCGATCAGTGTCGATTACGCCATTCTCATGCGCGAGCAGATCGGCGGCGCTGCCGTCAGCCTGCTGGGCACCTTGCTGGCCGCCATCACCACATGGCTTTCATTTGGTCTGCTGGCGATCTCCAGTACCCCGGCCATCAGCAATTTCGGGCTGTCCGTCAGCCTTGGGCTGGCTTTCAGTTTCATCCTTGCTCCCTGGGCAAGTCCGAAGAAGGAGCATCGTTCGTGATGATCCTTCTATTCTGGCTGATGGCGCTATTGGCCTTTGCCCTGGCAACCTGGGCGGGTCAGCGACTGGGCCTGATTCCCATCGTCAGCCAGTTGCTGCTGGCGACCTTTGGCTTGCCACTGCTGATGCTGTTCTGGATCGAGCCGCACTGGCAACTGAGCGGCGCACAACTGGTGTCGCCGGCCTGGCTCAAGACCTTGTACAGCCTGGCCTTCGCGATAGTCCTGGGGCATATCCTCAGCGATGTCATCGACGCCAGACTGGACCGCCAGAGCCTGAAAGTCGCGATCCCCAGCTTTCTGGTGCCCTTTGTGGCAGGGCTGGCCTGTGCGCTATGGCTGCTTGCGGATCAATCCTGGCTCGGCTCGCTGGCCATTGGACTGGTGTTCGCCATCACCGCGATCCCGGTGCTTTATCTCTACCTGCAACACATCGGCTACCCGCCCCAGGCGACACGCCGTCTGGTACAAACCGCGATCCTTATCGATCTGGCCTGCTGGAGCCTGTTCGCCCTGGGCCAGGGCAGCCTGAAACCCGCCAGCCTGTTACTGCCGTTGCTGGGAGCCTGCATTCCCTTGCTGTTTCGCCTGCTGGGCCTGCGCCAGCCGTTGCTCTACAGCCTGACGTTCTTTGCAATGCTGGTGGTAGCCGAGCACTACAAACTTAACGCGCTGATCTTCGGCATTGGCTATCTGCTGTACATGTCGCGCCTTGGGCAAACCTGGAGGCTGCCGCTGCCTGCTGCCCTGTTCAAACGCTTGCAGAACCAGCTGGCGATACCGTTGCTGCTGACCTTCGGCATTGTGCAAATCGACATCCACAGTGCCATGAGCACCCTGAGCGGGCTGCAACTGGCCGCGCTGATCATCATTCCCATCGTCAGCAAGATGCTGGGAAACTGGATCGGTCTGCGCTGGGCTCCACCCTCTTTTGCAGGCGCAAGCCGCTGGCGCGAAAGCGTGCTGCTGAATATCCGCGGGCTGAGCGAAATCGTCTTTCTCAATCTTCTGCTGCAACAGCAACTCATCAGTCCGGCGCTGTATTTCGCGCTGATGCTGATGAGCCTGCTGGCGACGCTCATGCCTGCCCTGACCGGCATGGGTCGCAAACCGTTGCCGTCCTCCCTGACCACCGACCAACCGATAAGGAACTCTTGTGCCCCTCACTGACATGGAAAATCGGCAGGTTGTCGTCATTGGTGCAGGCCCTGCCGGGGCGATTGCTGCCGCGCTGCTCAAACGCAAGGGCCACGATGTTCTGATCATCGAACGCCAGCTGTTTCCACGCTTCTCGATTGGCGAAAGCCTGCTCTCCCATTGCCTGGACTTCGTCGAAGAAGCCGGCATGCTCGAAGCAGTTGAGGCGGCCGGATTCCAGAAGAAAAACGGTGCAGCCTTTGCTGTCGGTGATCAGTACAGCGATTTCGATTTCGGTGACACGTTCAGCAACGGCAAACCCACGACCTTTCAGGTCCAGCGCAGTGAGTTCGACAAGCTGCTGGCCGATCAGGCAGCGCTGCAAGGTGTTGAAATCCGCTATCAGCAGGAAATCATCAACGCCGACTTCAGCGCCCCGCAACCCATCCTGAGCGTTCGTCGTGAAGACGGCAGCGAGTACAGCGTGCAAACCCTGTTCGTGCTCGATGCCAGCGGTTATGGCCGCGTCCTGCCGCGCTTGCTGGACCTTGAAGCGCCGTCCGGCTTCCCGGTGCGCCAGGCCGTGTTCACTCACATCGAAGACCATATCGAAAGCCCGCCCTTCGACCGTGAAAAGATCCTGATCAGCATTCATCCCGAACATCGGGACGTCTGGTTCTGGTCGATTCCGTTCAGCAATGGTCGCTGCTCCTTGGGCGTGGTTGCGTCGGCTGAGCGCTTCAAAGATAAGCCGCAGGACCTGGACGACTGCCTGCAAGCATTCGTCGATGAAACGCCACAGCTCAAGAAGGTGCTGAAAAATGCCGTCTGGGATACACCGGCACGGACCATTGGTGGTTATTCAGCCAACGTCAAAACCCTGCATGGCCCCGGCTTCGCACTGCTGGGCAACGCGGCGGAATTTCTCGACCCGGTGTTTTCGTCCGGCGTGACCATTGCCATGCGCTCGGCCAGCATGGCCGCCAACCTGCTGAGCCGACAGTTGCAGGGCGAAAGCGTGGACTGGGAAACCGAATTTGCCATCCCGCTCAAGCGTGGTGTCGATACCTTCCGCGCCTATGTCGAGGGCTGGTATGACAACAGCTTTCAGGACGTCATTTTCTATCCCGACAGTACCCCGGACATCCGCCGTATGATCAGCGCCATCCTGGCCG
Source organism: Pseudomonas sp. Irchel 3A18 (assembly GCF_900187465.1). NCBI lineage: Bacteria > Pseudomonadati > Pseudomonadota > Gammaproteobacteria > Pseudomonadales > Pseudomonadaceae > Pseudomonas > Pseudomonas sp. Irchel 3A18. Next base: position 228,971 of record NZ_FYDI01000003.1, read on the forward strand.
GTTATGCATGGGATGAACGCAATCCCTTTGTCAGCGAGCCCAAACGCCGGTTGCGCATGCTGGCCGAGTTCTGTGCGAGTAACGCCTCATGAACCAGCCATTCCTGAGCGACAGCTATGTCGAAGAAACCCGTTTCGGTTTCTGGTTCCTGCGCAGCCACACCTGGCAGCATCACGTGCTGCGGGTTGCGATCAATGATCTGCGCACGCTGTTCAACGGCCAGCCACCTGAAGCACCGGTGCTGCTGGATGCCGGGTGTGGGCAAGGCAAGTCATTCCAGTACCTGCGCCAGGTCTTCGCACCTTCACGCCTGCTGGGTGTGGACGCCGACCCGCACAGTCTGAAGATGAGCCGTGAAGAAGCTCGCCGCCAGGGTATCGATATCGAGCTGATCGGCAGTGATTGCGCCGCCCTGCAATTGCCGGATGCCAGCGTCGACATGCTGTTCTGTCACCAGACCTTTCACCATCTGGTCGAGCAGGAAAAAGCCATTGCCGAGTTCTATCGCGTGCTCAAACCGGGCGGCTATCTGCTGTTCGCCGAATCCACCGAGGCCTATATCGATACCTGGGTGATTCGCTGGTTGTTTCGCCACCCCATGCATGTGCAGAAAAGCGCAGCGCAGTATCTGGAGATGATTCGCGGCCAGGGCTTCGAGTTTGAAGCCGATAATGTCTCGTACCCGTATCTGTGGTGGAGCCGTGCAAAAGACTTCGGCTTGCTGGAGCGCCTGAAACTGCTCAAGCCCAAGCCGTTCGGGCAACGCGAAGAAACCCTGGTCAATGTCGTGGCCCGCAAGCCTCTGACCGGCGAGTCCTCATGATCCGCGCATGGTTTCTAGTGCTTCTGTTGCTGGGCGGCTGTGCCAGCCAGGCACCGCTGCCTGCGGCCATGCCGTCGTTGCAGTTGCCGATGCAGCTGCATATCCAGCGTGAGCAGGCCGATCAGCGTCAGGACTGGCTGTTGATCATCCAGGGTGAGAATGCCGGGTTGCGCTGGTCCTTGATGGACCCGCTGGGCATTCCCCAAGCGCGCCAGTTGCTGATTCAGGGCAAGTGGCAGGCCGATGGTCTGCTGCCGCCGAACCCGGAGGCTCGCGAACTGTTTGCAGCTCTTCTCTTTGCCCTGACACCGAATGAAAAGCTGCCCGTCAGTTATCCTGCTGCGCAGAATCAGGATACGCAGCGCCGCCTCAATGACCGCTGGCGGGTTGACTACCGTTCTGCCACTGTCTTTACGCTGAAGCTCAAGGAAGGGCTGAGTTATGAAATCACCCCCTTGAATGTCGAGACCTCAAAATGACTGCCTACCTCAATGCCATGGGGCTGATCTGTGCCCTGGGCAATGGTCCTGAAGAGGTGTCGCGCAAGCTGTTCGCTGCCGACAGTTCGGGGATGGTTGCAGAGAACGGCTGGGTGCCCGATCGGGTATTGCCGGTCGGCGCAATCAAAGATGCCCTGGCTCCCATCCCGGCGTCACTGAGCGCACAGGGCAGTCGCAATAACCAATTGTTGCTGACCGCCGCCCTGCAGATCGAAAGCGATATCCGTCAGGCCATCGAGCGTTATGGCGCCGAGCGTATCGGGGTGATTCTGGGGACCAGCACCTCGGGTATCGACGAAGCCAGCAACAGCATGGCGACCTGGCTGCGCGACCAGAGTTTCCCCGAGCATTACGACTATCAGCAGCAGGAGTTGAGCGCACCGGCGACCTTCCTGGCGTCCTGGCTGGAACTGCGCGGCCCGGCCTATGTGATTTCCACCGCCTGCACCTCCAGCGCACGCGCCTTGCTCAGCGCACGACGGGCGCTGGACATGGGTCTGTGCGATGCCGTCCTGTGTGGCGGCGTGGACAGCCTCTGCAAACTGACGCTCAACGGTTTTTCGGCGCTGGAAGCGGTGTCGCAACAGCGCTGCAATCCATTTTCCGTCAACCGCGACGGCATCAATATCGGCGAAGCGGCAGTTCTGTTCCTCATGACCCGTGAAGCCAGCGGCACGCACTCGATCGCCCTGCTGGGCGCTGGTGCCAGTTGCGACGCTCATCATATTTCCGCGCCTGAACCCGGCGGTCGTGGCGCACGACAAGCCATGCAACAGGCACTGGACAATGCCCGGCTCGTTGCCGGTCAAATCGGCTATCTGAATCTGCACGGCACTGCGACCCAGCACAATGACGCCATGGAAAGCCTGGCCGTGCAGGCGGTATTCCCCGACGGTGTTTCGTGTTCCTCGACCAAACCCCTCAGCGGCCATACCCTCGGTGCCGCGGGTGCCCTGGAGGTCGCCTTCTGCTGGCTCACTCTTGCCCCGCAGAACCATGAACGGGCCTTGCCTCCTCATCTTTGGGACGGTCAGGCCGATCCATTGCTGCCAACCCTGCAATGGACACTGCCCGGCGCACAACTGGCGCCCACTGACTCCCGCTACATGATGAGCAATTCCTTTGCTTTCGGCGGCAACAACATCAGCCTGATTATCGGAGATGCACCATGATCGATTGGCCGCTCGCCGAGTTGATTCCCCATGCTGCCGACATGATCCTTATCGATCAGGTCCTGAGCTTTGACGAAGAACAGATCCAGACCCGCGTCACCGTGCGCCCCGATGGCTTGTTCAGCCAGCCGGATGGCAGCCTGCCCGCCTGGCTTGGCGTAGAACTGATGGCACAGAGCGTTGCAGCCTATGCCGGTTGTCAGGCACGCCTCAAGGGTGAGCCTGTCCAGCTGGGCTTCCTGCTTGGCAGCCGAAAGTTCGAATGCAACGTCGGGCATTTCCCCGCTGGCAGCGAACTGACGATCCAGGCCACCCGCTCATTGCAGGACGACAGCGGCATGGGTGTCTTTGAATGCAACCTGACCGGCCCGGACATCCAGGCCTTTGCCCGCCTCAGCGTCTATTGCCCACCCAACGCCGCCCAATACCTGACCGAAGGAGCCCTGGCATGACTGAATCAATACTGGTCACCGGCTCCAGCCGTGGCATCGGCCGCGCCATTGCACTGCGTCTGGCACAGGCCGGATATGACCTGGTCCTGCATTGCCGTAGCGGTCGCAGTGAAGCAGAAGCCGTTCAGGCCGAAATCATCGCGCTGGGACGCCAGGCCCGCGTGCTGCAATTCGACGTGAGCGACCGCGCTGCCTGCAAGGCAATTCTCGAAGAGGACGTTGAAACCCATGGCGCCTATTACGGCGTCGTGCTCAACGCCGGCCTGACTCGCGATGGTGCCTTTCCGGCACTCAGCGAAGAAGACTGGGATCAGGTACTGCGCACCAACCTCGATGGTTTCTACAACGTGCTGCACCCGGTCATGATGCCGATGATTCGCCGTCGTGCAGCAGGCCGGATTGTGTGCATCACGTCGGTGTCCGGCCTGATCGGCAATCGCGGGCAGGTCAATTACAGCGCTTCCAAGGCGGGACTCATCGGTGCAGCCAAAGCTCTGGCCATCGAACTGGGCAAACGCAAGATCACCGTCAACTGCGTGGCACCGGGCCTGATCGATACAGCAATGCTGGACGAAAACGTTCCGGTGGACGAACTGATGAAAATGATCCCGGCACAGCGCATGGGCACGCCTGAAGAGGTGGCCGGCGCGGTGAACTTCCTGATGTCCTCTGAGGCCGCCTACATCACTCGCCAGGTCCTGGCCGTCAACGGAGGCTTGTGCTGATGAAGCGCGTAGTCGTTACCGGCATGTCCGGCATTACTTCACTGGGCAGCGACTGGGCCAGCATCGAAGCCAACTTCACCGCCAACCGCAGCGGCATCCGGCGCATGGGCGAGTGGGACCGTTTCCCCGAACTCAATACACGACTGGCCGGACCTGTCGATGATTTCACGGTGCCCGAACACTGGACCCGCAAGCAGTTGCGCAGCATGGGCCGGGTATCGCGCATGGCGGTGGGTGCATCGGAAAAAGCCCTGATCGACGCAGGCTTGCTGAATGACCCGATCATTCGCGACGGGCGCATGGGCACTGCATGCGGCTCCTCAACCGGCAGCACCGACGACATAAAAGCGTTCGGTAACATGCTGCTCAACTCCGTAGCCGAAGGCCTGAACGCCAACTCCTACGTGCGGATGATGCCGCACACCACGGCAGCCAACATCAGCATCTTCTTCGGCCTGACCGGACGCCTGATCCCGACCTCCAGCGCCTGCACCAGCGGCAGCCAGGGCATCGGCTACGCCTATGAAGCGATCAAGTTCGGACGCTTGCCGCTGATGCTGGCAGGCGGCGCGGAAGAGCTGTGCCCTACCGAAGCCATGGTTTTCGATGCGCTGTACGCCACCAGCCTGAAAAACGACGCACCACACACCAGCCCAAGGCCTTACGACAGCGGTCGAGATGGCCTGGTGATTGGTGAAGGTGCCGGCATGCTGGTGCTCGAAGAGCTTGAACATGCGCTGGCACGGGGTGCGCATATCTATGCGGAAATCGTCGGGTTCGGCAGCAATGCCGATGGCGCCCACAGCACACGCCCGGAGCAGATCACCATGCGTCGCGCCATGGAGCTGGCTCTGGAAGATGCGAACCTGCCGCCAGAGGCTGTCGGTTACGTCAACGGCCATGGCACCGCCACCGAACAGGGCGATATCGCCGAAACCCTGGCGACCAGCAGCCTCTTCGGGCCACGCATCCCGATCAGTTCGCAGAAGAGCTTTTTCGGTCACACGCTCGGCGCGTGCGGGGCGCTGGAGTCATGGTTCAGCATCGAAATGCTCAATCGCGACCGCTACATCCACACCCTCAATCTCGACAGTGTCGACCCGCAATGTGGCGAACTGGATTACCTGATCGGTGAACCCCGGCAGATGAACAACGAGTATGTGATGAACAACAACTTTGCATTTGGCGGGGTCAACACGTCGCTGATTTTCCGCCGCTGGCACTGAATAGATCGACCTACGGAGTAAAGGGAATGAATCTGATCCACCGCATCTTCGCCTTGATGGCTTTGGCCTTGTTGATTACAGGCTGTACCAGCAAGCCGGTGTACAACGCGAAGGAAAACTTCTCCAGCGAGATGGGTTTCAGCAACGAGCAGATGAGCCGTGCCATCGTCACGGCGCTCAATGATCGCCAATGGGTCGTGCAATCGGTAAAACCGGGCATGATCAAGGCCGCCATCACCGTACGTGGTCGTCATCACGCCGAGGTCGATATTCCATACACCCCGACCTCGTTTGAAATCGACTACCGCAGCAGCACCGGTCTGGACTACAAGGACGGTCAGATCCATGGCAACTACAACCGTTGGGTCAATCGCCTGCGCGCCAACATCCTCAAGGAGCTGTCGATTGATCCGAACATCGAGGCCGTCAATGGTCTGGGCATCATCAAGGAAGGCGTCGATGCGCCGACTTACCTGAGCTTCCGTGAAGGCGTGAGGCGTGCCACCGAAGCGGGCTTGCTGGACGGCAGCGTCAAGTTCTACCTGGCCGGTGAAACCTTGCCAGCCCAGGTTCGCAAGCTGGACACCGTGGGCAGCAGTCGCAAGACCAACGGCAGCAACAAGTCCGATGAGGAAGCCTGCTTCTGGGCCTTGCAATCCGCCTTGGCGACCCTGCAGAACGCAGCCAGGAAAGCCAATGCCAACGCGGTGATCAACATTGCCAGTGTTGTCGGGCGCGACCTGTACAAGGACACCGAAAAATTCCAGTGCCGCGCTGGCACGCTGGTAGCCAGTGTCGATCTGCGCGGGGATCTGGCGCAGGTCAAGTAAGCCTTTTTCGCAAATGAATTCGCTCCCACAGAGCATGGAGCGAATTCATTCGCGAATCCCCTTCCCTCCCGTCGCCAACTCAAAGAACGCCTTGGCCATCGGTGACTGTTCGTCCTTTCTCTGCACCAGCCACACGGCGGTGGTTGCCTTGGGGTCGAGCAAGGTTCGATAGACCACGCCTTCGATGCGCATCCGCTGATAGGGCGCGGGCAGAACCGTCACACCAAGGCCTGCCGCCACCAGCCCGATGATGGTCATGACCTCTCCGGCCTCCTGGGTAATCAAGGGGCTGAAACCGGCTTCTCGCGCCAGCTCCAGTATCTGCGCGTACAAACCGCTACCGTAAGTACGAGGGAAAAACACGAACGGCTCGGCCGCCAGCTCCGACATATAAAGCCCCTGCTCACTGCCCGCGGCCAAAGGGTGATCAGAACGCATGATCGCTACCAGCGGTTCACGCAGCAGCTCGAAAGACACCAATGAATCCGGCAAGGCAAGCGGCCGCATGATGCCGACCTGTATCGACTTGTCCTCCAGTTGCTCGGACACATCCTTGCTGGTCATTTCCTTCAAGGCCAGGTGCACAGCCGGGTAGGTCTGGCGAAAAGCAAAGATCGCCTGCGGGATGCTGGACGTAAAAGGTGCCGAAGCCGTGAATCCGACTTTCAACTCCCCAAGCTCACCCAGTTGTGCCCGACGCGCCACATCGGCGGCCTTGTCGACCTGGGCCAGTACGCCGCGAGCCTCTTCGAGAAACAGCCGCCCGGCCTCACTCAGTTGCACCCGTCGGTTGGTGCGGTCGAACAGACGCGCGCCAAGCTCCTGCTCCAGCGCCTGAATCTGCTGGCTCAGCGGTGGCTGGGAAATACCCAGCACTTGAGCAGCACGTCCGAAATGCAGCTCTTCGGCAACCGCGATGAAGTAACGCAAATGGCGCAATTCCATGCGGCCTCCAATCAAGTCGTTTTACATATCAAACAGGTCGAACAATATATTGGATTGAATGATTTCAGCGCTATATGCTTTTTTCATTACAAGCCTGCCGCACCCCGAGGTCCATCGTGAACCCTGCCGTTGCCCCGCTCTCCACTGAACAACAGCCCACAGCTGCCGCAGGCGACAGCTATATCGAAAAGAACACACCGGCGTTCACCAGAACGGTACTGGCACTGTTCGCGGGTGGATTCGCAACCTTCGCCCTGTTGTATTGCGTGCAACCGATGATGCCGCTGCTGTCTCAGGAGTTCTCGATCAATGCAGCACAAAGCAGCCTGATCCTGTCGGTTGCGACGGCGATGCTCGCCATTGGCCTGTTGATCACCGGGCCGATTTCCGACCGGTTGGGGCGCAAGCCGGTGATGGTGCTCGCGCTGTTCTGTGCAGCCATCTCCACCATTGCCAGCGCGTTGATGCCCAGTTGGGAAGGCGTGCTCATTACCCGTGCACTGGTCGGCCTGTCGCTCAGCGGGCTGGCGGCGGTGGCCATGACCTACCTGAGCGAGGAAATCCACCCGATGCACCTTGGCCTGGCCATGGGGCTTTATATCGGCGGCAGCGCGGTCGGCGGCATGAGCGGACGGCTGATTACCGGGGTGATGATCGATTACGTAAGCTGGCATACCGCGATGTTGGTGGTCGGCGGCATGGCACTGATTGCAGCCGCTGTGTTCTGGAGAATCCTGCCCGAGTCCCGCAACTTCCAGCCCCGTTCGCTGCATCCGCGCAGCCTGCTGGACGGCTTCGTCCTGCAATTTCGCGATGCCGGGCTGCCGCTGCTGTTTCTGCTCGCCTTTCTGCTGATGGGTGCGTTCGTCACCCTCTTCAACTACATCGGCTATCGCCTGCTGACCGAGCCCTACAACCTGAGCCAGGCGGTGGTGGGTGTGTTTTCGATCGTTTACCTGTCGGGCATCTACAGCTCCGCGCAGATCGGCGCACTGGGCGACAGGCTGGGACGGCGCAAAGTGTTGTGGGCAGTCATCGTCATGATGCTGATCGGCCTGGCCCTGACCCTGTTCAGCCCGCTGGCGGTCATCATTGTCGGCGTCTTGATCTTCACCTTCGGCTTCTTCGGTGCTCATTCGCTCGCCAGCAGTTGGGTGGGCCGCAGAGCCGTAAAAGCCAGAGGCCAGGCCACTTCGCTGTACCTGTTCTGCTATTACGCCGGCTCAAGCGTGGCCGGAACGGGCGGCGGCGTGTTCTGGCATTACGCAGGCTGGAACGGCATCGGCCTGTTTATTGGCGCGCTACTGCTGATCGCACTGGGCGTGGCGTTGCGGCTGGCGAGGTTGCAGCCGCTGGCGGCAAAGGTCTAGACATAGACTGAACGCTGGCAGACACGGCAAGCCAAGGTACACTGGCGCATCTGCCAGACTTGGTAAAGGAAACCAGCATGCGCCTCGACCATCTCCACCTACAGAATTTTCGTTGTTACGAAGATGCCCGTTTTGATTTCCAGCCGGGGTTTAACCTGGTGGTTGGGGTCAATGGGAGTGGGAAGACGTCGTTGTTGCAGGGGGTGGCAGTGTCTCTTGTGCCGTTTGGCAATGCTATGAAATGCGACGAAAAGAATTTACCCGTCGAAGATGTGCGCTTCGTTGTTGATAAGTACGAAGGGCGAAGCCGGTTTGAACGCAAACTTCCTGTTTTCATAAAAGCCGAGGGTGACATTTTTGGCCTTCCGGACTGGGGAACGATACAGCTGGCTGATATCTGGGAAGCAGCCGTCGACCCATCATTCCTGACGCATATGGAAGAAGTACATGCCAAGTGGAATGCAGGTGAGCGTATCGATCTACCGGTGCTGGCTTTTTATCGCGCCAATCGCCGGTGGAAAAGCGCTAACGTATCGGCAGAATTTTCGGCACAACAGAAATTATCTCGTTTCGATGGCTACCTGAACTGGTTTGATGCCGTAGCCGACTTGCGCGACTTTGAAAGCTGGTTAATCGCCAGGACTCTTGAGCGTCTTCAGGACAAGCTGGACTCGAAGTCCGACAGCGAACCCGAGGATGAACTCAAGTGGGTGAATCAAGCGATACAGCTCGCAATCCCTGATGCGCTTGACCTCAGATATGACTTGAGACTTCAAAGTCTGGTGGTAGATATGGGGCCAGGCAAGACTGTCCCGTTCCACGACCTCAGTGATGGGCAGCGCAGTTTGATTGCTCTGATAGCCGATATTGCGCGTCGGATGTGCATCCTCAATCCACAGATGGGGAAAGATGTTCTGGAGAGTACCAATGGCATCGTGATTATCGATGAATTGGACATACATCTTCACCCAGCCTGGCAACGCAATATTGCCCCTACGCTCAAAAAAGCATTCCCGAAAGTGCAATTCATTGCCACAAGCCATTCACCACAGATCATCGGCAGCCTGAAACCCGAAGAAGTCATTCTGTTACATAACGGTAAAGCCTCTAACCCGAGAACGACCTACGGAATGGACTCCAGCAGCGTGCTTGAAGAGGTCATGGGCGTTACGCAGCGCGATCCAGAGATCGAAAAATTACTGAACCAGCTATTTTCGACACTGGAAGATAACAATCTCGAACAGGCCAAGCAGCAACTGGAAAAGCTCAAAGCGCTGACTCCAGACCTTCCTGAGTATGCAAGAGCCCAAGCGCTGATAACTCGCAAAGAGATAATTGGCAGATGAGGAAAGTACTCAAGGGAATTGAGCCGCTGTCTTTTACAAACTGGAAAGCCAAAGCAGAAAGAGAAAACCGCAAGCCTACCTATAAATCACTGACGCGCTCTGCGCCCCAAAAGAAAAAAGAGGTTCATGAAAGCCTGCTAAGAGAGCAAGCCTATCTGTGCTGTTATTGCGGGGATGAGATATCCGAACAAACCAGCCACATAGAGCACTTTCGCCCGAAATCAGACTACACGCCTTTGGAGCTTGACTATAACAACTTGCATGCCTCCTGCTTGCGCGACGTGGGTGAGCTACAACAAAGAGAACCTGATTACCTGCTGCACTGCGGTCATAAGAAAGGCAATCTCTTTGATGAAACTCGGCATATCTCTCCACAGGATGAAAACTGCGAAAGCCGCTTTCAATATACGCTGAATGGCGAGATAAAACCGACAGACGCAGATGATGATGCCGCCTCAAAAATGATCGAAATTCTCGCGCTTGATACCCTTCGATTGAATAATCGCCGGGAAGAAACAATGCTCGGCATCTTCAATGACGATTTCTTGCTGACGGCAAGCAAGGAAGAACTACAAATAATCGCCCAACGCGCCCGCGGACAACAAACACGCTTTTGCCACGTTATTGCCCGATACGCCGAACAACTCCTCACCCCCTGACGCACATGAAAACGCCCGGCAAAAACCGGGCGTTTTCATGACCGCAGTACAAATTACTGGTGATATTGCGCCGAAAGCTCATGCACGGCTTCAATAAAGGCACCGGCATTGGCCGGGTCGACTTCAGGGGTGATGCCGTGGCCGAGGTTGAAGACGTGACCAGTGCCGCTGCCGTAGCTGGCCAGGATGCGTGCCACTTCCTGACGGATGGCTTCAGGGCGTGCATAGAGGACCGTCGGGTCCATGTTGCCTTGCAGCGCAACCTTGTGGCCGACGCGCTGACGGGCTTCGCCGAGGTCGCAGGTCCAGTCCAGGCCCAGTGCATCGGCACCGGCACCGGCAATGCTTTCCAGCCACAGGCCGCCACCCTTGGTGAACAGGATGACCGGCACCTTGCGGCCATCGTGCTCGCGGATCAGGCCGCTGACGATCTTGCGCATGTAGGCCAGCGAGAATTCCTGATACGCCGCAGCGGACAGGCTGCCACCCCAGCTATCGAAGATCTGCACAGCCTGGGCGCCCGCCAGGATCTGACCATTGAGGTACGAGGTCACCGACTGCGCCAGCTTGTCGAGCAGCAGGTGCATGGCTTGCGGGTTTTCGTAGAGCATGGCCTTGGACTTGCGGAAATCTTTCGAAGAGCCGCCTTCGACCATATACGTGGCCAGCGTCCATGGGCTGCCGGAGAAACCGATCAGCGGAACACGGCCATTGAGCTCGCGACGGATGGTGCTGACCGCATTCATTACATAGCCCAGGTCCTGCTGCGCATCGGGAATCGGCAGGGCTTCGATGTCGGCCAGGGTGCTGACGGTTTTCTTGAAGCGCGGACCTTCACCGGTCTCGAAGTACAGGCCCAGGCCCATGGCATCGGGGATGGTCAGAATATCGGAGAACAGGATCGCGGCATCCAGCGGATAGCGATCCAGCGGCTGCAACGTGACCTCGCAAGCGAACTCGGCGTTCTTGCACAGACTCATGAAATCGCCCGCCTTGGCACGGCTGGCGCGGTATTCAGGCAAGTAGCGACCGGCCTGACGCATCATCCAGACAGGCGTGACGTCTACGGGTTGCTTGAGCAGGGCACGAAGGAAACGGTCGTTCTTCAGGGCAGTCATGTCGGCATCCGCAAAAAAAGTGCGGGCATTTTCTCAGACGCGGACATAAAAGGCACGGCAAGAGCCTTTTCTTTTCTCTATCGGGGCGATTTGTCGCAGCGCGCAGGAGCGAATTCGCGAATGAATTCGCTCCTGCGGGGCACCATCAGACGCCCAGGTAATCCAGAATCCCTTCAGCCGCGTTGCGGCCTTCAAAGATTGCAGTGACCACGAGGTCGGAGCCGCGCACCATGTCACCACCCGCGAAGATTTTCGGGTTGCTGGTCTGGTGCTTGAATTTCGCCTGTTCCGGGGCAATAACACGGCCCTGGCTGTCGGTGTTGATGCCGAACTGCTCGAACCATGGCGCCGGGCTTGGGCGGAAGCCGAAGGCGATGACCACGGCGTCAGCCGGGATGATTTCTTCGGAACCCGGAATCGGCTCAGGGCTGCGGCGACCGCGGGCGTCAGGCTCGCCAAGGCGAGTCTCGACCACTTTCACACCTTCAACCTTGCCTTCGCCAACGATAGCGATTGGCTGACGGTTGTAGAGGAACTTCACGCCCTCTTCCTTGGCGTTCTTCACTTCCTTGCGCGAACCCGGCATGTTTTCTTCGTCGCGACGATAGGCGCAGGTCACCGATTTGGCACCCTGGCGGATCGACGTACGGTTGCAGTCCATCGCGGTGTCACCACCGCCCAGCACCACAACTTTCTTGCCTTTCATGTCGACGAAATCTTCCGGCGACTTCTCGAAGCCCAGATTGCGGTTGACGTTGGCGATCAGGAAGTCGAGGGCATCGTGCACGCCCGGCAGTTCTTCACCGGCAAAGCCACCTTTCATGTAGGTGTAGGTGCCCATGCCCATGAATACGGCATCGAACTCTTCAAGCAGTTGATCGACGGTGACGTCCTTGCCGACTTCGGTATTGAGGCGGAACTCGATACCCATGCCGGTGAACACTTCACGGCGATTGCTCAGGACGCTTTTCTCAAGCTTGAACTCGGGAATGCCGAAGGTCAGCAGACCGCCGATTTCCGGGTTCTTGTCGAAGACCACCGGCGTCACGCCACCGCGCACCAGCACGTCGGCACAACCCAGGCCCGCAGGACCTGCGCCAATGATCGCCACACGCTTGCCGGTCGGCACAACGCGAGACATGTCCGGACGCCAGCCCATGGCGAATGCGGTGTCGGTGATGTACTTCTCGACCGAACCGATGGTGACGGCACCAAAACCGTCATTGAGGGTGCAGGCACCTTCACACAGACGATCCTGAGGACATACGCGACCGCAGACTTCCGGCAGGGTATTGGTCTGGTGCGACAGCTCGGCGGCCGCCAGGATATTGCCTTCGGATACCAGCTTCAGCCAGTTGGGGATGAAGTTGTGTACCGGGCACTTCCACTCGCAATACGGGTTGCCGCAACCCAGGCAACGGTGAGCCTGATCGGCGGACTGCTGGGGCTTGAAGGGCTCGTAGATTTCCACGAACTCTTTCTTGCGCTGGCGCAGCAGCTTCTTCTTCGGATCTTTACGTCCGACCTCGATGAACTGGAAGTCGTTACTGAGACGTTCAGCCATACTCTGGAACCTCTAACGGCAGCCTCAAGCTACAAGCCTGAAGCTGCAAGAATCATGATCGCAGGCAATTCGCGCACTGCTGTTAACTTGCGGCTTGAAACTTGCCGCTTGCAGCTGTGCCTTATTGCGGATTCGCCCGGGTGCTGGAGAGCAGCGATTTCAGGTTGGCAGCCTTGGGCTTGACCAGCCAGAAACGGCGCAGGTAGTCGTCCAGGTTTTCGGCCAGGTTACGACCCCACTCACTGCCGGTTTCCTCGACATACTCGTTCAGCACGCTTTGCAGGTGAGTACGATAGGCTTCCATCGACTCGCCGCTGATGCGCTGAATCTCGACCAGCTCATGGTTGACCTGGTCAACGAAGGTGTTGTCCTGGTCGAGCACGTAGGCGAAACCGCCGGTCATGCCGGAACCGAAGTTGTAGCCAGTCTTGCCCAGCACACAGACGAAACCGCCGGTCATGTATTCGCAGCAGTGGTCGCCAGTGCCTTCCACGACGGCGTGAGCACCCGAGTTACGCACCGCGAAGCGCTCGCCCGCCGTACCGGCCGCGAACAGCTTGCCGCCAGTCGCGCCGTACAGGCAGGTGTTGCCCACGATGGCGCTTTCGTTGGTCTTGAACGGACTGCCTTTAGGCGGAACGATCACCAGCTTACCAGCGGTCATGCCTTTGCCGACGTAGTCGTTGGCATCGCCTTCCAGATACATGTTAAGGCCACCGGCGTTCCACACGCCGAAACTCTGCCCGGCCGTGCCTTTGAAGCGGAAGGTGACCGGAGCCTTGTTCATGCCCTGATTGCCATGCAGTTTGGCGATCTCACCGGAAATCCGCGCGCCGATGGAACGGTCGCAGTTGCAGATATCCAGCTCGAACTCACCGCCACTCAGGGATTCGATGGCCGGTTTGGCCAGCTCCACCATTTTCTCTGCCAGCAGGCCTTTGTCGAACGGCGGGTTGCGGTCAACAAGGCTGAACTGCGGCTTGTCGGCAGGCACGTGGTCGCTGCCCAACAGAGGCGTGAGGTCCAGATGCTGCTGCTTCTCGGTTTCGCCCGGCAGGATATCCAGCAGGTCGGTACGACCGATCAGCTCTTCCAGGGAGCGAACGCCCAGTTTGGCCAGCCACTCGCGGGTTTCTTCAGCCACGTAGGTGAAGAAGTTGATCACCATATCGACGGTGCCGATGTAGTGATCCTTGCGCAGTTTTTCGTTCTGGGTCGCTACGCCGGTGGCGCAGTTGTTCAGGTGGCAGATGCGCAGGTATTTGCAGCCCAGGGCAATCATCGGCGCCGTACCGAAGCCGAAGCTTTCAGCACCGAGGATAGCGGCCTTGATCACGTCCAGACCGGTTTTCAGACCACCGTCGGTCTGTACCCGGACCTTGCCGCGCAGGTCGTTGCCGCGCAGGGTCTGGTGAGTCTCGGCCAGGCCAAGCTCCCACGGCGCACCGGCGTACTTGATCGAAGTCAGAGGCGAAGCGCCTGTGCCGCCGTCGTAGCCGGAAATGGTGATCAGGTCGGCATAGGCCTTGGCCACGCCAGCGGCGATAGTACCAACGCCGGCTTCTGCTACCAGCTTGACCGATACCAGTGCCAACGGGTTGACCTGTTTCAGGTCGAAAATCAGCTGCGACAAGTCTTCGATGGAGTAGATGTCGTGGTGCGGCGGAGGCGAAATCAGGGTCACGCCCGGTACGGCATAGCGCAACTTGGCGATCAGGCCGTTGACCTTGCCGCCCGGCAGTTGCCCGCCTTCACCCGGCTTGGCGCCTTGAGCGACCTTGATCTGCAACACATCAGCATTGACCAGATACTCAGGCGTCACGCCGAAACGGCCAGTGGCGATCTGTTTGATCTTGGAGCTGCGGATGGTGCCGTAGCGCGATGGGTCTTCGCCGCCCTCACCGGAGTTGGAGCGAGCGCCCAGACGGTTCATGGCTTCGGCCAGCGCTTCGTGAGCTTCCGGCGACAGCGCGCCGAGGGAAATCCCGGCAGAGTCGAAACGCTTGAGGATCTCGCTCAGCGGCTCGACTTCATCGAGGCTCAGCGGCTGGTCGAGAGTCTTGACCTGGAACAGGTCGCGAATCATCGACACCGGACGCTTGTCAACCAGCGAGGTGTATTCCTTGAACTTGCTGTAGTCGCCCTGCTGCACGGCAGCTTGCAGGGTGCTGACCACGTCCGGGTTGTAGGCGTGGTACTCGCCACCAAACACGAACTTGAGCAGGCCACCTTGCTGGATCGGCTTGCGCGGGCTCCAGGCTTCGGCTGCCAGCGCCTTCTGTTCGGCTTCGATATCGACGAAACGGGCGCCTTTCAGGCGGCTCGGTACGCCACGGAAGCTGACGTCGCAGACTTCCTCGGACAGGCCGATGGCCTCGAACAGTTGCGCGCCACGGTAGGACGCAACGGTGGAGATACCCATCTTCGACAGAATCTTGAGCAGGCCCTTGGTGATGCCTTTGCGGTAGTTCTTGAAGACTTCGTAAAGGTCGCCCAGTACTTCACCGGTACGGATCAGGTCGCCCAGCACTTCGTAGGCCAGGAACGGATAGACCGCCGAAGCACCGAAGCCGATCAGCACGGCAAAGTGGTGCGGGTCACGGGCCGTCGCGGTTTCGACCAGGATGTTACTGTCGCATCGCAGACCTTTTTCGGTCAGACGGTGGTGAACCGCGCCAACCGCCAGGGAAGCGTGAGCAGGCAGTTTGCCCGGAGCAATGTGCCGGTCGCTCAGCACCAGCAGGGTACGGCCAGCGCGGACGGCTTCTTCGGCCTGATCGGCGATGTTGCGAATCGCCGCTTCCAGACCGACGCTTTCGTCGTAGTTCAGGTCGATGATATGGCGCTCGAAGCCAGGGCGCTCCAGGTTCATCAGAGAACGCCACTTGGCCGGGGAAATGACCGGCGAGCTGAGGATCACACGCGAGGCATGCTCAGGCGATTCCTGGAAAATGTTGCGCTCGGCACCGAGGCAGATCTCCAGCGACATGACAATGGCTTCACGCAGCGGGTCGATCGGCGGGTTGGTCACCTGCGCGAACTGCTGACGGAAGTAGTCGAACGGCGAACGCACACGACGCGACAGTACCGCCATCGGCGTGTCGTCGCCCATGGAGCCGACCGCTTCCTGGCCCTGTTCACCCAGCGGGCGCAGTACCTGATCGCGCTCCTCGAACGTGACCTGATACATCTTCATGTACTGCTTGAGCTGCTCAGGATTGTAGAAGGCCGAACCGTGGTCGTTGTCTTCCATGGTCGCCTGAATGCGCAAGGCGTTCTTGCGCA
The DNA here is from genome assembly GCF_900187465.1 of Pseudomonas sp. Irchel 3A18. Classification (NCBI taxonomy): domain Bacteria; kingdom Pseudomonadati; phylum Pseudomonadota; class Gammaproteobacteria; order Pseudomonadales; family Pseudomonadaceae; genus Pseudomonas; species Pseudomonas sp. Irchel 3A18. Next base: position 244,986 of record NZ_FYDI01000003.1, read on the forward strand.
GCCATTGCTTGTACGGATGACGCGACTTCAGGCGGTTGTCGATGGCATCAGTATTGAGGATCTGACCGGTTTCGGTATCTACCGCGAAGATCTGGCCCGGACCGACACGGCCCTTGGCAATGACGTCTTCAGGCTTGTAGTCCCACACGCCGATTTCCGACGCCAGGGTGATGTAGCCGTTCTTGGTCGTGACCCAGCGCGCCGGGCGCAGACCGTTACGGTCGAGCAGGCAGACCGCATGGCGGCCTTCGGTCATCACGACGCCAGCCGGACCGTCCCACGGCTCCATGTGCATGGAGTTGTACTCATAGAACGCCCGCAGATCGGGGTCCATGGTTTCAACGTTCTGCCACGCTGGCGGAATGATCATGCGCACGCCACGGAACAGGTCGATGCCGCCGGTGACCATCAGCTCAAGCATGTTGTCCATGCTCGATGAGTCGGAACCCACACGGTTGACCAGCGGGCCGAGTTCTTCCAGATCCATCAGATCGTTGGTGAACTTGGTACGACGCGCCTGCGCCCAGTTACGGTTACCGGTAATGGTGTTGATCTCGCCGTTGTGGGCGAGGAAGCGGAATGGCTGGGCAAGCGGCCATTTCGGCAGGGTGTTGGTCGAGAAGCGCTGGTGGAACACGCAGATCGCGGTTTGCAGGCGCTCGTCGCTCAGGTCCGGGAAGAATGCCGTCAGGTCGCGCGGCATCATCAGACCTTTATAGATGATGGTCTTGTGCGAAAAGCTGCAGACATAGTGGTCGGTATCGGCAGCGTTGGACACCGACGAACGGCGACGGGCACTGAACAGCTTGATGGCGAACTCCTGATCGCTCAGGCCTTCTGCACCGATAAATACCTGCTCGATCTTCGGCAGACGCTCAAGAGCCAGACGGCCCAGTACGCTGGTATCGATAGGCACCTGACGCCAGCCGACCAGAGTCAGGCCTTCGGCGAGGATTTCGCGATTCATGTTCTCGCGAGCGATGTCAGCTTTGGCGTCGTCCTGATTGAGGAACACCATGCCCACGGCATACTGGCGAGGCAGATCAGCACCAAAGTGTTCCTTGGCGACCGCACGCAGGAATGCATCGGGCTTCTGAATCAACAGGCCACAACCGTCACCGGTCTTGCCGTCGGCGTTGATACCACCACGGTGGGTCATGCAGGTCAGGGCTTGAATAGCCGTCTGCAACAGGTGATGACTGGGCTCGCCCTGCATATGAGCGATCAGGCCGAAGCCGCAGTTATCCTTGAATTCATCTGGTTGGTATAGACCGGCTTTCATAGACACTTTCTCACCAGGCTGCCTCTATGCGAGGCAAATTTCTTTTCAATTCAATCAATTACCAGTCACGCCGAACGTACGCCGGCTTCGGAGAGGCAAAACGGAGGTCATTGTACACAGCGACACAAAGGCCCACAAATTTAACGGCGAAAAGCCGAAAATCAATGTCGCATTTATGAAGGTTTTATAGCTGAGCATTGTGCTAGTCAAAGTATTTTTCAATATTCTGACCGAAGCGACCGAAACGTCAGGGCGTTTGTAACGCAGACACTGCAAGGCGCGCCGCCAGAAGCGGCACGTCGGAGCAGGTAAAATCAGGTTTGCCGGGTGAGCGGCCTGGATAAGGCCGCTGCGACTTCAGCGACTGGCGCCGAGCTCTTGTTGGATGCTGGCGACAGTACGGGGCCAAGGTTTACCAGCCTGAACCTTTGCTGGCAAGACTTTGATGGCTGCAAGGGCTGCAGCGCGGTCCGAAAAATTACCGTATGTCACGACATACAGGGGCTTGCCCTGCAATGTTTTCTTGAAATAACGGTACTCGCCGCCCTGCTCGGCAACATAGGCCTGAGCCGTTGCTTCCGAGCTGGTGCCCAGGATTTGCACCACATAATGCCCTGGCGCCTGGCCGCTGTACCAGTTGCCACCAGCAGCCGGCTTGGCAGCGGCTGCGGCAGGTTTGGCGGCTGGAGCCGCTGCGGGTGCCGGCTTGGCTGTGGCGACCTGAGCCGGAGCCGGAGCTGGCGCCGGTGCAGGCTTGGCGGCCGGAGCCACCGGCGTTGCCGCCGCAGGAGCCGGAATGGAAGAGCGAGGCACGGCACCGGCCTGCGCACCGGCAGGTGGTGCAGTGGTCGTTACCGTGGCCGGCTGGGCTGGAGAGCCCATTGGCACTGCATCTTCATCGGTTTCACCGGCACCTGCCGCTTCAGCCAGAGGGCCGCGCATCACAGGTTGCGAGTTACCCACCAGCGGCAGAGGCATCGGCTGCGAGTTACCCGCAAACTCGATAGCCGGACCGCCATTATTGGATTGCTGATTCGCGGGCGTGCCCTGACCCAGTGGCAACTGGGCCTGGGCCGGAGCATTGGCTGGCGCAGCGCTCTTGTCGCCACGGCCAGGGATCAGCACCGCGGCTGCCACTGCGACCACGACAACTGCACCAAGGGCCAGTACGTGTTTTTTCGGCATGTTGAACCCCACACTTGGGCGCTTGACCGCGGAGCGACTCGCGATCATCGCCTCGATCATTGAATCGCGGGCAACCTGGTTGATATTCCCAGGCCAGCCATCGGACTGTTCATGAATATCGGTAATCTGCTCGGCAGTGAACAACGCGATTCCTTGCCCTGCACCTTCCAGACGTTGAGCCAGATACTCCCGGGTTTCTTCTTCGGTATAAGGTTGCAACTCGATGACATGAAAGCGCTCGCCTTCGACATCACCCTGCAGGTCGGCACACAACTGATCGAGACGGTCGATCAGCGACGGCTCGCCAAACAGGAACACATGCGGACGCCCCTCAGGCGTACCTGCGGCCAGACCCAGCAACGCTTCGAGCGCCGAATCGCCTAGTTGTTCCGCATCGTCCACCAGCAGATAGACTTCCTGACCGGTCAGCGCAAGCTGTACGACCTGTGCCAGAATCGCCTGCATTTCAGCCTGGGCAACAATCAGCGCCTGGGCGACCTGCTGCAATACGCCTGCGGCATCACTGGCGCCACGCGCCGAAATGACCACGCTCTGCACCGACTGCTTGTTAGTGCTGGCTACGAGCGCCTGGCGCAACAAAGTCTTGCCGCTGCCCTGAGGGCCGGTCACTGCAAGCAGCAACTGGCTGTAGCGAGCCAGGTGATGGAGCTGACCCAGCACCGACTTGCGCTGGGCAGGAAAAAACTTGAAGCCAGGTACCCGCGCTGCAAAGGGGTCATGACTCAACTGATAATGGCCGAGGAAAGCCTCGTCGGCATGCAAACTAGTCATGGGTTTTCCGTTAACCTCTAAGCTGATCCACCAGAGCGCGGTAATCCGCCCTCAGAGTGGCCTGTAGTACTTCTTTTGGATAATCGTCCGTGATAACCGCTTCACCCATCTGACGCAGAAGCACCAGACGCAGGCGACCATCGATCACTTTCTTGTCGATCGCCATGTGTTCAAGAAAATCGTTTTCCGTCATGTCCTGTGGCGGCACAACCGGCAAGCCGGCACGCTGCAACAGGCGAATACCGCGATCACGCTCCCTGGTGGTGATCCAGCCAAGCCGCGAAGACATCTCCAGAGCCATGACCGTACCGGCGGCAACCGCCTCGCCATGCAGCCAGACACCATAGCCCATATGGGTTTCGATGGCGTGGCCAAAAGTGTGACCCAGGTTCAAGGTTGCCCTCACGCCGGACTCACGCTCATCAGCACCCACCACCAGCGCCTTGGCGGCGCACGAGCGCTCGATGGCGATGGTCAGGGCTTTCTGGTCCAGGCCGCGCAACTGGTCGACGTGCTCTTCGAGCCAGGTCAGGAACGGCTCGTCGCAGATCAGGCCGTACTTGATGACTTCAGCCAGCCCGGCGGACAGTTCACGCTCGGGCAGGGTGTTGAGTGTGGTGGTATCGATCAGCACGACGCCCGGCTGATAGAAAGCTCCCACCATGTTCTTGCCCAGCGGGTGATTGATGCCGGTCTTGCCGCCCACCGACGAATCCACCTGGGACAACAGCGTGGTCGGGATCTGGATGAAATTCACGCCACGCTGATAACAGGCGGCAGCGAATCCGGCCATGTCGCCGATCACACCGCCACCGAGGGCGATCACCGTCGTGCGGCGGTCGTGCCGTGCCGTGAGCAGGCCGTCGAAGATGGTTTGCAGGGTTTCCCAGTTCTTGAACGCTTCGCCATCGGGCAACACCACTGACAGGACGTTGTAACCCACCAGCGTTCGCGTCAATCGTTCGAGATAAAGAGGAGCCACCGTGGTATTGGAAACGATAGCCACCTGCCGCCCGACGATATGCGGGATCAGGAGCTCCGGCTTGTCCAGAAGGCCTTCGCCAATATGAATCGGGTAGCTACGCTCACCAAGCTCGACCTTAAGTGTCTGCATGTGTCCCCACATTGATTAACGATTGGGCGTTGCGCATGTTTTTTCGTGCGCCAGGACAGCCAATGGCTGTCGCTGTTTTGATGGTCGCCGAGGATAGCGCATTTTCGTCTGCGCTTTAACGGGGAGGAAGCTCTGCCAAGCGGGCAAGTATGTCAAGAACGACCATACGGGGTGGCCGTTCATCGGTTTCAACCACCAGATCGGCGATTTCCCGATACAGCGGGTCACGAATGGCCAGCAATTCACCCAATACCCGGGCCGGATCGGCAGTACGCAGCAAAGGACGATTGCGGTCACGAGCCGTGCGCCCGACCTGCTGTTCGACCGATGCGTGCAGATACACCACACGCCCACCGGCATGCAGCGCCTGACGGTTTTCGCTGCGCATGACGGCACCGCCACCTGTCGCCAGAACGACGCCATCGGCTTCACACAGCTCAGCAATCATTGCCTGTTCGCGATCGCGAAAGCCCGGTTCGCCTTCCTTGTCGAAAATCCACGGAATATTTGCGCCCGAGCGCAACTCGATTTCCTTGTCGGAATCCTTGAACGGTAGGCGCAGCTCTTTGGCAAGCAAACGGCCGATAGTGCTTTTACCAGCCCCCATCGGCCCTACAAGTATTAAATTTCGCACAGAATCAACGACTCACAGCAATCGCCTGGTTGTTCATGATACGCGGAGTCAGAAATACCAACAGCTCGGATTTCGCTTCTGAAACCGTATCTCGACGGAAAAGGCGGCCAAGATACGGTACATCGCCAAGAAATGGCACTTTCTCTACTACTTTACTTTGCGTATTGGAGAACACGCCCCCGATCACGATCGTCTCGCCATCGGAAACCAGCACCTTGGCGTTCACCTCGTTTTTCTTGATCGGAGGCACGCCCAGTACCGCATTGAGGTAATCCGGCTCGTCCTTGGTGACCTTGACCTCCATGATGATGCGGTTGTCCGGCGTGATCTGCGGCGTCACTTCCAGCGACAGGGATGCCTCCTTGAAGCTCACGGTTGTCGCGCCGCTGGAGCTGGATTCCTGATAAGGAATTTCCGTACCCTTGAGGATCTTGGCGGTTTCCTTGTCGGAAGTGACCACTTTGGGCTGGGAGACGATTTCACCGTTGCCGGTCTTTTCCATTGCGCTCAACTCGAGATCGAGCAGGGTATTGTTGGTGACGAAGGCGATGCCGATCCCGGAGGTCGCGCCACCGGCACCCAGGTCGACGAATGGCGTGTTGGCGCTCAGGTCGCTGCCAGTATTGCCCGCCTCGTCGCCGTTATCGTCCAGACCGTAGGTATTCCAGTTGCCACTGCCAACCTTGGTACCACCCCAGCGCACTCCCAGAGCCTTGTCGTAATCGACGTTGGCTTCAACGATGCGCGCCTCGATCATCACCTGACGCACAGGAATATCCAGCTGGGACACGATGCGACGCAGCTCGTCGAGGCGATCCTGGGTCTGGTAGGCAATGATATTGTTGGTACGCTCATCCACAGTGATCGAACCGCGTTCGTCGGCTTTCGATTCGACGCTGGTCACCGACTGGAACAGCTTGGCGATGTCGGCCGCCTTGGCGTAATTGACCTGCAGAAGCTCGCGCCGTAACGGCGCCAGTTCGGAAATCTGTTTGAGGGATTCCAGCTCCTGACGCTCACGGGCGGCGATTTCATCGGCTGGCGCGACCAGCAGGACACTGCCGACCTTGCGCTTGTCGAGGCCCTTGGTCTTGAGCACCAGATCCAGCGCCTGATCCCACGGCACGTTCTGCAGGCGCAGGGTGATACCGCCCTGAACCGTGTCACTGGCCACCAGATTCAGGTTAGTGAAGTCGGCAATCAGTTGCAGCACCGAGCGCACATCGATGTCCTGGAAATTCAGCGACAGTTTTTCACCGGTGTAGACCGGCTTGTCGGCAGCACGGCGATCCAGGTCTTCATTGGTCAGGGGGCGCACGCTGATGGTCAGCTTGTTTTCAGTCTGGTAGGCCGAGTAATCGAAGGCGCCCGAAGGCTCGATGCTGATGCTCGCCTTGTCGCCGGAGGTCGTGGCACTCACGAACTGCACAGGCGTGGCGAAATCCTTGACGTCCAGCCTGACTCGCAGCGGCTCAGGCAACTGGGTCTTGGCAAAGTCGATACGAATCTTGCCGCCCTGCTCCTGAATGTCCGGAGAAATGCCAGGACTGCTCAGGTCGATGACTACATTGCCTTCACCCAGCTCGCCGCGCTGGAAGTCGATATTCCTGATGGCTTTCACACCTGCCGGCACGTAAGGCCGTGCCGCTGACGGAGCGGGCGTCGGGACGGCGACTCGCGGTGTTCCCATGGCCGTGCTCGGCTGGGAGGATTGCGCAGCGGCAGCGCCCTGGCCGACCACCACGAACAGGTTGTTGCCTTCGACTCGGGAGCTGTAAGGAGACAGCGTCGTCATGTTGATGATGACCCGCGTGCGGTCCTGGGCCTGAACCACCACGACACTGCGCGCATTGCCCGCACCCAGATCACGACTCTTGGTTGCCAGCTGGCTGGTCACACCCGGCAGGTCCAGCGCGATGCGCGCCGGCTGTTCGGTGGTATAACCGCGCGGCGCAGGAACCGGAGAATCGAAGGAAAGCTTCAGCTCGATCCGGTCGCCTGGCAAGGCTGCAACATCCAGCGTTTTAAGATTGGCTGCCTGGAGAACCGGCGAAAGCATCGCTATCCCTAGCGAAACGCCGATAATCGAGAGAATCCTGATCATGATGAATTTCCGTTGTGCGGTGTTAAGCATGCTTGGCCTTGCCCACTTCATGAGCGTTCTTTGAGGGAAATACTGCGCGGCCTTTCAAGCCAGGCCCCCTCTCCATCAGGAACTATTTCAATGACATCGACCTGCGCATCGCTGACCGACACAATCCGGCCGTTATTGCGGCCCAGATAATCACCCACTTTTACGCGATGAACCCCTCCGGCACCGCGCAACAAGGCGAATGTACCCGATTCGTTGCCAATGGTTCCGACCATCTCGAAGGATTCGATATTGAACCCTTCGAGAAACTGCCTGACCCGCGTCTCGTCCGGCTTGACCAGCCGTGAGCCTTTCTGGCGATTGAGCAGATCGATCTTCACCGGAGGCTGGAACGGACTGCGCAGGTTGGCCGCGTTATAGGTAAAGGTTTCATAGGGACGGAACTTGGGCAATGGATCGATATTGCCCGAAGGACGCGTCTTGACCTCATCGACAAAAGCGCTGAGATCGGCGAACTCCGGATCGTTATCACACCCGGCCAGCCCCATCAGGACCACACTGACGCACAGCAGTCGCGCCGCCCTCATTTCTTCAGCCCTTCATCGTTGTAGCGGTAGGTCTTGGCCAGAATGTTCATGCGTAGCTTGGTCTGAGATTTGGGGTCGACCGGTTTGATCTCGAAGTCATGCAGCGTCACGATGCGCGGCAAGCTGGCAACGCCACTGACGAACGTCGCAAGATCGTGATAGCCACCCACGACCGTGATCTGGATCGGCAGCTCGATATAGAACTGCTGGACCCCTTCGGGCAACAGCTTGATTTCCTCGAACTCCAGACCACTTCCCAGGCCTGTACGAGTGATGTCTTCGAGCAGGCCAGGCACCTCGGTGTCACTGGGCAATTGCCGCAACAGTGCGCCGAAGGTGTTTTCCATTTCTTCCATCTGCTTCTTGTAAGGCTCCAGGTTCGCGGCCTGGAAGGCCTTGGTCGACACCTGCTCGCGCAGCATCAGTTCGTTGGCCTGGGCACCTTCGAGCCGGGTTTCCAGCTCCTGGATGAAAAGGAAATAACCCAGCGCAAACACCAGCACCATCACCAGCACGCCGGAGATGGCCTTGACCGCTGCAGGCCAGGAACCCAGGTTGTTGAGATCCAGGTCATTGAGGTCGACCCGGCGAAGCCCTTCCAGCCATTCAGAAAAATTCATGGCTTGGCCCCTTCAACCACAACAACAGGCTGGGTCTGGCGGACCGTCAGTTGAAAGACGTTCGCCTGATCCACTGCACCTGCCGTGGTCGCCTTGACCTCGGTCAGGCTCGGGGAGGCGAGCCAGTCGGAGGCCTCCATGTTGCGCATCAGGTCCGAAACCCGGTTGTTGGACTCGGCAGCCCCACTGATGGAAATCAATTTGTCGGTCATTTTGACATCTGAAAAATAAACGCCATCGGGCAAGGTCCGCGCTAGCTGATCGAACACCCGGCCAATGATCGGACGGTTGCCCTGCAAGTCCTGGATGATCTTCATCCGCTCCAGCAACTGTTTGCGCCGGGCTTTCAGGTCGCTGATTTCCTTGATGCGGATATCGAGTTGGGCGATTTCCTTCTGGATGAATGCGTTGCGCGCTTCCTGATAAGTGATCGCGTTGTTGATGTAGCGATCCAGCAGAAACAGCGCGCCCACCGAGAAAACCAGTACGCAGGCCAGCGCCGTCAGAAAGCGTTTCTTGCGTTCTTCGCGAAGCTCTTCACGCCACGGTAAAAGGTTGATCCGTGCCATTAGTCGAAGCTCCTCAAGGCAAGACCGCAGGCGATCATCAATGCGGGAGCATCACTGGCCAATGCACCGGCGTTGACCTTGGAACTCAGGGCCATGTCGGCAAAAGGGTTGGCGACCAGGGTTGGCGTACCAAGACGTTTCTGGATCAAGTGCTCAAGTCCTGGAATGGAAGCCGTACCGCCCGCCAGCATGATGTAGTCGACGGTGTTGTACTGCCCGGCGGCAAAGAAGAACTGCAGCGAGCGGGACACTTGCTGCACCAGGGCATCCTTGAAGGGGTTCAACACTTCGCTGACGTAATCGTCGGACAGCCCGCCCTGCTTCTTCGCAAGCCCCGCCTCTTCCATGGACAGGCCATAGCGACGCTGGATTTCCTCGGTCAGCTGGCGCCCACCGAACAATTGCTCACGTGTATAGATGATGCGCCCGTGATGCAGCACGCTCAGGGTGGTCATGGTTGCACCGATGTCCACCACGGCAACGGTCAGTTGATCGTGGTCATTGCCCAACTGGGCAGACAGCAGACCGAAAGAACGCTCCAGCGCGTAGGCCTCCACATCGACGACACGTGCCGTCAGCCCGGCCAGCGCCAATGCGGCCTCACGCACTTCCACGTTTTCCTTGCGGCAGGCGGCCAGCAGCACTTCGACGCGCTCGGGATTGCGCGCCGAATAGCCCTGGACTTCAAAATCGATGGCGACTTCTTCGAGGGGATAGGGAATGTACTGGTCAGCTTCAAGCTTGAGCTGGTTTTCCATATCGTCGTCGGACAGACCAGCGTCCATCTCGATGGTCTTGGTGATGACCGCCGAGCCCGCCACGGCGACCGCCACTATTTTGGCGTTCGTCTTGGCCTTGACCAGTACGCGCGACAACGCCTGGCCGACCCCTTCGAGTTCGGCAATATTCTTTTCGACGACGGCATTGGCCGGCAGCGGTTCGACCGCGTAAGACTCGACCTTGTAACGAGTGCCGGAACGACTCAACTCAAGGAGTTTTACCGAGGTAGAGCTAATATCGATCCCTAGAAGGGTGTTGGCCTTCTTACCGAAGAGTTCGAACACAACCAGTATTCCTATGAGTTTTCCGCCACTTACGGCGTAATTTTTGGCCTGCGCCATTGTCAACAGCCTTGACAGTAGCGCAAATCACGCCTGGAGACGAAAAATGCTTATAATGCCCGGCGGTTTTTTCGTTTAACAAAGCTTCAAGGCGTGTTCGTTTGTAAATGCCTGCGCTCAACCCATTCTTTTTTGTGGAAATCCAAAAGCCTTGATACGCCTGCTGAAGTTTATCTGGTGGTCTCTCGTAGCAGTATTTTGCGGCCTGCTGCTCGCGCTGAGCGGTGCATTCCTTTATCTGAGCCCGAACCTGCCCTCTGTCGAAGCACTGAAGAGCATTCAGTTGCAGATTCCCCTGCGCGTCTACAGCAGCGACGGCAAGCTGATTGCCGAGTTTGGCGAGATGCGCCGCACCCCTATTCGCTTTGCCGAAATCCCGCCCAATTTCATCAACGCCCTGCTGTCGGCCGAAGACGACAACTTCGCCAATCACTACGGCGTCGACCCAAGCAGCCTGATGCGCGCTGCCACCCAACTGGTGAAAAGCGGCCATATTCAATCAGGCGGCAGTACCATCACAATGCAGGTCGCGAAAAACTTTTTCCTGACCAGCGAAAGAAGCTTTTCACGTAAAACCACCGAAATTCTCCTTGCCTTGCAAATCGAGCGCCAACTGACCAAGGATGAAATCCTTGAGCTGTACGTCAACAAGATCTACCTGGGCAACCGAGCCTATGGCATCGAGGCTGCGGCGCAAGTCTACTATGGCAAATCGATTCGCGATGTAAGCCTTGCGCAAATGGCCATGATTGCAGGCCTGCCAAAAGCACCTTCACGCTTCAACCCGCTGGCCAACCCGGCACGTGCCAAGGAACGTCGCGACTGGATCCTGGGGCGCATGTACCGACTGGGCAAGATCGACCAGAGCGCCTATCAGGCCGCTCTCAACGAGCCTCTCAACGCCAGCTACCACGTCCCGACGCCGGAAGTCTACGCGCCCTATATTGCAGAAATGGCCCGCGCCGAAATGGTCGGTCGCTACGGCAGCGAAGCCTATACCGAAGGCTTCCGCGTCACCACTACTGTTCCGAGCGATCTTCAGGAGCACGCCAACAAGGCTGTGCAGCAAGGGCTGATCGAATACGACCAGCGCCATGGCTATCGCGGCCCGGAAAGCCGCTTCCCGGGCATGACGCCTGCCGGCTGGGCTCAGGAACTGACCAAACAGCGCACGATCAACGGCGTAGAGCCCGCCATCGTCACGCAGGTCGATAAAAACGGCATCCGCGTCCTGACCCGCAACGGCGAAAAAGAAGAAAACGTCGAGTGGAGCAGCATGAAATGGGCTCGCCCTTACCTGAACACCAACAGTCTTGGCGCCAATCCACGTCAACCGGCTGACGTGGCGCATGTCGGCGATCTGGTCCGCCTGCTGCGTCAGGAAGACGGCTCGCTGAAATTCAGTCAAATTCCCGCCGCTCAAAGCGCTCTGGTTTCTCTGGATCCGCAGAATGGTGCCATTCGTGCGCTGGTCGGTGGCTTTTCCTTCGAGCAGAGCAATTACAACCGCGCCATGCAGGCCAAGCGTCAACCGGGTTCGAGCTTCAAGCCTTTCATCTACAGTGCCGCCCTGGACAACGGTTATACCGCTTCGAGCTTGGTGAACGATGCGCCTATCGTGTTCGTGGACGAATACCTGGACAAGGTCTGGCGTCCGAAGAACGACACCAACACCTTCCTCGGCCCGATCAGGTTGCGCGAGGCTCTCTACAAGTCCCGCAACCTGGTTTCGATCCGTCTGCTGCAGGCCCTGGGTATCGATTCCACCATGGACTACATCACTCGCTTCGGATTCGCCAAGCAGGACCTGCCGCGCAACCTGTCCCTGGCGCTGGGCACCGCAACCCTGACGCCGATGGAAATCGCCACCGGCTGGAGTGCATTTGCCAACGGCGGCTATAAAGTCAGCCCGTACCTGATCCAGAAGATCGAGAACCGTGACGGTCAGACGCTGTTCCTGGCCAATCCGGCCAGCGTTCCGGCCACAGAGGCCAAGACAGCAGCCAACACCTCGACCTTCGCGATCCATGACAGTCCGGGCCTGACCACCACGTCCCCGACATCCGCCACCGAGCCACAGGCACCTGTGGTTGCAGAGCGAATCGTCGACAGTCGCACGACCTACATCCTCAACAGCATGCTGCAGGATGTGATCAAGCGCGGCACAGGGCGTCGCGCACTGTCCATGAACCGGCCGGATATCGCGGGCAAGACCGGTACGACCAACGAATCCAAGGATGCGTGGTTCTCCGGCTATAACGCGGATTACGTGACAACGGTCTGGACGGGCTTCGACCAGCCGGAAAGCCTCGGACGCCACGAGTTTGGCGGTACGGTCGCCCTGCCAATCTGGATGGACTACATGAGCGCAGCCCTCAAGGACAAGCCGCCGCATCAACAGGCCGAACCGGATGGCATCCTCAGCCTGCGGGTCGACCCTGTAAGTGGCCGCGCCGCGACCCCGAGTACGCCCAATGCGTTCTTCGAGCTGTTCAAGAGCGAAGACACGCCTCCAAGCGTGAACGAACTGGGCGGCAGCGTACCGGGCAGCCCGCTGCCAGCAGACGAGTCGGCACCGATCGACCTGTTCTGACGGCCCTCTCGCAGACGAATGCGCTCCTGCTGCAGGAGCGCATTCACAATCAAGCCACTCAGCCAAAAACCTCTTACATCTCGCATCACTTAATGGCAACGTACGTCTCTGCATTCATTGATGAGCAAGACCGTGCCAGCCAGCCCTCTGCACCCATCCTCGGCAAACCGTTTCGTCCCGGCTTCAGGCCTGGGTAATCCGCACCTGCAAACCTTGTGGGGACCGCTGTGGCGCAAACGAACCCTGCTTGCCCGTACACGAGAGCGCATGTGGCTGGAGGACGGGGACTTTCTCGATATGGACTGGCATGGCCCCCATGAGGCCGATGCACCACTGGTGCTGGTCCTGCACGGACTGACCGGCTCGTCGAATTCGCCTTATGTGGCAGGTCTGCAAAAGGCAATGGCTTCCCAAGGCTGGGCCAGCGTGGCACTGAACTGGCGCGGCTGTTCCGGGGAGCCGAATCTGTTGTCGCGCAGCTATCACTCCGGCGCCAGCGAAGACCTGGCAGAAGTCATTGCCCACCTGCGAGCCTTGCGCCCTCTGGCGCCGCTTTATGCCGTGGGTTATTCACTGGGCGGCAACGTTCTGCTCAAGCATCTGGGCGAATCCGGCACAGAAAGCGGTTTGCTGGGCGCGGTGGCTGTCTCGGTGCCATTCCGGCTGGACGAGTGCGCCAACCGTATCGGCCAGGGCTTTTCCAAGGTCTATCAACGGCACTTCATGCGCGAAATGCTGGCTTATATCCGGGACAAGCAACGCCGCTTCCAGCATGAAGGGATGAGCGAAGGCCTGGCAGAACTGGCCGCCCTGGGCTCGTTGGAGAATATGCGCACGTTCTGGGATTTCGATGGCCGGGTGACGGCGCCGCTGCATGGTTTCGCCAATGCCGAGGACTATTATCGCCGGGCGTCGAGCCGGTATTTTCTGGGCCAGATTCGCACACCGACACTGATCATCCAGGCCGCAGACGACCCTTTCGTCTTTATCCACAGCCTGCCCGAACCCGACGAGCTTTCAGCGTGTACGGAGTTCGAGTTACAGGCCAGGGGCGGGCATGTGGGGTTTGTCGATGGATCGCTGAAAAACCCCAGTTATTATCTGGAGCGTCGCATTCCGCACTGGCTGAGCCTGGCGTATGAGCGCGACAAGGCTGTTCGCGGATGAATCCCGGGACAGAAACCAGTTCTTGTGGGAGGCAGCTTGCTGGCGACAGGGTCATGCCCCCGTCGCAACCTCTCGGGCCGGATCGGTAATCCATTCGCTCCACGAACCTGCATACAGCGTCCCCAATGGGTAACCTGCCAGACACAGGGCAAACAGGTTATGGCAGGCCGTCACACCGGAACCGCAATAGGCGACCAGATCCTTCGGCGAGCGATCCTGTAGCGTCTCGGCAAAACGCTGCCTGAGCTGATCGGCTGGCAGAAAGCGTCCGTCAGGCCCCAGGTTTTCGTTGAAGGCGACGCACTGCGCACCCGGAATATGCCCGGCAACCGGGTCAATGGGCTCCACTTCACCGCGAAAACGGGCTTCGGCGCGTGCATCGATCAGGGTCAGTTCCGGCCGCCCGAGACGGCCCTGCAAACGACTGGCATTGAGCACCAGAGACATATCGGGCTCGCCAGTGAACGTACCGGGCTTGTTGCCAGGCGCATCCAGGCTCAGCGGCAGGCCCGCCGCATGCCAGGCTTTCAGACCGCCATCGAGCAGGTACACACCCTCGCGCTTGCCCAGCCACGCCAGCAGCCACCAGGCACGGGCCGCATAGGCACCGGGACCATCGTCATAGAGCACGATTTCGCTGTCCGGGTTGATGCCCCACGCCTGAAAGCGACGCAACAGCGCTTCAGGGTCCGGCAAGGGGTGGCGTCCGGTCTTGCCCTTGGTGACCGGACCACTGAGATCACGCTCCAGGTCCGCGAAAGACGCACGATCGATATGACCCTGAGCGTAACTGCGCTGCCCGTAATCGGGATCTTCCAGAGCAAAGCGGCAATCGAGAATCACCAGCCCGGGCTCTCGCTGGCGGGCAGCCAATTGCTGAGGGCTGATCAGTTGCGCGATGGACATGACTCACTCCTGTAAGCAGAAAAGCGAATAGTGGGTGCTGACGATGACTCTCAGCCGACTTCCCCCAGCACCTTGGGCAGGGCCGTATAAAAAGCAGCGCACAAGGCACTGAATTCTTCACGGGCCTCGGCGCTGATGTAGCCATACTCCAGCATAAGCACCTGATAGACACCGCGTCGAATGGCATCTTCGTTCAAGTGCGTGGAATGTTCACGTGTGGTGCACAGGAAACGCACCCAGGAGGTGAGGATGATCCAGGTATTGAGGGTCAGCGATTCGACCTGCGCCTTGTCCATGTTCAGGACACCCGCCTCGACGAAAGCACTGTAAATCGCCATGGCCTGGGTCAGGGAACGCTGAGAAAAACGCCGATAGCGGGTCGCCATTTCCGGATCGCAAGCCAGCAGGTGCTCAAGGTCGCGGTGCAGGAACCGGTAACGCCACATGCCGTCGAGTATCGCCAGCAAATAGCTACGCTTGTCTTCAACCGTCAACTGCCGCCCCTTGGGAGGAAACAGAAAACCATCCACCAACGCTTCATACTCGTTGAACAGCGAGGCGATGATCGCCTGCTTGTTGGGAAAGTGGTAGTAGAGATTACCCGGCGAAATTTCCATGTGCGCGGCAATGTGATTGGTGCTTACGCTACGCTCACCCTGCTGATTGAACAGCTCCAGACTGACCTGCACGATACGTTCACGGGTTTTGATACGTGGAGCCATACTCAGCTCGATCCCTCAGGTATGTTGGTAGGGAATGGTAGCGCAAGCGGTCGGCATAGATGCAGTGATGTGCGTGAAACCTAAGGGACAAGGGGGACACAGGCCATTTGACTTTATAGAGCAACAGCTCTAAAACACTCGAAAAATCCAGCAAGGAACGCCCCAAATGCCTGACGCCCCCTCTTTTTCCAGCGAACTGGAACACACGTTCGCTCTACAGCGCCAGGCGTTCGCAGCCAACCCGATGCCCTCGGCAGCACAACGCTCGCAGTGGCTCAAAAGCCTGGGTGAACTGCTCAGCGACCACCGTCAGGCATTGATCGACGCCATCAGCAGCGACTTCAGCCACCGCAGCGCCGACGAAACCCTGCTGGCCGAGTTGCTGCCAAGCTTGCTAGGCATCCGGGATGCGCGCAAACGGCTCAAGCGCTGGATGAAACCCTCGCGCCGCCATGTGGGCCTGGCCTTTCAGCCTGCCTCGGCCAAAGTGGTGTATCAGCCTTTGGGCGTGGTCGGGGTTATCGTGCCCTGGAACTACCCGCTGTTCCTGGCCATCGGTCCGCTGATTGGCGCCCTGGCGGCCGGCAATCGCGTGATGCTCAAGCTCAGCGAATCCACACCTGCCACGGGCGACCTGCTCAAGCGTCTGTTCGCGCGGATCTTTCCCGAAGACCTGATCGCTGTGGTGCTGGGCGAAGCCGATGTGGGCATGGCCTTCTCCAGACTGCCGTTCGATCACCTTCTGTTTACCGGCGCGACCAGCATCGGCAAGCATGTCATGCGTGCTGCAGCCGAAAACCTGACGCCGGTCACTCTGGAACTGGGCGGCAAATCTCCCGTGATTGTGTCCCGGGATGTCCCGCTCAAGGATGCCGCCGAGCGCATTGCGTTCGGCAAGACCTTGAATGCCGGACAGACCTGCATCGCACCGGACTACGTGCTGGTGCCGCAGGATCGGGTGCAGGGTTTCGTCGAAGCCTACAGGCAAGCGGTCCAGGGCTTTTACCCTACACTTGCTGACAACCCGGATTACACGGCGATCATCAATCAGCGACAATTGGCGCGACTGAATCACTATCTGGAAGACGCCGCCAGCAAAGGCGCTGAGGTAATCGCCCTGTACGATCAGGGGCAGGCGCAGCGCATGCCGTTCAGTCTCTTGCTCAACGTCAGCGATGACATGCTGGTCATGCAGGATGAGATTTTCGGGCCGTTGCTGCCTATCGTGCCCTACAGGGATCTCGATGAAGCCTTTGCCTATATCAATCAGCGCCCTCGTCCGCTGGCGCTTTACTACTTCGGCTACAACAAAGCCGAGCAGCAAAAAGTGCTGGAACAGACTCATTCCGGCGGCGTCTGCCTGAACGATACGCTGATGCATGCGGCTCAGGACGACTTGCCCTTCGGGGGCGTCGGCCCTTCAGGTATGGGCCATTACCATGGTCGGGAAGGTTTTCTGACCTTCAGCCAGGCCAAAAGCGTGTTTATCAAGCAACGCTTCAACGCGGCGCGCTTAATTTACCCGCCGTACGGTAAGGCCATTCAGAGACTGGTCTACAAGGTGTTCCTGCGCTGAATAGAGCCATGCTGATGGCCATTGAGATGCCATCAGCCTGATAAAAAATCGCCGATAATCGGCACAATAAAGCCTCACTGGCTACACCTCGACTTGGCCCACCGGGGCGGCTGCGATAACATCCGAGTCCCCAACCGGACTCCGACCAGGACGACGCGATGAACCGAGTGTTGTACCCAGGAACCTTCGACCCTATCACCAAGGGCCACGGCGATCTGGTCGAACGCGCCTCGCGCCTGTTCGACCAAGTGGTCATTGCCGTTGCTGCCAGCCCGAAGAAAAACCCGCTGTTCCCTCTGGAACAGCGTGTAGAGCTGGCACGAGAAGTCACCAAACACCTGCCCAACGTCGAAGTCGTAGGCTTTTCGACCTTGCTTGCCCAGTTTGCCAAGGAGCAGAACGCCAACGTATTTCTGCGCGGCCTGCGCGCGGTTTCGGATTTCGAGTATGAATTCCAGTTGGCCAACATGAACCGACAACTGGCACCGGACGTCGAGAGTCTGTTTCTCACTCCGTCGGAACGTTATTCATTCATTTCTTCGACGCTGGTCCGTGAAATCGCTGCGCTGGGCGGTGATATCAACAAGTTCGTGCACCCGGCCGTGGCCCAGGCACTGACCGATCGCTTCAAACGCTCGTAACGTCGAGGTGCATCGAAGGCGCTAATGCGGCACAATTCGCCGCATTGGTTTTCATACGCCCCGGGACACCCCGCGGCTGGAGTGTTTCATGTCCCTTATCATCACTGACGATTGCATCAACTGCGACGTCTGCGAACCCGAGTGCCCGAACGAGGCCATTTCACAGGGTGAGGAGATCTACGTGATCAACCCGAACCTGTGCACCGAATGCGTCGGTCATTACGACGAGCCTCAATGCCAGCAGGTCTGTCCTGTGGATTGCATTCCGCTGGACGAGAATCGTGTCGAAAGCAAAGACGAGCTGATGACCAAATATCGCCTCATCACCGGCAAGGCATAGCGTTCAAAGGCTGGTGACAAAAGCGCTCTGCATCATTCCTGCTTGCCATATCCATCGCCGGTGCAGCCCAGGCACCTGACGAATGCGGCCTTGCCAGGATCGACCACCAGCGCCTTGCCCGTTGCGCCCAGGTTGCCGCCCGCGGCGGCGAAAGGTGCAGCAATCACGAACAGACCCGTGCCGATGATGGTCGCGGCAATCAGCAATGGCCGGGCGATGATCAGGTCGCCGATCATGGCGAAAGCTGGCGGGGTCTGGATGCTGTAGACCGGGTCACCACTGCCTGGAGGCAGCTCGGCAGCCACGGCAGGTAAAGCCTGTAACCCGACAAGCAGGGTCAAGGTGGCGGCAATAATACGAAACGGGCGCATGGCTTGGTCCTTCAGGTGTCGCAGGTTGGAATGCTGATAACTATAAACAGCACTGGGGCTTAAGCAAGCGGCGCAGTATTTCAAGTATTGAGGATCAGGTCTGGCATTTGGGGCAGTAAACGCTTGCCCGCTGCCCCAGCTTGACCTCACGCAAGGTCGTGCCGCACACCTTGCATGGCTGCTCACCACGGCCGTAGACAAAAAGCTCCTGCTGGAAATAGCCAGGTTTGCCGTCACCACCGATGAAGTCGCGCAAGGTCGTGCCGCCGCGTTCGATGGCGTAGGCCAGGATGCGCTTGATCTCGACAGCCAGCTTCAGATAGCGCGCCCGGGAAATGCCCTTGGCCTCGCGTCGCGGGTCGATACCGGCAGCAAACAGCGCTTCGGTCGCATAAATATTGCCCACGCCGACCACCACCGCGTTATCCATGATGAAAGGCTTCACCGCGATGGACTTGCCTCGGGAGCGCTCGTACAGGCGCTCACCGTCGAACAGATCCGTCAGTGGCTCCGGCCCCAGTCGAACCAGAAGCTCGTGGCTGTGGGGCTCAAGGCTCCAGAGCATGGCACCGAAACGGCGCGGATCGGTATAGCGCAACGCCAGACCGGACTCCAGTTCGATATCCACATGCTCATGCTTGAGCGCAGGCAGGCCAGCTTCGACCAGTCGCAGGTTACCTGACATCCCCAGATGGCTGATGAGCGTTCCGACTTCGGCCTGGATCAGCAGGTATTTGGCCCGTCGGCCGACTTCCACGATACGCTGCCCGGAAAGGCGTACATCGAGGTCTTCGGGGATGGGCCAGCGCAAACGCCGGTCCCGCACGATCACGCGGCTGACACGCTGCCCTTCCAGATGGGGCGCAATGCCACGGCGCGTGGTTTCGACTTCAGGTAATTCAGGCATGGATAACTCGGAGAGGCAAAAGAGGAAAACCGGCAGCGGGCAGAATCAGTTGGCGCCCAGCTCGCGAATGCTTTCCCTGAGGTATTCAAAGTCGTACTCGGACAGACCGACATAGTCCAGCACCAGATGACCGATGCTGTTCCACTCGTGGTCTTCGTCCTGATTGCCCAGTACCCGGGAGGACTCACAGATATGCTCGGCCATTTTCAGGGGAGCCAGGAGATTCTTGAGCGCGGCATTGCGGCTCGTATCATCCTCGAAGATCGCCAGGGCATTGTGGTGGTTGGCGATGGCATTGCAGACATGTTCTGGCAAACGCCAGGACTTGGCAGTGAAATAGCCGACAACGGCATGGTTGGTGTCGAACTTGCTGTTTTCGGTATCCACGATCCGCCAATCGGGACCGGCCTTGGCGTAAGACTCTTCCAGCACCGGCATGTAATCCGGAAAACGCTTGAGCATCAGCGGAATCCCGCAGTCATGAAACAGACCCAGCGCGTAGGATTCGTCCACGGTTTGTGAGCCGATTCGCTTGGCCAGGGTCAGACTGGTGATTGCCACGTCCTGGGCACTGTCCCAGAAACGATTGAGCGTCACGATGGTTTCGTCGCTCATCTCGCCCTTGATCGACTGTGCGTTGATCAGGTTGATGACGGTGCGGCTACCCAGCAGATTCACGGCTTTCTGTATCGATGCAATCTTGTTGGACAGACCGTAATGCGGAGAGTTGACGATCTTGAGCAATGCGCCGGAAAGCCCCGGGTCCTGGGAAATCAACCGCGCAATCACCGCCAGATCAGGATCAGGCATGTACTGCTCCATCTGCAGATCCACCATGATCTGAGGCTGCGGAGGTACGCTGATACCCTGAAGGGCTTGCTGGATCTGCTCGGGGGTCAACTCTTCGGACATAGAAATTTACTCAAGGCCATACAAGGATTCTGCCCGCTTAATGAGAATCGGTCCACCCGCTCGTGGGCAGAAGGCTATGACTTTAGCCAAGTTTCATCATTTACCTCGATTGATGAGGTTAATTGACGGGATGCCCCTCCAATAACCCAATCACAGGCTATAATCCCGCTCTTTTTTCCGGAGCGACGTCATGTCCCTGCCTAGCCTGCGCCTCAAAGCCAACGCCGACCGTCGCCTGCGCGCCGGCCACTTGTGGGTCTACAGCAATGAAATCGATGTAGCCGCCACCCCACTGCACGGTTTTGCAGCAGGTGATCAGGCGTTGCTCGAAGCCGCTGGCGGCAAGCCACTGGGTATCGTCGCCATGAGCCCCAACAACCTGATCTGCGCCCGCCTGCTGTCACGGGACATCAAGCTGCCGCTGGACAAGTCGCTGCTGGTTCATCGCCTGAACGTGGCACTGTCCCTGCGTGATCGCCTGTTCGACAAACCGTTCTATCGCCTGGTCTACGGCGACTCGGACTTGCTGCCGGGCCTGGTGGTCGATCGTTTCGACGACATCCTCGTGGTGCAGTTGGCCTCGGCCACCATGGAGCACCACAAGGAAGACGTGATCGCCGCCCTGGTGCAGGTGCTCAAGCCTAGCGGCATTCTGTTCAAGAACGACTCGGCTGCCCGTGACGCCGAAGGCCTGAACCGCTATGTCGAAACCGTATATGGCGCAGTGCCGGAGTGGGTTGCACTGGAAGAGAACGGCGTGAAGTTCGAGGCCCCTGTCATGCAGGGTCAGAAAACCGGCTGGTTCTACGACCACCGCATGAACCGCGCCCGTCTGGCCCCTTACGTCAAAGGCAAGCGCGTACTCGACCTGTACAGCTACATCGGCGGCTGGGGTATCCAGGCTGGTGCTTTTGGCGCCAGCGAAGTCACCTGCGTCGACGCCTCGGGCTTTGCCCTGGACGGCGTGGAGCGCAACGCTGCCCTGAACGGCTTCGCCGAAAAGATCACCTGCATTGAAGGCGACGTGTTTGAAGCCCTGAAAGAACTGAAAGCCGGCGAAGAACGTTTCGACGTGATCGTGGCCGACCCGCCCGCGTTCATCAAACGCAAGAAAGACCTGAAAAACGGTGAAGGTGCCTATCGCCGCCTGAACGAACAGGCCATGCGCCTGCTCAGCAAGGACGGCATCCTGGTCAGCGCCTCGTGCTCCATGCACCTGCCAGAGGACGACCTGCAGAACATCCTCCTGACCAGCGCCCGCCACCTGGACCGCAACATCCAGTTGCTGGAGCGCGGCGCACAAGGCCCGGATCATCCGGTCCACCCGGCAATCGCCGAAACCCGCTACATCAAGAGCATTACCTGCCGGTTGCTGCCTAATAGCTAAACCATAGTGGCTCTCTTGGCGCTAAAGAGAGCCACTTTCCATCAGTTGAACAACTCGATCGCGGGTTGCAGCTTTAAATCCGCTACTGATCATAAACTGGCCAATGATCGCTACCCGAAATCCAAAGGCGATGACGCTCCCCACTGCCGAGGCATTTGGATCAAAAAATCCACACCATCCGCCTTCAGAACTGCCTTACAGACACAGCTGAATAACCTTACGGCCATGTGCCAGCTCTTACCCCTCCAGGCGCATCAACGACATTCTGAGCAGTAACACCTTCATTCATGCCAACTACGCTCCGACCCGTGTAGAATCGACGCTATTCATCGCCAGTCATCCCCCGGCGGGTTTATGAGCTCAGGCCGAGTGCACGGTGATCCCGTGGTGTTCGGTTTCTTCGCTGCGTCCGGTCACTGCCGTTTGCGTGTAGCGTCAATAGAAGCTCACTCCCCTTACTGATTAGCCTGTTTTGCCGGAGTGCTCCAATGCCTGATTACCGCTCGAAAACGTCCACCCACGGCCGCAACATGGCCGGCGCACGTGCCTTGTGGCGCGCCACCGGCATGAAGGACGAAGATTTCAAGAAACCGATCATCGCCATCGCCAACTCGTTCACCCAGTTCGTACCAGGGCATGTCCACCTCAAGGACATGGGCCAACTGGTCGCTCGTGAAGTCGAACGCGCTGGCGGCGTGGCCAAGGAATTCAATACCATCGCCGTGGATGACGGTATCGCCATGGGTCACGATGGCATGCTGTATTCGCTGCCGAGCCGCGAGATCATCGCCGACTCCGTGGAATACATGGTCAACGCCCACTGCGCCGACGCCATCGTCTGTATCTCCAACTGCGACAAGATCACCCCTGGCATGCTGATGGCGTCGTTGCGCCTCAATATCCCGGTGATCTTCGTGTCCGGCGGCCCGATGGAAGCCGGCAAGACCAAACTGGCCAGCCACGGCCTGGATCTGGTCGACGCCATGGTCATCGCGGCCGACTCCACCGCCAGTGACGAAAAAGTCGCCGAGTACGAGCGCAGCGCCTGTCCGACCTGCGGTTCATGCTCAGGTATGTTCACTGCCAACTCGATGAACTGCCTGACCGAAGCGCTGGGCCTGGCATTGCCGGGTAACGGCTCGACACTGGCAACCCACAGCGACCGCGAGCAACTGTTCCTGACAGCCGGCCGCACCATCGTCGAGCTGTGCAAGCAGTATTACGGCAACAACGATGAGTCGGTTCTGCCGCGCAATATCGCCAACTTCAAGGCGTTTGAAAACGCCATGACGCTGGACATCGCCATGGGCGGTTCCACCAACACCATCCTGCATTTGCTGGCCGCAGCCCAGGAAGCCGAAATCGATTTCGATCTGCGCGATATCGACCGTCTGTCGCGCAACGTTCCGCAGCTGTGCAAGGTTGCGCCGAACATCCAGAAGTACCACATGGAAGATGTACACCGAGCAGGCGGCATCTTCAGCATTCTGGGCTCGCTGGCCCGTGGCGGCCTGCTGCATACCGACCTGCCGACCGTACACAGCAAGACCCTGGCCGAAGGCATCGCCAAATGGGACATCACCCAGACTGACGACGAAGCCGTGCACACCTTCTTCAAGGCAGGCCCGGCAGGCATCCCGACGCAAACGGCCTTCAGCCAGTCGACCCGCTGGCCGAGCCTGGACGACGACCGTGAAAACGGCTGCATCCGCAGTGTCGAGCATGCCTACTCCCAGGAAGGCGGTCTGGCCGTGCTGTACGGCAACATCGCGCTGGATGGCTGCGTGGTGAAGACCGCTGGCGTGGACGAGTCGATCCATGTCTTCGAAGGCAACGCCAAGATCTTCGAGAGCCAGGACAGCGCTGTGCGCGGCATCCTCGCCGACGAAGTGAAAGCTGGCGACATCGTGATCATCCGTTACGAAGGCCCGAAAGGCGGCCCGGGCATGCAGGAAATGCTGTACCCGACGTCGTACCTGAAATCCAAAGGCCTGGGCAAAGACTGTGCCCTGCTGACCGATGGTCGTTTCTCGGGTGGCACCTCGGGCCTCTCCATCGGCCACGCTTCACCGGAAGCGGCTGCAGGCGGCGCAATCGGCCTGGTACGCGATGGCGACAAAGTGCTGATCGACATCCCGAACCGCTCGATCAACCTGCTGGTCAGCGATGAAGAGCTGGCTGCGCGTCGTGCGGAACAGGACAAGAAAGGCTGGAAGCCTGTGGAAGTGCGCCCACGCAAAGTGACCACCGCCCTCAAGGCCTACGCCCTGCTGGCCACCAGCGCCGACAAAGGCGCTGTACGTGACAAGGCACTGCTGGACAAATTGGTGCCATAAAAGCTGCAAGCTACAAGTCAAAAGCTGCAAGTCAAAAGCTTGCGGCTTATGGCTTGCAGCTTATAGCTACACTTCCCCTTACTGAATCTCGTCAGGCTTGACGATCACCCAGTTCTTGTCGGCAGTCACCGGCAAACCTTCCTTGGCCTGAGCTTCGGCGTTGCTCTTGATCATGCCTTCCATCTGCTTCATGTACTTGTCCTTGCGATTGATCCACAGGTGTACGCCGCCTTTGTTGACGTCCACACCATGGAACAACATGTAGCCGTCGCTGGTTGGCGTATCGCCAGCCACCAGGACCGGTTTCTTCCATTGGTCGATGTACGTCAGGATTGCCGCCTGCTTGCCCGCCATCCAGGTGGCCGGGGTCCATAGATAAGGCGTCAGCTCAAGACCAAGGTTGCTCTTCTCGTCGTATTTACCCGCGGTGATCTGCTTGCGGGCAGTGGTCAGCTCGCCGGTTTTTCTGTCCTTGAGCAACATGGTCACGCCAATGACATTCTGCGGTTTGACGTTGTAGCCATACTTGGGATCGGAGGCGACCATCCGCACCAGCTCTTCGGAAGCGGCGGTCATGACATAAACCTCAATGCCGTTTTCCATCAGCTTGTTGAAAAGCTCTTTCTGCCCGGTAAAGATGCGTGGCGGCTCGACATCGAGCTTCTTGACCGCATCGCCCTCGTAGTAGGTCGCCGGGATCGGCTTGCCTGATGCCATCAGCTCGTCGACGTAACCTTTCAGCTCAGCGAGGGTGAAGCCGGAAAACACTTGCGCCACCCAGGGGTAGCAGACCATGTCATCCAGTTCGCAAAGGCGGTAGTAGTAACTGAACAGGCTTTCCTTGTGGTCGGCGGTGTCCTTGAACGGAATCAGCTTCAGGGACGGGTCCAGCTTCTCGCGGGTGATCAGCCCCTTGTTTTCCATGTACGGCAGCAGCGACTCTTCGAGGTCGAAGCGATAGCTGGTGTTGTCCATATCAAAAACTGCGTAATTACCCTTGTTGGCGTTGGCAGCGATCATGGTGTCCAGCGCCTTGGCGGCAGGCTCCGGCCAGTGTTTCAGATCAGTGGCGAAAGCCTGGCTGGCCAGACCCAGGCACAGAGCAGCGGCGAGTATTTTTGGTGCGAACTTCATCTATGGTTTCCCCTGATAAATGTATAGGGCCGACCGTAGCAAAGTGGTGTTACGATTTTCGTGCGTGAACGACCCCGCGTGTTCTGACGGCGTCATGTGCGCATTGGTTCGCGACAGGGATATTTGATTGCGACATTTTTGTGACAGTTACGCGCTCGTCACGAGCGGTTCATTCCCGTCGCACAGGAACGAATCACCCGCGAACACAGCTTAGCGCCGCTCCCAGACCTCAAAACTGTAGGCCGGCTTGTCATCCTGCGCCGGGATCGGATTCTCGGATACCAGCGCCCATTCAGCGGCATCGAACTCCGGAAACCAAGCATCGCCTTCAGGGCTCAGCGCCACGCGGGTGAGGTAAAGCCGGTCGGCATCAGGCAAGCCCTGTGCATAGAGCTGGGCACCACCGATGAGCATCACTTCATCAACGCCCTGCTCCTGCGCCCATTGCTCGGCGCGCACCACGGCGGCTTCCAGGGAAGCAAAGACTTCAGCGCCTTCAAGCTGCAGATCAGCCTGACGACTGACCACCAGATTCAGGCGACCGGGCAGTGGCCGGCCCAGGGAATCCCAGGTCTTGCGACCCATGATGATCGGCTTGCCAAGGGTCGTGGCCTTGAAATACTTGAAATCCCCCGGCAAATGCCAGGGCATGGAATTGTCGACGCCGATCACCCGGTTTTCACCGAGGGCGGCAATCAGGCTGAGAGGGAGATGTTTTTTCATGGCCGCGAGAATAACAGAGCAACGGAACTGATAGACACCACATAGGCCCTAAGCTTCACCGCAACGGTTATGCTTTGTGCTTAATTCATCGAAGAGACGCTGTGTGACTGCTCTGACCCCACTCGATACCCTCTGGCTGACCGAAGCTGTACGCCTGCGAGAAGAACAGGCAGGCCTCCTTGACGACCAGGAAGCCAACCGCCGCGCCCGCGCCGCAGAAGGCGACCTGAACAGCCGGATCAAGCTGCGCGCCCTGTGGCTGGCCGAACGTGACGGCATGGTCAGCGCCCTGCATCACTGGAAGCAAGGCGCACGCCTGGCACTGATCGCACTGATCGTCATCGCGGTTTTCAGCGGCGCGGGCCTGGCCTTTGCAGCCATGGGCAACGGACAGGCACCGGTCAATGTGTTCTGGGCATTGGGCAGTCTGCTCGGGCTGAATCTGGTGCTGCTGATCAGTTGGGCGCTGGGACTGATATTCACCGGGCGCAGCAGTTCGGGCCTGGGCCGGCTCTGGCTGTGGGCCAGCGAAAAACTCGCTCGCGACGCACAGGCCGCCCAACTGGCTCCTGCACTGATTGTGCTGCTGCAACGCCAACGCCTCAATCGCTGGGCACTTGGCTTGCTGGTCAACAGCATGTGGCTGGTTGCCTTGCTCAGCGCCATGGTCATGCTGTTGATGCTGATGGCGACGCGGCGCTACGGCTTTGTCTGGGAAACCACCATTCTGGGCAGCGAAACCTTCGTCAGCCTGACGCAGACACTGGGCATCATCCCGGCCATGCTGGGTTTCAGCACGCCCGATGAGTTGATGATCCGCGCCAGCGGCAATGGCGTACTGAGCCTGGAAAATGCCCGACAGGCCTGGGCTTCCTGGCTGGTGGGCATCCTGCTGGTCTTCGGCATCGTGCCACGCCTGATCCTGGCGCTGTTCTGCCTGTGGCGCTGGAGGCGTGGACGCGCAACCCTGAAGCTGGATCTGGAATTGCCCGGCTACCAGCAGTTGCGCGAACGCCTGATGCCCAGCAGCGAGCGCCTGGGCGTCAACGATGCCGCGCCGCCGCAGCTGCATCGGATACAACCCAACGCGGGTACTGCCAACAGTGAAGGCGCCTTGCTGGTCGCCATCGAGCTGGACGATCAGTACCCATGGCCTCCACAACTGCCGACGGGCGTAGCGGATGCAGGTGTGCTCGATAGCCGCGAATCCCGGCAGAAGCTGCTGGAGCAACTGACTCACTACCCACCGGCACGACTGCTCATTGCATGCGACCCGCGCCGCTCGCCGGATCGCGGCAGCCTGGCATTGATTGCCGAACTGGCCAGGTACGCCGGCCTGACCCGTATCTGGCTATTACCCGCGCCAGTCGGTCAGACGCTTGACCCGCAACGTCTCAATGACTGGCACGCCGCCCTGCAGCAACTGGAGCTGACGTGGAGCGAGGGTTCGCTGGTGAACTGGCTGGAGACAGGCAATGACTGAGCTGAACAAACCTCGCGCACTCAAGCTGGCGGTCGTAGGCCATACCAATGTCGGCAAGACCTCATTGCTGCGCACCCTGACCCGTGACATCGGATTCGGTGAAGTTTCCCATCGCCCCAGCACTACACGTCATGTAGAAGGTGCGCGTCTGTCGGTCGAAGGTCAGGCTCTGCTTGAGCTTTACGATACGCCGGGCCTGGAAGATGCCATTGCCCTGCTTGACTACCTTGAGCGCCTGGATCGTCCCGGCGAACGACTGGACGGCCCGGCGCGACTGGCGCGTTTTCTGGAGAGCAGCGAGGCACGCCAGCGCTTCGAGCAGGAGGCCAAGGTATTGCGTCAGTTGCTCGACTCGGACGCTGGCCTGTACGTGATCGATGCCCGAGAACCGATTCTGTCCAAATACCGTGATGAGCTGGCGGTACTGGCAAGCTGTGGAAAACCGTTGCTGCCGGTATTGAATTTCGTCAGCAGCCCGCAACAGCGCGAGCCGGACTGGCGCGAGGCGCTTTCGCGTCTTGGCCTCCATGCGCTGGTGCGCTTCGACAGCGTGGCGCCGCCGGAAGATGGTGAGCGTCGGCTTTATGAAAGCCTGGCGCTGATGATGGAAAGCGCCCGCCCGCAACTGGAGCGCCTGATCGAGGACCAACAGGCCCAGCGCAAGGCCCGACGGCACAGCGCGGCGCGGCTGATTGCAGAGATGCTGATTGATTGCGCAGCCTGTCGGCGCAGCGTGGACACCGATGCGCAGCAGGAACAGAAAGCTATCGAAGAACTGCGCAAAGCCATTCGCCAGCGTGAACAACGTTGCGTCGAAGCGCTGCTCAAGCTGTATGCCTTCCGCACCCAGGACGCCTCGGCGGCCGACTTGCCGTTACTGGATGGTCGCTGGGGCGACGACCTGTTCAACCCAGAAACCCTCAAGCAACTGGGCGTACGTGTCGGCGGCGGCGTGGCGGCAGGTGCTGCGGCCGGAGCCGGCGTCGACCTGCTGGTCGGCGGCATCACTCTGGGGGCAGCGGCACTGGTCGGTGCCATTGCGGGGGGCGCACTGCAAACCGCCCGCAGTTATGGCGGACGGTTGCTGGGCAAACTCAAGGGGCAACGGGAACTGACCGTAGACGATGCAGTGCTGCGACTGCTCGCGCTCCGACAACAACACCTGTTACAGGCACTGGACGTGAGGGGCCATGCGGCGATGGACAGCATCGACGTGAGCGAGCCTCAGGACAAGGCCTGGCGCGAAGGCAAACTTCCCGATGCCGTGCACAAGGCGCGGGCACATCCGCAATGGTCATCGCTCAACCCCGGCGCAAAATTGAGCCAGGCCGAACGGCAGGAGCAGATCGAGAATCTGGCCAACTCCCGGATCGCGTGATGCCGTCGCGGCCAAGGCTCCTCCCACCACCGTTCAAGAGGGGCACCGGCAGTCGCTTCACTCATTTTTGCCTACGCTAAACCCGCAAGCCCCGGTATGATCGCGCGCCCGATACACCCGGAAGCCTGAACCGAAATGAAATCCACCTTGATCGCAGCCGCAGAGATCGACCGTCTCGATACCTGGGCCAAGTACTCCAGCCATATGTGCGGTGGCTGCATTTCCAGCTGTTGCACCTTGCCGGTAGAAGTGAAGATCAAGGATCTGATCCGCATCGGCATCGTTGACGAGTTCGAGAAAGACGAGCCCGCCAAGAACATCGCCAAACGCCTGCAGAAAGAAGGGATCGTCGAGCGCTTCAACCAGAAGTCCGGGATCTTCACCTTGCAGCGCATGAGCAACAACGACTGCCTGTATCTGGATCGCAAGAGCCGCCTGTGCACCATCTATGAAAAGCGCCCGGACACCTGCCGCAACCACCCGAAGATCGGCCCGCGCCCAGGGTATTGCGCGTACAAGCCCAAGGCCGTCGAGCGCCAGAACAGCGGCGCGCTGAACTCGAATTCAGGCCGCGTCCCCCTGAAGTTCTGATCAACAGCTTTCGCTCCCACCACCAGCGCCAGACACCCGGCATAAAAAAACGCCCCCGGCCTTTCGACCGGGGGCGTTTTCATTCAGCCGGGGCTAGATATCAAGCCTTGGCTTTCTTGGCAGCGCGGGTACGCTCGCTTTCGTCGAGGATCTTCTTGCGAAGACGGATCGACTTTGGAGTGACTTCGCACAGCTCGTCGTCCTGGATGAATTCCAGAGCCTGTTCCAGAGTGAAACGAACAGGTGGAACCAGAGCGATGGTTTCGTCTTTACCCGAAGCACGCATGTTGTCGAGCTTCTTGCCCTTGGTAGGGTTGACGCCCAGGTCGTTGTCACGGCTGTTCAGACCAACGATCTGACCGTTGTAGATTTCCTGACCGTGCTCAACAAACAGCTTGCCGCGCGCTTGCAGGGTTTCCAGGGAGTAGGTCAGTGCCTTGCCGGTTTCAACCGAAACCAGAACGCCGTTCTGACGGCCGGACATGTCGCCAGACTTCATCACGTCGTAACGGTCGAAGATCGAGGTCAGGATGCCTGCACCGGAGGTCAGGGTCAGGAACTCGTTACGGAAACCGATCAGGCCACGAGCCGGGATGTTGTACTCAAGGCGAACACGGCCCTTGCCATCCGGGACCATGTTGGTCAGGTCGCCTTTACGCAGACCCATTTGCTCCATGATCGAGCCTTGTGCATCTTCCGGCAGGTCGATGGTGACGTTTTCGTACGGTTCATGTTTCACGCCGTCAACCAGACGGATGATCACTTCCGGACGACCTACGGCCATTTCGAAGCCTTCGCGACGCATGGTTTCGATCAGAACCGAGAGGTGCAGCTCACCACGGCCGGAAACCTTGAACTTGTCAGCCGAGTCGCCTTCTTCAACGCGCAGAGCAACGTTGTACAGCAGCTCTTTGTCCAGACGTTCCTTGATGTTACGGCTGGTGACGAACTTGCCTTCTTTACCGCAGAAAGGCGAGTCGTTGACCTGGAAGGTCATCGAAACGGTAGGTTCGTCAACGGTCAACGGCACCATTGCTTCCACGTTCAGCGGGTCGCACAGGGTGTCGGAGATGAACAGCGAATCCATACCGCTGATGCAAACGATGTCGCCAGCTGCAGCTTCTTCAACGTCGATGCGATGCAGACCGTGGTGACCCATCAGCTTCAGGATACGACCGTTACGGCGTTTGCCGTCGGCGCTGACCGCTACAACCGGAGTGTTCGGCTTGACGCGACCACGAGCGATACGGCCAACACCGATAACACCCAGGAAGCTGTTGTAGTCCAGAGCGGAGATCTGCATCTGGAACGGACCGTCACGGTCAACAGACGGCGCAGGTACGTTGTCGACGATCGACTGGTACAGCGGGGTCATGTCTTCAGCCATGTCGGTGTGGTCCAGACCGGCAATACCGTTCAGGGCCGAGGCGTAGACGACTTTGAAGTCCAGCTGTTCTTCGGTGGCGCCCAGGTTGTCGAACAGGTCGAAGATCTGGTCCAGAACCCAGTCAGGACGCGCGCCTGGACGGTCAACCTTGTTGATGACCACGATTGGACGCAGGCCGGCTTCGAAAGCCTTCTTGGTCACGAAACGGGTTTGCGGCATAGGGCCGTCTTGAGCGTCAACCAGCAGCAGAACGGAGTCAACCATCGACATCACGCGCTCTACTTCACCGCCGAAGTCGGCGTGGCCCGGGGTGTCCACGATGTTGATGTGGTAGCCGTTCCAGTTGATCGCGGTGTTCTTCGCGAGAATGGTAATACCGCGCTCTTTCTCCTGGTCGTTGGAGTCCATGACGCGCTCGTCGTTGAGCTCGTTACGCTCCAGAGTGCCGGACTGACGCAGCAGTTTGTCTACCAGGGTGGTTTTGCCATGGTCAACGTGAGCAATGATGGCGATGTTACGTAGATTTTCGATCACTTGTGTATCTCGATCAGAGGATTCGGTGAGCTGACTGTGGTCAGGCAGCAATTAACATTGAGTCGGCAAAAGCCGTTACGGCTTGACGACTGGTGTCGGGGGGCCGGTGACGCAAGCCACAGGCAAACAGCCCCGGGCACTTAGCTAGGTCGATAAACGCGCACATTGGCATGCCCCTCACTGAGCAGATGGTGAGCATGCAGGCGACTCATGACGCCTTTGTCGCAATACAACAGGTACTGGCGCGTGTTATCCAGTTCCTTGAAGCGGCTGTTCAATGCATAGAACGGCAGCGTCTGTATCTCTACGCCCGGCACTTGCAACGGCTGATCTTCCTGGGCATCCGGATGACGGATGTCGATGACGACCTGACCGGCCAGCGCCTGGCTGACTTCTTCTATTTCGACATTCTGGCTCAGATCGTCGATCACCCGATCGACGGTCACCAGCCTGGCACGTTCGAGCGCTCGCTCGAGAACAGCCATGTCGAACTGCTTCTCTTCATACTCAACGCGATTACGCTTGGCGTTGGTCTTGGGGTTGACCGAAATCACCCCGCAATATTCAGGCATGTGCCGGGCGAAGTCGGCCGTGCCGATTTCAGTCGCCAGATCGACGATATCCTGCTTGTGGCTGGCAATCAGAGGTCGCAGCACAAGTTTGTCGGTGGCCGAGTCGATGACCGACAGATTGGGCAGCGTCTGGCTGGACACCTGCGAAATCGCTTCCCCCGTCACCAGCACATCAATTTCGAGACGGTCGGCAACAGATGAGGCAGCGCGCAACATCATACGCTTCAAAACTACACCCATATGACTGTTATCGACTTTCTGCAGAATTTCTCCCAGAACTTCTTCGAAAGGTACGCTTACAAACAGCACTCTCTGGGAGCTGCCGTACTTCTTCCAGATGAAGTGGGCGACTTCCATCACACCCAGCTCATGGGCACGACCACCCAGATTGAAGAAGCAGAAGTGCGCCATCAGGCCACGACGCATGATCTGGTAGGCCGCCACGGTCGAGTCGAAACCACCGGACATCAGCACCAGTGTCTGTTCAAGCGCGCCCAGCGGATAACCACCCATGCCAGTGTGCTGGTCATGAATGACAAACAGACGCTGGTCGCGAATTTCCATGCGCACCACGAGTTCGGGCTTGCGCAGCTCGATACCCGCGGCACCGCATTGCTGGCGCAACTGGCTGCCGACGTACTTCTCGACGTCCATGGAGCTGAAATCGTGCCGCCCCGCACGCTTGCAGCGCACGGAAAACATCTTGCCCGGCAGCAGGTCGCCGTAATGCATCTTGCACTTGGCAACGATGTCATCCAGATCACCCAGCGGGTATTCGGCAACCTGCAGGAAATTGGCAATGCCCGGCATACAGCTCAGGCGCTCGGTGATGCCCTGCAGGACCTTTGGATCGGTCAGCCGTGTTTCGACCTCAAGGTTGTCCCATACGCCACCCACGACAATGTCCGCGTCCAGTTCACGGAGCACGGTACGAATGTTCTTGGCCAGCTGGCGGATGAACTTCTTGCGCACCGGCGGGCTTTTGATGGTGATTTCGGGAAAAACTTTGACGATTAGTTTCATGGAAACGGTACGTGAGGTGCCGGCCGAAAAAGGGGGGCGCGGATTATAGCGGAAATTGCTCAAGGTTTAACCAGTTATCGTACTACCAATCATCAGCGCACTAAAAAGGCACGTCGCGGCATTTTTAAGCACCACAACAGTGCGTCATTTTGCCGATAAATCCATTTTCGCCCCCGAAAAGGCCTTGTTTGGGGCAAAAAACCCAACACGGGGCACTGGCATGCAATTTGCTCCCTTGTGAGGCAGGTTGCCTTGGCAGAGTATCTGCGCCGGCATCACCCAAATTTAAGGGGCCACAACCATAACCAGGCCCTAGCCACCCGGAGGACACCATGTCGAAGTCGGTTCAACTCATCAAAGATCATGACGTTAAATGGATTGATCTGCGCTTCACTGACACCAAAGGCAAGCAGCAACACGTCACCATGCCAGCTCGCGATGCGCTGGACGACGACTTCTTTGAAGTCGGCAAGATGTTCGACGGTTCCTCCATTGAAGGCTGGAAAGGTATCGAAGCCTCCGACATGATCCTGCTGCCGGACGACAGCTCCGCAGTTCTGGACCCGTTCACCGAAGAGCCGACCCTGATCCTGGTCTGCGACATCATCGAACCTTCGACCATGCAAGGCTATGACCGCGACCCACGCGCCATCGCCCACCGCGCCGAGGAATACCTGAAGTCCACCGGTATCGGTGACACCGTATTCGTTGGTCCGGAGCCAGAATTCTTCATCTTCGATTCGGTCAAGTACAAGTCCGACATCTCCGGCTCCATGTTCAAGATCTTCTCCGAACAAGGCTCGTGGATGTCTGACCAGGACGTGGAAGGCGGCAACAAAGGCCACCGTCCAGGTATCAAAGGCGGCTACTTCCCGGTTCCACCGGTCGACCACGACCACGAAATCCGTACTGCCATGTGCAACGCACTGGAAGAAATGGGTCAGGTCGTCGAAGTTCACCACCACGAAGTGGCAACTGCCGGCCAGAACGAAATCGGCGTGAAGTTCAACACCCTGGTTGCCAAGGCTGACGAAGTTCAGACCCTCAAGTATGTCGTGCACAACGTTGCCGACGCTTACGGTCGCACCGCTACCTTCATGCCCAAGCCTCTGTACGGCGATAACGGTTCGGGTATGCACGTTCACATGTCCATCGCCAAAGATGGCAAGAACACCTTCGCGGGCGAAGGCTATGCCGGCCTGTCCGACACCGCCCTGTACTTCATCGGCGGTATCATCAAGCATGGTAAGGCCCTGAACGGCTTCACCAACCCGTCGACCAACTCCTACAAGCGTCTGGTCCCAGGTTTCGAAGCTCCGGTCATGCTGGCCTACTCGGCTCGTAACCGTTCCGCCTCGATCCGTATTCCTTACGTCTCCAGCCCACGCGGCCGTCGTATCGAAGCCCGCTTCCCGGATCCGGCAGCCAACCCGTACCTGGCGTTCGCCGCACTGTTGATGGCTGGCCTGGACGGCATCCAGAACAAGATCCACCCTGGCGATGCAGCTGACAAAAACCTGTATGACCTGCCGCCAGAAGAGGCCAAAGGCATTCCACAAGTTTGCGGCAGCCTGAAAGAAGCCCTGGAAGAGCTGGACAAAGGTCGTGCGTTCCTGACCAAAGGCGGCGTTTTCAGCGACGACTTCATCGACGCTTACATCGAGCTGAAAAGCGAAGAAGAAATCAAGGTACGTACTTTCGTACACCCACTGGAATACGAGCTGTACTACAGCTGCTGATCCAGTCGCGCCAGCGGTAATGGCGTAAATGAGGCCTCCTTCGGGAGGCCTTTTTCATGCCCGCGTTTTTACTGGCATGTAGTAAATAATTAGCACCTTGCAGCCCTGGCTTTTTGGAATTCTTGCGTTTCGCCTTGAGATCAATCAATCGCAAAACCGGGGGTTTCCATGAACATCAACATCCTGCTGGTCGTCGCCAGCCTGTTATTGGGCAACATGGCTTTCGCTGACAAAAACATGCAGGGCACAAACCAGCCCACATCCCAGATATTGCTCGAAGCCACCCAGTCATGGGATGGAACGCCCTACAAGGCTTATCCCGAAGGCCAGCCGGAACTGAGCATTCTCAAGATCAGCATCCCGGCGAACAGCACGCTGAAATGGCACCAGCACCCCGTTCCAAACGCCGCCTACGTCCTTTCCGGCGAACTCACGGTCGAAGCAAAGGAAGGGGGCAAGTCCATTCGTATCAAAGCAGGTGAAACCCTGGCCGAAATGGTGGATATCATTCACCGCGGCAAGACCGGCAATACACCGGTCGAACTCGTTGTGTTCTATGCTGGAGCCGCTGGAACACCGTTATCGCGCTAAACGGCCATGCCTCGTATTGCCACTGGCTCTGGTCGATGACCTGGAGTTAAATCTGCGCTCCACCCACAGATTCGAGATGGAACTGCCATGCGCCTGCTTCTGGCCACTTCGCTGCTGACTCTGACATGCATTTCTCCCGGCATTGCTCTCGCCGCCGAACAGAAGCCATCCCCCCTTGAACCTTTGCTGCAAGCCATCAGCGAGCGCCTGACCATTGCCGATCAGGTTGCCCTGAGCAAATGGGACAGCGGCAAGGCTGTCGAGGATCCACCTCGCGAGCAGCAGGTCATCAGTGCCGCTCAGGCCCGTGCCGCCGAATTCAAACTCAATCCCGACGATGTTCAACGACTGTTCCGCACCCAGATCGAAGCCAACAAACGTGTGCAGAACGCCCTGCTCGAACAGTGGCACACGGCAGGCAAGGCACCCGATACCGCACGCCAGAGCCTGGTCGACGACATCCGCCCCAGACTGGATCGACTGCAGACCGAATTGCTGCGCACCTATGCCGATTTCCAGCCGGTCCGCGCCTCGGACAACTGTCGGACACTGCTGGATGCCGCACTCAAGCATCACCGTACCGACCCGATTCACGATCAGGCACTGGTACTTGCCACCACGGATCTGTGCGCTGCGAAACTGTAAGCCTGACCGCCCGACCGAAGTGTTCTATGCTGACGACCTTCCCTTTGCTGCCGAGAGCCTCATGCGCCAAAGCCTCATCTGCCTGTTCCTATTGATCAGCCTGCCTGCCGTGGCACAGATCTATAAGTACACTGATGCGAATGGCAATACCGCGTTCAGCAATCAGCCGCCCAACGGCATCAAGACCGAGGTCGTCGAGTTACCGCCACTCAACAGCGTGGAAACCCGGGTTCCCTCCGCACCAGCCACGAACATCGCACCACACCCGACGAGCACACAGACACAGCCTCGGGACGCATACAGCACACTGGAACTGACCGACCTGCCGACAGACGAAGCATTGCGCGCCAATAACGGCACCTTCACGGTGGGCGTGAAGATTCAGCCGCGCCTGCACCCCGGCCACCAGCTCCAGTTGCTGGTGGACGGCAACCCTTACGGAACACCCACCAATATCCCCCGCCTGCAGGTGGTGAATATCGATCGGGGCGAACACAGTTTTGCGGTCGTGGTGCTGGATTCCCAACGTGTCGTCCAGCAAAGCCAGACAATCACCCTTACCGTGCAGCGCGTCCATGTCAACCGGCCCTGAACGACACCTGCTCCATGGCCTGCTGATGTGCCTGTTGCTGCTGACAGCCTTGCCGTCAGCCGCTGACGTCTATACCTACATCGATGCCAACGGCAACCGGGTATTCACCGATCAGCCGCGCAAGAATGCCAAGCGCGTGGAGATACCGCCCAGCAACAACATGACGGGCACACCACCCGCCCGCCCCTATCAGGCAGCACCCGCAAAACCCAAGGCCAAGTCGATATTTCGCTATCAACTGCTGCGGGTTCTGGTCCCCGAGCCGGACGGAACAGTACGCAGCACCAGCGGCGACGTCATCGTGACCGTCACCAGCGAACCGGCTCTGCAGCCCGGGCACAACTATCGCCTGTTTCTGGATGGCCAACCCGCAGGCCAGCCCGGACGCAGCCCGGTCATCCCGCTGAGCAATATTGATCGGGGTACGCACCAGCTATCGGTCGAGATAGTCGATGAGTACGACCGCGTGCTGGAAAAAACGCCCAACCAGCCCTTCCACATGCTGCGCACCTCACTGGCGCAAAAACGCAAAGCCAACCCCTGCCAGCTCCCCGAGTACGGTGTACGTCCCGAGTGCCCGATCAAGGACAAACCCGAGGAAGAAAGCAGCATCCTGCCTTTTTTCTAGGCATAAAAGGTCATCCCGCCACCAAAGCACCTTAATGGTGCATCATGTACCTCGGCACGCCTCAAGACAGCCCAATATGGTTCAGAAATGACTGTCGCATGGCGCCTTATGTGAGCACTGATCCAAAAAAAGCCCGATTTTGCGAATTAAACGCTTCTTTTCGGAGCCTTGGTTTGGTTCTTGCAACTTCGCTTGCACAGCACCCCGTTAAGCACCGTATCAGTGGCTTTGCTGATGCTGGCCAGGACGGCTCAGCCCTGCACCTCCGCGATTGCAATGTGCCAAAAGAGGTCAACAAGATTCATGACTATCAGCGACGCGCTGCACCGTCTGTTACTGGACAACCTGACCACTGCCACCATTCTGCTCAATGCCGATCTGCGCCTTGAGTACATGAACCCGGCAGCGGAAATGCTGCTGGCCATCAGTGGTCAGCGCAGCCATGGACAATTCATCAGCGAACTGTTCACCGAGTCCGCCGAAGCACTCAGTTCGCTTCGTCAGGCCGTGGAGCAGGCCCACCCTTTCACCAAGCGCGAAGCCATGCTTACCGCACTGACCGGTCAGACCCTGACCGTCGACTATGCGGTGACACCTATCCTCAACAAGGGTGAAACCCTGTTACTGCTTGAGGTTCATCCTCGTGATCGCCTTCTGCGCATCACCAAGGAAGAAGCCCAGCTGTCCAAGCAGGAAACCACCAAGATGCTGGTGCGTGGCCTGGCTCACGAAATCAAGAACCCCCTCGGCGGAATTCGCGGCGCGGCTCAGTTGCTGTCCCGCGAGCTGCCCGAAGAAAGCCTCAAGGACTACACCAACGTCATCATCGAAGAGGCCGATCGCCTGCGTAATCTGGTCGACCGGATGCTGGGCTCCAACAAGCTGCCTTCGCTGGCCATGACCAATGTGCACGAGGTACTTGAGCGGGTCAGCAGTCTGGTCGAGGCAGAAACCCAAGGATGCATCACGCTGGTGCGCGACTATGATCCAAGCATCCCGGACGTTCTGATCGACCGTGAACAAATGATTCAGGCCGTACTCAATATCGTACGCAACGCGATGCAGGCCATCGGCAGTCAGAACGAGCTGCGCCTGGGACGAATCACCCTGCGCACCCGCGCCATGCGTCAGTTCACCATCGGGCACATTCGCCATCGACTGGTGAGCAAGATCGAAATCATCGACAACGGCCCCGGTATTCCGGCCGAACTTCAGGAAACCATTTTCTACCCCATGGTCAGTGGCCGCCCGGATGGTACGGGACTCGGTCTTGCCATTACCCAGAACATCATTAGCCAGCACCAGGGCCTGATCGAATGTGAGAGCCATACCGGCCACACCACTTTCTCGATCTTCCTGCCGCTGGAACAAGGAGCCGCTTCGCCATGAGCCGTAGTGAAACTGTCTGGATCGTAGATGACGATCGTTCCATCCGCTGGGTACTGGAAAAGGCCCTGCAACAGGAAGGCATGACCACACAAAGCTTCGATAGCGCGGATGGGGTGATGAGTCGCC
Source organism: Pseudomonas sp. Irchel 3A18 (assembly GCF_900187465.1). Classification (NCBI taxonomy): domain Bacteria; kingdom Pseudomonadati; phylum Pseudomonadota; class Gammaproteobacteria; order Pseudomonadales; family Pseudomonadaceae; genus Pseudomonas; species Pseudomonas sp. Irchel 3A18. Next base: position 283,375 of record NZ_FYDI01000003.1, read on the forward strand.
TGGCCCGTCAGCAACCGGACGTGATCATTTCCGACATCCGCATGCCCGGTGCCAGCGGCCTGGATCTGCTGGCCCGGATTCGCGAGCAGCATCCGCGCCTGCCGGTGATCATCATGACCGCCCACTCGGACCTGGACAGCGCCGTTGCGTCGTATCAGGGCGGTGCCTTCGAGTACCTGCCCAAACCGTTCGACGTCGACGAAGCCGTCTCGCTGGTCAAGCGTGCCAACCAGCACGCCCAGGAGCAGCAAGGCCTGGACGCAGCGCCGACCCTGACCCGCACCCCGGAAATCATTGGTGAAGCCCCTGCGATGCAGGAAGTGTTTCGTGCCATCGGGCGTTTGAGCCACTCCAACATCACCGTGCTGATCAATGGCGAGTCGGGCACTGGTAAAGAGCTGGTCGCCCACGCTCTGCACCGCCACAGCCCGCGCTCGGCTTCGCCGTTCATTGCGCTGAACATGGCAGCGATTCCCAAGGATCTGATGGAGTCGGAGCTGTTTGGCCACGAAAAAGGCGCCTTCACCGGCGCGGCCAACCTGCGTCGCGGTCGCTTCGAGCAGGCCGATGGCGGCACGCTGTTCCTCGATGAAATCGGTGACATGCCAGCTGACACCCAAACGCGCCTATTGCGGGTACTGGCTGACGGCGAGTTCTATCGGGTTGGCGGCCATACGCCGGTCAAGGTCGATGTGCGCATCATTGCCGCGACTCACCAGAACCTCGAAACCCTGGTACAAGCCGGCAAGTTCCGTGAAGACTTGTTCCACCGCCTGAACGTGATCCGCATCCATATTCCACGCATGTCGGACCGGCGCGAAGACATTCCGACCCTGGCCAAACACTTCCTGAGCCGCGCCGCGCAGGAACTGGCGGTCGAGCCAAAACTGCTCAAGGCCGAGACCGAGGAATACCTCAAGCACTTGCCATGGCCGGGTAACGTTCGCCAACTGGAGAACACCTGCCGCTGGATCACGGTCATGGCTTCAGGCCGTGAAGTGCATATCAGCGACCTGCCACCCGAACTGCTCAGCCTGCCGCAAGATGCCGCGCCAGTCACCAACTGGGAACAGGCATTGCGTCAGTGGGCCGACCAGGCCTTGTCCCGTGGGCAGTCCAGCCTTCTGGACAGCGCCGTGCCGACCTTCGAGCGCATCATGATCGAAACCGCCCTCAAGCACACAGCAGGTCGCCGTCGCGACGCCGCCGTGCTGCTGGGCTGGGGCCGCAACACCTTGACCCGCAAGATCAAGGAACTGGGCATGAAGGTCGATGGTGGGGATGACGATGAAGGGGATGAGGGTTAAACCCCCACTCCCCCATTCATGATGTGATCTGTAAGGGCGAATTCATTCGCGAATGAATTCGCTCTTACTTATTGGGCAAGCGATGGCTTGGCCCAGAGGTTGATCCCGCCTTCCACGGCGAAACGATCGATCTCGGCCAGTTCCTCACTGCTGAACTCAAGGTTCTTCAACGCGCCGACGTTCTCGATGATCTGCTCTGGACGGCTCGCACCGATCAGGGCTGACGTCACACGTGGATCGCGCAGGGTCCAGGCCAGAGCCATCTGTGCCAGGCTCTGGCCGCGACGCTTGGCGATCTCATTGAGCGCCCGCACATGGGCAATGTTCTCTTCCGACAAATGCGAAGCCTGCAACGAACCGCCACCCGGACGATTGACCCGGGCGTCCTGCGGCACGCCATTGAGATACTTGTCCGACAGCAGTCCCTGAGCCAGCGCAGTAAAGGCAATCACGCCCGTGCCCAGCTCTTCGGTGGCATCAAGCAGGTCCTTCTCGACCCAGCGGTTGAGCAGGTTATAAGCCGGTTGATGAATCAACAACGGCACCTTCCACTCTTTCAGCAGCGCGGCGATTTCGCGGGTTTTCGAGCCCGAGTAGGAAGAAATACCGATGTACAGCGCCTTGCCCTGCTGTACGGCAGTGGCCAGTGCGCCAGCGGTTTCCTCCAGCGGAGTATCAGGGTCGAAGCGATGGGAATAGAAGATGTCCACATAGTCGAGGCTCAGACGTTGCAGGCTCTGGTCGAGACTGGCCAGCACGTACTTGCGTGACCCGCCGCCCTGCCCGTAAGGCCCCGGCCACATGTCCCAGCCCGCCTTGGTGGAGATGATCAACTCGTCACGGTACTGCTTGAAATCTTCACGCAGCAGGCGACCAAAATTGACCTCGGCACTGCCATAAGGCGGGCCATAGTTGTTGGCCAGGTCGAAATGGTTGATACCCAGGTCGAATGCCGTGCGCAGCATGGCGCGCTGTGTCTCGATGGGCGTGCTGTCACCGAAGTTGTGCCAAAGACCAAGCGAGAGGGCCGGCAACACCAGCCCACTGCGGCCGGTACGGCGATAAGGCATGTCGTTATAGCGGTTTTCGGCAGCGATGTAGGTCATTGAGTCCTCTCTTGTTAGGTGGTTTGGGATGGCTTTTTCGCAAATACATTCATTCGCGAACGCCTTCCTTCAATACAGCCTGTTGTACATCGACCCGCTTGGGCACCAGTCGGTTCTCGTAGAACAGATCGGCGGTGGCCTGTTGGGCGCGGATGATTTCGGGCGTGATCGGCAGACTGGGTGATTCTGGACGATGGTCGATGTACTGGGCGATCACCGCCTCAGGCAGGCCCATGCTGCGCACCAGGATCTGAATGCTTCCGGCCCGGTCACTACGGGTCAGCGCATCGGCGGCGCTCAACTCATCCAGGACTTGCTGAACGAACGCCCTGTTGCTTTCGGCATAGGCCCGGCGGGCAGTATAGATCGGCCCAGACAGGCCAAGCCCTTCGCCATTGGCCAGCACACGGCTATGTCCTTCGTTGATGGCGATTGAGTAATAGGGGTCCCAGATGGCCCAGGCATCGACACTGCCGTTCTCGAACGCGGCACGGGCATCGGCCGGGGTCAGGTAGACCGGCTGGATATCCTTGAAGCTCAGACCGGCCTTGTTCAAGGCCCGCAGCACCAGATTGTGTGCGCTGGAGCCCTTCTGCAGAGCGACCTTGCGGCCTTTGAGGTCAGTCACGCCTTTGAGAGGGCTGTCATTGCGCACCAGGATGGTTTCGGCTTGCGGCTTGGCGGGCTCGGCACCGATGTACACCAGATCGGCACCCGCCACCTGAGCGAAGATCGGCGGAATATCGCCGGTCGAAGCGATATCCAGACTGCCGATATTCAAGGCCTCAAGCATCTGCGGCCCGGCTGGAAACTCGATCCACTTGATCCGGGTATTGGCAAAACGCTTTTCCAGCAAGCCGTGCTCCTTGGCCAGTACCAGTGTGATGGAGCCTTTCTGATAGCCGATGCGCAAGGCGTCCGGCTCCTTGGCGATCGCGGTGTTGAACACCCCGCACAAGGTCAGGGCGGCAGCGATGAAGGCCAGTGGTTTCATGAGGTTTTTCCTTGTGAATATGATTGCACTGCAGAGCCCTCGCAGGAGCGAATCGGGCGGCGCTCCGCTTAATTCGCGAGAGGCCCGTACATCCGAAGAAGATCTACCGCCTTCAATGACGTCTCGCGGATGAATCCGCTCCTACCGTCGTCAGTTACTCAAACCGGTTGGACGGTCTTTGCAGCCCGAGGTTTTCACGCAGGGTCGAGCCTTCGTATTCGGTGCGGAACAAGCCACGGCGTTGCAACTCAGGCACCAACAGGCGAGCCACATCTTCCAGGCCTCCCGGTAAATGCGGCACCAGCACGTTGAAGCCGTCCGCAGCACCTTGCTCGAACCAGGTCTGTAGCTCATCGGCGATCTGCACTGGCGTGCCGATCAGGCTGTAATGCCCTCGGCCACCGGCGATGCGACGTCCCAACTGCGCAAGGTTCAGGTTTTCCTTTTCGGCCAGATCGGTCAGCAGCTTTTGCCGACTGCGCTGGCCGCTGTCGGTCAACGGCAGCTCCGGCAACGGTCCGTCCAGCGGATAGCCCGACAAGTCGAAATTACCCAGCATGCGGCCCAGCAACGCCACGCCCACATGAGGGTCGACCAGATCCTGGAACGACTCGAATGTTGCCTGAGCCTCGGCCTCGGTTTCAGCCACCACGATAAACACACCAGGCATGATCTTCAGCGACTCGGCACTGCGACCGTATGCCTTCAGCCGACCCTTGATGTCGGCGTAGAACGCCTGGGCATCGGCCAGTGACGTCTGGGCCGTGAAGACCACTTCCGCCGTTTGCGCCGCCAGATCACGCCCGACCTCCGAAGACCCCGCTTGCACCACGACAGGCTGGCCTTGCGGAGAGCGCGCCACATTCAGCGGGCCTTTGACCTTGAAGTGTTCGCCCTGATGGTCGAGCACATGCAGCTTGGCAGGGTCGTAATACTCCCCGCTGGCCTTGTCGCGGACAAAGGCATCGTCCGCCCAACTGTCCCAGAGCCCGGTCACGACCTGATGAAACTCCCGGGCGCGGCTATAGCGCTCGGCGTGTCCCACATGTTCTTCACGGCCAAAGTTCTGAGCTTCGGCGGCAGCATCGGACGTCACCAGATTCCAGCCGGCTCGCCCACCAGACAGATGATCCAGCGAGGCGAACTTGCGGGCGACGTGGTAAGGCTCGTTATAGGTCGTGGTCGCCGTTGCAATCAGGCCGATGTGCTCGGTCACCGCGCTCAGGGCCGACAGCAGCGTCAGCGGCTCGAAATGATCGGAGCGCGCCATGTGACTGGCGATATCTCCAGTCGCGGCCGCCACACTGTCGGCCACGAACAGCGCGTCGAACCGTGCAGCCTCCGCCACCTTGGCCAGATGCTTGTAGTGCTTGATATCAAGCCCCGCATTGGCCGGAACATCCGGGTGACGCCAGGCCGCCACGTGGTGCCCGGTGGCCATCAGAAACGCGCCTAACTTCAACTGACGAGCGGACTCGCTCATAACCAACTCCTTACCGATTCATTGAGGGTTGTTGCACGCAACGGCTCAAAAATCCTTACGCAACTGCACACCGAAATAACGCTCGTCATCACGTGGTACTGCACGGTAGATGTAGTTACCGCCAGTGGCCAGCATTGGCGAGTAAGACTTGTCAGCCAGGTTCTTGCCCAGCAACGCGACACGCCAGCCTGCGTTGTAATCGGCCAGGGCAACGCTGGCGTTCCAGATACCGTAGGCGCCTTGTTTGGTGTCGGCGTTCTGGCTGATGTCGTACTGCACTTCACTCTGCCAGCTGTAATCGGTACCCAGTTCGATATCCAGGCCGTTATCCAGCGGGATGGTGTAGTCGGCACGAACGTAGCTTTTCCAGTCAGGGCTGTAGGGCAGAGTCTTGCCATCGACGTTGCAGGACGCCGCCGCACCGGCAGGGCACGCGAAACTGTCGATGCGCGCCTGGGTGTAAGCCAGGGCACCGGAGATTTTCAGGTTGGTGGTGGCCTGCAAGGCGTAGTCGAGTTCGACACCTTCAGTGCTGACACTGCCGGCGTTGATCAGGCGCGTTACCACTTGCCCGGCCACACTGTCGAAGAAGTTCGCCTGGTAGTTGTCGTACTCGCTGCGGAACACGGCCAGGTTGGTGGTCAGGCGATTGTTCCAACTGGTGGCCTTGATGCCGACTTCCCAGGTGTTGGAGGTTTCCGGCTTGAGCGCATCGGTATCACGTGGCTGCATGTTGAAGAACACGTTATAGGCCGGGCCCTTGTAACCACGCGAGTAGGTGACATAAGTGGTGACCGCATCGCTGAGGTCGTATTGCAGACCCAGGCGACCGGACTTGCCATCTTCATCCACTGTACCCGAGCTGCTGGTGGCCGGCTGAATGCCACTGACCGTAGTGGCCGAGGTGGAGACACGACGGTGGTCGTATTCCAGCTTGTCGTGGGTCCAGCGCAGACCGGCAATGGCACGAAAATCAGGCGTGAAGTTGAACGTGGTTTCACCAAATACCGAGTAGCTTTCGCTGGTGGTGCTGTAGTCGGCGACGCCGCGGTCCTGGGTGGTGGGAGTGATCAGGGTGCGTTGATAGGTTTCGTCGCTCTTGCCATGCATGTAGAACAGGCCGCCGACGTACTCCAGAAACTCACCTTTAGGCGAAGCCAGACGCAACTCCTGAGAATACTGGTTGTACTCCAGTTGGCCCTTGTCTTCAGTGCCGGGGAACGCGGCGGTGATGGTGCCCAGACGGTCACCATCCTGATACTGGGTGTTGTCCCAGCCGCGCCAGGCCGTGATGGACGTCAGGGTGTAGTCGCCCAGCTTCCAGTCCAGTTGGCCAGACAACCCTTTGTTGACGTCGTCCACATGGCTGCGGTAATCGCTGTTCACATCGCGGTTGTCGCTGTCGGCGCGCACCGGTGACAAGGCACTGCTGAACGCTGGTGTCAGCGACTTGCTGACTACGCCGTTTGGCGCATCGTCATGGGCCTGCATGTAGTCGGCGATCAGAGTGAATGTGATGTCGTCATTGGGGGTGAATTCCAGCTTGCCCCGTGCGCCCTTGCGGTTATAGCCGTTGACTTCCTGGCCATTGAGTTTGTTGTCGACGTTGCCGTCGTAGCTGCCGAACAGGGTCGTGATCGAGCCCTTGAGGGTCTGCGGAATCAGGCTGCCGCCAATACCGAAGCGCGTGCGGCTTTCATTGCCGCTGAAATAGGACTGATCGATGTAGCCATGAGTCTCTTCGGTCGGCGCCTTGGTGACCACGTTGAGCACACCGGCCGAAGCGTTCTTGCCGAACAGCGTGCCCTGAGGACCGCGCAGGACTTCGATGCGCTCCAGATCCAGCAAATCCAGGGTTGCCTGGCCTGGACGACCGAGCACGACACCGTCGATGACTGTCGCAACCGTCGGTTCGACGCCCGGCGATGTGGAGATAGTGCCCACGCCACGAATGAACAGCGAAGTATCCTTGTTGGAAGCGCCGGTGCGGAAGTTCAGGGTCGGGATCTGCTGCACGATGCTGGACACACCATTGCGATTGTCGCGCTCCAGTTGCTCGCCCTCGACCACGGAAACCGCGACAGGCACTTTCTGCAACGACTCTTCGCGGCGCGTTGCGGTAACGGTAACAGCCTTGAGCGTAGGTGCCTCGGCATTCTGCGTGGCTTCGGTTTCAGCCATTGCCGGAGCCAGCGGCAAAGCCGCCAGGCTCATCAGCAGCATGCCGCAACGACGTCCCCGCGTCGTATTGGCCTGGCCGATGGCTTGCGCCAGAAGGTTGTGTTTGACGCTATCCCCAAGTGTTGTGTGCATCTGCGTGCCTGCCTGATATGTGCTCTGGTCGGTCAGTGTTCATGCACTGACGTCTGAAATTGCCGGCTAACCGGGTTCGGGCATTCGCGGTGGCGAGTAGCAGACAAACCAGTTTGTTAGCGCTAACATCACCAGTATCAGTAACCGACACATAGATCGTCAAATACTGAAAAATTAGATTTATATTCCTTTTTCTTTTATACGAAGTGACTGCCCATGGCTGACGACATCCCTGCGACACGCAAACGCCGAGGCGCAGGCCGCGTGACCATCACAGGCGTGGCAAAGCAGGCAGGTGTTTCGGCCATTACCGTGTCGCGTTATTTCAACCAGCCGGATCAGGTGTCCCCAGAGTTGCGCGAGCGCATCGCCGCAGCGGTCAATCAGCTCGGCTACGTGCCCAATCTGGTGGCGGGCGGCCTGGCCTCGGCGCGCAGCCGGGTAGTGGCCATGGTGATTCCCAACATCTCGGGGCCGATCTTTGCCAATACCATCCAGGGTTTCAGCGACACCTTGAGCAAGCACGGTTTCCAGTTGCTGCTGGCCTCCAGCTACTTCTCAACAGAACAGGAAGAAAGCGCGGTGCGGGCGTTCCTGGGCTGGTCACCGGCCGCGCTGGTCCTGACCAGCCGCTTTCACAGCGAAGCGACTGAAAAGATGATCGAACAGGCTGATATCCCGGTGATCGAAACCTGGGACCACCAGCCAGGCCGCAGCCCGATCCAGATCGGGTTTTCGCATTACGACGTGGGCGTCAGCGCTACCCGCTATCTGCATGGCAAAGGCTACCGACGCATCGCCTTCGTGCAGAACAGCATGGCGGGCGACTTCAGCGCCCTTGAACGCCGTGACGGCTACATCGCCACACTGGAAACCTTCGGCCTCAAGCCAAGGGTGTTCGTCCCGGCTGAAGGAATGGCCCCCTTCGAGGCGGGCAAACAGGCGATGGATACACTCATGAACGGCCCGGACAAACCCGACGCCATCTTCTTTGCCAACGACAACCTGGCCGCTGGCGGACTGCTCGCCAGCCAGCGTGCAGGCCTGCAAATACCCAAGGATTGCGCCGTCATGGGCTTTGGCGACTACGCCTTCGCCCAAATGATGATGCCCAGCCTCAGCACCATCAAACCACCCGCCCTGGAAATCGGCGTCCTCGCCGCACAGCGCGTACTGGAAAGCCTGGGCGTGCTGCCGCTGGAAGGGGAAATACAACGACTGAACCTGCTCGACTGCAGCCTGGTTGAGCGGGAGAGTACGTGACAACGTAGCTGCAAGCTGCAAGCTTTTGACTTGAAGCTTAAAGCTTGCAGCTTGAGGCTTTAACGCTCTACCTCACCAAATGCAAAAACTGCATATGCCGTTCGTACTGGTCCAGTATGTCGTTGATGACCTGTTCCTTCGTGTAGCCCACCAGGTCGTAATCCTGGCTGCCTTCGCTCAGGTGGACTTCGGCGCGGTAGTAGCGACGGTTGTTCAGTTGCTTGGAGCCCATGCCGCCACGGGCGAAGGACGGGGTGAAGAAGCCTTTCATCTGTACCTGGTAAATGAACGGACGCTCTTCACCGTGGCCGATTTCAAGGCTGACCGAGTCGTTGGACGGGTCTGGTTGAGTATCGACACTCAGGCCCTTTTCGACGAACACCGCTGTCACGTCTTCAATCGCCGGGCGTACGGTCTGGTCGAGGAAGCGATAGACCTCGTCGCGCGACGGATAGTGCACGGCTTGGCTCAAGCGTTGCCGCCAGCCGCCACGTCGCGCACCGGAAGCCGGGGCAAGGGAATAGGTCTGGGCGATCTGGCGCTGGGTCTCCATGAAGAATGCTTTGTGCAGCCCCCACATCATCAGCAGCAGGATCAGCGAGAACGGCAGCGATGTCAGCACGACCGCTGACTTCAGCGCATCGATGCTGCCGGAGAACAGCAGTCCGCTGGTGATCACAGCGGTTGCAACGCCCCAGAACACACGCAGCCATTTCGGGCCGTCTTCATCCGGGCCACCGCCTTTGGCAGACAGGGTGGACAACACCACGGTGCCCGAATCCGCCGACGTGACGAAGAAGACGAAGCTGATGAATACCGTCACCGCAATGACCGTCTTGCTCCACGGATAGGTTTCCAGCAGCAGGTACAGGGTCATCGACGGATCATCGATGGCCGACTGTCCCAGCGCAGTCATGCCGTGGTTGAGCACTTGCTCAATGGCGCTGTTACCGAAAATCGACATCCAGGCAAGTGTGAAACCCAAGGGGATCAACAGCACACCAAAGACAAACTCGCGAATGGTCCGGCCACGGGAAATACGCGCAATGAACAGGCCGACAAAAGGCGCCCACGCAATCCACCAGGCCCAGTAGAACACTGTCCAGCCGCCCAGCCAGCCCTTGGCGTCGCTGCTGTAGGCATAGACATCGAAACTCTTGGTCGGCAGCGCGCCCAGGTAGTCACCGATGTTCTGCACCAGCGTGTTGAGCAGGTGTTGAGTCGGGCCGGCGAACAGGACGAACAGCAGCAGTGCGCAGGCGAGCAGCATGTTGATGTCGGACATGACCCGCACGCCCTTGTCGACGCCCGAGACAGCCACCAGGATGGCTGCGCCCATCATCAGCGTGATCAACCCGACCTGAATCCATTGGGTATGGGAAACACCGAACAGGTAATCCAGACCCGAGTTGAGGTGCAGCACGCCGAATCCCATATCGGCGCCAAGACCAAAGATGGTCGCGATGATGCCAAAGCCATCGACGGCATAGCCGATAGGGCCGTTGATGCGCTTGCCGATCAGCGGATACAACGCCGAGCGCAAGGCCAGCGGCAGGTTGTGACGGTAAGCGAAATACGCCAGCGCCATACCGACGAAGGCAAATACGCCCCAGCCATGCAGGCCCCAGTGCAGGAACAGCAACTGCATGGCCTGACGTGCGGACTCAGTGGTGCTGCCCTCGCCCTGCGGCGGTTGCAGCATGTGGGTCAGGGGTTCGGAAACACAGAAGAAGAACAGCGTGATGCTGATCCCGGCGGCAAACAACATGCCCGCCCATGACAGATAGCTGAACTCGGGCTCGTCGTGGTCGGCACCGAGCTTGATCTTGCCGTAGCCAGACAAGGCGGTGACCACCACGAAGACCAGATACAGCGTCATGGCCAACATGTAATACCAGCCGACCGTATTGGCCGCCCAGTTCTGCGCTGCCAATAACCATTCGCCGCTGGCCTCGGGGAGGGCGATCACGGTGACGCCGAAGATCAGGATGATGCTCGCGGCAAAGTAGAACACCGGAGCATTCATGCGGACCTGGCCGCTGGATGGGGAAACAGACGTACTCATGAACGGTACGCCTCTGCTTCAAGACAAAAAGCTCCAGAAAAAGAGGAAAACACGAGAAGGACTCCTGGTATGAGCGGGCAGAAAACTACCTGCAAAAAACAAATCGCATACAGGGGATGCGGGCTCAGACCAGGGGTATGACGCACGATGACGCAGGATCGTTCCCTACGGCAAGCGGCAAGCCACAAGCTTGAAGCTACCAACTCTCTTACTTCTGAGTTCCGTCGTCCTGTTGCAGCAGGTTGGCCTGGGTCAGGTTGCAGCCCGCCGGGACGCTACGGGTCAGCCAGACGTTGCCGCCGATGGTCGAACCCTTGCCGATGGTGATGCGCCCCAGAATGGTTGCACCGGCATAGATCACCACATCGTCTTCGACAATCGGGTGGCGAGCATGGCCTTTCTGCAACTGGCCATCTTCGTCCGCCGGGAAGCGCTTGGCGCCCAGCGTTACAGCCTGATAGATTCTGACCCGCTCGCCGATAATGGCCGTTTCGCCAATCACGACGCCAGTGCCATGGTCGATGAAGAAGCTAGGGCCGATCTGCGCGCCGGGATGGATATCGATACCGGTGGAGGAATGGGCGATTTCCGAGCTGATGCGCGCCAACAGAGGCAGGCCGGCCCGATACAGGTGATGCGCCAGCCGATGATGGATCACCGCAAGAATCCCCGGATAGCACAACAGAACTTCATCCACACTGCGCGCCGCCGGGTCGCCGTGATAGGCCGCCAGCACATCGGTATCGAGCAGCAGACGAATGCCTGGCAAGGCCGTGGCGAAATCCTGAATCAGCTCCAGTGCCCGCTCGTCGATCCCCTGAGTCCCGCTGCCCTGCTGATGGGCCACGTAACGCAACTCCAGCCGTGCCTGAGCAAGGAGCGCATTGAGTGCCACGTCCAGGGTATGGCCGACGTAGAAATCCTCGCTTTCTTCGCGTAGATCTACCGGCCCCAGACGCATCGGGAACAAAGCGCCGCTCAAGGCTTCGAGAATCTCGCCCATGGCCGCCCGGGAAGGCAGCTCCCGACCACCATGCTCACCGCTCACCCGCCTGTTGCGAGTACGCCAGTCTTCACGCGCGGTGCGCAACTGGCTGACGATGCGCTGCAACTGCCAATGGCTGGAGCGGCCCGAGGCAGGTGCTTCTGGAATATCGCTCACGCTGAACTCTCCTTGAGTCAAAGAAGGCAACCCGATGATGGAGGCCCCTGCGGCCTCCACTCTACGGCAAACATTTGCACGGAAAAAATAACAATTTACGTAGGGCTTTAGCCTCCCTGTCATAAGACATCCCGGGTTGCCGTGCAGGAAACCTCTGCATATAGTCCCGTTACTCCCTACTCGGCTTACCCATCACGATGATCAAAAAACAGCTGGCTCGTTTCAATCGCCTCGACCTGATCGACGCTCCCACTCCACTGGAAAAGCTTGAGCGCCTGTCGACCTGGGCGGGCCGCGATATCTACATCAAGCGCGATGACACCACGACCCTCGCGCTGGGCGGCAACAAGGTGCGCAAACTGGAATACCTGGCCGCCGATGCGCTGGCACAGGGTGCCGACACGCTGATTACCGCTGGCGCCATCCAGTCCAACCATGTGCGCCAGACCGCAGCACTGGCCGCTCGTCTGGGGCTGGGTTGTGTCGCGCTGCTGGAAAACCCCATCGGCACCGAAGACACCAATTACCTGCACAACGGCAATCGCCTGCTGCTGGATCTGTTCGACGCCAAGGTCGAGCTGGTGGAAAACCTCGATAACGCCGACGAGCAACTGCAAGCCCTGGCTGCTCGCCTGCGCACCAGTGGCAAGAAGCCTTATCTGGTACCGATTGGCGGCTCCAGTGCCGTAGGCGCGCTGGGTTATGTGCGTGCCGGACTGGAACTGGCAGAGCAGATCAAACAGACCGGCCTGGACTTTTCCGCCGTGGTGCTGGCCTCCGGCAGCGCGGGCACACACAGCGGCCTGGCCCTGGCTCTGGCTGAGCAGTTGCCGGAACTGCCGGTGATTGGCGTAACCGTTTCCCGTAGCGAAGAAGCCCAGTTTCCCAAGGTTCAGGGCCTGGCCGAGCGTACGGCAGAATTGCTGGATATCGCCCTGCCGCCAGCCTTCAAGGTGCAACTATGGGACGAATACTTCGGTCCACGCTATGGTGAACCGAACGCTGGCACGCTCTCGGCAATCAAACTGGTAGCCAGCCACGAAGGTCTGTTACTGGATCCGGTCTATACCGGCAAAGCCATGGCGGGCCTGCTCGACGGCATCGGGCGTCAGCGTTTCAATGATGGGCCGCTGGTCTTCCTGCACACCGGCGGAGCGCCAGCGTTGTTCGCATATCCGGATGTGTTCAGCGGCTGATAGCACGACGCCTGACACATATACCAAAAGAAAACCTGAAGATGCTTTTTAGTTCTTTTTGTTTATAAGAAACTCGCTTTATATTCGCGACCGCTAAACGCTGTCGCCAGGTCTGACTTGCCTGACACTCCATACAAACAAGGGGCTCGCATGAACATTTCCGCTATTCGTCGCACGTTTCTCTTCTCGGCTCTGAGCCTGGTGCTCGGCACCGGTATTGCCGGGCAAGCCATGGCCGGCGAACAACTGCAAAAGATCAAGGACAGCGGCACGCTCAATGTGGGCCTGGAAGGCACTTATCCACCGTTCAGCTTCGTGGACGAAAACGGCAAGCTCACCGGCTTTGAAGTCGAGCTTTCCGAAGCTCTGGCCAAGGAACTGGGCGTCAAGGCCAAGGTACAACCGACCAAATGGGACGGTATCCTCGCGGCTCTGGAATCCAAGCGTCTGGATGTGGTGATCAACCAGGTGACCATTTCCGAAGAGCGCAAGAAAAAGTACGACTTCTCCCAGCCCTACACCATCTCCGGCCTGCAGGCGCTGACCCAGAAGAAGAACGCAGACACCATCAAGACGCCTCAGGATCTGGCGGGCAAGAAAGTCGGCGTAGGCCTGGGCACCAACTATGAGCAGTGGATCAAGACCAATGTCCCGACGGCCATCGTCAAGACCTACGACGATGATCCGACCAAGTTTCAGGACCTGCGTGTAGGCCGTATCGACGCCATTCTGGTCGACCGTCTGGCTGCTCTGGAAATCGCTGCCAAGACCAAGGATGCCTTTGGTGTCGCGGGCGCTCCGTTTTCCCGTCAGGAATCCGGTATTGCCCTGCGCAAGGGCGAGCCTGAATTGCTGGACGCCATCAACAAGGCAATCGACAAGCTGCGTGCTGACGGCACTCTGGGCAAACTGTCGCAAAAGTACTTCAACGCTGATGTGACCAAATGATCGAAGAGAGCCTAAAGCTCATAGCGGACTCTGCGCCCTTTCTGCTCAAGGGCGCGTACTACACGGTCGTTCTCAGCCTGGGCGGGATGTTTTTCGGATTGCTGCTGGGCTTCGGCCTGGCACTGATGCGTCTGTCGCGCTTCAGGCTGGTGAGCTGGCCGGCACGTGTCTACGTGTCGTTTTTCCGCGGTACACCGCTGCTCGTGCAACTGTTCGTGATCTATTACGGCCTGCCACAACTGGGGGTCGAACTGGATCCGCTGCCTGCAGCGCTGATCGGCTTTTCGTTGAACATGGCGGCCTACGCCTGTGAAATCCTGCGCGCCGCCATCGGCGCAGTGGATCGCGGGCAATGGGAAGCGGCTGCCAGTATCGGCATGACCCGCTGGCAGACCATGCGCCGGGCGATCCTTCCGCAAGCAGCACGTACGGCCCTGCCACCGCTGGGCAACAGTTTCATTTCTCTGGTCAAGGACACGGCCCTGGCCGCTACGATTCAGGTGCCGGAGTTGTTCCGTCAGGCGCAACTGATCACCGCACGGACCTTTGAAATTTTCACCATGTACCTTGCCGCCGCGCTGATCTACTGGGTCCTAGCATCGCTGCTCGCGCACCTGCAAAACCGTCTTGAAGCGAGGGTCAATCGGCATGATCTGGAGACCTGAAGCATGATCGTGGTTGAAAACCTCACCAAGGAATTCAAAGGCCAGCAAGTGCTCAAGGGCATCGACCTGCGCATCGAGTCCGGGGAAGTCGTGGCAATCATCGGCCCCAGCGGTTCGGGGAAAACCACGCTGCTGCGTTGCCTGAACCTGCTGGAAACCCCCACCAGCGGCACGATCAGGGTGGGTGACATCCAGATTGATGGCAGTCGTGCCTTGAGCAAGCAACAGGGCCTTATCCGCCAGTTGCGTCAGCAGGTCGGGTTCGTGTTCCAGAACTTCAATCTCTTTCCCCATCGCACAGCGCTGGAGAACGTCATCGAAGGCCCGGTGGTGGTCAAGAAGATTGCCAAGGAAAAGGCCGAGGCCCTGGCTCGGCAGTTGCTGGCCAAGGTCGGACTGTCCGGCAAGGAAGATTCCTACCCGCGCCGTCTGTCAGGCGGTCAGCAGCAACGGGTCGCGATTGCCCGGGCATTGGCCATGGAGCCTGAGGTCATTCTCTTCGACGAACCCACCTCTGCGCTGGACCCGGAACTGGTCGGCGAAGTGCTGACCGCCATTCGGGCACTGGCCGAGGAAAACCGCACCATGGTCATCGTCACGCACGAGATGAGCTTTGCGCGGGATGTGGCCAATCGGGTGATTTTCATCGACAAGGGCGTGATCGTTGAGCAGGGAGAAGCAAAAGCCTTGTTTGCCAACCCCAGAGAAGAACGTACCAGGCAATTTCTGGAACGTACCAGAGCCTGATCCTACAAGCTCTGTCCGCATAAACAGCGTCCGCAAGGACGCTGTTCCTCCTCCGTCTTACAATGCGACACAAGCTGACCTATCAAAATACTTGCCAGCCCAAAGCACTCATCTACCTAAAATCATCGAATTACTGCAGCAATCCAGGGCATTTTTCGGCTGCCCTTGATGCGGATCCCACCACACTCGCCTCTCCTTCACGCCATCAATCATGGCGTCGCCGCTGCTTGGGCAACGAACATATCGGAGGCCTGGATGGAGTAGGAAGCCAGTTTGCTTAAAAGTAAACAGTCTTTGTATATCCATGTAGGAATAATCTAATTTTTCGAAACTGCTTCATAACACCTCATCCGTATATTGACAGGCTTACACAAAACCCATTAGCTCACTCAGAACAGTGGTCTTGGCGCACACTACAAAGTTACAAGTATTAATTTACAACGCCCTGTAATGTTTGCCACACCCCCGCACTTTCAGACACTTATCGCCTTTTACTTTTCAGACCAGGCCACTACCGAAAGAATTACAAATTCTATAACAAACAGTTACTGGCACTTCTGTTAACCACGAGTATTCGACCATGAGCCAAACCTATTGCAACCCCGACTCATCAAAGCTTTTACCCCCCTTCATTCCCCAGGCCAGTCGTCATGGCATCGGGGTCAGGATAGCGTCCCATCTGATGGTCCATATCCATCCCTACGACGACATGGATGAAGGTGATCTGATCGAGCTGTTCTGGGATGGCTGCTACGCCGCATCAAAGATTCTGACGGCAGCCGACATCGACCAGACCCTCGCTCTGCGCGTGCCGGAAAGCTTTCTGCAGAACGGCAAGGCCCGTACCTACTACAGGATGATGAAAGTAGGCGGAGCGCCTGTAACCTCGCCCATCTGCAAGATCTGGGTCAAGCTGGACGCACCCGGCGGCCAGTTGCTGGACCCTGTAGATGAGGAAAATCAGGGGCTGGCGCCACTGTCACTGCCGCCTTCGGTAGTTCGCCGCGGCTTGAGCACGCGGCATATGAACAGCGGTCTGCCGATGACGATCGAGCCTTATCTGAACATGGCACCCCATGACGAAATTACCCTGCGATGGGGAGACCTGCGCATGGACCTGCCACCTCTGACTCTCGAAGATGTCGGGGAACCCATTGATGTAGTCGTACCGGCAACCCTGATACGCGAGGCCGGCGGCGAACAACTGGAGGCCACTTACTGTGTCATTGACCGGGTAGGAAACAACTCTCATTGGGCACCGCCACGGGAAATAAGAATCCGGAAATCAAGTGAACTACCCCGGTGAGCCTTAATAACCCTCATCGCCTATACGCCAGCCTTGCATGAGTATGTTTTGCGCTCATGAACCGCTGGCGTTTTTCACATCATCATTTATAAAAACCCCGACAAACCTCATGAGGGCTCACTCAGTAATTAACAAGATTACATCCATATAACTGCCATAAAACCCTCAGCGCACATACAACTAACATCAAGCAAAAGGCCACCTTACCTGGCTGCCAGGGCCTCCCGTCAAGGACCCACCGGGTAGCCAGCATTTGCCATCTATGCTTATTCCAAAATTCACGTTTTAAAATAATTGATACAAGATTAGGGTATATGAACCGGACCACCGGACTTCGCGATGTTCTCTTGCTGCCCCCACGGGCGGCACCCGCTATGAGGTTCCGATGGTCTCTTTCACAATTACCCCCGTGGATAACACCAGGGCATTGCCTAAAAACACTGCCCAGCACATCTCGACTTCACAAGAGCCGGATGTTGCGCCCTTGTTACTCCCGGCCAGGGTGTTGCACAACGACGCCCAGGCCATTGCTGCCGCCCATGAGCTGGCAGGCATCGCACGCCTGAATGCAGCCAGAAGGGATCAGGAACGCAGGCTGCCCTGGCCGGAAATCGAGCAGTTCACCCGTAACGGGCTGGGCAGCATTTCCGTTCCCAAGGCTTATGGTGGCCCGCAGGTTTCCTTCGTGACCATTGCCGAAGTATTCCGGATCATCTCGGCCGCTGACCCTGCACTCGGGCAGATTCCGCAGAACCAGTTCGGCATCCTTCATCTGCTGCAGGACGGTGCCAACGAACAGCAAAAGAAGTCCCTGTTTCAAAGCGTCCTCGATGGCTGGCGCATCGGCAATGCCGGGCCCGAGCGAGGTACGAAAAACACGCTGGAACTCAAGGCCCGTATCACCGCCGACGGCGACCGCTTTGTCATCAACGGCCAGAAGTTCTATTCCACCGGCGCCTTGTTCGCCCATTGGGTCGCGGTCAAGGCCCTGGATGACGAAGGTCGGCAGGTCATGGCCTTCGTGAAACGCGGCGCGCCGGGCCTGAGCATCGTCGATGACTGGTCAGGCTTCGGCCAGCGCACTACGGCCAGTGGCACGGTATTGCTCAATAACGTACCGGTGGAAGCCGAGCACGTGGTCGACAACTGGCGCCTGGCGCTGACTCCAAATATTCAGGGCGCTGTCTCACAACTGATTCAAGCCGCCATTGATGCAGGTATCGCTCGCGAGGCCATCGACGAGGCCATCACCTTTGTACGCGAGCGTGCTCGTCCATGGGTCGATGCCAACGTCGAGCGAGCCAGTGACGACCCTTATGTCATCGCTGATATCGGCAAGCTGAAACTCGACCTGCATGCCGCCGAAGCCCTCTTGCGCAAGGCCGCCCAGACCCTCGACAAAGTGAATGCTGCGCCAATCGACGAGGACTCCGCAGCCCGCGCCTCCATTGCAGTGGCCCGCGCTAAGGTACTGACCACGGAAATCTCGTTGCTCGCCAGTGAAAAGCTGTTCGAGCTGGCCGGCAGCCGCGCCACCCTGGCGCAGTTCAATCTCGACCGTCACTGGCGCAATGCCCGCGTCCACACCCTCCATGACCCGGTGCGCTGGAAATACTACGCCGTCGGCGCCTGGCATCTGAACGGCACCCTGCCCGCACGCCACTCCTGGATTTGAACCAGACAACTGGAGAACATCGTTATGAGCTTCACTCCACCCCCTGTCGTGATCACCAGTGACGCGCAGGCCCTGCAAGTGGCCAGCGAACTGGCGCAGACATTCACCACCGACAGCGCCCTGCGTGACCGCGAACGCCGTCTGCCGACCCCCGAACTCGACCTGTTCAGCCAGTCCGGCCTGTGGGGCATCAGTGTGCCCAAAGCCTTCGGTGGCGCGGGCGTGTCCACTGTCACCCTGGCCAAGGTCGTACAGATAATCGCCCAGGCTGACGGCTCGCTGGGGCAGATCCCGCAGAACCATTTCTACGCCCTTGAAGTGCTGCGCGTGAATGGCAGCGAACAGCAACAGGCACGCCTGTATGCCGAAGTGCTGGCCGGGAAACGCTTCGGCAATGCCCTCGCAGAGCTGGGCACCAAAACCGCCAGCGAACGCACCACACGTCTGGAGCGTGATGGCGACGGTTATCGCATCAACGGCCGCAAGTTCTACGCCACTGGCGCGCTGTACGCCCAGCGGATTCCGACCTCGGTCATTGACGACCAAGGCATTCAGCAACTGGCTTTCGTACCCCACGACAGCACGGGCCTGAGCGTTATCGATGACTGGAGCGGCTTCGGCCAGCGCACCACCGGCAGCGGCTCGGTGGTGTTCGAGCATGTGTATGTCAGCGCCGAGGATGTCATCCCGTTCCAGAGCGCTTTCGAGCGCCCGACCACGGTCGGCCCGCTGGCGCAGATTCTCCATGCGGCCATCGACACCGGCATTGCCCGTGCAGCCTTTGAAGACGCCTTGGTATTCGTGCGCACCCGCACGCGGCCATGGATCGATTCAGGTATAGAAAAAGCCGTGGACGACCCGCTGACCCTGCACAGCTTCGGCAAGCTGGGTATCCGCCTGCATGCAGCCGAAGCCTTGCTCGAACGGGCTGGCGAATATCTCGACATCGCCCAGGCCGACAGCAACGACCAGACCCTGGCCGCTGCGTCCATCGCCGTGGCAGAGGCCCGCGCCATCAGCACGGAAATTTCGCTGGAAGCAGGAAGCAGACTGTTTGAACTGGCCGGCAGCCAGTCGACGCTGGCCGAACACGGGCTGGACCGTCACTGGCGCAATGCCCGCGTGCATACGCTGCATGACCCGGTGCGCTGGAAGTATCACGCCATCGGCAATTACTACCTCAACGACACCAATCCTCCACGCCGGGGGACCCTCTGATGGCCAAGAAGAAAATCCTGCTCAATGCGTTCAACATGAACTGCATCGGCCATATCAACCATGGTCTGTGGACACATCCACGGGACAACTCCACCCAGTACAAGACCCTGGAATACTGGACCGAGCTGGCACAACTGCTGGAGCGCGGCCTGTTCGACGGGCTGTTCATCGCCGATATCGTCGGCGTGTACGACGTGTATCAGAACTCGGTGGACGTCACGCTCAAGGAGTCGATCCAGTTACCGGTCAACGACCCGTTGCTGCTGGTGTCGGCCATGGCGGCGGTCACCCGCAACCTCGGCTTCGGCCTGACCGCCAACCTGACCTATGAAACGCCCTATCTGTTCGCCCGGCGCATGTCGACGCTGGATCACCTGAGCCGTGGCCGGGTGGGCTGGAATATCGTCACTGGCTATCTCGACAGCGCGGCCAGGGCCATGGGCCTGACCGAGCAGGTCGAACATGACCGCCGCTACGATCAGGCCGACGAATATCTGGAAGTGCTGTACAAACTCTGGGAAGGCAGTTGGGAAGATGGCGCGGTCATCAATGATCGTGAACAGCGCGTCTACGCCAGACCGGACAAAGTCCACAAGGTCCGGCACAAGGGCGAGTTCTATCAGGTCGAGGGTTATCACCTGTGCGAACCGTCACCGCAACGAACGCCGGTACTGTTTCAGGCTGGCAGCTCGGAACGAGGCTTGCAGTTCGCCGGGCAGAATGCCGAGTGCGTATTCATCAGCGGCCAGAACAAGGCCGCGACCCGTGAGCAAGTGGACAAGGTCCGCGCCAGCGCCGTAGCCGCCGGGCGCAACCCCGACGGCATCAAGGTGTTCATGGGCCTGAACGTGATTGTCGGTGCCACCGAAGCCATTGCCCGTGAGAAATACGCCGAATACCGCAGCTACGCCAGTGCCGAAGCCGGCGTGGCGCATTTCGCGGCCTCCACCGGTATCGACTTCGCCGAATACGAGCTGGACGAGCCTATCCAGTACGTTAAAAGCAACGCCATCCAGTCCGCGACGAAAAACCTCAAGAACAACGACTGGACCCGCCAGCGCCTGCTCGACCAACACGCGCTGGGCGGCCGCTATATCACGCTGGTGGGCTCGCCCGAGCAAGTCGCGGACGAGCTGGAATCCTGGATCGAGGAAACCGGTCTGGACGGCTTCAACCTGACCCGCATCGTCACCCCGGAAAGCTATGTGGACTTCATCGACCTGGTGATCCCAGAACTGCAACGCCGTGGCTCGTACAAGACCGCTTATGAAGACGGCAGCCTGCGCAAGAAGCTGTTTCCCGAAGGCAACGCGCACCTGCCCGACAACCATGCAGGATCAAGACATCGACATCACGGCTTCGCGACTGAAGTCGCTCTTACACACTCCCCGTAGGAACGAATTCATTCGCGAAAAAGCGTCTCGCGCTCCTACATTTCAAAACAACGGACAGCATCATGAAAAAACCCTTTATCGCCCTGGCCCTCAGCCTGTTGACCCTCACCGCTCACGCCGCCGATGCGCCCTTGAAAGTCGGCACCACCGCCGCCTTTGCCATCCCGCTGGAAGCTGCTGTAGAAGAAGCCGCCAAGCAAGGCCTGAAGGTCGAACTGGTGGAGTTCACCGACTGGATCGCCCCCAACGTCACCCTCGCGGCGGGTGATATCGATGTGAACTACTTCCAGCACATCCCGTTCCTGACCAACGCCAACGAGGCCGCCGGTTACAATCTGGTGTCCTATGCGCCGGGCATCATCAATAACGTCGGGCTGTACTCGAAGAAATACAAAAGCTTCGATGAGCTGCCTACTGGCACCACCGTGGCCATCGCCAACGACCCGATCAACAGCGGTCGCGGCCTGCAACTGCTGGCCAAGGCTGGCCTGATCACGCTCAAGCAAGGCGTGGGCTACAAAGCCACCGAAGAAGACATCACCGCCAACCCGAAGAAGATCAAGATCATTCAGGTCGAAGCCGTGCAACTGGTGCGCGCCTACGATGATGCCGATCTGGTTCAGGGCTATCCGGCCTATATCCGCCTGGCCAAGACCTTCCCGGCTGACTCGGCCATTCTGTTCGACGGCCTGGACCACCCGGAATACGTGATTCAGTTCGTGATCAAGCCTGAACGCAAGGACGATCCGCGCCTGGCAAAGTTCGTCGATATCTATCAGCACTCCCCGGTGGTGCGCGCCTCTCTGGACAAGGTCAACGGCAAGCTCTACCAGCCGGGCTGGAAGGAATGACATGAACGCACTTGCGCAACGGCAACAGCCGACCGCTCCCGGACATTCGGCCAGCCAGGCCGAATTGCACCCGGACTTGAATCACGCCCATATTCGTTTCAGCAACCTGGGCAAGACCTACCACGGCCAGCAAGGTCCCGTGCAAGCCCTGAGCAACATCGAACTGGCCATCCAGAAAGGTGAGATCTTCGGCATCATCGGGCGCAGCGGTGCGGGCAAGTCATCGCTGATCCGCACCATCAACCGTCTGGAACAACCCAGCAGCGGCAGGGTGTTGATCGATCAGGTGGACATTGGCGAATTCAACGAAGACAAGCTGGTAGAACTGCGCCGACGCATCGGCATGATCTTCCAGCACTTCAACCTGATGTCGGCCAAAACCGTGTGGCAGAACGTTGAGCTGCCACTCAAGGTCGCGGGCGTGCCCAAGGAGCAGCGCCAGCGCAAGGTCACTGAACTGCTGGAGCTGGTCGGCCTGCAGGACAAGCACACGTCCTACCCGGCGCAGCTTTCCGGCGGGCAGAAACAACGCGTGGGCATTGCCCGTGCGCTGGTGCATGACCCGGCCATCCTGCTGTGCGACGAAGCGACCTCGGCGTTGGACCCGGAAACCACTCAATCGATCCTGGGCCTGCTGCGCGAGATCAACCAGCGCCTGGGCCTGACCATCGTGCTGATCACTCACGAGATGTCGGTGATCCGTGATATCTGCAACCGTGTAGTGGTGCTTGAAAGAGGCCAGGTGGTCGAGCAAGGCCCGGTGTGGCAAGTGTTTGGCAACCCGCAGCATGAGGTGAGCAAGACCTTGCTCGCGCCGCTGCAACTCGGCTTGCCGAAAGCCTTGCTGGAGCGCCTGGCACCGCAACCGACTCACCCGGACGCCGCGTTGCTGCTGGACCTGAGCTTTACCGGTGTCAGTGCCGAAGAGCCGGACCTGGCTGCATTGTTCGCAGCCCTCGGTGGCCAGGTGAAGTTATTGCAAGGTGGCGTGGAGCGTATTCAGGAGCGTGCCGTCGGGCATCTGATCCTGTCGATCAACCGCTCACCCCACAGTCGAGACGAATTGCTGGCCCGCGCACGCCAGCATGCGCCACACGCGGAGGTATTGGGTTATGTGGGTTGATCGTTTACTGCAAGGCGTGCTCGATACCTTTCTGATGGTCGGCGTGTCCTCATTCGTGGCCTTGCTGCTGGGCATTCCGATGGCGGTGATTCTGGTGACCAGCTCCAGGGGCGGCATCTACGAAGCACCGGTACTGAATCAGGTGCTCGGCGCTTTCGTTAACCTGTTTCGCTCGATTCCGTTCCTGATCCTGATGGTCGCGCTGATTCCGTTCACGCGGCTGATCGTGGGCACCAGCTACGGTGTATGGGCGGCCGTGGTGCCATTGACCATTGCGGCAACGCCCTTCTTCGCCCGCATTGCCGAAGTCAGCCTGCGCGAGGTCGATCATGGCTTGATCGAGGCCGCACAAGCCATGGGCTGCCGTCGCTGGCATATCGTCTGGCATGTGCTGCTGCCAGAAGCCTTGCCGGGCATCGTCGGTGGTTTCACCATCACCCTCGTCACGATGATCAACTCGTCGGCCATGGCCGGAGCCATCGGTGCCGGCGGGCTAGGGGATATCGCCTACCGCTACGGTTATCAACGCTTCGACACACAGATCATGCTCACCGTGATCGTATTGCTGGTGGTGCTGGTGGCCGCCATTCAACTGGGTGGCGACCGGCTGGCGCGGGTTCTGAACAAGCGCTGAGCCATTGCGTCGGTCCGGGCTGGAGGTATATTGACGACCTCCATTGCCCGGACAACCGTTTGCCATGAAGCTCGACGCCCAAGACCTCGCCCATATCACCGCCGTCACCGTCGGCCATTACAACCAGGTGGCCGAAGACTTTCGCGAAGGCACCCGCGACCACGACGTCAGCCAGAACATTGCCGCCCTCTTGCGCCATATCCAGGGGCCGACGCCCTGGCAGATCCTGGATTTCGGCTGCGGACCGGGCCGTGATCTGAAGACCTTCAGCGCCATGGGCCATGTCGCAGTCGGTCTGGATGGCAGTGAAGAATTCGCCCGAATGGCTCGCGAGGACAGCGGCTGCGAAGTGCTGCACCAGAACTTTCTGGAACTGGACCTGCCGCTCGCCCGCTTCGACGGCATCTTCGCCAATGCCGTGCTGTTTCACATCCCCAAACAGGAACTTCCCAAGGTCCTGCGCCAGTTGCACGCCACCCTCAAACCGGACGGCGTGCTGTTCAGTTCCAACCCCAGAGGCCAGAACCAGGAAGGCTGGAAAGGCGAGCGCTATGGCTCGTATCACGACCTGGAATCATGGCGCGAGGTGCTGACCGACGCAGGCTTTGTGGAGCTTGAGCACTACTATCGCCCTACCGGTTTGCCAAGGGAGCAGCAGCCCTGGCTGGCGAGTGTCTGGCGCAGAAATTGAGCGCTGCATCGACTTGACGAAAGCATTCAACTCCTATTGCGTGCATGGCGTAACTGGCATTTTTGTCAGTATCAGCGCAGCAGCATGGCGCTTAGGATGAACTCCAGAAAAAGGTGCTCGCACCCCATAAACCTGGACCGAATGTTAATCGATCAGGGAGATGATCATGGCTACTCAATATATTCAGAACGGCAATTTCAAAGACGATTTCAACTATTGGAAAGGGCCAGCGGGTTTTGATCCCGACTTCGAGCGTTACGGCTTGGGACAAAGCATCCTGTTGCCGGTAGCGACGAATATCAGCCAGAGCCTGCCGGACCTGCCGGGCAAGACCCTGCGTATCGAATTCGATGCCCTCAGCGCAGATCCAGACGTGAACGACGCTTCATTTGTCGTCAGTGTGGGTGGCTTCAGGGCTGACGGAGTAATAATGGTTTCGCCTGTCAGCGGTTTTGCGACGCCGGACTGGCAACGTTTCTCGGTCAATATGTATTTCGAGAACGATCTGACCTCCTGCTTCCTGAACGTCTCGACCCCTCGCCCGGCCGTCTCTGCCAGACATCCAGAGGGGACTTTCACCATGAGCCCTGTGCGGTTTGGAGATTTCAGCCTGGTTGAAAGCGATATCGGCTAACGCGGGACAAGCCGTGGGAAAGCTTGCCCGCTTCTACGCGGGCTCCTTGATTCTGTACCACGCCACATAAAGCGCTGGCAGGAACAACAAGGTCAGCAAGGTGGCGATGATGATGCCGCCGATCATCGCGTAGGCCATTGGTCCCCAGAACACTTCGCGTGCGATGGGGATCATGCCCAGACTGGCCGCTGCCGCCGTGAGCAGGATCGGGCGGCGGCGATGCTCGGTGGCCTCGACCACCGCATTCCATGGCGAGTAGCCGCTTTGTTCGTAGGCATGGATCTGGGTCACCAGAATCACCGAGTTGCGGATGATGATGCCGATCAGCGCCAGCACCCCGAGAATCGCAACGAAACCCAGTGGCGTACCGGTCGGGATAAGCGCCAGCACCACGCCGATCAACCCCAGCGGCGCGACACTGGCCACCAGAAACATCTTCTGAACGCTGTGCAGCTGGATCATCAAAAAGGTCGCCATCAGGAACAGCATCAATGGCACGACACTGGCAATCGGCCCTTGAGCCTTGCTGCTTTCTTCCACCGTCCCGCCGGTCGCCACCTTGTAGCCCACGGGTAATCCGGAAGCGAACTTGTCGATTTCCGGCTTCAGTTGATTGACCAGGTCGGTCGGCTGAATCTCGTCGCGCACCGCACCTTTCACGGTGATGGTCGGTTTGCGGTCACGCCGCCAGACCAGCGGCTGCTCCTGCTCATACCCCACCGTGGCAAAGGCCAGCAGCGGAATCGAGGTTCCGGCAGGCGTGACAATTTGCAGGTTTTGCAGGGTTTCCGGCGTACCGCGCTCGGCATCCTCGGCACGTCCTACCACGTTGATCAGGTAGATATCGTCGCGCACCTGCGTCACCGCCGAACCGCTCACAACGCTGTTCATCAGTTGGGCAACGTCTTCGGAAGACAACCCCAACTGCCGCGCCTTGTCCTGATTGATGTCGATGCGCAGCACCTTGCCCGGCTCGTTCCAGTCGTAGATCACTTCACCGACGTGTGAGTTCTTGCCCAGCAGCGTGGCCAGTTCGATGGCGTGCTGGCGAACCTTGTCGATGTTCTCGCCACTGACGCGATATTGCAGCGGACGCCCGACCGGAGGCCCCATTTCCAGCGGCTGCACGTAGGAGCCGATGCCGACATATTCATCGCGCAGGCGCTTTTGCAGACGTGCAGTCAGGGCACCACGCTCCTCCAGCCCTTTGCTGACGATGACCAACTGGGCGTAGAACGGGTTTTCCAGTTGCTGATCCAGCGGCAGGTAGAAACGCACCGCACCCTGGCCGATATAGGTGCTCCAGCGCTCGATATCGGGATCGTCCTTGAGGCTGGCTTCAAAACGGTCCACCACCTGGCGCGTCTCGTTGATCGAGGCGTTCTGCGGCAGGTTCAGGTCGACCAGAATTTCAGGCCGGTCCGACGACGGAAAGAACTGGTTCTGCACGAACTGCATCGAGAACAGCGAGGCGGCAAACAGCAACAGGGTCATGCCGATGGCCAGCCAGCGATGACGCATGGCCCACAGCATGCTGCTGTTGAATGCACGACCTACACGGCCCGGCTCTTCGGACTTGGGCTTGATATTGCTGCTCAGAATATGAACACCGATCACCGGCGCAAACAGCACGGCCACGATCCACGACACCAGCATCGCCACGGCAATCACGGCAAACAGCGTGAAGGTATATTCCCCCGCCGAGCTGTTGTTCAAGCCAATGGGCACGAAACCGGCCACCGTTACCAGCGTGCCGGTCAGCATCGGGAACGCAGTCGAGGTGTAGGCATAGGTCGCGGCCTGCTCCTTGGTTTCCCCCATTTCCAGCCGTGTGACCATCATTTCCACGGTAATCATGGCGTCGTCCACCAGCAGCCCGAGGGCGATGATCAACGCCCCGAGGGAAATCCGCTGCATGGTGATGCCGCTGTACTCCATGAACACGAAGACCATGGCCAGCACCAGCGGGATGGAACAGGCCACCACCAGACCTGCACGCACCCCGAGGCTGACAAAGCTGACCACCATCACAATGATCACTGCCTCGAACAGCGCGCTGGTGAAACCACCCACAGCTTTGTCGACCACTTCGGCCTGATCCGAAACCTTGTGCACACCAACACCCACCGGCAGCTCGGCGGTGGAAATGTCCATGCGTTCATGCAAAGCCTTGCCGAACTCCTGGATGTTGCCGCCCTTCTGCATGGCGATGGACAGGCCGATGGCCGGTTTGCCGTTGTAGCGGAACAGCGGTTTGGGCGGGTCGGTGTAGCCTCGGGTGATCTCGGCGATATCGCTCAACCGATAGAAACGGTCATTGAGCCGCAGGTTGACCGCTGCCAGGTCCTTTTCCGAAGCGAACTGCCCTGAGGTACGCACGGAAATACGCTCCGGCCCGGCCTCGATCACCCCGGCAGGCGTCACCGCGTTCTGGGATTGCAGGCTTTGCACCACCTGACGCTGATCCAGCCCCAGAGCCGCCAGCTTGCGGGTGGAGAAGTTAAGGTAGATCACCTCATCTTGCTGGCCGATCATTTCCACCTTGCCAAGGCCAGGAACTTCACGGATATCGGCGCGGACCTTCTCGACGTAATCGCGCAACTGGCGCATCGAGAAACCATCGGCGGTAAAGGCGTAGATCGAGCCGAACACATCACCGAATTCGTCGTTGAACGCCGGTCCTTGCAAGCCTTGGGGGAACTGCCCGCGAATGTCGTCGATCTTTTTGCGCACCTGATACCAGATCTGCGGTATGTCCTTGGCACTGGTGGTGTCGCGCAGGTAAACGAAAACCGTGGACTCGCCGGGCCGGGTATAACTTTTCACGTAGTCCAGTGAGTCCAGCTCTTCGAGCTTCTTCTCGATGCGGTCGGTTACCTGCTTCAGGGTTTCGTCCACGGTTGCGCCGGGCCAGCGGGTCTGGATAACCATGGTCTTGATGGTGAAGGACGGGTCTTCTTCACGCCCCAGCTTCATGTAGGAAAACACGCCCATCAACAGCGCAACGAACATCAGGTACCAGACAAACGACTGATGCTTGATGGCCCACTCGGACAGATTGAAGCTTCCTTTCATCGTGGGCTTTCCTCATCGACTTTGACTTTCTGCCCCGGCTTGAGGCTGTTGACGCCCGCACTGACCACCTTCTCACCGGCATTGACTCCGCCCGTCAGCAGGAAGCTGTCGTTGTCACGACTGACGACATTCACCTCTCTGGGATTTACCGTCTGGCTTTGCGGGTCGATGATCCAGACCCGGGCTTTGCCGTCGATGTCCTGCAATGCCGTGATCGGCAGGCTCATGCGCGGGGCAATGGCGGAACTCAGGGTCACGCTGATCGCGGTACCGAGCCGCAATCCCGGTGGCGTATCAGTCAGAGTCAGGCGCGCCCGACGGGTACGGGTCGAGCGGTCGGGCTGTGGTTCGATTTCCCGAGGCGTGGCGGTGGTTTTCACCTGCGGATCAAGCTGGCTGGCCACGTTGAACACCACATCGACGGGCAATTGATCCACCAGCGAAACCGGCAGATCGATCACTGCTTCCTTGATATCGGGCCGTGCCAGCGTCACGACCTCCTGCCCCGCCGTGACGACTTGCCCGGCCTCGGCCTTCCACTCGGTAACCACCGCATCGTGGTCCGTGCGCAATTCGCTGTAACTCAATTGATCGCGGGCCTGCTGCGCTGCTGCCCTGGCCTGATCCAGCGACGAGCGCGTGGTTTTCAGTTCGGTCAGGGCATTGTCCAGTTGCGCCTGCGCGCCGACGCCACGGTCGAACAATTCCTGCTGACGACGGGCATTGGCCTGGGCATTGATCCACTGCGCCTCGATACGGGCCAGATCGCCCTGGCGAGCACGCACATTATTCTGCTGATCGGTAGGGTCCAGGGTTGCGAGCAGGTCGCCCTTCTTCACTTCGCTGCCCACGTCCACATGGCGGCGTGCGATACGACCTGGCACCCGAAAGCCCAGCACGCTCTGATAGCGCGCCTGAATATTGCCGGCGAAACGTCCGAACTCCAGTTGAGAATCAGGCCGGGCCTCGACAAAGACCACCGGCCGAACCGGCTCGGGTGGCGTTTCATCCTTGCCACAGCCACTCAGCAGCAAACCGCTCAACAACAGGCAGGCCAGAGGCTTCATGGCTGCACCTGAGCATTTTGCTGCCGGGGTTGCTCGGCGATCTCGACCTGCATGTCCGGGTGTAACAACTGTCCGCCAGCCACCACGACTTTCTCTCCACTCTTGAGGCCGTCACCGATGATGACTCTGGATGTGAGGTAACGAGCGACCTGAACCTTGCGCAGGTTGACCTTGCCCTGCTCGTCTACCACCCACACGGCGGGCTTGCCCAGATGCTCGCCAAGGTCCTTGGTCAGGGCCGACCACGGCAGCTCGACACTGGAATTGGCTGGCGCGCTCAGGGCCACGCTGACCACAGAGCCCAGATCCATGCCTTCAGGCAGCGGATCAAGCGCGACCTTGACCTGCAAGGTACCGGTTTCAGCCGAAACCGCCGGGGTCACTTCGCGCACCTTGCCGCTGACCTTGATGGCCGGGTTGTCGAGCAGAGTCACTTGCACTGGCTGGTCGGTAGGCGGCTGAACGAACAGCGACTCGTAAACATTGAACACCGCATCGCGCTCGCCATCCCGGGCCAGGTCGAAGATCGGCACAGTCGCCTGCACCACTTGCCCGACTTCGGCCTGACGCGCCGTGATCACACCCGGCGTATCGGCGACCAGGGCGGTGTAACTCAACTGCTCGCGGGCATTGGCCAGTTGCGCCTGAGCGGCCTTAAGCGCGCTCTCGCTGCCGCGCAATGCCGCCTGGGCCGAATCGTATTCGCTGCGACTGGTGTAGCCCTTGGGCAACAGCTTTTCCTGACGCCCGAAAGCGGCGCGAGCCTGAGTGACCCGCGCCTGCTCGGCGGCCACCGAGGCGAGGGCCGAGTCGACATTGATCTGCAGGTCTTTGGGGTCGAGCAGGGCGAGAACCTGGTTGGCGGTGACACGATCACCGACATCCACATTACGCTGGATGATCTTGCCATTGACCCGGAATGAAAGCCGGGTCTGCACACGCGCCTGAATATCACCGGTCAAGGCAACACTGGCTGCAAAGTCGGCAGTCTTCACCGTTTGCACATATACCCTCGGCAGATCGGGAGCCGCCGGTTTTTCCTGGCCACAGCCAGTCAGTAGCGCCATGGCTGCGGCAAGGCCGAGCATAACCAGTCCAGAAGAACGAGCAGGCATGCAGACTCCTTTTGCGGCTGCCAGATGCGAGAGTGATATCACGAGAGAGGAACGTGAACATGCGACTGTGCGCAGGCGGGAGGGTTCCTTGCGGTGCTCAAGTCTTCAGAGGGGGGACTCGTATAGATCCAGAGAACGGATTGATGAACTTTATCTGATACGCGTACTGATATTTCTCAGGTGCACAGTCACCGCCTCCCGACGTTTTATCGATTCCACAGCTACCGCCCTCTGCAAGCTCACCAGGTTCTTCGGATTCCGGGCGGCGATCACCGTGCCGACCCGCGTGCTGGAAGCAACGACACCGAGCGCCAGAGCGGCCCAGCCCATGGGTTCCAGTGCTGGAGAATCGGGGGCGGCTTCAGCTACGATCTGTCGGGCTATACCAAGCGCGCCACCTGCCACCGCACTCGTCCCGGTAATGATCGTGGATAGGCTACCCGCACTGAAAAAACCGGCCTGGGCGGCCTCCACGGATAACAGGAAAGGCAGCGAAGGGAGCAGAGTGGCGGTGGCAGCTGTCAGCGCGGCCACACTGAGCACTATGCCTACGATGAACTGCCAGGACACATGCCCCGTGGGGTCATAGTGATTGACCGGATCACCCAGGCAATAGGCATAAGGATTCACGCCCCCCTCGCCAAACGGGCTCAAGCTGTCCGGACTGTTGAAACGCATCAGTACCGGGTTGTAGGCGCGATACCCCTTGCCCAACAGATAATGGCCCGTGACGGGATCAGGGCGTTCACCATTGAAACCGGGCAGATTCCCGAGCGCAGCGTGATGACCATACGGTGCATAAGCGATGGCAGTACGCTGCCCCGATGTCGCCGCATGGAGCACGCTGCCTGGCTGATCGGTGCTGGTCAGGGTCGTAGCGAGGACTTTGCCGATCATCGTTTGCAGTGCCAGCAACTGATTCTCACGGTGGAAAAAAGTGCGCTGCCCGGCACCCTGGATTTCGTTGGCCAGTCTGTCAGCCCGATAGAAAGACCGGGTGACAGCCTCAGCAAGCGGCATGCGGGTCGCAAGGCGATCCAGCGGGTCATATTCATAGTGACACAGGACAATTTTATGAGGCATGGCAAGTGACCATTCCAGGCAATGTGTACGAGCGCGGCTGACCCCACCCGCACCGTCACAATGAACTCACACGCGAATATTGGCTACCCGTAGAAATGACAGTTGCAGGCAGGAAAACTTGTACAGAAGAACGTGCAAACCGGCTTTCGTTTCCGACCCACGGATGACACATCGCCATTATGCGCAAGAAGTTGCGCACTTTTCTGTGGATAACATGTGAGCAGTTCTCTACACCCCATGCTAATGAAGGCCTACAGAGAAGTGCGCAAGAAGTTGCACAGTGGTGCGCAACTTCTTGCGCACTTTCAACGGGTTTTCCCCATGAAAAGCTCAACATGCCGCGAACAAATCACGCATCCATATGATTTATATAGCTATTTTATTGAGTGGCACAAAGCTTGATCAGTAATCGCCACCCATCAGGCAAATTCGCCTTCCGGGACCCTCAAAGTTTCAGCAAGGAGAGCATCCATGGCTACACCCGCGTACATGTCCATCACCGGCGAAAAACAAGGCCTGATCACTGCCGGCGCCTTCACCGCCGACTCCGTGGGCAACACCTTTCAGGAAGGCCACGAAGACGAAGTGATGGTCCAGGCTTTCCACCACGACGTGATCATCCCGCGTGACCCACAGTCCGGCCAGCCTACCGGCCAGCGCGTTCACAAGCCGGTGAAAATCACCAAAGTGTTCGACAAGTCTTCGCCTCTGCTGCAGGCGGCCCTGACTTCCGGCGAGCGCCTGAGCAAAGTCGAAATCAAATGGTTCCGTACCTCGGCTCAAGGTACTCAAGAGCACTACTACACCACCGTTCTGGAAGACGCGATCCTCGTCAGCTCCAAGGACTACATGCACAACTGCCAGGACCCTGCGAACGCGCATTTCACGCACCTGGAAGACATCGAAATGACCTACCGCAAAATCACCTGGACCCACGAAGTGTCCGGTACTTCGGGCTCCGATGACTGGCGTTCGCCTGTGGCCTGATAACGGCTGACGTTTCAAGCATCGACCAGCTTCTGCTGGTCGATGTTGTTTACGCCCTTTCAGAATCGAGGAACAAGGGATGTTCGCGCCGGCCAATCAGACCCACTTCAGCCTGACCGTAGAAGGTTTAAACAGCGACCTGCAAGTCCTGGCCCTCAACGGACGGGAAGCCATCAGCCAGCCGTTCGTGTTCGACGTGGAGCTGGTCAGCGAGCAGCCGTCCCTGGACCTTGAAACCCTGTTGCACAAGCCCGCCTTCCTGCAGCTTTCGCCGGACGGCAGCGGCATTCACGGCCAGATCTATCGCGCCGCCCAGGGTGACTCCGGCAAGCGACTGACCCGTTACTCGGTGACCATTCGCCCGCAACTGTCCTACCTGGCCCACCGCATCAACCAGCGCATCTTCCAGAACCTCAGCGTGCCGAAAATCATCGGCCAGGTCCTCGAAGAGCATGGCATCCAGAGCAACGCCTACGAATTCAAGGTCGGGTCGGTTTATCCCGAGCGCATCTACTGCGTTCAGTACGATGAATCGGACCTGCATTTCATCCAGCGCCTGTGCGAGGAAGAAGGGATTCACTACCACTTCCAGCACAGCAGCACGGCCCACACGCTGGTGTTCGGCGATGACCAGACGGTGTTCCCGAAACTCGCTCCCGTGGCCTATCAGCAAGACTCCGGCCTGGTCGCCAACGACCCGGTCATCAAGCGCTTCGACCTGCGCCTGGAAACCCGCACCAGCCGCACCACCCGCCGCGACTACGACTTCGAGAAACCGCGCCTGACGCTGGAAAGCGAAAACCGTGGCGACGCCCTGCCCGACCTTGAAGACTACGACTATCCGGGTCGCTTCGTGGATCGCGAGCGCGGCAAGCACCTGGCCAAACGTGCCCTTGAGCGTCACCGCAGCGACTACCAGCTGGCCGAAGGCAAAAGTGATCAACCGTTGCTGGTCAGCGGCCACTTCCTGGCCCTGACCCAACACCCCAAGGCCAAATGGAACGACCTGTGGCTGCTGACCGAAATCATCCACGAGGGCAAACAGCCCCAGGTGCTGGAAGAGTCGGTCACCAGCGACACCACCGCCCTCAAGGACGATTTCCACCAGGGCTATCGCAACCGCTTCCAGGCCACGCCCTGGGACGTGCCGAACCGCCCGCCGCTGCGCCACCCCAAACCGCGTATCCTGGGCAGCCAGAGCGCCGTGGTGACCGGCCCGAAAGGTGAAGAGATCCATTGCGACCAATATGGCCGGGTCAAAGTCCAGTTCCACTGGGACCGTGAAGGCCAGGCCGACGACAAGACCAGTTGCTGGCTGCGCGTCTCGTCCGCCTGGGCCGGTGCCCAGTACGGCGGCATCGCCATCCCGCGCATCGGCATGGAAGTGCTGGTCAGCTTTCTGGAAGGCGACCCCGATCAACCGCTGATCAGCGGCTGCCTGTACCACAAGGAAAACGTCGTCCCCTACGAACTGCCCGCCAACAAGACCCGCAGCACCTTCAAGACCCTGAGTTCACCGGGCGGTGGCGGTTACAACGAACTGCGCATCGAGGACAAGAAAGGTCAGGAGCAGATCTACCTCCACGCCCAGCGCGACTGGGACGAGAACATCGAGCACGACCAGAAGATCCGCGTCGGCAACGAGCGACACGACACCGTCGAGCAGAACAGCTACAGCGAGTTCAAGGCCGAGGAACATCGCACGATCTACGCCGACCGCAAGGTCGAAGCTCGGGCCGATGACCACCTGACTGTTGCGGCAAACCAGCACGTCAAGATCGGGACGGGGCAGTTCATTGAGGCCGGGCAGGAGATTCACCTCGACAGCGGCATCAAGATCGTCCTGGAAGCCGGTAGCGAACTGACGTTCAAGGCGGGTGGCAGCTTCGTCAAGATCGACGCCAGTGGCGTGACAATCAGCGGGCCGGAGGTCAACGTCAATACCGGCGGCAGCCCGGGCGTCGGGTCTGGCATAGCGGCTTTGCTGCCCGGATTGTTGAAACAGGCAGACGCCGCCAGAGCCGGTGCGGTACTGACGCCAGCGCAAATCAATACGCTTAAACGCAACGCGCCGTTCTGTGAAGAATGCGAGAAGTGCAAGGACGGTGCCTGTGCAATCTGATCTTTTGAGCCCAACGGCATGGTTGGCAGAGCAGCCGCTGCAACAAGGCGAGCGCCTGTACCTGATTATCAGCGCGGCCAGCGACGCCGAGCCCCTCAAGGCCTTCTACCAACAAAGCCATGCACCTCAGCTGATCCCGATATGGGGCGGCACACCTTATGCCGACTGGCAGCCCGTGATGCCCTACCTTGTCGAGCTGAAACCCGATGCAGGCTTCATGCAATGGATCGCCGAAACCGACGCTCAGGATTGGGGCTGGCTCGCCGTATCGCGCTCGGAACCCGATACCGTATTCGAACACCTGCGCAGCCTGACCCAAGTGAAAATGCCCGACGAAACCGAGGTGTTTTTCCGGTTCTGGGACGGGCGGCATATCTATCCGATTCTGAAAGGGCTGGGTGATTCGGCGGGTGAACTGATGCCGATGTTCGAGCGCTATCTGATCAATGGCCGCAGCCTGGAAGTCGGGCCGAGGTCGGTGCCGAAAGCAAAGGACTGGCCGTGGTGGGAAGTGCCTCAGACACTGCTGGATGGCCTGATGGCTGAAAACCCGTCAACCATCATCGACAACATGATGCAGTGGTTGCTGGATGAACATGCCGAACTGTACTTCTCGTTCCCCGAATCCAACCTGCGAGAAAAAGTGGCGCGCTTCGTGAAGCGCACGCCGCTCAAGGAAGAAAACTTTACCGGGCTGTTGAAGGCTCATCTGGAAAATGAGGTGGCGGCATGAGCGTTTTGATGGGCGGAATCACCGGAGCCCTCACGGCCAAACAGCCTGATGCTCAGGCCATCATCAATGACTTCAAGAAATGCCTGGCCGATTATCGCGAGCATGCCGAAGCCTGGTATGGCGGCGTGCTGGATGCCGAACAGCAGTTCAAGGTGGGCGACGAGGTCGGCACTGCGGACAAGGACAGCAAACAGCAGAATACCCTGTATGCCAACTGCCCGGCCAACGGCAAGCTCAAGCTGGTACACAGCTTCGAGTCGGCGCGCTTTGTGCCGATCGGCAATACGCCAGTGCGTCTTGTGCCCGTGGAAGATGGAAGGGTCTACGGCAAAAACGAGGTCGGTCAGGCAATCGACCTGAAAATAGGTCCGAGCGGAATTCTGGAAGTCACGGGCCTCAAGCCGAATCAACAGTACGCAATTACCTTTTTCCCGAACCCTACCCGTGCGCAGATCGACAGCTTGTTCAACTCCTATCAAGGCGTCATCGGTGATCTGAGCGGCTGGCTGCAAACCGAATGGAGCACCGACTTCCTGCCGCTGTGGCAAGCGCATACCAACGCTTCCATGGCCGGCAAAGCGATGCAACAACTGGAGTCTGCCTGGAAAGGTTTTCTCAAGGCGATCATGGGCCTGTGGGGCGATATCAAGGGTCTGTACGACTTGGTAGCTCATCCTCGCGAGAACTACGAAAAGCTCAAGAAGTTCTTCACCGAGGAAGAGATCAAGAAGATCTATAACGCCTCCAAGGAAGCAATTCAAACAGCCCTGCTGATCGCCAGCGACGAACCACTGATGTGGATCTACGTCGCGGCAATCGTTGCCTGGGTCAAGATGCTGCCGCCGCAGACCTGCACGGAAGTTCTTGCGGAACTGACCACTGAAGTGCTGCTGAACATCCTGATCGGTATCGTCCTGACTGGCGGTATCGGCCTGGCTGTGCGGGTCAGCGCCAAAGGGCTCAATGCTGCCAAAAACAGCGGCAAGGTCATGAAGCTGATCGAAGACTTCACGTCCATGCTGATGAAGATCAGCAAAAAGAACGCGACCGGCCACGCAGAAACCGCCAAGCCCCTGCTGCTCAATGGCAACTCGCCAATGAACCCGGCGCGCAAGACCAGTGTTGAAATAGCCACGCCGAAACCTGCAGAGACGGCGACGGCCCCCAAGCGCAAAGCACCCGTTTCAGGCGGTGAAGTCGAAACCGATGCGCAGATTCATGCACGCGGCAAGAAAGAAAACGCAACGCGCATGGAACAGGCGGAAAAGACCGACGACGCCTCCAAGCAATCGAAAACCCCGGCCGAGCAATCAGCCCAGTGCGCAGACAAGACCTGCACCAACGGCGAACCGGTGTCGATGGTGACCGGCGAAGAACTGCTGACCCTGACCGACGGCGAACTCGGTGGTTTGTTGCCGCTGGAGTGGACGCGCCTGTACCGCAGCAGTGCGGTCGAAATCGATAGCCGTCTCGGCTATGGCTGGAGCCATTCCCTGTCACATCGTCTGCAACTAGAC
Source organism: Pseudomonas sp. Irchel 3A18 (assembly GCF_900187465.1). Lineage (NCBI taxonomy): Bacteria > Pseudomonadati > Pseudomonadota > Gammaproteobacteria > Pseudomonadales > Pseudomonadaceae > Pseudomonas > Pseudomonas sp. Irchel 3A18. The sequence continues at coordinate 319,849 of NZ_FYDI01000003.1, forward strand.
GATGAAGGCGTGCTCTGGACTGACCATGAAAACCGTCAGACCCGCTTCCCGATGCCGACCGAGCAACGTCCGGCCATCACCAACAGCCTTGCCCAGGCCGCCATTTACCTGGGGGATGCCCCTGGCGAACTGATCCTGACCCAGGCCGGGCCAAAAGCACGCTTCTATCACTTCCGTGCCGGTCGCCTGACCACCATCAGCGACGCGTACGACAACCAGGTCCACATCAGCTACGACCTGGTAGACCGGATTCAGCGCATCGACAACGGTGCTGGCCGCGCCCTGCTCTTGCGCTACGACGACCGCCATATCGTCGCCGTGGATCATCAGCAACAACGCCCGGAATATAACGAGCGTGGCGAGCGCCAGGACCCGTGGCTGACACTCCAGACCCTCGTCACCTACGGCTATAACGCCCGTCACCAACTGGTGTCTGCAACCAATGCGGTGGGGGAAACCGAGCATTACCGCTACAACGACCAGCACGTCATTCTGGAACGGCAAATGGCCGGTGGTGCCAGCTTCTTCTGGGAATGGGAGCGCGAAGGCAAGCTCTCGCGCTGCGTGCATCACTGGGCCAACTACTCGCAACTCGAAGCGCGTTATGAGTGGAACGACAAAGGCACGGTCACCGTCCATAACGCCGACGGCAGCGAACAGGTTTACGTGCATGACGAAAATGCCCGCCTGATCAGCGAAACCACTCCCGATGGTGCACAAACCCAGAAAGCCTATGACGATAAGGGGCGTCTGATCGCCCTGAAAGATCCGCTGGGGGCCATTACCGAGTATCAGTACAGCGAAGCCGGACGACTGGTGGCCGTGATCCCGCCGGAAGACGAACCGACCCGTTACAACTACTTCGACGGGCAACTGGTCGAGGTCAAACGCGGCAAGGCTCGCTGGCAGTATGACCGTAACGAACAAGGCGACATCACCCAGCAAATCGACCCGGACGGCAACGAAACCCATTACAGCTACGACCGCCAGGGCCGTCTGCTGGAAATCCGTCATCCCGATGGCAGCCGTCATCAACTGGGCTGGAACGGTCTGGGTCAATTGCTGGAAGAGCGTTTGCCCGACGGCGGCCAGCGCAAATACCGTTATGACGCCTTGGGTCGGCAGATCACCCGTCAGGACGAAACCGGTGCCATCACCCATTACCAGTGGGATGCGGTCAATCGCCTGAGCCAGGTAACATTGCCCGGCGGTGCTACCCGCGCCTTCACTTACAACCCGTATGGCCGCGTCACCGCCGAGCGCGATGAGCTGGGTCGCATCACCCGTTACGAATACGCCGACAACCTGCACCTGGTCAGCCGCCGCATCAATCCCGACGGCAGCCAATTGCGCTACCGCTACGACAACTCGCGCCTGCTGCTCACCGAAATCGAGAACGAGCGTGGCGAGCGTTACCATCTCGATTACTACACCAACGGCCTGATCCAGCAGGAAACCGGCTTCGACGGTCGCCGCACCGCGTATGAATACGACCTCAACGGCCAGTTGCTGAAGAAAACCGAATTCGGCGATGACGACAGCGAGCTGGTCACCGAGTACCAGCGCGATGCCGCAGGCCGCCTGCTGGTCAAAACCCTGCCCGACGGCGAAGAGATTCACTACAGCTACGACGCCCTTGGTCGCCTGGTCAACGTCGACGACGGCCACTGGCCGCTGGCTTACGAATACGACCTGCAAGACCGCCTCATCACCGAACACCAAGGCTGGGGCACGCTGCGCTACGAATACGACAGCGTCGGCCAGCTCAAACACTGCCGCCTCCCGGACGGCAGCACGCTGGATTACCACCACCATCGCGGCGGTCAACTGAGCAGCATCGACCTCAACGGTTCGCGCCTGACCGCCCACCAGTTCAGTGGCGGTCGGGAGCGGCAGCGTCAGCAAGGTCTGTTGCTCAGCCAGTATCAGTACGACGAACAAGGCCGGTTGCAGGCTCATAGCGTCAGCCAGCAGGATCGCAGCCTGTTCCAGCGTCGCTACGCTTACGATGCCAACGGCAACCTGGCGGGGATCGATGACAGCCGCAAGGGCAATCGCAGCTTTCACTACGACCCGCTGGACCGCCTGATCAACGTCCGTGGTGCCACGCCGGAAAGCTTCGCCCACGACCCGGCCGGTAACCTGCTGGGCCAGGGCGACCTGCCCACCGCCAACCTGGCCAACGTCAAAGGCAACCGCCTGCTAATGCAGGGCGACCGTCATTACGACTACGACGCCTACGGCAACCAGATCCGCGAACGTCGCGGCGCCGGGCAGAAACTCGTCACCGAATACCGCTACGACGCCCAGCACCGCCTGATCGGCGTCAGCCTGCCAGGCGGCAGCACCGCCACTTACAAATACGACGCCTTCGGCCGTCGCATCGCCAAGACCGTCGACGGCCACACCACCGAATTCCTCTGGCAAGGCGAACGCCTCGTCGCCGAAAGCGCCGAGAACCGCTACCGCAGCTACATCTACGAACCCGGCACCTTCCGTCCGCTGGCCATGCTCGACGGCGAAGGCCCGCTGAAAGCGACGCCGTTCTACTACCAACTCGACCACCTCGGCACCCCGCAGGAACTCACTGACTACAGCGGCGAGATCATGTGGTCCGCCAAATACCGCGCCTACGGCAACCTCGCCGCCCTGGACGTCGCCGAAATCGACAACCCGCTGCGCTTTCAAGGTCAGTACTTCGATGCGGAGACGGGCTTACACTACAACCGGCATCGCTACTACAATCCGGGGACCGGACGGTTCTTGACGCCCGACCCGATCAAGCTGGCGGGTGGGTTGAATAACTATCGGTATGTGCCTAACCCTACGGGGTGGGTGGATCCGTTGGGGTTGGAGACGTGTCCGGGGGCTGATGGGGATAAAACATCAGCGGGAATAGAGGACCCAGCGACTGGTGCGAAAGTAAACGAGGGTGAACCCGATCTTCCTGTCGTAAGCGGAAGCTATAAAGAGCTAACTGACGCGAAGGCAAAAGATGCACACCACATTATTCAAGATGCTGCAGTGCGTGATTTACCGGGGTACGACCGAAAAGCGGCTCCAGCGGTGCAACTGCCTGGGCCATCCACGCAGATAGGCACTCCTCATTACGAGGCCACTCAGGCACAGCGAAGAGCTGGCGGAGGAAGTTATGGATATGAGCGAAAGATTGCCTACATTGCACTACGAAAAGCAGGAATCGGGAAAAATGATGCAAAAGGCTTGATCAGAGATGCTGACGAGCACTTTAAAGCCCTTGGCGTCACGCCAGCGACTCAGACTCGTACTCCAGGAAACAGACGAAAATGAATATAGATGAAAGTATAAAACTGAAAATAGTTGACCTGCTTGAAGCATTAGTAAAAGGCGACTTTGAAAGAATCTCTGCAAAAAACTGGTATGGCAGACTCAACAAGCCAGATATTGAAACAAGACTCTCCGAGTACGGTAATACATTGACATTGCCACCAGCCTCATTCATGGAAAAAATAGATATCTATGAATACAACGACGGCTCAGGTCTACGGCTTGACATTCCATTATGGACAGAAGAAGAGGGAATGAGCGATCTGACCCTTTCAGTTGAGATTTTAAACAGTAAAAACGAAGCAGCTCTCCAAATGATAGATCTTCGCGTGCTGTAATGCAGACAAAAGTCAACCCAGCCTTTAGCTAATTAGACACTGCCCGAATGTATTTACGAAAAATACCAAAACAATGAATTTTACTGACTTTGAAAAGTTCGTTAGTGAAAAAGAAATAGCTAATCCCGTTTGGTTTGGCTTAGAGCCAGATAGCCCAGCACACGAAAACAGCATAGCTCTAGCTCAGAAACAGCTGAATGCTATTTTTCCGGATGAATATATTCAGTTTATAAAGAGATATGGAGGTGGGTACTTTGCACTTGGAGTAGTATTTTCACTAGATCCAGGAAGCGACTTCAATCTCGTAGAAATCAACAAAAGAGAGTCACACCCTAGAGATAGCTACATATTATGCTCAGAGAATGGTAGCGGGGACTTTTATGGATTTAAAGTAATCAACGAAAAATGCCTGTCCGAAATTTATTTTCTAGACCATGAAACCGGAGAATGGGAAAAAACCAAATATGAAAGCCTATTAAATTTTCTTAGTGAAATAGCCCTGTCCAACCAATAAACAACGCCCCTTTCAAAACCACCGAGTTGCACCATAGAGCTATACGAATGGCAATACTACAAAAACCTAATATAGCGTTCAACTGGGGATCTTTTGGAATCGAACCAAATTTCATAGTGGATGAAGATACGATCCGCCAAACTCAAAAGCTATTTGGTATATTTTTTCCACAGTCATATTTAGATTTAGTTACGTACGCTGACGAAGCATCACCTGAGATTTGTTCATTTTCTTATGGAAACGAGGAAACCTGCATAAGCGAGTTTTTTCATTTTCGCCGGATAAAGTCCCGTATACCATTTCATGGTATTCAGGGCCGGGGACTCATCCAGGCCTCCCCAGAGGGATGATTCCTGTAGCAAGGGATGCAGGTGGATTCTTGATTTGTTTAAACTTAAAGACAGACTCCATCCCTGTCGAGATTTTCGTTCCAAACTCGAATAATATTTACTTTGTTGCTAATAGTTTGATGACTTTGTTGAATTGTGGAGTGAGTAAACTCTGCGATGTGCTGATTGATAAATAGGTACAACCAGTACTGAACAATTATTCAAACGCTCTTCAAAAGGCGGCTGCATGAGCACCGCCGAGAGAGGAGTATTGCAACCATCGCAGTTCCCCCTTCAATCAACCGCCAAACATCACACCTACAACAACCTCGCCACCCTAAGGACTCTCCGATCAAATTCGCAGATGTGTTGAAATACGCCTGACCACCTGATCCGAGCTATCCATGAGCCAGATGAGTTTTTCCGATTGCGAATACGCGGGCAAGCGTAAGCAGACGCGCAGCGAACGTTTTTTGCCGAGAAGGATCAGGTCGTGCCTTGGGCGGACCTGCTGGGCCTGATCGAATCGTTCTATCCCAAAGCCGGTGGAGAAAAAACCTATACGCTGGAAACCATGCTGCGCATTCATCTGCTTCAGGATTGGAATAGGCGTTTTTCGAACAGACGCCAAAGAGGCGTAGACCGCTTCTGGTCAGAAGAAAGGAAAAAGCTTCTCCGGGGTGAGGAGGGTACAAGAGATTGGAGTCCGTAGCAGGCAAATGACATCGTAAAAAACAAACGTCCTAAGTTTGATGATAAAACGATCGAAGTTCATCACATGTACAATGCGCTGGACTATCCGCAGTTGGCGGATAAAGCTTTTAATATTTATCCCGCGACAAGAGACGAGCACTTGTACAGATGGCACAGTGGTAGCTTCCAAAATGAGACTAAAGACAAGCCACTCAACCCACTGATTCCTGAGGACTTTTGAAATGGCAAAGATAAGCATTGCGGCAGCATCTCCTGTTACAGACGTTGAGGCTGCTAAATTTTTACACCAACGTTTAAAAATGTCGCTTCTTGGTAGTCAAAAAAAGCTTGCCATGGGCAATGCAGGCTTTTTTTACACCTGCGAACTCTATGAAAACGACCATGTTCAACGCGAAAAAGAAATACGCGACATAATCAGCTTTTTCCAGCAGAAAAACATTGAGCTACTATTTCTAGAAATTGAAAGCGGCCAAGACTGGAGCGACATAAACGTACAAAACCTTAGCAAGTACTCAGTATCCGTGGATGAGCTCCTAAATGCTTTAGACTCCTCAACTGGACTTTATGAGTAATAAAAAGACGTCTCGATTTGGACCGCAAATACTGGCTGGGATGCGTCTACTCTTAATATATGCGAGCAAGGCAGACCTCACTCGCACCTTCACACGTGTATTGGTCACTCGTATATCAACGCACCTCCACACGCTCCAACGACCGATCCAGCTCGGCTTTGGCCATGCCGATCAGATGCACAACCGAGAAAGCCAGATCGCGTTTCGGGCCGTTGAGGGTATCTCCGCTTTCATAGGCTGTCGCGGCCGCACAACGCAATAGCTCGCTCACATGCAGCAATGACTCTTCAAGGGATTGAGGGGGTGGAGCTGGTGTTGAATTGATCATGATGTTCTCTCTGAATTGAGGCCACCAGCATTCGCTGCTAAACGAATGAAGGTGGCAGCTTTGACGCGGGTTAGCAGACCGGTAGAGAACACAAGACCCGGCGCATCCGAAGATGCCCCACGCAAAGCCGCCATAAACGGAGCTTGCGCTGTATGTGTTCTGAAACAGGCTGCTAAACCCGATCACTGATGTTCAGCGACCAACGCAGCCTAGAGGCCAGAATTCACATGCGCAAGGGCTCGGGATTCTCTCGGAAACTTCATGCAGAAGAAAGGGAAAAGGGTGTCGGATTAGGTGATCGGAGGCAGGATTTTCGTTAGCGAACGTAAACGTGCTCGTCGGTAATCGCACCGTAACGAATACGACCTGCAAGACCGCCTCATCACCGAGCACCAGGGCTGGGGCACCCTGCGTTACGAGTACGACAGCGTTGGTCAGCTCAAACACTGCCGCCTGCCCGACGGCAGCATGCTGGACTACCACCACCAGCGCGGCGGGCAACTGAGCAGCATCGACCTCAACGGTTCGCGCCTGACCGCCCACCAGTTCAGTGGCGGTCGGGAGCGGCAGCGTCAGCAAGGTCTGTTGCTCAGCCAGTATCAGTACGACGAACAAGGCCGGTTGCAGGCTCATAGCGTCAGCCAGCAGGATCGTGATCTGTTCCATCGTCGCTACGCCTACGATGCCAACGGCAACCTGGCGGGGATCGATGACAGCCGCAAGGGCAACCGCAGTTTCTATTACGACCCGCTGGACCGTCTGATCAACGTTCGTGGTGCCACGCCGGAAAGCTTCGCCCACGACCCGGCCGGTAACCTGCTGGGCCAGGGCGATTTGCCAACCGCCAGCCTGGCCAACGTCAAGGGCAACCGCCTGCTGATGCAGGGCGACCGCCATTACGACTACGACGCCTACGGCAACCAGATCCGCGAACGTCGTGGTGCTGGCCAGAAACTCGTCACCGAATACCGCTACGACGCCCAACACCGCCTGATCGGCGTCAGCCTGCCGGGCGGCAGTACCGCCACTTACAAATACGACGCCTTTGGCCGCCGCATCGCCAAGACCGTCGACGGCCACACCACCGAATTCCTCTGGCAAGGCGAACGCCTCGTCGCCGAAAGTGCCGACAACCGTTATCGCAGTTACATCTACGAACCCGGCAGCTTCCGCCCGCTGGCCATGCTCGACGGCGAAGGCCCACGCAAAGCCACGCCGTTCTACTACCAACTCGACCACCTCGGCACGCCACAGGAACTCACCGACTACAGCGGCGAGATCATGTGGTCCGCCCAATACCGCGCCTACGGCAACCTCGCCGCCCTGGACATCGCAGAAATCGACAACCCGCTGCGCTTCCAGGGCCAGTATTTCGATGCGGAGACAGGGTTACACTACAACCGCCATCGCTACTACAATCCGGGGACTGGACGGTTTTTGACGCCGGATCCGATCAAGCTGGCGGGTGGGTTGAATAACTATCGGTATGTGCCTAACCCTACGGGGTGGGTGGATCCGTTGGGGTTGGATACGTGTCCGGGGGCCGCGCCCAAAAAATCCACAAGCGAAGTAGAGGATCCAGCTGCGGCGGCCAAAGTTGAGGAAGGAGCGCCTGATGTTCCAGGTAAATATGCTGTAGGCCCTTACGACCAAATGAGGAGCACCGTTCCTGGTTTAGACGCTCATCACGTAGGTCAGAAAGCGTTGTTGTTAAAAATGATCCCCGGATACAATCCAGACACCGCACCATCGATTCTTGTACCTAAAGTTGGGCATACCATCAAGGGGCCGCGAGGTATTGTGTCTAGGAGTACAACCGGGCTAAATAATCCACGAGAGGTTCTTGCACGTGATATTTTCGAGCTTCGCCGAGTATATACTGACATACCCAACAAGCAACTACAAAAACTTATAAAAGCGAACAAGGATTCTTATCCTGAGGCTTATTCAAAATGAGTACCCATCTAATGAATCCAAAAGATTTTATCATAGGAATTAAAGCATCCGTCGTAGAGGACAACATTGACCTCTATAAAGATTTGCTTTCCAGTACATCAATTAAAGATGCAACCGATGACTACTGGAAGCAATCGCTAACCTTTTTCAACTCCCTGACTGCCGAGCAGCAGCAAGCTCTCTTTGCAATTATAAAGCAGACAATAATAGATACGACCTCAAACATACTGGGAATCATCGATGGCGTTAGCATGCTTGATGGCGCAACCGATGATTTTTCTCTTACCTACGGTAAAGATAAAGCCCCGCTGAGCGGCGATTTACAGAGTTTGTTTTTGGCAGAAACAGAAAAAACGTCATAGATACCTATAAGCATCGTTGCAATGAACCCAAAGTGTGCGGGCAAGGCCGACCTCCCCGCACCTAGCAATGAGCCCTCAAACCAGTTTGACTACTTGTGAAAGTGAGCAACCCCAGACTGGGATATCAACGCACTTCCACGCGCGCCAACGACCGATCCAGCTCTGCTTTGGCCATGCCGATAAGATGCACAACCGAGAACGCCAGATCGCGTTTCGGGCCATTGAGGGTATCTCCGCTTTCATAGGCTGTCGCGGCAGCACAGCGCAATAGCTCGCTCACATGCAGCAGCGATTCTTCAAGAGATTGAAGGGGTGGAGCTGGTATTGAATTGATCATGATGTTCTCTCTGAATTGGGGCCACCAGCATTCGCTGCTAAACGAATGAAAGGTGGCAGCTTTGACGCGGGTTAGCAGACCGGTAGAGAACACAAGACCCGGCGCACCCGAAGATGCCCCACGCAAAGCCGCCATAAACGGAGCTTGCGCTGTATGTGTTCTGAAACAGGCTGCTAAACCCGATCACTGATATTCAGTGACCGACGCAGCCTAGAGGCCAGAATTCACATGCGCAAGGGCTCGGGATTCTCTCGGAAACTTCACTCAGAAGAAAGGGAAAAGGCTGTCGGATTTGCTGATGGGAGCCAGGATTTTCGTTAGCGAACGTAAATAGGTCCGACGGTAGCCGCATCCCCAAGACCGTCGATGGCCACACCACCGAATTCCTCTGGCAAGGCGAACGCCTCGTCGCCGAAAGCGCCGAGAACCGCTACCGCAGCTACATCTACGAACCCGGCACCTTCCGTCCGCTGGCCATGCTCGACGGCGAAGGCCCGCGCAAAGCCACGCCGTTCTACTACCAACTCGACCACCTCGGCACCCCACAGGAACTCACCGACTACAGCGGCGAGATCATGTGGTCCGCCAAATACCGCGCCTACGGCAACCTCGCCGCCCTGGACATCGCAGAAATCGACAACCCGCTGCGCTTCCAGGGCCAGTATTTCGATGCGGAGACAGGGTTACACTACAACCGCCATCGCTACTACAATCCGGGGACTGGACGGTTTTTGACGCCGGATCCGATCAAGCTGGCGGGTGGGTTGAATAACTATCGGTATGTGCCTAACCCTACGGGGTGGGTGGATCCGTTGGGGTTGACGGGCGAATGCCCTGCAGCGACTAGGTCCTCAACACCCGAAGTGGTAGATCCGGCAGATAATGCCCACGTTAATCAAGGTGAACCTACAGTTCCGCTGCCTTCGGGAATAGGGGGGACAGGGGCGAATTATGACAAGGTCAATGGGCAAGGGCTTTATGTACTGAAAAACGAAGCAGGGGACGTCATGTACGTAGGAAGAGGCGACGCACCCGCTAGGATAGATAAACATGCTATCACTCCAGGGAAGGACGATCTGATAGCTCAAACCCTTTGGGAAAACAATTTGACAAAAGCTCAGGCAAAAGGCTTAGAGCAACGCATCATGGACTTGTATGGTGGAGCTCGCAGACAAAACCCTGATACGCCATTGCTGAACGAGTATCGATCCTACGCACCAGAAAACCCGAATGCTCAGCTTTATCGCGACGCGGGTACGGATCAACTATTTAATGAAACATTAAAGAGGATCGGACAATGAAAACCAAAACAACAGTCCCTGGTGACATAATACTGATTCCTCTTGAAGAGGGATTTAAGCCAGCAAAAGTTCTTTACACCTCAAAGCACTACAAAGGTGTAATATTACTTGGCATCTATAAAGAGTCCGTTTTTAGTCAAGAAATGCCAACAAACCTTCCTGATGTATTTGAGCTTCTTTTATACACATCAAAACTACCCATCCAGAAACAACGCTGGTTTTACGTAGGGCATGAAGAGCTGAAACCAACCCAAACAAATCTTGATCTTAGAGTAGTAGCTGGTAATCTTTGGCAGGGTGACACCACCTTAGGCCCAGCGTCAGAAGAAGACAAAAAAAACCTTCCGGAAATGTTAGTAATGGGCGCTGGACTTGTTGAAAAAAAAGCAGCAGCAATTAAGTGAGAATGGCAAAGATAAGCATTGCGGCAGCATCTCCTGTTACAGACGTTGAGGCTGCTAAGTTTTTACACCAACGTTTAAAAATGTCGCTTCTTGGTAGTCAAAAAAAGCTTGCCATGGGTAATGCAGGCTTTTTTTACACCTGCAAACTCTATGAAAACGACCATGTTCGACGCGAAAAAGAAATACGCGACATAGTTAACTTTTTCCAGCAGAAAAACATTGAGCTACTATTGCTAGAAATTGAAAGCGACCAAGACTGGAGCGACATAGACGTACAAAACCTTAGCAAGTACTCAGTACCCGTGGATGAGCTCCTAAATGCTTTAGACTCCTCAACTGGACTTTATGAGTAATAAAAAAGACGTCTCGATTTGGGCCGCAAATACTGGCTGGGATGCGTCTACTCTTAATATGTGCGAGCAAGTCTGACCCCACTCGCACCTTCACACTGGTATTGGTCACTCGTACATCAACGCACCTCTACCCGCGCCAAAGACCGCTCCAGTTCCGTCTTGGCCATGCCAATCAAATGCACCACCGAAAACGCCAGATCACGTTTGGGGCCGTTGAGGCTGTCACCGGTTTCATATGCAGTGGCAGCAGCGCAACGCAGCAGATCACTGACATGCAACAGGGATTCTTCGAGCGTTATTTGCGGTGGATCGGGGATTACTTTAACCATTGGGACAATCTCCATCAGGCCACCCAGGCACGCTGCTAAACGTCCAAGGGTGGCGGCTTTGATACGGGTTAGCAGACCGGTGACCATCCCAAAACCGGCGCACTCGAAAGTGCCCCGCACAAAGCCGCCATAAACGGAGCTTGCGCTGGGACTGGTCAAACAGGCTGCTAAACCCGATCGCTGATGTTCAGCGACGGATGCAGCCTAGAGCCCGGAATCCCCCTGCACAAGGGCTCAGGATTCTCTCGGAAACTTCATGCAGAGGAAAGGGAAAAGGGTGTCGGATTAGATGGTCGGAGGCTGAATTTTCGTTAGTGAACGTAAATTTCACGAGTGAGTTAGCTTTCCAAAATTCCAGACATTGCTGGAAGAGCGCTTGCCCGACGGCGGCCAACGTAAATACCGTTACGACGCCCTGGGTCGGCAAATCACCCGTCAGGACGAAACCGGTGCCATCACCCATTACCAATGGGACGCTGCCAACCGCCTGGCACAGGTGACCTTGCCAGGCGGTGCGACCCGCGCCTTCACCTACAACCCGTATGGCCGCGTCACCGCCGAACGCGATGAACTGGGTCGCGTCACGCGCTACGAATACGCCGACAACCTGCACCTGGTCAGCCGTCGCATCAACCCGGACGGCAGCCAGTTGCGCTACCGCTACAACAACTCGCGCCTGCTGCTCACAGAAATCGAGAACGAGCGTGGCGAGCGTTACCACCTCGATTACTACTCGAATGGCCTGATCCAGCAGGAAACCGGTTTCGACGGTCGCCGCACCGCGTATGAATACGACCTCAACGGCCAGTTGCTGAAGAAAACCGAATTCGGCGACGACGAAAGCGAGTTGGTGACCGAATACCAGCGCGACGCTGCTGGCCGTCTGCTGGTCAAGACCCTGCCAGACGGCGAAGCGATTCACTACAGCTACGACGCCCTTGGCCGCTTGGTCAATGTCGACGACGGCCACTGGCCGCTGGCCTACGAATACGACCTGCAAGATCGCCTCATCACCGAACACCAAGGCTGGGGCACGCTGCGCTACGAATACGACAGCGTCGGCCAGCTCAAACACTGTCGCCTCCCGGATGGCAGCAAGCTGGATTACCACCACCAGCGTGGCGGTCAACTGAGCAGCATCGACCTCAACGGTTCGCGCCTGACCGCTCACCAGTTCAGCGGCGGTCGTGAACGCCAGCGCCAGCAAGGCCTGTTGCTCAGTCAGTATCAGTACGACGAACAGGGTCGCTTGCAGGCTCACAGTGTCAGCCAGCAGGACCGCAGCCTGTTCCAGCGTCGCTATGCCTACGATGCCAACGGCAACCTGGCGGGGATCGACGACAGCCGCAAGGGCAATCGCAGCTTCCATTACGACCCGCTGGACCGCCTGATCAACGTCCGCGGCAACACCCCGGAAACCTTCGCCCACGACCCGGCCGGTAACCTGCTGGGCCAGGGCGACCTGCCCACCGCCAACCTGGCCAACGTCAAAGGCAACCGCCTGCTGATGCAGGGCGACCGTCATTACGACTACGACGCCTACGGCAACCAGATCCGCGAACGTCGCGGCGCCGGGCAGAAACTCGTCACCGAATACCGCTACGACGCCCAACACCGCCTGATCGGTGTCAGCCTGCCGGGCGGCAGCACCGCCACTTACAAATACGACGCCTTCGGCCGCCGCATCGCCAAGACCGTCGACGGCCACACCACCGAATTCCTCTGGCAAGGCGAACGCCTCGTCGCCGAAAGCGCCGAGAACCGCTACCGCAGCTACATCTACGAACCCGGCACCTTCCGCCCGCTGGCCATGCTCGACGGCGAAGGCCCACGCAAAGCCACGCCGTTCTACTACCAACTCGACCACCTCGGCACGCCACAGGAACTCACCGACTACAGCGGCGAGATCATGTGGTCCGCCAAATACCGCGCCTACGGCAACCTCGCCGCGCTGGACGTCGCCGAAATCGACAACCCGCTGCGGTTCCAGGGCCAGTACTTCGATGCGGAAACGGGCTTACATTACAACCGCCATCGCTACTACAATCCGGGGACTGGACGGTTCTTGACGCCCGACCCGATCAAGCTGGCGGGTGGGTTGAATAACTATCGGTATGTGCCTAACCCTACGGGGTGGGTGGATCCGTTGGGGTTGAGTAGCATCCCCATCGACTGCCCAGGGAGTAGAAGGTCTGAGCTGAATCAAAAGTACGGCCGAACAGGTGATATCAACAATGATATCAATATACGAACTAGAAAAGAGACCGCTGCGGAGTTTTATCGAGCACAAGGCGTTGAAGAAGCGCGTATTCCAAGCCATTTAAATGGAATAGACTTTGATCAACCCGTAAATGTAGAAACTTTAAATCGCGGAAAAACAGTGTATCAATTTCAATCACCCGGTGCTCCGCAAGGCAACTACTACTCCCTAAACCCTGCTACAACTCCATCGGAACTAGGTATCGGGCCACTCGGGACAAATCGGGCCGCTCGCACGATAGAGCTTAAACTACAAAGTGTTTATCGAACAACACAAAAAACACCTGTACTAAAATCTACGGCCAAAGCGATAGATGATACTTGGTCTGTAAAAGACATGACGCAACCGGCGTCAGGCGGCGGAACGCAAGTCGTCAGCAGTGCCACAGGGAATTTTGAAAAAATTCCATGACTTTTATAATTAAAGCCCAGGAGGTACAAATGAAACAATCTGACTTATATAGTATAGCAAGTCATTGTAATTTCACAGTGACAGCTTTTTCAGATCACCCAGAATTCTTTTCGTCCTGGTCACTAACCATCAATAGAGACGAGCAAAGGTACGTAATCGAACATGACGGCAGAGATAGCTGGCTTACATTTTTCAATGCAGCAGATGCGAACAACTTCATAGAGCTAGATGTAAAAAATACATTTACAATGAGTGAAAGCGCCATACTTAAACAGTGCGAACTTTGGCTTTCAAGCGTTTAACAGAAATCTTACATTAAAACCAACCATAGCAAATACGCTCGAAAAAGCAAAAAACAAAACAGCAGTCTTTGGAGACATAATACTGATCCCTCTTGATTGACACCCGCCCCGATCAAGCTGGCAGGTGGGTTGAATAACTATCGGTATGTGCCTAACCCTACGGGGTGGTTGGATCCGTTGGGGTTGAGTGATAGCTGTCGGCAGCACGCCTCCCAACAATTCGGCGAACGCAACGAAACCTGACCGGATACCCATGTCTCAGGCTAAGTACGATGAAGTGATCAATCTGGAGAGAGGAAACAGACCCACTGACACGCGCGAATATCTGCCAGAGCAATACGTAACAATGCACGAAGAAGCCTTCCGGCAGCAAGGAGGCTCGTTTGTTGTTATCGACGAATGGATCGAACTCTCGAGCTACCCTACTTTCCCGCCTAGAAAGTTTGTAGGCCTACCATCCGAAATGGATAAGGTAGTCGCCAAATATAAAGCGAGCGGCGGTAACTGGGAGGTACTTAACAGAGAGCTAAACCTTGGCACAAAAGACCTCTCTAACTCCAGAATTTATCTTGTAAACATTAAACCTAACGACCCTAAATTTAAATATGAGATCCCAAATGGCAATGAAGCAGGCGCTTATCCTAAAGAATGGGTTCCAGGGGGAGAAACCAAGAGTGGAACGAAAGAAGCTGCACTGGTTGGATCAGAGAAAATCGACCACGGCATGGATATGAACAAGCTTTTGAGCCAGTTTGATGATTGGGAGCAACTTCAATGAGAAGTAATTTTGAAACAGCCTTAAACAGAGATGAATTCCCAGACTACTTCAGAGGGATTGGCATATACTTCACAGCAGACCCTGACTGGGGTAATCAGCTTCACATCATGAACTGGCAAGGACTCTGCGGCTTCATCAAAACACACAAGACCCCAGATACAGTACTAAAGAATGCCTTTACAAAGTATTTGGACACAGTAGATACCACTTTAAAAGAAGCCGAAGATTTATTTGAAAATATAGTTTGTTATTACTACATGCGCAAAAAAGTTCCTGCTTTATCTGCAAATGGGCTCGACCTGATTCTTGATTTACCTAGCATACAAAGACAAAAGGTATCAAACATCATGCGTTTTCTACGCCAAGAGCTGTCCAAAGCTGACAAAAATCAGGACCTAGAGCTTTACAATCGACGCATGGCAATACTCATCAGGGATGGTGGTCCTAAAGACATCGAGAATCTGTAGATCATCCGGAATTTATATAATGCTGTAACACGCGAGCCTCCCAACAGAAGACACTTGGAGTATCGCCTGACAACCTGTAACTTCAAATAAATCACCAAGCCAATTTGAAGACTGGGAAAAGCCCCAATGAAAACAAAGTTTCAGACTGCCCTAGAAAAAAACGAACTCCCTGAGTTCTTCAAAGGCCAAGGAGAATACTTTTCAAGGGATCCGGACTGGGGTGACCACCTGCATATAAATAATTGGCAAGGTTTATGTGGTTTCCTAAAGCAGAAAGAACAGCCAGCCAATATACTACTAAAAGCATTCAGCGAATACTTGCAATCATTGCAAATCACCTACAAAGATGCAGATTCCGTATTACTCAATATAAGCTGCTACTATTCAATACGAGCAGATACTAGTTTTATGTCGACTGATGATTTCGACTTAATACTTGCTCTCGACTCTGGCAGCAAAAAAATAATAGGCGAACTGTTCAGACTGCTTCGCAGAGAATATGCTGCACACAATGCCGGCAGCCCCGTAATCAGCTTCGATCAATTCCTCTCCGAAATAAAGAGTAATGGTGGCAAGATAGACTTAGAGACGCTGTAAAAAGACATCTTACTCTGGAGCATTTCCGTGACAACCACCTTTGAAACGGCTTTAGATAAACACGAGATTTCAGATTTTTTCAAAGGGGGTGGTATTTATTTTGCCCGAGGCTCAGACTGGGGCAACCATCTATACATAAGCAACTGGCAAGAAATGTGCAGTGTTCTAAAGAACCAAAAACCTGCACAAAGCCTACTAACAAGTATATTTGAAGAATATATAAAATATCTAAAAGAAAACTGCAAAGAAGCTTAAGGATTACTCCTAAACATTTCCGCCTACGATATAGCAAAAAGTATGTTTCCTTTTCTCTCGCTCGACAACTACGACTTGATAGAGGCCATTAATAATGATTGCAAAAAGAAAACAGGACGTCTATTTAGATTACTAAGAAAGGAATATGATATAAAAACAAAGACTCTGGCAAAAACTCTATAAATGTAGAAATTGAAAAAATCAAAAGAAACGGATGCAACATTGAGCTTGAAAAATTATAAGCTCTCGAATAGTCGGAGGCACAACAAAAAAACTAAAAACCAACATGCATTCAAGCTTATAAAACATGCTTTATTATTGGTGACACCTGAGTATTTCAGGACAAATTTAAAGCAGGAAAAATTTCAGTGAAAAACAGATTTGAGGTTACACTAACTCAAGACGAGTTCACTGACTTCTTCAAAGGGAACGGAATGCACTACAGATCTTGAGGCTTTATAAGCCCCATGCAGTGGGCAATCCTATCCTGCCTACAGCAAATTATAGAGCGTGAAACGCTAACGACTGGAAAAAACTCAATGAGAAGTAACTTTGAGACGGCGTTGAATAAAAGTGAATTTCCCGATTATTTTAGAGGGAGGGGAATTTACTTTGCAAGGGATCCTGACTGGGGTGATCACTTGCATATTATAAATTGGGAAGGGCTTTGTGGCTTTCTTGAAACACAAAGAAACCCAAGCTTAATTTTAAGAAACGCTTTTAAGAAATATCTGAACACGGTGCAAATTAATGCCGAGGACGCAGAAGATCTTTTTGAGAATTTAGGCTGCTATTATTACATGCGCCAAAAAACTCCTATCTTGGCTGCAGGCGGATTTGATTTAGTTCGTGAGTTATCGGATGAGCAAAAGAAAAAAATATCCGAAACTATTAGATTTCTACATCAGGAGTTGGTCAGAACTAATAAAAGCCAAGATTTGGAACATTACAATCGGCGTATGGTAAAGCTAATTAATGATGGCGGCCCTAATGACATAGAGAATCTTTAGAGGGTAACGCATTTAGCCGATGTTGCAGATCACTTCTTTTGGGCTAGGCGGCAAAGGTAAAACAATAAAATACTTAACGATGAGCAAGCACGTAAATCATTAAAAAACCTAATAATTAAATATCTGAAAAACAAAGACCCGGAGGCTGACCGACTCATAGGAGTCGTCGAGGATAGTTCACGCCAAGTCCCAATCAAAGGCGTACTGGAATGTATGAAGAATTACGACCACCCGCCATTTACCAAGCAAGAGTTAGAGATAATCGAAGATCTTTTGTACGCGTATGGCTAATATATTTACTTCAAAGCGTCTCTTGAAGAACAGGTTCATGGCTTGTTTCAAACAATTCTGATTTTTTCAAAGGGAGTTGAAGGCGACAGCCTTGACGCGGGTTAGCAGACCGGTAGAGAACACAAGACCCGGCGCATCCGGAGATGCCCCACGCAAAGCTGCCATTTCAGTGACCGACGCAGCCTATGCGCCAGAACATCAGAGGCGCAAGGGCCCTGGCTTTTCCAAGAAAGTTCATACAGAAGAAAGAGCAAAACCGGCAGGCAAAGGCATGCACTGGCTGGTTTACAGAGCACTGCGTAGGAGCGAATTCATTCGCGAGGCGTCATTGAAGGCGATACATGTCCTTCGAATGTAAGGGCCTATCGCGAATAAATTCGCTCCCACTCAGTAATGACGATTAGTTAATGTGCAGAAAGCCGGCAGATATTAGTCGCCAGCAAGCTGCCTCCCACCATCAGCTACCCGATCCGCCATGAGCTTCTTCAAAGAAGTAATCCTTCCAGCTCGCAGCCTTGTTTTTCAACACGCCCAGTTCATGCAGTTTTTCGGCATAGATGAAGGTGCGTTGCGGGGTGATGGTGAAATCGATTTCCGGGTCGGAGACGATTTTCTCTACAAGCGGCAGCGGCAGTTTGGATTGTTCGACGCGGATGTAGGTTTTGGCTGCTTCCGGTTTGTCGGCCTTGATGATTTTCTCGGCCTCGGCCAGCGCGTCGTAGAACGCCTTGTAGGTCTTGGGGTTTTCGTCGTGGAATTTTTCGGTGGTGTAGAGCACGTTGAAGGTGGCCTGGCCGCCCAGCACGTCGTAGCTGCTCAGCACTTTATGGACGTTGGGGTTTTCCAGCGCCTGGTATTGGAAGGGCGGGCTGGAGAAGTGCGAGTTGATTTCCGAACCACCGGCAATCAGCGCCGAGGTGGCGTCAGGGTGCGCGAGGCTGACGGAGATGTTGTCGAACTTCTTGAAGTTCTCGTTTCCGAACTCCTTGGCCGTCTCGATCTGCAAGGTACGCGACTGGAAGCCCACCCCTGCCGCCGGCACGGCGATGCGGTCTTTGTCGGTGAAGTCTTTCAGGGTTTTGACGTTCGGGTTGTTGGTCAGCAGGTAGTTGGGCATCGAGCCCAGCGAGGCAATGGCCTTGACGTTCTGCTTGCCCTTGGTGCGGTCCCAGATGGTCAGCATCGGTGGCACGCCTGCCGATACCACGTCCAGCGCCCCGGCCAGCAATGCTTCGTTCATGGCGGTAGCGCCGGAAATGCTGTTCCAGTCGACCTTGATGTCCAGGCCTTGCTCTTTACCGTGCTTTTCGATCAGTTTCTGATCACGCACTACATCCAGAATCAGATAGCCAATGCCGAACTGCTGGGCGATGCTGATCTTGCCTTCGGCTTGCGCGCCACCGCTGAGCAGTGCGCCTGCCAGCCCCAGAGCTGCTGCCAGTGCAGTAAGTACCGGACGTTTGAAAGAAGTAACCATGAAACCCTCACAAAAATTCGAAAGACGATAAGAAACCAAGCGTTCCATGCACTTAACGCTGCATGCCCCAGCGCTTGACGGTCAGGCGCTCGATGTTGGCAAACAGCAGGTTTTCCACCAGCAGGCCGATAAGAATCACCGCCGCCAGCCCCGCAAACACTTTGTCGGTATACAGCTCGTTACGGTTCTGGAAGATGTACCAGCCCAGACCGCCCTTTCCCGAGGACGCGCCGAAGACCAGTTCGGCCGCGATCAGGGTGCGCCAGGCGAAGGCCCAGCCGATTTTCAGGCCAGCGAGAATCGAAGGCAGCGCAGCCGGAATCAGGATGTGCCAGACAAAGCGCAAACCCTTGAGGCCATAGTTGCGACCAGCCATGCGCTGGGTTTCCGAGACACCGAGGAAACCGGCGTAAGTATTGAGCGCCAGCGCCCAGAGCACCGAATGCACCAGCACGAAGATAAGGCTGTTCTGCCCAAGCCCGAACCACAGCAGCGCCAGCGGCAGCAGGGCAATGGCAGGCAGCGGGTTGAACATCGCGGTCAGGGTGCTGAGCAGGTCACGGCCCAGTTGGGTCGAAACCGCCAGGGTCGTCAGGCCGAACGCGAGGACAATGCCGATCACATACCCCTGGATCAGTACCTTCAGGGAGATCCAGACCTTGCCGGGCAATTCACCGGTGATGATGCCGTCATAGAACGCCGTGGCGGTTTGCAGAAAGCTGGGCAGCAGAAGGTCATTGTTCTGGATACGTGCGGCGACTTCCCAGAGCACGGCCAGCAGGACCATGATCACGCTCTTGCGTACCCAGCCCCGTTGCCAGATGCGTTGGGCCAAGGGGATATCGCGCACCAGATCCTTCTGGGTGAAGGGCTCCAGCGTGACTTCGTATTCTTCACGAACGGGGGGTGAAAGGCTCATGTCGGGATCTCTGTGTTCAGGTCGAGGCGCTTGGACGGGCCTCAATAAGCGATGCGGATATCCTGGAAATTCAGCTCGGACTCGGCCTGGCCGGTTTCGCCTTCATCGAACAGTAAGCGATGGATGCGCTGCGCGGTCTGCTGGAAACCGATGCCGCCGAGGCTTTTCAGGTCGTACTGATGGCTGTTGATTTCCGCACGCACACGACCCGGATGAGGTGACAGCAAGAGAATGCGGTTGCCGACCACCAGCGCTTCTTCGATGGAATGCGTCACGAACAGCAGCGTGAAACGCACTTCTTCCCACAGCTCCAGCAGTTCTTCCTGCATCTTGCGTCGGGTCAGGGCATCGAGAGCCGCAAAGGGCTCATCCATCAGCAGGATTTTCGGTTGCATCGCCAGGGCACGTGCAATCGCCACCCGGGCTTTCATGCCGCCGGACAGGGTGTGCGGGTAAGCGTCGGCAAAGGCACTGAGGCCAACCTTTTCCAGGTAGTAACGCGCACGCTCCAGAGCTTCGGGACGCTTGAGCGTGCGCGAAGCCAGTAACGGGAATATCACGTTCTCGATCACGGTCTTCCAGGGCGGCAACTGGTCGAACTCCTGGAACACCACGATCCGGTCCGGGCCTGGCTCCTTGACCTGCACACCTGCCAGACGAATCTGCCCTTCACTGGGCTGAATGAACCCGGCCACGGCCTTGAGCAAGGTGGACTTGCCGCAACCGGAAGGGCCGAGCAGTACGAAGCGATCCGCCGGATCGACTTCAAAACTGACTTGGTGGGTGGCCCGCACTACCCGCTCGGGCGTGCGGTATTCAAGGCTCACGTCCTGAACCTTCAACAAGGCCTCAGTAGCATGCTGAGTGGCCTGTTGCGTGTTTGTACCTTCGCTAGCCGTATGGCTTTGCACTGCAGCATTCATGACCAATTCCCCTGAATCAAAACGGCGCATCGCCTTGAATGGTGGTGCGATACAACTTGCGTCGCAGATGGGCCGGGCAACCGGCTGCCAGATGGATCAGGGAGCGGTTGTCCCAGAAGACCATGTCGTTGGGCTGCCATTGATGGCGATAAATATGCTCGGGACGCACGCTATGGGCATAAATCTCGCTCAGAATCTGACGGCTTTCGTCCTCCGGCAGCCCCACGATGCGGGTGGTGAACCCCTCACTGACAAACAGCGCCTTGCGGCCGTTTTCCGGGTGAGTACGGACGATCGGATGGGTCACTTCCACGACTTGGGCCAGTTGCTCCGGGGTCAGAGTCGGGCGCCAGCTGGCTGCGTTATGCCCTTCGGCATAGCGGGCGGTATAGCTGTGAACGGCTGAACGACCTTCGACCGCCTCGCGCAGATGCTGCGGCAGGGTTTCCCAGGCCAGGTGCATGTCCGCGAACAGGGTGTCGCCGCCTTCGCTTGGCAGTTCCTGGGCGTACAGCATCGAGCCCAGACTCGGCAGTTCCTTGTAGGACAGATCCGAATGCCAGTACTTGCCCGCATCTCCCAGACCCACAGGCTGGCCGTTCTCGACAATGTTGGAGACGATCAGGATTTCCGGGTGGTTGGCCAGCAGGAACTGCTTGAGCACATGGATCTGCAACACGCCGAAACGGCGGCTGAAATCGATCTGTTGCTGCGGGGTGATGTGCTGGTCGCGAAAGACGATCAGGTGGTAATCGAGATGCGCCTTGTGCACACGGGCAAAGTCGGCGTCATTGAGGGTTTTGGACAGATCCAGCCCGACGATTTCCGCACCCACCTTGCCGGTGAATGGACGCACCTCGAACTGTTGCTCTGCGGCTTGGGTAGACGATGAAGCGAGGGCGGCTGCGGACATATAGGCTCCGACTCCAAAACATGTAGATGAATATAGAGTCAGAACTTTATAGGTATAAGAAACTAAATTTAAATACCGTTATGGAATATTCATAGCGCGGAATGAGCTAGCAGACTTCGCGGTTGAAGCCGCTCCCACAGAGGACTCTGTAGAAGCGGCAGCCAGGAAAGGGGATTAACCGTACCCGATCAACAATCAGAACGCTGGCAATACCGCGCCGTCGTACTTCTTGTTGATGAATTCCTTCACTTCAGGGCTGGTCAACGCCTTGGACAGCTTCTGGATAGCGTCGCTATTGGCGTTGTCTTCGCGAGTGACCAGGTAGTTCACGTAAGGCGAATCGGAGCCTTCAATGATCAGTGCATCCTTACGCGGGCTGAGCTTGGCTTCCAGCGCGTAGTTGGTGTTGATCAGCGCAAGGTCAACCTGGCCCAGAGAGCGCGGTAGCAAAGCCGATTCCAGCTCGCGGAACTTCAGTTTTTTCGGGTTGGTGGCGATGTCTTTTACCGTCGACAGGGCGTTGGTCGGGTCCTTGAGGGTAATCAGACCGCCCTTCTGCAGCAAAAGCAGTGCACGACCGCCGTTACTGGCTTCGTTTGGAATGGCAACGGTTGCGCCTTCTGGCAGATCGGCCAGGCTCTTGTGCTTGGAGGAGTAAGCACCGAAAGGTTCTACGTGAACGCCGACGCCGGTCACCAGTCTGGCGCCCTTGCCCTTGTTGAAGCCATCCAGGTAAGGCTTGGTCTGGAAGTAGTTGGCGTCCAGACGCTTCTCGTTGAGCTGCACGTTAGGCTGCACGTAATCGGTGAAGACCTTGACTTCCAGATCCACGCCTTCCTTGGCCAGAGTTGGCTTGATCAGCTCCAGAATTTCAGCGTGTGGGACAGGTGTCGCGCCAACCACCAGTTTTTCGCCAGCCTGAGCCAGGCCAATGGAAAGCGCAGCCGCCAGAGCGGTCAACAACAAGGTCTTTTTCATGCAATGTCCTTAGGAAAATCAAAGTCGCGGAAACGACAGTTCACCAATGTGTTGCCCCCGATGCAGAGGCTATCAGGGGCATGGAGCGGACATTACCGGGCTTTCTTATTCCTAGAAAAGATTTTTTTGATAAGTCCTTATATCTGTTTGATTTTAACCACCGTATCGCAAGCAAAAAAACGCCCCATAAGGGGCGCAGGACAAAAACAGGGCAACGTTTCAATCCTTGGACTGAATGCGCTCCAGCAAGCGTTTGACGGCCAGAAGCTGTTCCTCCTTGGCATCCACCAGTATCTGCCCCACCAGTCGCTCGACCTCTGCAACCGGATTGGTGCTTTGCGGCAGGTTCAGGTGTTCCGGCAGAATCTCTTCGCCACTGCTGACCAGCAGCGCAAAGTGAATGACGTTTTCCAGCTCCCGTGTATTGCCAGGCCAGCTATGGGATTGCAGGGCATGCTGCGCCTCATCGCTGAGCAACTGCACCGGCAGGTTCAGACGCTGGCTGTAGATGCCCACGAAGTATTCCGCCAATGGCAGGATGTTGCCGGGCTGTTCGCGCAAGGCCGGTAGATCGAGCCGGCCTTCGCTCAGGTAGTGATAAAGCCGCTCGTGAAACTTCCCGGCTTCCACAGCCTGGGCCAGGTCGATACTGGTTGCAGCCACCAGCCGCACATCTACAGGGCTGGGTTGATTTGCGCCGACGCGGGTGACTTCATGGTTTTCCAGCGCCGACAGCAGCTTGATCTGAATCGGCAGCGGCAAGTCGCCGATTTCATCCAGATACAGAGTGCCGCCATTGGCCGACCCGAACCAGCCAGCACGGCTGCTCCCCGAAACGCTGTGGGCGCCTGCGGCATAGCCGAACAACTCTGCATCGGCGTAGGACGGGCTGATGGCACCGCAATTGACCGACACGAACAGCCCGGAGCGGTCACTGCCACGGTGAATGTGCCGCGCCAGCAATTCCTTGCCGGTGCCGGACTCGCCGCGAATCAGAACCGGCAACGAGCGCGGGGCCAGTTGCTCCATTTCTTCGCGCAACTGACGAGAGCGTGGATCGATGAAAACCAGTGCTTTGGCGCGGATACTGAGGGGACTCTTGTCCGCTTCAGGGAACGTCAGCAGCGGCTGACCAAAATTTTCAAGGCTCATGACAAACTCCCGCCTGAGCCTTGCCAGGCTCAAGCGTTAAAAACAGGCAGACCCGAAATGGCCCGACGAAAACGTGATATGGCCGCCAGGTATGAACTCATGCCCGACGACGTGCGTGCTGTTCCAAACGGTTCTGCAGGCGGTACAGGTAAGCGAAACCCTGCTCCCAGCGTTGATGACCCGACTTGACGTTGATATGCCCCGCCTGACTCAGGAACCCGACTTCCGCGCCCCAGTTGCGAGCCATTTCCAGGGCACGCTGGGAGCTGACGGCAGGGTCGTTGTCCGAGCTGACGATCTGCGTCGGGAACGGCAGGAGGTCCTGGGGAATCGGTGCAAAATTACGTAATGCAGGAGGGCAGTTGGGGCGCTCCACATCAGCGGGGGCCACCAACAGCGCACCATGCACCTGACGCAAGGACTCCAGCGGAGCCAATTGCGCCCAATGCGCAACGGTGATGCAACCCAGGCTATGAGCGATCAGGATCACCGGCGTGTCTTGCGCAGAAATCATGCGCTGCAACTCGCCAACCCAGTCCTCACGGCGCGGCTTGAGCCAGTCGTACTGCTCGACGCGCGCGCTGTTGGGGAGACTGGCCTGCCAGTGACTTTGCCAATGATCCTCAGGCGACCCTTGCCAGCCTGGCACGATCAGGTAACGGATCGACTCGTTATGCATGGGTTCGCCTCCTGCATGTGGGCACTCATGAAACGAGTATAGGGAGGAAACTTATATCCGATAAGGAATAAGTAGCTATTTATTAATAACCAAAACAAATATGAGACACAAAAAAAAGGAACCGCCCCCTGTCTCAAGGACGATCCCTCTAAAAATTGCTTTCAGGAAGGAAGATAAACCCGACGGGTTACAGGAAAGCTACAGTGGACAACGTGGCTCGATCACCCGCATCTTCATATGACTCGTTATGCATTCAGTCAGCCAGCACTTGCACAATTGTCATAAATGCTTCCATGCTCTGATTTCGGTATCGTGCAAAGGAGTTGCCATCGATACCTGTCGGCACCGCCCGACGTGAGTAACAATCGATGACAGGAAGGGTCATTCATATGCCCGAGTCAAACAGCTTTTCCACCTGGACCCGCGCCTTGCGCAAACAACTCGATGTTCTGGGCCTGGACAGCTTTGCGCTGTGCAAGGACGCCGGACTTGATCCCCACCTCATTGACGCTCCCAACGCCGAATACTCACCAGACGCAACCCATCGACTCTGGCAACTGGCGGTTGACGCCAGCCATGATCCGGCGCTGGGCTTGCGGGTCTCGCGCTTCGTCAGCCCGACCACCTTTCATGCACTGGGCTACACCCTGGTGGCCAGCGAGTCCTTGCGGGAAGTATTCGAGCGCATCGTGCGCTATCACTCGATGGCCGATGACGCACTGGCCTTGAGTTTCAAGCGAGTCGATGAGCACTACGAGCTTCGCTTCAATACACCGGCAGGTTCTGCGGCACCCGCCCATGAAGTGCTGGATGCGTTTGCCGCCATTTATGTGCGCACCTGCCGTAACCGGCTGGGCCGCAACTATGCCCCGCTGAGCGTCCACTTGCAGCGACCCGCACCCGCCAATCCCCAACCCTGGCAGGACTTCTTCCGAGCGCGACTGTACTTCTCGGCAACAGAAAACCTGCTGACATTCGCGTGCGCCGACTTCGACAGCCATCTGGACGACAACCCCTCGCAACTGAGCGAGCCACCCCACAATAGCGAACAGCTCCAGCCGCTGATCTGGGAACAGCGCGTACGCTCGGCCATCGAGAATCTGCTACCGGAAGGAGAACCCTCGGCCGAAAGCATTGCCCAGGCCTTGAACCTGAGCCCGCGCAGCCTGCAACGGCACCTGGCCGACGAAGGCTGTCGTTATGACCTGCTGCTCAAGCAATGTCGCCAGAACCTGGCACTGCTGCACATGAGCGACCCACAAGTCTCACTGAGCGAAGCCGCCTACCTGCTGGGCTTTGCCAATATCGACAGCCTGAACCGCGCCTTCAAACGCTGGACAGGACAGACACCGGAGCAGTATCGCAATGAGTTGGCGAGGTGACTGCCGGACTCAAGATCGCCTGCCTCCGCGCTGATCAGCCAAATGACAAAACCATGAAAACCTCATAGCACATCAAAGCGACCAGGCATGGAGAGGTTGGAAATTTGCTGGTAAATTCAGCGCCGAAAACGAAAAAACCCACCGTGAGGTGGGTTTTTCGTGAACTACTTTCATATGTCCGCGGGTGGAGGCTTTCGCCCTCGTTTCCCTCGGCTAGTGAACGGAATATAAGGATATTCACCGTTGTCGTCAATGCTTGCTCAACCTGTCGCGCCAGCTATCCGCCTCGCTTTGTCACCCGCAAGATTTGCAACCTACGAAACCGCAGCAGCGGCAGCAGGGCTCTCCTGCGAGGATGCGGTAAAACTCTACGCCTGGAACGCGCACGTTTCTAGCGCCTTACTGACCCCACTCCACATTTGCGAGGTAACTGTACGCAATGCCGTATCGGATGCACTGAAGTTGGTCTATGGAAATCACTGGCCTTGGGATAAAAACTTTGAAAACAGTCTCCCTGTCTCCAAAGGATACGGCTACCAGCAACGTCAGGATCTGATCGACACACGTACCCGTTGTCGCACCACAGATCGAATTGTTGTCGAGCTCAAATTCGTGTTCTGGGAAAAAATGTTGACGAGCCGCCACGACCAACGGATCTGGAACACGCACCTCTTTTCCCTGTTCCCCAACCTGGACCAGACAAAAACGGTATCTACTCAAAGATTGAGACTGGCAACGGATCTGGAAGCAATCCGCCTGCTACGCAACCGGATTGCGCACCATGAGCCGATATTCAGACGAAACCTGGCCAACGAATTTTCAAAGGTACATGACTTGGTGGAAGCACGATGCATGGTATCGGCTGCCTGGATGATGAGTGAGCAACAGGCTCTTGCTGCAATCCAGGCAAAACCGTTTTCGACATGAATCAGCCCAACACCCTGGTCCGCGAAAAATTGGCAACCTTGCGCAACGCGACCACATCGAAGACTTCCACCTGCTCGTCGCCAAGACGCACGATCTTGCGTTGATGCAAATCGTCGAGGGCTTCGAGTACGTCAGGTCGGGACAGCGACAAGGTGTTCGAGGCCAGGATGTCGTCCAGCGTGACAAGGCGTCGTGCGTGGCTCAAGTGCCCATAACCTTCGCACAGCAGCAACAGGCGCCAGGCCACGCGGGCACGGGCGGGCAGTTGCTTCATTTTCTCGGTGCCGGGCAAGGCCAGGCCCAGCTTGTGGCTGAGCAATGCCTCGAAGTAACGCCAGTGCTGCGGGTTCTTTTCGAGCCACTGGACGAGTGTTTCATGGGGGATCTGCAGGAAGATCGTCTGATCCACCGAGTACGCATCCAGCATGCGGGGCATGCCGTCAAACAGCGAGACTTCGCCAAACCAGTAAGGCGGCCGGACCTCCTTGAGCCGTGGCGCCAGGCGCTGTTCGTCAATGCCCCCCATGCGCACAGAACCTTCGAGCAGGACATAAAGCCCGCACGGAGGGTCACCTTTTTCAAACAGCAGTTTGCCGGGTGTCTTGCGCCGCTGCCGAGCAGCGTCAAGCAAGCTATCCTGCAAGTCGGCAGGTAAATAGGTAAACCAGTAATCGGACAGTAATCGTGACCGCCATCCCGCTCCATTTGTCATGTTTGCTCCCTTTTTTTCCAAACGCTCGTATTGCAAAAGCGATACGGTAGCCCAACCCGATAATCGTCTCAGGCAGGAATAATAATGAAAAACCTTGTCGATCATCTCAGCCAATACGCGGCGTATCACCGCGATTCACGCAATATCGTGACCCACTTCGTGGGAATACCCCTGATCGTGCTGGCTGTGGCGGTATTGCTGTCGCGTCCGGGCTGGGACGTGGGCGGGCTCTGGTTATCGCCTGCGGCGTTCGTGGCGCTGGCCTCGACTGTGTTCTATCTCAAGCTGGATCGGGCGCTGGGGCTGGTGATGGCTGTGATGCTCGGGCTTTGCATCTGGGCAGGTGCGAATCTGGCGCAACAGGCCACCATGGTCTGGCTGAGTGCGGGAGTCGGGTTGTTTGTAATCGGCTGGATCATCCAGTTCATAGGCCATTACTACGAAGGCCGCAAGCCGGCATTCATCGACGATGTGACGGGCCTGATCATCGGTCCATTATTCGTCGTGGCAGAACTGGCGTTTCTGGCGGGGATGCGCAAGCCATTGCAGCATGCGATCGAAGAGCGTGCAGGGCCGGTTCGGCGCAACACAGCAAAAGAAGCGGTGTAACGCTGTGTAGGAGCGCATTCATTCGCGAAAAAGTTCGCGAATGAATGCGCTCCTACAAGCATGTACTAGACGCCCGAAACCTTCTGCCAGACCTTCGGTTTGAAGAACAACGTCTCGCCCCGCGCCAGACCTACCAGGCTGTCGTGATCCTTCACCACTTCAACCTCGATCAGATCGCTCTGGCCTTCGGCCTTGAGGGTTATCCTCGTGGTGGCGCCCAACGGACGAATGTCGCGGACTTCAGCAGCGTGGTGGTCTTCCAGCTCCTGACGTGACAGCGAGACTTCGTGCGGACGGAACAGCACATGACCGTCGCCCAGGCTCAGGCGGTTCGAGTCGCCCAGGAAGTGATAGACGAAGTCGTTGGACGGCGCCTCGTAAACCTCACCCGGCGAGCCGATCTGTTCGATCACGCCCTTGTTCATCACCACGATGCGGTCTGCCACTTCCATAGCTTCTTCCTGGTCGTGGGTCACGAAGACCGACGTCAGGTTGATGTCTTCGTGCAGGCGCGCCAGCCAACGGCGCAGTTCTTTACGAACCTTGGCATCCAGCGCACCGAAGGGTTCGTCCAGCAACAGCACCTTGGGCTCGACCGCCAGGGCCCGCGCCAGGGCGATACGCTGGCGCTGACCACCGGAAAGCTGCTCGGGGTAACGGTCGGCCAGCCAGTCCAGTTGCACCATGTTCAACAGCTCATGAACCTTGGCGGCGATCTGGGTTTCGTTCGGACGCTGATTCTTGGGCTTCATGCGCAAGCCAAAGGCAACGTTGTCGAACACGGTCATGTGCCGGAACAGCGCATAGTGCTGGAATACGAACCCGACATTACGGTCGCGGACATCATGACCGGATACATCTTCACCGTGGAACACGATGCTGCCTGCATCCGGGGTTTCCAGACCGGCAATGATGCGCAGCAAGGTGGTCTTGCCGCAGCCTGACGGGCCGAGCAAGGCAACCAGCTCGCCACTCTGGATATCCAGATTGATAGCGTTCAGGGCCTTGAAGGCGTTGAAGTTCTTGCTGACGTTACGGACTTCGATCGACATGATTTATTCCTCCGCCGCGCTTTGGCGCAGACGGTTAATGCGGGATTCGCTCCACTGCTTGAGCAGCAGGATGAACAGCGCCAGGATCAGCAACAAGCTCGCCACGGCAAAGGCTGCCACGTGGTTGTACTCGTTGTAGAGGATTTCGACGTGCAGCGGCAGGGTATTGGTAACGCCGCGGATGTGGCCGGACACCACCGACACCGCACCGAACTCACCCATGGCCCGTGCGGTACAGAGCACCACGCCGTAGATCAGACCCCATTTGATATTGGGTACCGTGACGTGCCAGAACATCTGCCAGCCATTGGCGCCCAGAAGGCGTGCGGCCTCTTCTTCCTGGGTGCCCTGCTCCTGCATCAGCGGGATCAGTTCACGGGCCACGAAAGGCACGGTCACGAAAATGGTCGCCAGCACAATTCCCGGCAGAGCAAAGACGATCTGGATGTCATGGTCCTGCAACCATGGCCCGAACAGGCCCTGGGCGCCGAACATCAGCACATAGACCAGACCGGCGATGACCGGCGATACCGAGAACGGCAGGTCGATCAGGGTCACCAGAATGCTCTTGCCCCGGAACGAGTACTTACTCACGCACCAGGCGGCGCTGACGCCGAAGACCAGGTTGAGCGGGACCGAGATCAGCACCGCAATCACCGTCAGCTTGAGGGCCGACAGCGCATCGGGCTCAAGAATCGCGGAGAAGAACGCACCCAGACCGTTTTTCAGCCCCTGGGAAACCACGATGAACAGCGGCAGGCCCAGAAACAGGGCAAAGATCAGCCAGCCAAGACCGATCAGGATCCGGCGCGCTGTTGAATTGCCACGGCGTGCAGCGTTGGCATCGGCGGCGGCAGAAACAGATGAATAAGACATGCGCGCCTCCTCAGGATGGGGTTTCGATGCGCCGCTGCAACAAGTTGATCAGCAGCAACAGAATGAAGGAAACCACCAGCATCATCACGCCGATAGCCGTCGCACCGGTGTAGTCGTACTGGTCCAGTTTGACCATGATCAACAGCGGCAGGATTTCGGTTTTCATCGGCATGTTACCGGCGATGAAGATCACCGAGCCGTATTCCCCGACACCACGGGCGAAGGCCAGGGCAAACCCGGTCAGCCACGCGGGCAACAAGGCAGGCACCAGAATGTAGCGAAACACCTGCAAAGGGCGAGCGCCCAGACAGGCCGCCGCTTCTTCGACCTCACGGGGAATATCGGCCAGCACGGGCTGCACGGTACGCACCACAAACGGCATGGTCACGAACGTCAGCGCCAGGGTGATACCCAGCGGGGTGTAGGCAATCTTGAAGCCCAGATCCGTGGCGAACTGCCCGACCAGACCATTGGGCGCATAAAGCGCGGTCAGCGCGATACCGGCAACGGCGGTTGGCAGAGCGAACGGCAGATCGATCATCGCATCGATGATCTTGCGGCCGGGGAAGGTATAACGCACCAGCACCCAGGCCAGCAGCGTACCGATGACGCCATTGATCAGGGCTGCGTAGAACGCGGTACCGAAACTCAGCTTCAAGGCAGCAATCACGCGCGGAGCGGTGATGATGGTCCAGAACTGATCCCAGGTGAGCTGCGCGGCATGAACGAACATGGCCGCCAGCGGTATAAGCACAATCAGACTGAGGTACACCAAGGTGTAGCCCAGCGTCAGCCCGAAGCCGGGTATGACGGGGGAGATACGACGCGACATAAAAGTCCTTGGTTCCGCTTGCACAAAGCCCGGAAACGAATCCGGGCTAATGAACGTGTCCTGGACGGCACTGCTTTCGGGGCAGTACCGCCTGGTTGCACAGATTACTGCGCTTGGTAGATCTGGTCGAACACACCGCCGTCATTGAAAAATTTCGGCTGCGCAGTTTTCCAGCCGCCAAAGTCTTTGTCGATAGTGACCAGCTCCAGTTTCGGGAATTGCTTCTCGTACTTGGCGGCAACTTCCGGATCACGCGGGCGGTAGAAGTTCTTGGCTGCGATTTCCTGACCTGCCTTGCTGTACAGGTGCTTCAGGTATTCGGTAGCGATTTCGGTGTTGCCTTTCTTCTCGGCGTTCTTGTCGACGACCGCAACAGGCGGCTCGGCCAGGATCGACAGGGAAGGTACGACGATATCGAACTTGTCGTTGCCACCGTCTTCCTTCAGAGCCAGGAACGCTTCGTTTTCCCAGGCCAGCAACACGTCACCCTGACCGTTGTTGACGAAGGTAATGGTCGAACCGCGAGCACCAGTGTCCAGGATCGGCACGTGCTTGAACAAAGTCTGCACGTACTCCTTGGCCTTGGCTTCGCTGCCACCGGACTTCAGGCCATAGGCCCAGGCTGCCAGGAAGTTCCAGCGCGCACCGCCGCTGGTTTTAGGATTCGGAGTGATAACCGAAACATCCTTCTTGATCAGGTCACCCCAGTCCTTGATGCCTTTAGGGTTGCCCTTGCGCACCAGGAACACGATGGTCGAGGTGTAAGGCGTGCTGGCATCTGGCAGGCGAGTCTGCCAGTTCTCTGGCAGAGTCTTGCCCAGCTTGGCGATTTCATCGATATCACCAGCCAAAGCCAGGGTCACGACGTCAGCGCGCAGACCGTCGATGACCGCACGGCCTTGCTTGCCCGAACCACCGTGGGACTGCTTGACGGTGACGGTGTCGTCCGGATGAGCCTTTTTCCAGTAGCTGGCGAACTCTGCGTTGTACTCCTGATACAGCTCGCGTGTCGGATCATAGGACACGTTGAGCAATTCATAATCCTTTGCAACAGCGGAACCTGCAAAAACAGCGCTGGCCAGAGCAGCCAAAGCGAAACGGCGAATTGACATAAGGTGGAGCTCCTGGAAATTCTAAGTGTTGGCTTTTTTGGATTCTTCTTGGCGCTTCAAAACCGCATTCGGAAGGGAGCGCTGCTGTTCACGGGTGTATCAGGAGTCAAAGTGAAGCCCTCCGGTTAACCAGTCGGGTATGCAATCAGCTCGGCTTGGCGCCAGAGTTCTGCAAACGAAACTTTTCCTTACGCTCGATCTGAACCACTTGGGCGTTATGCACAGTGATTTCGACGGCGCCAAAACGCAGGTCACGCAGCGCACTCTGAATTTCACGCAGAATTGCTGCTTCGTCCTGACCGTCAACACTACGTAGAGATGCGCTCATAATCGTATTCCTTGAAATTTGAGAGGCCTGCCTGTCGCGACTGGGGGCGATGGCTTGTGGCGGTGAGGCAATATTAGATACGCAGAGTTATTCTTAAAAAGACTATTTAAGAATGCAGATATAACCAAAAGTCATTTGGCGTTGCAGCATGCAGCCGGAGCGCCTTGCACGCCCCGGCAGGCCTGGATTCCACAGGCGAAAATCCTTCAGATAACGCGCTGACGAAAGTCCGGCGCTCGCAACCAATCGATCTTTTCAGCAGGCATCGGCCGAGCGAACCAATAGCCCTGGCCAAGCTGGCAACCATTTTCCAGCAGAAAACCTGCCTGCTCGGCCTGCTCGATACCTTCAGCCAGCACCCGCATCCCCATGCTCCTGGCCAGGGCAATGATGATGCGCACAATCGCGATATCGTCCTCATCGACAGGCAAACCGGCAACGAACCCCTGATCGATTTTGAGTTTCTGTACGGGCATGCGCTTGAGCCGCAGCAACGATGAGTAGCCGGTGCCGAAATCATCGATGGCCAGGCTCAGGCCCAGATTGCGCAATCGATGCAGTTGTTCGATGGCCTGCTCGGGGTCGTCCATTACCGCACTTTCGGTAACTTCCAGCTCCAGAAAGCCAGGGTCGAGCCCGGTATCGCGCAGCACCTGAGCCACTTGCCGGTCCAGATCACCATGACTGAACAGCCGGCTGGAGATATTCACCGCAACAAATGACAGGTTGACGCCCTCTTCCAGCCAGGTGCGCATCTGTCGGCAGGCCGTGTTCAAGACCCAGGCATCGATATCGGCAATCAGGCCGCTCTGCTCGGCGATCGGAATGAATTCTCCCGGCGAAACCATGCCACGCCTTGGATGCTCCCAACGCACCAGAGCCTCAACCCCCTTGATACGGCTGTTCTGCAGGTCATGAATCGGCTGGTAGAACACCCGCAACTCCTGCTGCTCGATGGCCCGGTGCAACTCACTGGCCAGTTCAACCCGCTGCTGGGCATGCGCGGTGAGTTCTTCGGTATACAGCGCATAACCTTCGCGCCCGTCGCTCTTGGCCTTGAACAGGGCGGAATCTGCGTTGCGCAACAATTGCACCACCGTCAGCGCGTCGCCGGGGAACAGGCTGATGCCAATACTGGCGGTCATGAACAGCTCGTGATCGTCGAGCAGAAACGGCTTCTTGAAACTGTCGATGATCTGCTGGGCCAGGGCGGCGGCCTGCACGGTCTGCTGGCAGTTCTTCACCAGCAGCGCAAACTCGTCGCCGCCCAGTCGCGCCAGTGTCAATTCGCTGTCGAACAGGCTCTTCAGGCGCTCGGCCACTGCCTTGAGCACCTGATCGCCAACGCTGTGACCCAGGCTGTCATTGATGTTCTTGAAGTGGTCGAGGTCGATGAGCAGCAAGGCGCAACCGCGCTTGCTGGAACGGGCATGGGCCAGCGCCTGAGTGGCACGATCCGTGAACAGCAGCCGATTGGGCAGGTCTGTCAGGGCGTCGTAATGAGCCAGTTGGGCCAGTTCCTGCTCGGACCGCTTGATGGCCGTGATGTCCGAGAACACCGCCACGAAGTGCCTGATCTGGCCATCCTGATCCTTGATGCCACGAATGCTCTGCCACTGTGGATAAATGTCGCCGCTCTTGCGCCGGTTCCAGATTTCGCCACTCCATTGCCCGGCACTGAGAATGGAACGGTACATCTGCCGATAGAACTCGGGGCCGTGGCGCCCGGACTTGAACTTGCTCGGGTTGAAGCCCAGCACTTCATCGGCCTGATAGCCGGTGATTTCCATGAAGGCGCGGTTCACATGAACGATCAGGCCCTTTTCATCGGTTACCAATACCCCTTCGCGGGTACTGTCGAAGACCGCCGAAGCCAGCCGCAGGCGCTCCTGATCTTCCTCCTGCTGGCGACGCAATTGCGCGTCGATGCCCATGAACCTGAGCAATCGGCCACGGGCGATAAAAACCATGACCGCGCTGAGCACTACCCAGAGATAAACCCCAACCTGCTGCCAGAAAGCCAATCGAGCCGGTTCTTCGATCCAATGTGGCAGCAGCTCGTCGCACGCCACAAACCACAAAACAGAGGACAACCCGTACAAAAGCGCGGTCCGCAGGGCCTCATAAGAAGAATTGTTCATAAGAATGCATAAAGCCTTACAAAATGACCGGATTATAAAGCAAGAAACATCCTGCGACTCTTATCTAAAAGAGCGACTGGTTTTCTGTGAAAGCTAAGTGATAATGCGCTTGTTACTTTGTTTTTCACACGCGTCTCTACCGAGGGCCAAACAGCCTATGTGGTACAACGGTTTGCTCGACCTTTCCGTCTGGCAGTTAATAGCAGTCACGCTGGTAATGACCCACGTGACCATCGTCGGCGTTACGGTTTACCTGCATCGCTACTCCGCTCACCGCTCCCTGGAACTCAACGCCGGGCTCAAGCACTTCTTCCGTTTCTGGCTGTGGCTGACCACGGCGCAGAACACCCGCGAGTGGACAGCCATCCACCGCAAGCACCACGCAAAATGCGAAACCGCCGATGACCCGCACAGCCCGGTCGTCAAGGGCCTCTCCACCGTTCTGCGCAAGGGTGCAGAGCTGTATCGTGCCGAGGCGCAGAATCAGGACACCTTGCGCATCTACGGCAAGAACTGCCCCGAAGACTGGATCGAGCGCAACCTCTATTCGCGCTACAAGATGCTGGGCATCGCCCTGATGGCCGTCATCGACCTGGCGCTGTTCGGCGTGCTCGGTATCACCGTCTGGGCCGTGCAGATGATGTGGATTCCGTTCTGGGCCGCTGGCGTGGTCAACGGTCTGGGTCATGCCGTGGGCTATCGCAACTTCGAGTGCCGCGATGCGGCGACCAATCTGGTGCCATGGGGTATCGTGATCGGTGGCGAAGAACTGCACAACAACCATCACACCTATCCCAACTCGGCCAAGCTGTCGGTCAAGCCATGGGAGTTCGACATGGGCTGGGCCTGGATCAAGCTGTTCAGCGCGCTGCGTCTGGCCAAGGTCCAGCGAGTCGCGCCGATTGCCCACCGGGTCGAAGGCAAGGGCCATATGGACATGGACACCGCCATGGCGATCCTCAACAACCGCTTCCAGATCATGGCTCAGTACCGCAAGCTGGTCATCGGCCCGCTGGTTGCACAGGAGCTGGCCAAGGCCGACGCCTCGGTGCGTCACCAGTTCCACCGCGCCAAACGTCTGCTTTCCCGGGAAACCAGCCTGCTGGAGGACAAGCATCACGTACGCATCCAGGCCATGCTCGAACACAGTCATGCCCTGAAAGTGATCTACGAGAAACGCCTTGCCCTGCAACAGATCTGGCTCAAGACCAGCAGCAACGGCCATGACATGCTCAGCGCCATCAAGGACTGGGTACAGGAAGCCGAGGCCAGCGGTATTCAGTCACTGCGCGACTTTGCAGATCAGCTGAAAACCTACTCCCTGCGCCCCGCTCAAGCCTGACACCGTTGATCGGCGTGCCCACCTGGGCGCGCCGATACCGGAACTTCCCTCCTGAAAATCAATCTCAAAGGCTTCCCCATAATCCGTTTGGGTGGATGCTGCGGCCTTGGCCGCACGTCATTTGAGATGCCGCACGATGGAAAAGCAGACAGCAATCGCCCTACCCACGGCTACGCAAATAGCCGAGATGCCTGCGGCAGCAGAAACCCTGCTGGCCCTGATGCATGCCCAGGCAGAAGTAGCTCGCCTGAGCGAGCGCGAACAACTCTTCAGTTCACTGCTGGTGAGCGTCAATGCCGTACTGTGGGCATTCGACTGGGAAACCCAGCGCATGGTCTATGTCAGCCCTGCCTACGAGAAGATATTCGGTCGCTCGGCAGGCCTGCTGCTGGCTGACTTCGCGGAATGGCGCGACAGTATCTATCCCGATGACCTGAACTACGCCGAACGCAGCCTGAGCGACGTCATCGAAAAAGGCTCCATCGAAGATCGCGAATACCGGATCATCCGGGCCGATGGCGAGATCCGCTGGCTGAGCGACAAATGCTTCGTCAGCCACCGCACCGATCCCAGCCAGCGCCTGATAGTGGTCGGCATCGCCGAAGACATCACCGAGAAAAAACACCTCGAAGACGAACTGCAGCGCCTGGCAACCACCGACGTGTTGACCCAGAGCAGCAACCGTCGTCACTTCTTCGAGTGCGCCCAGCGCGAGTTCGAGCTGGCACGGCTCAATGACACACCATTGGCCTTTCTGCTGCTGGACGTCGATGACTTCAAACTGGTCAACGATACCTACGGCCACCAGGAAGGTGATGTGGTGCTGCAGCGTATCGCCGAAAGCGGCCGCTCGGCGCTACGTCGCGGTGATCTGTTCGGGCGTATTGGCGGTGAAGAGTTTGCAGCGGTATTTCCTGGTTGCGCCCCTGAGATGGCCATGCAGATCGCCGAGCGCCTGCAACGTGAAATCCAGCGCCAGAGCTTCCAGTGCAATAACACCACGTTCGGTATCACCGCCAGCCAGGGCCTGACCAACCTGGGCCCGGAAGACACCAGCCTGGAAGCGCTCTATGCACGAGCGGATGCGGCGATGTATCAGGCAAAGCGTCAGGGCAAGAACCAGATTGTTCTGGTGTGAGGCCTTCTCGAATGAACTCATTCGAGAAGGCCTCACCCCTTCGGCAACTCCTGAACCCCGACGCCCGGGTCTTCCACACTGGCAACTCCCGGATCCACAGGCTCTGACGTAATATCCAGCAGGTCCCTATCAGCCTCTTGTTCAGGCTCAGGCTCTGCCACTTCAGCCACCACCGGCGCCAGCAGGCTTGGGTCGGTTACGCCCGTGAGCTTCTTGCGCAGACGCTGCAAGTCCCCAACGCTCAATTTCAGCAGCTTGGCAGACTTGGTCTTGACCAGCGTCGTCACGCTTTCATGCTCCCCCAGACGGGCCATTTGCCCGGCGAGGTTCATGGCCAGCACTTCACGGGTGTAGATGCCGGTGTTGTACTGATACACCGCCGCAATCAGCTCACGCAGCTCAAGCGGCAGACGCCAGCGAGTGCGCAAGGCTGAGCCGTAGGCAGCAGAGTATTGTTCCAGAGATTGCCTGATCACCTCTTCGTCCAGATGACCGCCTGCCAGCAACCACTCCTGCAGACAGCCCAGCACCGCCAGATCTCCCAGCGACTGCAGCAAACCCGCGCAGAAGCATCGCTCGACATCGAGTTCCAGCATGCCACCCAGAATGCGTGCGTAATCAGCTGTGCGTTGCGACATTGTCCAGAACTTGCTGGCCTCGACCAGCAGTGCATCGTTTGTCAGCACCGCCATGCGCTTCTTGGCAAGGGCGGTCACGATACTCGCACTCTGTACCGCCCCCAGCACACCAATGGCCAACCCCAGGGTCTGGACAGGCTTGCCCAGGTGCTGCGCCGCGCTATTGGCGGCCGCGATCAGTACCGCCGTAATGTGAGGGTCGTTGCGCAACTCCTGCTCGAGCAAGGCAGCATCAATGCTACCGCCACTCTGGCTGAGCTTGAGCGCGGTGGCGACATCCACAAACAGTGGCGCGCCATCAGCCACATCACGTCTTTTTTCGAGAAACTTGGTCAGGGTCAACCCGGGTGTCAGTGCAGGCATCTCACCCGGCACGGGTGCACGACGTTCCAGCAACAGGCCTTCAAGGCGCTGACGCAGCCCTTCGGTATTCAGAGGTTTGGTCAGGTAAGCCGTAGGCGCAAGCGGCAGGACTTCGCGCACGCTGGCGCTGTCGCTACGGTTGCTGAGCAGAATAAAAGGAATGGGAGGCTGACGACGCAAGGCGCGGATGCCCCGCAGCAGACTCAAACCGTCGATAACCGGCAACTCCCTGGCCGCTACCACCAGGTCCGGCAGATGTTTCTTGATCCATTCAACGGCCTGCTTGCCGTCGCTGCACATCTCCAATTCGACGTCAGCCCGCACGCTCAACACCAGATCACTGAGGGTTTCGCGAACCCATGGATCCGATTCAGCAATCAATACGCGAGGCATCGCAGTCAAATCTACAGCAGTCATCAGAACTCTCCGACATCGATTCGCTCACCTTAGCCAAAGCCTTCGTCCGGATATATAGCTGTAAGCGATAAATCCTGTTCTCAAGACGAAAAAACCCTGCCGAGGCAGGGTTTTTTCTGTCTGTCTGGTCACAAATCACTCAATCTGTAACCGCACTTTTTCAGGCCAGCTCTGCGAAACACTCTTCCAGAATAGCCAGACCTTTGTTCAGCAGCTCATCCTCGGCCGTCAGAGGCACCAGAACGCGCAGGACGTTGCCATAAGTACCGCACGACAACAGGATCAGACCCTTGTCACGGGCCTTGGCCACAACCTGAGCGACAGCAGCAGCGTTTGGCTTGTGGCTGTCACCATCTTCAAAAAGCTCGACAGCGATCATTGCGCCCAAGGCACGAACTTCGCCGATGACCGGGTATTTGGCCTGGATGGCTTTCAGACCGGAAACCAGGTGCTCACCCACTGTGTTGCAGCGCGCCAGCAGGTTTTCCTCTTCAAACACTTCCAGAACAGCCAGGGCCGCGGCACAGGCTACCGGGCTGCCGGCATAAGTACCGCCCAGACCGCCTGGAGCGATGGCATCCATGTACTCGGCCTTGCCGCAAACGCCCGCCAGCGGGAAACCGCCTGCGATGGACTTGGCAAAGGTGGTCAGATCGGCAGCAACGCCCATCTGCTCCATGGCGAAGAAAGTGCCGGTACGGCCAGCGCCAGTCTGCACTTCATCAGCGATGAGCAGAATGCCGTGCTTGTCGCACAGCTCACGCAGACGCAGCATGAACGCCTTCGGTGCCACATAGAAACCACCTTCGCCCTGCACAGGCTCGATGATGATAGCGGCAATATCCTTGGGCTCTGCGTCGTTCTTGAAGATGCGCTCGATGCTGGCAATGGAGTCATCAACGCTCACACCATGCAGCTCGCACGGGTAAAGGGCGCGGAACACACCGCCCGGCATCAGGCCCATGCCGGCCGAGTAAGGCACGACTTTACCAGTCAGCCCCAGGGTCATCATGGTACGACCGTGATAGGCACCGGTGAAGGCAATCACGCCTGCGCGGCCAGTCGCTGCGCGAGCGATCTTGACGGCGTTTTCCACAGCTTCGGAACCGGTGGTCACCAGCAGGGTTTTCTTGGCGAAATCACCTGGAACCCGAGCGTTGATTTTTTCGCACAGCTCTACATACGGCTCGTAAGCCAGTACCTGGAAGCAGGTGTGAGACAGCTTGGTCAGTTGCTCTTGTACGGCGGCGATGATTTTCGGGTGCAGGTGACCGGTGTTCAGTACTGCGATACCGCCCGCGAAGTCGATGAACTCACGACCTTCGACGTCGGTAACGGTGGCGTTCTTTGCCGATGCGGCAAAGATCGGGTGGATCTGACCAACGCCACGTGGGACAGCGTTCTGGCGGCGTTGCATCAAGGATTCGTTTGTATTGCTCATGTATTCCTCATTCGCCGCTCATCGGTCGGCGTAGTTCAAGGATTAAGCAGCCGGGGTGGGCTGCAGCAGCATACGATGATCGACTGCTGCAACGCCCGGCTACCGGTCAAGCCCGCAGCGTCAAACGCTCAGGCACAGGTATTTGATTTCCAGATAGTCTTCGATGCCGTACTTGGAGCCTTCGCGGCCCAGCCCCGAGGACTTGATGCCACCGAACGGAGCCAGTTCGTTGGAGATCAGGCCGGTGTTAATACCCACCATGCCGTACTCCAGCGCTTCGGCCACACGGAACACGCGGCTCATGTTCTGAGCATAGAAGTAGGAAGCCAGACCGAACTCGGTATCGTTGGCCAGCGCGATCACTTCAGCCTCGTCCTTGAAGCGGAACAGCGGCGCCAGCGGACCGAAGGTTTCTTCCTTCGCCACAGCGGCATCCTTGGGCACATTGACCAGAATGGTCGGCTCAAAGAAGGTACCTTCCAGGCTATTGCCGCCGAACAGCACTTTCGCGCCTTTGCCGACAGCATCGGCAATATGCTCTTTAACCTTGGCAACGGCCTTCTCGTCGATCAGCGGGCCGGTGGTAATGCCTTCTTCCAGACCGTTACCGATCTTGAGCTTGGCAACTGCGGCCTGAAGCTTCTCGGCGAATGCATCGTAAACGGCGTCCTGCACATAGATACGGTTGGCGCAGACGCAGGTCTGACCGTTGTTGCGGTACTTGGAGATGATCGCGCCATCGACGGCCTTGTCCAGGTCAGCATCGTCGAACACGATGAAGGGCGCGTTACCGCCCAGCTCCAGCGACACTTTCTTGATGTCCTGCGCACATTCAGCCATCAACTGGCGACCGATTTCGGTCGAGCCGGTAAAGGACAGCTTGCGCACGATCGGGTTGCCAGTAAGCTCGCTGCCGATATCGCCAGCGCTGCCCGTCACCACGCTGAACACGCCAGCAGGGATGCCAGCACGCTCAGCCAGCTCAGCCAGGGCCAGTGCAGAATAAGGGGTCTGCGAAGCGGGCTTGAGCACCATGGTGCAGCCGGCGGCCAGAGCTGGACCGGCCTTGCGGGTGATCATCGCGGCCGGGAAGTTCCACGGCGTAATGGCAGCTGTCACACCAATCGGCTGCTTGAGCACGATCAGGCGCTTGTCCGGCTGATGGCCCGGAATCACGTCGCCATAGACACGCTTGGCTTCTTCGGCAAACCACTCGATAAAGGAAGCTGCATAAGCAATCTCGCCCTTGGCCTCGGCCAGCGGCTTGCCTTGCTCCAGCGTCATCAGACGGCCCAAGTCATCCTGATTCTCGATCATCAGCTCGAACCAGCGGCGCAGCTTGTTGCCACGCTCCTTGGCGGTCAGGGCACGCCAGGCTGGCAGCGCCTTGTCGGCTGCTTCGATGGCACGGCGGGTTTCGGCAGCGCCCATCTTTGGCACGGTACCGAGAATTTCATGGGTCGCCGGGTTATTGACCTTGATCGTCTGACCACCGTCCGCATCCAGCCACTGGCCGTTGATATAGGCTTGCTGGCGGAACAGTTTGGAATCTTTGAGCTGCATGTCGGCCTCCTAAACAGCACCGCACAAGGGCGGAGCGAACTATTGAATATCGATGCACCCCGTTTGGAAGCCATCGCCAGGAAAACATTCCATCGGCCTCAGCGACGCATGTCGCGGAAAAACGGGAAGACCGAACAAGAGCGTTTGAAATCTCAAACGAATCCTAGGGACTGCTGGGGTAAAGGACAATAGGCTGTTCAAAAAAAAGAACAGGCCGACAATGGAAAGATGAACGTCCCTGGCTATTGGAAGCTCTTGAGCACCGTCAGCAGGCTTGCAAGGTTGTCAGGCGCCCTAGACTGGCCAACCGCCTCAGTCGCCTTGGCAGCGCAGGTGGTGTCGAGGCTGTAAAGTGGGCGAGTCGCCAAAAGAGCATAGATGTGAAACCACAGAAGCAAAAGTCGCGTTTTCCCACCAGAAGCTAAAGCCAGCATGGACGCCCGCCCGTCAGATGAGTATCATGGCGCCCGCGTTGCACTCGTAGCTCAGCTGGATAGAGTACTGCCCTCCGAAGGCAGGGGTCGTGGGTTCGAATCCCGCCGAGTGCGCCATCTTCCTTTCCCTTGGTTCCAAGGGTTGCCGCTTCAGCCGAAAACTCTCTTGCTGCTCAACCAGAACCGCCAATGCTGACGGGCTAGTTATATCCTGTGCGTAATCGCTGAGCGCAAACCCCACCTTGAAGCAGGTGGGGTATGAAGTCACTTGATGCGAACTCTAGACGTGCTGGGCCGCGCTCACTTCAGTGAAGTCTTGAGCATGCCGGACAGCGGTACGGCGCCTGTGAAAAATATAGAGCGCCGTGAGTATCCAGAACGAAATCATGGTTTCCAGAAAGCTGAAAACCTGGTTATTCGCCGGGATATACAAGAACATGATGGCAAATAACGGCAGCAGCATTTTCGCAAAGAAGTCATCATCATTGACCACGGCAAGGTAAACGTTTGCGAAATACCAGCCCAGGATCAACATGACAATCGACACGCCAAAGAAGCCGACATCATTTGCCATGTAGCTGTAGAACGAATGCCAGTAAACATTCTCGTCCCACCGTGCGGTAATTTTGCGCTGGAACGTTCTATCCCTTACATCAATGCCAAGGTGCTCGGCGAAAACTCGCTGCAGGAATACCGAATGCCCGATGCCATATGAGCTATCGAATTTCTCTCCAAGCGCAATGGATACGCCTTGGTAGCCCTGAACCAGATAGACGGTCAGCTTTTCATAGAAGTCGGTAAGGTTGGACTTCTCAGGTACGACTGCGACTGCAACCTGGGCAGGCACATCTGCCACTTTGGCAATCTGTGGCAAGGCCGCAGTTTCGATCTTCGCAGGCAACTCCGGAGTCATCGCCTTTGCCGGTAAAGGTGCTGTATTGCTCTTCGCTGTAGCTTCCTTGTTATCAACCGTCGCTGGCAAGGCTACAACATTGGTCTTGGCAGGCCGCACAGTAATATCGACGCTTTCCGGTACGGCTGGAGCAGTGTCTTTCACAGGCGAGTCTGCACCCTTGGCTTTCTCAGCCGGATCCAGATCGCTTTTGAACACACTTCCCGTTTCATTCAAGTAGCTGAACGAAACCGGCTTTTCGTCTTCAAAGAAAACCTTGTAAGGCGATACTCCGGATTTGACGCTATAAAACTGCCAGAACGAGAACAGGAATATAAAGACCAGGAAGAACAGAAAGGTCTTGCGCCGTCCGAGTTCGACAAAAAACCCGGCAGACTTATTCGAAATAACCACACCAAACAAGCAAACCGACACAACAAACAGGTAATAAAAATTGATTGCGCTCAGACTGGAGATGATACCCGTGCACAACGGAAGCATGACCACCAGAAAACCCACAAGCTTGCGCGTGGTACTCAGCCGGTCCCAGAAGAACACCAGGCCTGGCAACAGGACGTACTTGAACACTCCGAAAAACAGGAGCATTCCTGTTACATAGGCATTCCCCGAAAACCCTTCTCTTGAGGCAGCAGAAGCATAAAAACTTCTCACCTCAGCAGGCGCCAATAACCCCTTAAGCAACTCCGAGAAAAAACCGGTGGGGAAATATGATCTGGAAAGCGTCGTATTGCGATGAAGGATAACCATCGCAATGAAAGCGAAGACGATAATAATCCAGTAATATCTCAAAAACAGATTATCACCGTTCGGTTCAACAGCCCTGTCCGGCTGTTTTAGCGAGAAACGGCAGGAAAGAAGATACCCGGCGATAAAAAACGCGTGATACAGGGATACGACAAAAAGGAATTCTTTTTTGTTTTCGACAGGCCAGATCACCGGACCGAAAAAAAACAGCCACAGCGTGAAGAGCAGATAGCTTTCAACAAGTAAAAGCGGTATGTAAAATTTAGCAGTTTTCATCCAGCCCACCGAAGAAGATTAAACCTGTTCCAATACCCAGAAACTTCAAGCTCATCCGCTGCTTACTCATGCCTGGCGGTGCCCTGCATGAAAATCAGACGCCCTTTTGCTGACCAGTTCATAGTGGGACTTGTGGCGCACTGCATCGGGAGTCGACTCGGAATAACGCTTCACGGTTGGC
The DNA here is from genome assembly GCF_900187465.1 of Pseudomonas sp. Irchel 3A18. NCBI lineage: Bacteria > Pseudomonadati > Pseudomonadota > Gammaproteobacteria > Pseudomonadales > Pseudomonadaceae > Pseudomonas > Pseudomonas sp. Irchel 3A18. Next base: position 363,825 of record NZ_FYDI01000003.1, read on the forward strand.
ACGAGTCGTGTAACCAATCGAAGCAGATAAACATAGTAGTTCAGATTGAGCAGCTTTTTCAAAAACCCGTTATCCAGGTTGTAGCAATACAGGCGATTCTTCAAGAGAATACGTCCGAACCAGCCTTTCTCCAGAGAGAGCATGTGGTTGAAGATATTCAGCTTGTCCTTGTCGAAGTCCGACCCCCTGACAAGATACGTCGATCCTGATGTGCGCCGGTAGTACACATACACTTTGCTGGACTGGTGAAAACTGACATTTCCATAAAGCTCGGCAGTCTTTACCAACATAGGGAAGTCTTCAGTCACGCTGTAGCTATTGATGAACTGGCAAAGCTCATCATTCAGCAGAAGTTTTTTATTGCAAAAGAGATTGGGCGTATTGATGCTGCTGATGTTTTTCAGACGCGCCATGAACGGCTTGTCTTTATAGATGGTATCAGAAGCCAGGATATGGAACAGGGTCGAAGGTGAATTGATAATCTCACCATCGATCAACAGCAGCGGCAGACCTGAATAATAGTCATGAGTGCTTAACTGTTCGGCCTCTTCGAAAAGATTCACACACGAGTAGACATCATCGCCAGCGGTAATCTTGAACAGCTCACTCTCAACATGAGGCCAGATACGGGTGTAGTTAAAGCAGGTACCATTGTTTTTTGAATGGTCCAGAACCTTGACATCATGAAACAGATGACCATGAACAGACAGCCAGCGATTGACCAGCTCAATGGTCTTGTCCCGGGAACAGTCATCCGCGATAACCAGACAAAAATCGTAGTCGGCACCGAAGCTTTCTATCAGAAATCTTATGCTTTCGAGGTGCTCGACAATATAAAGCTCGTGATTAAACGTCAAAACACCAAATGTAAATTTCTTCTTAGCCACGAGAAACACCTTCACTCAATTTTTTTGCCAACACTCTGTACAAGAAGATGAACGCCTTAAAACCAACCATCTTGAAGCCGAGTACAAAAAAATCGACTTTCCATTTCAAGCTGTACTTTCCATCAGACAAAGACTCACTTGCCACACCCCTTTTATTGATGTCTATCGGCAAATCATACTTCTTCAGTACCGGTGTAATAACGCTAGGCACCCACTTCCCTCGACGGATCGCGCCGCCAAGCGTGTAGTTGTAGACAAACGTATCTTCCTTGCCGATCTGGGCGCAGTAAAAGGTGTCGCCGCCGCTATAAGTCCGCGCGCTACCGAAAAACTCCCACGCCCAAGGCGAGTCAACTTCACCGGTAAACTCGGCAAGCTTACGGGTTCTCCAGAGAGCAGGCGCAGAATTCAAGCGGTAGTCATCTCGCGCGCCTACCACTTCAAAACCGTCAAACTCGCCTTCAACCCTGTTCACGCCAGGAATATTGCTGAAATAAAAAACAGCGATTTCGGAGCGTTCTTTCATGGCCCGGATGCCGTCAGCTATTTTCGACTGATTGACGGGAGACTCCAGGATGAAATCATCAAACAGAGTGATAACAAATTCAGTTTCCACCAGGGCCAGAGCTTTGCGTAACCGCCAGCCCCAAGGTCGCTTGGCTTCATCAGCCGACAGTTTCAATGTACGTATCTGAAACCCGTCAAACTCGAAACTTTTACGCTCCGTGTTCAATATGACCCGACAGTCACAGTCAGGCCACATCTCCTTGAGTGAGTAGAAAAAAGGGAGCCACACATCTTCATAACTGTCGCAGGAGTTAACAATGATTGTGCAATCCTTCCCACTCACCCTGCCAACGTTATCACTCATGACCCACTCCAACGTAAACCGCCGGGGGAGAGCCTGAAATAGCCATGCATTTCTGACCGCTGTCCCCTGATTCTCAAAGCAGTAAACCCATCCATTTGGATAGACTTCCACTCAATTCTGTTTTTCCGCTATCAGGCGCATCTTGCAGCGGCCACTTCCTACCTTGCAGATGCACCTGCGCCCTGCTTCAAAGCAGGGCGCATGAATGTTTCTAACATCGACGATATGCGTAGCGAGGTCTTGCCGGACGAAACCATGCCCCCGAAGACCCGCTCATTTAAAACTAACGAACGGCACCGCACACGGATTCATAAGAGCCATACCTTACCACCGTTCCACCTTCGACCTCGATAACAGTATCACAGGTCTCCAGCGTATTAAGGCGGTGCGCAATGACGATCAATGTCGTGCCATCCCCCAGATCATCGACGGCGCGCATGACTTCCTGCTCGGTTTTACTGTCCAGCGCACTGGTCGCTTCATCCAGAATGATAACGCTGGCTTCTTTATAGAAAGCACGCGCTATCGCAATGCGCTGGCGCTGTCCGCCGGAAAGAAAGACACCTCGCTCTCCCACCGGAGTCTCATAACCAGCAGACCACGATTCAATGACATCGGATATTTGCGCCTTGGCGGCGGCTCGCTTCACACGATCGAAATCGATATTTTCGTAAGGCACCCCAAAGGCTATGTTTTCAGCCACTGAAGCATCGGACAGAAAGATCTGCTGTGGCACGTGGGCAATGTTCCCTTGCCAGTTTCGACTGTTGTCCGTGTTCACCTCGACACCGTCGACCGTAAAGACACCGTCAGTTGGAGTCAGCAACCCCATCAGAATATCGATCAGGGTACTTTTTCCACTGCCCGTGGCCCCCATCAAGCCTACACGCGAACCTTTGGGAATATTCAGGCTGATGTTTTTCAACACCCACGGCGCATCGTTCCCATAGCGATACGAGACATTATCCAGCGACAGACGATCGTTGAAGTCCAGCGGAATGCGCGTCGTTTCGATTTCGACGTCATTACGCTCTTCTGGCAGAAGGTCCAATACATCTCGCAAGGAGTCCTGCGCACCACTGATACATGCCCAGGCAGCATAGGATTGCTGCAGCACCGGAAGCAGGCGTTGCGCCGCCAGCGCCAGCGCGCCCAGCATGGGAATGGATGCAAGCAGCCCACCGGGCAACTGCGCAAGCCAATAGGCAAAAATCGCAATCATCAGCATGCCGAACGATTCGATAGCGAATCGTGGTGAGTTCGCGATGATCTGGATATTAGCCTTGGCCCGACGCAGCTTGTAATCGGCGCTATCGAAGTCCTTTCGATAGGTGCGCTGAGACGAGTCGATGATCACGTCCCGAATACCTTCAAGACTTTCACTCATCAACTTCAGCAGCCGATCGGAAGTGACGCTCACCACCAGACTGTCTTTTCTCAACTGCTTCCTGGTCACCAGTACAACCGCCAGGTAGACCCCGCCAAAACTTGCAAAGGCGAGAAAGGCGACGACCGGCTGAATGGCCAGGACAATCACAAGGATTGCCAACATCATGAAAGCCGAGCTGACAATGGTCAGGGAGGGGAAAAGAAACTCCCGCACCACGGTATCGACCTTGTTGAAAATGGCAGTGATCACTTCACTGCTGTTCCTGGAGATGTGCTTGCTGTAAGGCTGATGAATAACCGTCTTGTATATATCGCCTGCCAGATCGCCACCGACGGCCGAACTCAGTCTGTTCTGCGCCCACATCAGCACAAAACGACTGACACCGGAGAATATGGCCGCGACAGCAAAAATGGCGGTCAACGGCAATAAAAGCCCGTTGGCAGAGTCGATTCCCATGGCTGCAAAGAGATCACCCACCAGCGGCTGGCTCAGTAGCTTCTCGGGATTGATCAGGACAGCCAGAAAGGGAACGATGGCTCCGATGCTGACTATTTCCGCAAGCGATGCAACCACCATGAGCCCGAGGATCACAAAGAACTGCAGCTTTCTCTTGAGTGTAAAACACTTCCAAAGGCGGCCTAGCAACTGAATCATTGAGTCACTCTTCGCAAGAAAAATTATTAACGGCTGCGATGACCAGTTCGACTTCAGCCGATGTCATTTCAGGACTCATTGGCAAACTCAGGACTTGCTGATGGATCTTCTCGGTCACCGGATAGCTGTGGCCATTGAGCTCTTTGTAAGCCTGCTGCTGATGGACAGGAATCGGGTAGTGAATGATGGTTTGAATACCTTGCGCGGCCAGATGCTGCTGCAACACATCACGCTGCCGGCATTGAACGACAAACAGATGCCACACATGGCTGTGCAGCGACAACGGGCAAGTGCCGGTGGCAAGTGGCAGTTCTACGGCAGGGTTGTTGATACCCTCCATGTACATCCTGGCAATTTCCCTGCGGCGTGCTGTCTGGTCATCCAGATACTTGAGCTTGACGCTGAGCATGGCTGCCTGAATTTCATCCAGACGGCTGTTCACACCCTGGTAGAGATTCTTGTACTTTTCATGGGAGCCATAGTTACGCAGTGCGCGCAGGACTTTCGCCAGCTCGTCGTCGTCGGTGGTAACAGCGCCCGCATCGCCCAGAGCCCCCAGGTTTTTTCCTGGATAAAAGCTGAAGCCCGAAGCATCGCCCCAGCTCCCTGCCCTTCGGCCATTGAAGCTCGCGCCATGGGCCTGGGCTGAGTCTTCCAGAACAAGAAGCCCCTTTTCCTCAGCCAGCGCCATCAATGCCGTCATGTCGGACAATTGCCCGTACAGGTGGACTGGCATGAGCACACGGGTTCTGGAAGTCACCGCAGCCCGGGCATTGACAGGGCACAGGTTGTAAGTGTTCGCATCGGGCTCGACCAGAACCGGCACCAGGCGATTTTCGGTAATAGCCAGAACACTGGCGATGTAGGTGTTAGCCGGCACGATGACTTCGTCGCCATCCTTGAGTTTCCCCAGCTCTTTCCAGGCACGCAACGTCAGGTTCAGCGCATCGAGGCCGTTGGCAACGCCAATGCAATGCCGGCTACCGCTGTAGGCTGCAAAACTTTCTTCAAAAGCCGACAGTTCATTACCGCCGATGTACCAGCCCGAATCAATGACACGGGTGCACGACTCGATCAATTCGTCACGCATCGTCGAATTGATTTTTTTCAAATCCAGAAAGCTGATCATTTGTCCAGGTACCTGATAATTCTTGCCGGGTTGCCGACTACAACAGCGCTGTCGGGCACATCTTTAGTGACCACAGAACCTGCACCTACCATTGCATTACTACCGATGGTGATACCCGGCAGCAATGTTGCATTGGCCCCAATACTTGCCCCGGCCTTGACCGTTATGCCTTGAAACGCATCGGGATATACTTTCGACCTGGGCATTGGATCGTTGGTAAACGTTGCGTTAGGACCAATAAAAACGTTGTCTTCCACGCGAGTGCCGCTCCACAGGAAAACACCCGATTTGACAGTAACATTGTCGCCCACGATGACATCGCCTTCGATCAGCGTATGGGCACAGATATTACAGTTACGACCGATAACCGCGCCCTCCAGAACCACGGAGTATTGCCAGATACGTGTCGAACTACCAATGCTTGAACTTTTGACATCGGCCAGAGCGTGAATCTCAGACATTATTTATCTCCGTGAGAAAACGATCATAATTTCTGATGTAATCCGACTCGTCATAATGCTCGCTGGCCAGTACTAACAATATGCAGTCGTCACTGAAGTCATGCATTTCACGCCAGACCATACTTTCGATCAGCAATCCTCGGGTAGCACTGTCCATCACGGTTTCTTCACGAACTTTTCCGTTATCCAGCACCATCCGGCACTGTCCGGCAACGCAGATAGCAACTTGTTTCAGGTTACGGTGAGCATGATACCCGCGACTGACACCTTCGCCGGTCCGATAGATGTAATAAACGCGCTTAATATCAAAAGGTATTGCTTTTTCCATACCAATTTCCAAAGCGACCAACCCTCCTCGTTCATCGCCCAGACTGGGAAAGTCAATCCATTTCATCATGCTCACTTCACATGCTCCGCTATATTTTCTGATTGGCGCTGTATAAGAATTCATCGAGATCGGCAATCGCTACGAAAAACGAATGGCTCAGCACTTACCCTGCGTTTTGCACCGGGGAGCTGCAATGCCTTTTTGCTATCTCTGCATGCGCCAGATCTTCGAGAGATTGTACACCGAGGCTCTGCAGGTCCGCTCATCGACTCAACCCCCCGATAATACGCAGGGCAGGCCACCAGTTATACCTTTATGAGCCCTGATCGATGAAAACATCTGTGTATCCCACGCCATGCCGCAGACGCGTTTCGTATCATGGCTATGAAAAAACGATCTCAGTGTAGGCACGAGGGAGCACAGCGCAAGACAATGCCCCGCCCAAACCACGGATGGACATGCAATGAAGGTAAAAAAACGATCAGCCCGATCCCAGCGCATACGCGAGCAGCAGCGGCTGAACCTGCAACGCTATTGGCTGGATTTCTATCGCACCCGCTATTGGGCCAAGGTCATGGGGGCTGTTTCGATGATGGTGCTGATGGCCGGGGTATCGCTGTACACGAAAAGCATGATGCCGCTCTATCTGATGACACCGATTGCAGTAATCGGTGTGCTGATGCTGACCTGGTTCTGGCGCAAACGGATCGGGCTGGTTGCCGATAAACCGAACCAGCCCGAATAAGACGCCTTTCATCTCAAAACCTAAATCGCCCGACACTCGCCTGCAAGCTGCCGCCCAGCCTGGCCAACTCGGTGCTGGACATGGCGGTTTCGCCGCTGGCGACGAAGGTCTGTTCCGAGATCACTCGCACGTTCACAACCCGGCGGTTGATTTCATCGGCGACGATGCTCTGTTGCTCGGCGGCTGCGGCGATCTGGGTGTTCATCTGTTCGACGGTGGAAACCGAACGGCTGATGCTCATCAATGAGGTTCCGGCCCGGCGAGTCAGCTCCACACTGCTTTTGCTCAATGACAGGCTATTGCCGAGGAACGCGGCGACTTTCTGAGTACCATTCTGCAGGCTGCTGACCAGCCCTTCGATCTCCTCAGTGGATGCCTGGGTGCGCTGGGCGAGGCTTCGGACTTCGTCGGCGACCACGGCAAAGCCACGACCGGCAGCACCTGCCCGCGCCGCTTCGATGGCGGCGTTGAGGGCCAGGAGATTGGTCTGCTGGGCGACCGACTTGATCACATCCAGCACTGTGCCGATCTTGTCGCTTTCGCGGCTCAGGTCGTTCATGGCGTCAGTCGAGTGATTGACCTCTTCAGCCAGACGCCCGATCTGGTCGATGGCCTGAAGCACGACCTCATCGCTCTTGCGGGCTTCGTCGTGAGCGGCGATAGCGGCGTGGGAAGCGTCTTCGGCGTTGCGAGCCACTTCCTGAACAGTAGCAGCCATCTGGTTCATGGCGACCGCAACCTGATCCGTCTCGCTCTTCTGGCTGGTAACCCCTGCGGTGGTTTGCTCGGTGACTGCCGAGAGCTGTTCGGAAGCACTGGCCAATTGCACGACACCGTCACGAATCCCGCCAATCAGGTCGCGCAGATTGACGGTCATGCGCTGCATGCTGGTTTGCAGAAGGCCCAGTTCGTCCTTGCGATTGACCGGAATGTCGGCGCTCAGGTCACCGGCGGCCACCCTTTCGGCAGCCTGCAGGGTTTCCATCAGCGGGCCCACGATTGATCGGGTGATGAGCCAGGCCGCCAATGCACCGAGAATGAGCGCGAAAGCCGTCGCAGCGATCAGCAGGAGCCTGGCCTCGGCAATATCTTCATCGCGTTTGGAGGTCTGGCTGATCATCAGCTGCCCGCCTGCGTCGAAGAGACTGGCCACTTCGGTATCCAGACCGCTCTGGGCTTGCCTGAGCTTTGACTCGTCATGGATCTCGGTAGCCCGGACAAAATCCTGAAAATGACTGCGGTAGCGCTGGGTCGTCTCCATGGCCCGGTAAATCAGGGCCAGATCCTGCGGATGGCTGAGCAGAGCCCTGACTTCTTCGTAATGGGTTTCAAGATTGTCGTTAGCCTTGAGCACGGCTGTCGCTCGATCCGCACTGGGCTGGACGGCGTAGGTCAACCGCGCAATACGCATGTCCCGCACCATTTCGTTGAGCTGGGAAATGGACGTCAGCTTCTGGCCCCGATCACGCAGGATACCGATTTCCACCCAACTGAAAGCAGCGATCAGGGTCGTCAGCAGCAGAACGCTGACAAACCCCAGGATCAATTTCGATCTGACACTGATATTGCCCAGCATACCTGCGAACCAGTTGACCATCTCAGAGCGCTCCGTGCACGTTTAGGTGCTGGTGAGTGTCCTCAGGGTCTTTCGGGTTCCGTCGTCTGCCTCATGGATGATCCCTTGGTATCCCCTGTGCGACGATCTGTATGTCCGCCGTTACAAAAAGACACAAGTTGGCACATTTCTTCCTAGTGGAACACTCGTACCAGAAAATCACTGGTTTTGCTGCATGGAAAGCGCCCATCGCGCACCACTGTGCAGTCACCGGATGCCACAGCGTCCATAAACAGTGCAAAGACCCGATCAAAAGTCGTGTCTCTTCAGATAAGGAGATCCATTCGTGCCCTATAGCGCTCGCTGTCTTTTCTACCCCGCCGCTCGTTCCGCCACCGAGTTCGTCCTTGCATGGACCTTCTGTCGCCCTGAGCGACCTGTCTTTTTCCTGAATCATTAGTGCACCGAGAACGAGAGTATTCACGTTCCCGTTTTGTATTTTTTGACTCATGCACTTTCTTTTATCAGCGGTCTATCGGCAGGTTCAGACGAGAACAATTATTCAACTAGATTAAAGTGGATTTCGTCCGACAATCCATCATTTAGTTCCAAATAGCCACCACTCTTTCAGAGTGGGCGCTCGGACTTTTCCTGCTTTTTATAAAGATTTTAAAAACACATCATCTTTCACTAAGGAGAATTTTCTGTGAGCCCTTGATTATCAACTGCACCAACTTGACTCGACTCATACAACATTGGTGCATGCCGTCAGCCGGATTTTAACTGGTGTCTTTTTGATATCGTCTGAAAAAACAGAGGGTATTCTTTCGCCCTCGACTTAATGACCTCACCCCTTGATAAACAGTGGGCCCAGCTCAGATTTTCCAAGGATTCGATAAAAAATTACATGAATGCGACATCCGCTCTATTTCATCCATTACAGACCACTTCCTGAAAGTTTCTGGCATAGCGGTTGCTAACTAGCCTTCAGGAACCCTCGCTACCTTCGGGTACGCGATAAGAAAAAGGACGCTCAATGCCATCTTCATAATCCGTAAACCGTTTTTATCCGATTGAGCCTGACTTGCAGCTCCACGGAACCGTGCGCCTGTTAAATGTGCAGCCCTCCAGTATTTGAACATTCACGAAATGTTTGAACGGACTTTTATTGCCCTTCAACTATTCCGAGGGAGCTTTAATGAATGATGCGGCAACCCTGAAATCGGTCTCTGATCCATTACCCGGTGAAGTTCCCACGGCATGGCAGAGTATTCCGTTTACAGCCAATACCTCACGACCTGGCAGTCTGAATAAACCGCAGGTTTTCCTGTTGATTGCCGCTTCGGTACTTATTCACGGTGTGGTCTGGTGGTACATGCAGACCGCCAAAGCCGAGCTTCCGGAAGTTGCGCCCCAGGTTCCGGAAATGACGATTGAGCTGACCAGCCCGACACCACCGACACCGCAAGCGCCGCCTCCGGAGCCACCTCCACCTGCGCCGCCACCTCCGCCCCCCGAGCCCGAGCCCGAAAAACCGGTTGAGGACCCGGACGCGGTCAAGCCACCGCCCAAACCGGTGGAAAAGCCGAAAGTCGAAAAACCCAAACCGGTCAAGAAACCGGAGCCCGTACAAAAGCCAAGGCCACCCGCGCCGCCGGCACCGCCTGCGCCCAGTGCCCCGAGTACCCCGGCACCGCCGACACCTTCGCCCGCCCCTCCAGCACCTGCGGCGCCGGTCAAGGAAAGCGCAGCCGTTTCAGGGCTCGCCAGCCTTGGTAATCCGCCGCCCGAGTACCCGGGTCTGGCGTTACGACGCAGTTGGGAAGGTCGCGTGATTCTGCGCATCAAGGTTCTGGCCAATGGCCGGGCCGGCAGTGTTGAGGTGACCAGATCCAGCGGCAAACCGGTCCTGGACGAAGCAGCCGTGGAAGCCGTGCGCAACTGGAAGTTCATCCCGGCCAAACGTGGTGACACGCCTATCGAAGGCTTCGCGACACAGACCATCGACTTCAAGCTTCCGGAATGATCCGGCGGATAACAACCGACAACTTTATTCAAGCTGGTGAGGTGTAAACCATGAACGCATCGCTTTCTTCCATGATTGTCCCGGCCGTGCTCTGGGCACTCATTCTGTTTTCCGTATTGAGCTGGGCCCTGTTGCTGATCAAGTCGGCGCAGTACATGAGGCAGAAATCCCAGAACAAACAGTTCACCCAGGCCTTCTGGAGTGCCCCGGATCTGCTGACGGCGGCCGAACACGCTTCCCAGTATCCGGGCGCACTGGCCCGTATCGCCAACAGCGGCTTTGAAGCGATGGCGGTCGAAGACGCACCTCGTACCACCCAGCAACTGGCCCACACCATCAACCGTTCCGACCGCCTGGAACGCAATCTGCGCCAACAGATCCAGAAAGAACGCCGGGCACTGGAAAACGGTCAGGCCATTCTGGCCAGTATCGGCAGCACCGCACCTTTCATCGGCCTGTTCGGTACGGTCTGGGGCATCATGGAGGCACTGCAAAGCATCGGCCTCACGGGTTCGGCCAGCCTTGAAGCGGTGGCAGGCCCCATCGGCCACGCTCTGGTTGCCACCGGGGTCGGGATCGCCGTCGCGGTGCCAGCGGTGCTGATCTACAACTTCTTCCTGCGCCGCCTGAAGCTGGCCGTGGCCGACATGGACGACTTCGCCCATGACTTCGATTCGCTCGCTCAGCGCAGCGCCTTCGCCGTCACGCGTCAACCCATCGCCACCCGCCACAACCACTCCGTTCGGGAGGCAAGCTAATGGCCTTTTCCAACCAGGACAGCGATGAAGTGCTCAGCGAAATGAACGTCACGCCATTGGTGGATGTGATGCTCGTGCTGCTGGTGGTGTTCATCGTCACCACACCGCTGATGACCAATGCGATCAAGGTCAACCTGCCCAAGACCGACTCGGTGGCACCAGCCGAGAAAAAGGACCCGGTGGTGGTCAGCGTCGATCAGGACGGCAAGTTCTATCTGGCCAAATCTGAAATTGCCCCCGAACTGCTGGAAAGAAGCCTGCAGGACGAGAAGGCCAAAGACCCGGAAATCCGCGTCCAGTTGCAGGCCGATACGGCCGTGAACTATGGCCAGGTGGCCAAGGCCATGGCCTCGATCGAGCGATCGGGCATTACGAAGATATCCGTCATGACCTCGAAATGACATGAGGGCTTCGCCGCGCGAAGCCTGTTGACCGCACTCCCGTGAGCACGCTCGTCCGTGGGCCGCAAAGCCCCTGGAGGGGAGCGGCTTGCCGGAAAGGAAGAAGTGAAACTCCTGATGGGCACAACCGCATCGGGAAAAGAGGGCTCACAAGGCCATTTCAATAACGTCTGGAATAAGTCGGAAATTACCATGCTGATGAATCTTCCCGGTTGCACCCTCAACCCCCTGGCCATTGCGGTACGGCGCCATCCCCGTGTGCTGCTCTGCGCACTGGCCATGGGCATAAGCGGTGCTCAGGCGGCCGATGCCGTCGATGCGGACACAAGCAGTACAAGCGTCTCCTCCAGCGCCGCCGTCGTACCCGCCACGACCCAGTTGCAGCGTGTCGAAGTCACAGGTTCGGCGATCCGCAGGGTCGATGCCGAGACGGCCGTGCCCATCACCATCCTGCGCGCCGATGACCTGAAAAAACAGGGCGTGACTACCACTCAGGAAATGGTCCAGCGCATCACCGGCAGCCAGTCGATCAACAACAGTGCCGGTTCGGTCGGTGCCGGAACGGGAGGCGCGTCCTACGCCGACATGCGCGGGATTGGCGCAAACAAGACGCTGGTTCTGCTCAACGGACGCCGTCTGGCGAACAACGCCCTGTCGGGTGTCGGCACACCCAACGGCAGCGCCATCGACCTGAACATGATCCCGTTTGCCGCCATCGACCGGGTGGAAGTGCTGCGTGACGGCGCCTCTGCGCTGTACGGCACTGACGCCATCGGTGGGGTTATCAACTTCATCACCAAGAAGTCCATGACCGACGGCACCTTGAGCCTGGGCGGTGAAACCCCCACCAACAGTGGCGGCGGAGCCACCAAGGACATGAGCGCCAGTTGGGGCTTCGGTGACCTTGAAGAAGACCGCTTCAATGTCATGGGGGTCTTCAACTACAACAAGCAGCAGAACCTGGATGCCAACGACCGCTCATTCGCCAGGGATTATGTGCCGGGACGCGGTCTTAACCAGACCTCAGGGACCGCCTTCCCCGGCAACTATTACCAGGGCAACAATGGCACGAATCCGCTGGCCGGCGGCAACTGCAACGGGCCCAGCCTGATCGCCAGCAACGGCATCTGCCGTTTCAGCACCCGCGAATACATCGACCTGATTCCGCAGACCGAGAAGACTTCCTTTTTCGGCAAGGCCACCGGCAAGCTGGCGGACGACCACAACGTCAACATCGAATACTTCTGGGCCCGCAACAATAACCACACCGACATCGGCCCGGCCCCCCTGACCGGCCTGTCGCTGGACGCTTCGTCGCCCTACTACCCCGGCAACGGCATCACGCCCTTGCCGACCAGTTTCGTGCTCGACCCGACACAGCCCATCGATACCGCATGGCGGGAAACCGCAGCCGGGCCACGGGGTGCCAGCGACCAGAACACCAGCCAGCGCTTTCTGCTGAGCTTCGATGGCATGGTCAGCGGCTGGGACTACAACGTCGGCGCGTCATACAACCAGAACAAGGTCATTTCCTCACTCACCAACGGCTATGTCAGCGATGCGGCCATGATCGCCGGTCTGGCCAACGGCATCATCAACCCGTTCGGTCCGCAGACCGCGGCAGGCCAGGCATTGATCGATGCCAACGAATACCATGGCCAGTACTCAAGCGCCGTGGGCCGGGTGGCCGGTATCGACGCCCGTATCAGCCGGGAAATCGGTGACTGGTTTGGTGCCGGACCGGCCGGCCTGGCGCTGGGCGGTGAATACCGCAAGGAGAAAATGCATCAGGAGTACGAAGCCTTCGTCAATGACGTCAGCAGCCTGGGGGCAGACGCGGCGGGCAGTGTTTCGGGCGAACGCAGCGTAAAGGCCCAATACGCCGAATTGAACGTTCCGGTCCTCGACAGCCTGGAACTGAGTGCTGCCATTCGTCACGACAAATACAGCGACTTCGGCAGCACGACCAACCCCAAATACTCATTCCGCTTCCAGCCGTTCAAGCAACTGGTGGTCAGAGGAGCCTACAGCGAGGGCTTCCGCGCGCCTTCTCTGTATGAGCTTTATGCGCCGCGCAGCCTGAGCTTCACCCAGGGTTACTACAACGACCCGACCCTGTGCGCAGGCGGTACCGTGCAGCCTGGCGGTAATGCCGGACGCGATTGCAATCAGCAGTTTCTCAACAACAGTGGCGGCAATACCGAGCTGGCTCCCGAAAAGGCCCGCAACGTGACACTGGGCTTCGTCTACCAGCCGGTCAGCAACCTTTCCATGGGTCTGGATTTCTGGTGGATTCACATCTCCAACCAGATTCAGTCGTTCCCTGAATCGACCGTCTTCGACGACCCCACCACCTACGCCGACCGCTTCATCCGCAACCCGGATGGTTCGATTGCCAATATCGTGACCGGCAACGCGAACCTGGGCATCGTCAAGACCAATGGTGTGGACGTCACCCTGGACTATCGCTTCCCGAACACGCCGTACGGCCAGTTCGGCCTGGGCATGACCGGCACCTATGTGACCCGCTACGACTACCAGAACATCATCGACGGCCCCTACACCGACAAGGTCGGGGACTTTCAGGGCGATGGCGTGATCTCGCGCTGGAAACATGTCCTGACCGGTACATGGTCGCTGGGCAACAGCCGCGCGTCCCTCACCAACCGCTTCACCAGCGGTTACAACGACTATGACCGCACCACCAACGCCCGGGTGGCGTCGTATACGCTCTGGGACCTTTCGGTCGGGCATACCTTCGACAAGGTGCTGGATGTGGATGCCGGGGTCCGCAACCTGTTCGACCGCGATCCGCCGTTCTCCAATCAGGCCTACAACTTCCAGTCCGGCTACGACCCGCGCTATGCCGATCCGCTGGGCCGCACGCTGTTCGCCCGCATGACCTATCACTTCTGAGGTGGTGGCGTGGCTCATACCCGCTCCGTGAGCCACGCCTTGAGTTGCGCTTCGCCCCTCCGGCCCTACAGGTTTCATCCACCTTCCCCGGCCGGAGGTTTTTTCGCAGTACATGAGTATTCAGTGCGTACAAGGACAGCCCCATCATGTTGCGTACCTCCCGTTTTCTAAGGCGCCTGCTGCTGGGCGTTGCTCTGTACGGTTATGGGCAGGCACTGCTGGCCGCGCCGACCCACGCCTTGACGGTCTATGGCGAAGCCCCGAAATACCCTGCGGGCTTTCAGCACTTCGCTTACGTCAACCCGGACGCCCCCAAGGGCGGCTCGCTGACACGCTCGGCCGAAGAAATCGGCCAGTTCAATTACCTGAACCCGTATGTCGATCAAGGCATCAACGTGGTTCAACTCGACACCTGGGTCTATTCCCCGCTGGCCTATCGCTCACTGGATGAGCCCTACACGGTGTACGGCCTGATCGCGGAAAAAATGGAAATGGACCCCAACGGCCTCTGGATTCGTTTCTTCATCAACCCCAAGGCGCGCTTCGAGGACGGCACACCCGTCACCGCCAATGATGTGCGCTATACCTTTGAACTGATGACCACCAAGGCCAGCTTCAGCTACCGGCCCATGTATGCGGACGTCAAGGATGTGGTCATGGAAGGACCGCTACAGATTCGCTTCGACTTCAAGAACAACCTCAACCGCCTGCTGGCCCTGGATATCGCCAGCATGCGCATCCTCCCCGAACACTGGTGGAAGGACAGAGACTTTGCCAACGGTGGAGGTTTCGAGGCACCGCTGGGCAACGGGCCTTACCGGGTCGCGAAAGTCGACGCCGGACGCAGTGTGGTCTTTGAACGGGTCAAGGACTGGTGGGCCAAAGACCTGCCGGTCAGCCGCGGGCTGTATAACTTCGACACCCTGACCGTGAATTTCTACGGTGACACGGAAATCGCCCGGCAACTGCTGCAGGCCGGAGCCTTCGACTACAACCGGGAGTTCTCATCGGCGGGCTACACCGTCGGCTACAGCGGCCCGGCCATCGACGACGGACGTCTGCAAAAACACATTCTGGCCCGGCAACGCCCCGTTTCGGCACAGGGCTTTGTCTTCAATCTGGACAACCCCGTCTTTCAGGATCGGCGGGTACGCGAGGCGTTATCGCTGCTGTGGGACTTCGAGTGGCTGAATCGTCGGGTCATGCGCAGTTTCTACGTGCGGGAACAGAGCTACTTCCCCAAGAGCGAGATGGCCGCCACGCAATTGCCGGACGCAGCCGAACTGAAGATTCTCGAGCCACTGCGCGGCCAGGTCCCGGATGAGGTATTCACACAGGTCTACCAGCCACCCAGCACCGACGGCAGCGGCTATATCCGCGACAAACAGTTACAGGCCCTGAAGCTGCTGGCCGAGGCGGGCTGGCATCCGCGCAATAACAAGCTGGTCAACGCAGCGGGCGAACCGCTGACCTTCAGCTTTCTCGACGGCCAGGGCGGCTTCGACCGGTTGATATTGCCGTTCAAACGAACACTGGCGCAGATCGGCATCACCCTGAATTTCATGCGCATCGATTCGGCGCAGTACATCAACCGGCTCAACGCCCGGGACTACGACATGATCGTGGTCAGTCTGCCGAAAAACGGCAATCCGCTGATTTCCCCGGGCCGTGAACTGTACAACCTGTTTGGCTCGCAAAGCGCCACGCAAGTGGGCAGCTCCAACGCCATGGTCTTGCGCAATCCCGCTGTGGACAGGTTGATCGACGGCCTGGTCGCCGCCAACAGTCGTCAGGACATGGTGCTTTATGCCCGCGCCCTGGATCGGGTCCTGCAATGGGGCTACTACATGATTCCCAACTACTACTCCAAGGGAACGCCGCTGGTGTTCGCCAATCGTTTTGGCCGACCCGAGATAGAGCCCGTCTACGACATTGGCCTGGAAACCTGGTGGCAGATCAGCCCGACAGCACTGACCAATGCCCAGGCTTCGGCCCTGACAGGCAAGACCACTGCCGCGAAGGAGCCGTAACATGTTGGCTTATATGATTCGACGCCTGCTGCTGATCATCCCCACGCTGCTGGCCATCCTGATTGTGAACTTCCTGATCGTACAGGCGGCACCCGGCGGCCCGGTCGAGCAGGCCATCGCCCGCATTCAGGGCTTCAGTCCCAACGGGATCGGCGGTGGTGGCGGCGAAGTGGCGGCCTCCGGCACCGCAAGCCGCAGCACTCGTGGGCTGGACCCGGCACTGATCGAGGCGATCAAGGAGCATTACGGCTTCGACAAGCCCATGCACGAACGTCTGTGGCTGATGCTCAAGAATTATGCACAGCTGGATTTCGGCACCAGCTTCTTTCGTGGTGCCGAAGTGACGGAACTGATTGCCCAGAAACTGCCGGTATCACTGTCTCTGGGACTGTGGGCAACGCTGATTACCTACCTGATCTCCATACCGCTGGGCATCCGCAAGGCCGTGCGGCATGGCAGTGCATTCGATGTCTGGAGCAGCACGCTGGTCATCATCGGCTATGCCACGCCCGCGTTTCTGTTCGCCATTTTATTGATCGTGGTCTTTGCCGGGGGCAGTTACCTCAGCTGGTTTCCGGCGCAAGGCCTGCTCTCGGACAACTTCGACAACCTCAGTGCCTGGGGCAAGGTCAAGGACTACCTCTGGCATCTGGTGCTGCCGGTCAGTGCCCTGGTGATCGGCGGTTTTGCCACGCTGACCATCCTCACCAAGAACAGCTTTCTCAACGAGATCAGCCGTCAGTATGTGGTCACGGCACGAGCCAAGGGCCTTACGGAGCACCGGGTTCTGTATGGCCATGTGTTCCGCAACGCCATGCTGCTGGTGGTCGCCGGGATTCCGCAGGCCTTGATCGAGGTGTTTTTCGCCGGCTCCCTGCTGATCGAAACCATCTTCGGCCTCGACGGGCTGGGGCGCATGAGCTACGAGGCGGCGGTGTCGCGGGACTATCCGGTGGTGTTCGGCACACTGTTTCTGTTCACGCTGTTCGGCCTGCTGATCAAGCTGGTGGGCGACCTGTGCTACACGCTGGTCGACCCGCGCATCGACTTTTCCGCGAGGAGCGCCTGATGTTCGAGTTTTCTCCCCAGAGCAAACGCCGCATGGCGCTGTTCAAGACCAACCGGCGGGGCTGGTGGTCGCTGTGGATCTTCCTCGCGCTGATGCTGGTCTGTCTGTGTGGCGAGTTGATCGCCAACGACAAACCACTGGTGCTGAGCTACGAAGGCACGCTGTATTACCCTGCCCTGCACACCTACATGGAAACCGATTTCGGTGGCGAACTGCCCTTCGAGCCGGACTACTCAAGCGACTATGTACGCCAACTGATCGCCGCCAAAAACGGCTGGATGCTGTTTGCGCCGATCCCTTTCAGCTATGACACCATCAACTACGACCTGCAAGCCCCATCGCCCAGCCCGCCAAGCAGCCACAACTGGCTGGGCACCGACGAGCAGGCCCGGGATGTGCTGGCGCGGGTGCTGTTCGGTGCGCGGATTTCCATCCTCTTCGCCCTGCTGCTGACCGCGATCAGTACCGTGATCGGGGTCTGTGCCGGTGCGATACAGGGTTACTACGGCGGCATGACCGACCTGATCGGCCAGCGGATTCAGGAAATCTGGTCCGGTTTGCCGGTACTGTATCTGCTGATCATTCTGTCCGGCTTCGTTTCACCGAATTTCTGGTGGTTGCTGGGCATCATGGCGCTGTTTTCCTGGCTGGCACTGGTGGATGTAGTACGGGCCGAATTCCTGCGCGGCCGCAGCCTGGAATACGTCAAGGCAGCCCGCGCCCTGGGCCTGACCGATACTGCGCTGATGTGGCGGCATATCCTGCCCAACGCCATGACCAGCACCCTGACCTATCTGCCCTTCATCGTCACGGGTGCCATCGCCACCCTGACCGCGCTGGATTTTCTCGGCTTCGGCATGCCCGCAGGCAGCGCCTCGCTGGGTGAACTGATCGGTGAAGCCAAGCGCAATCTGCAAGCCCCCTGGCTGGGGCTGACCGCCTTTGTGGTACTGGCGCTGATTCTTTCCCTGTTGGTGTTCATCGGCGAAGCCTGCCGCGACGCTTTCGATCCCCGGAGCTGACATGCAAGAGACCCTGATTGAAATACGCGACCTGCGCGTCGCCTTCAACGGCCACGAAGTGGTGCATGGTGTCAGCCTCGATATCCGACGCGGCGAATGCCTGGCGCTGGTGGGTGAATCCGGCTCGGGCAAATCCGTCACAGCCCACTCGATCCTGCGCCTGCTGCCGGCAAAGACCGTCAGCACCCAGGGTACGATCCGCTACGACGGCGTGGACCTGGTGAGTGCCAGTGACAGGCAACTGCGCAACCTGCGCGGCAACCGGGTGGCAATGATCTTTCAAGAGCCCATGAGCTCGTTGAACCCGCTGCATACGGTCGAGAAACAGATTGGCGAAATCCTGATCACCCACAAGGGCCTCAAGGGCAAGGCCGCCCGGGACCGGACGCTTGAACTGCTGGACCTGGTGGGCATCCGTGACCCGCTCGCGCGGCTCAAGGCTTACCCTCATCAGCTTTCCGGCGGTCAGCGGCAGCGCATCATGATCGCCATGGCGTTGGCCAACGAGCCTGACCTGCTGATTGCCGATGAACCCACCACAGCGCTGGATGTGACGGTGCAGGTGAAGATCCTCGAACTGCTCAAATCCCTGCAACAGCGCCTGGGCATGTCATTGCTGCTCATCAGCCACGACCTCAATCTGGTCCGCCGCATAGCCCAGCGGGTCTGTGTGATGCGTGAAGGACAGATCGTCGAGCAGGCTGACTGCCAGGCCCTGTTCGACCACCCGCAGCACCCTTACAGTCGACTGTTGATAAACGCCGAGCCTGACGGCGAGCCGGTGCCTTCTAGCCATCGGAACACCCTGCTGTCGGTACAGGACCTGAAAGTCTGGTTCCCGTTGAGCAAAGGCTGGCTCAAACGCAACCCTCGCTACATCAAGGCTGTGGACGGGGTGAGTTTTGAACTGCTCAAGGGCAAGACGCTGGGCATCGTCGGCGAGTCCGGTTCGGGCAAATCGACCCTGGGCCAGGCGATCCTGCGCCTGGTCGACTCCGAAGGCAGCATCCGATTCGGCACCAAGGAACTGAGCCTGCATAGTCAGCACCTGATGCGCCCCTTGCGGCGCCAGTTGCAAGTGGTCTTTCAAGATCCGTTCGGCAGCCTCAGCCCACGCATGACCGTGCAACAGATCATTGCCGAAGGACTGGTCACCCACAGGATCGGCAC
The DNA here is from genome assembly GCF_900187465.1 of Pseudomonas sp. Irchel 3A18. Taxonomy (NCBI): domain Bacteria; kingdom Pseudomonadati; phylum Pseudomonadota; class Gammaproteobacteria; order Pseudomonadales; family Pseudomonadaceae; genus Pseudomonas; species Pseudomonas sp. Irchel 3A18. The sequence goes on from NZ_FYDI01000003.1 coordinate 383,237, forward strand.
TGCCGAGGAACGCGAGCAGGCGGTCATCCGGGTCCTGCAGGAAGTCGGGCTCGACCCGGCCACCCGCCATCGTTATCCTCATGAATTCTCCGGCGGTCAGCGCCAGCGCATCTCGATTGCCCGGGCGCTGGTGCTTGAGCCGGAGCTGATTCTGCTGGACGAACCCACCTCGGCACTGGACCGCACGGTGCAGAAACAGATCGTCGCCTTGCTGCGCGACCTGCAGATTCGCCACGGCCTGACTTATCTGTTCATCAGCCATGATCTGGCAGTGGTTCATGCGCTGGCGCATGACCTGATCGTCATCAAGGACGGCAAGGTGGTCGAGCAAGGCCCTTCACGGGAGATCTTCGCCAGACCGCAGCAGCCCTATACACAAGAACTGCTGCAGTCATCGGGACTGGTCTTCGCGTGAAACCTATCGATTGAAGGTCTTGCCCAGCGCCTCAAGCCGCATGGCCAGCGGTGGCAGGCGCTGGCTGCTCTGCGCCAGCACGTCGATATTGGCTGCGGTGTCTTCGGCGATGCTCTGTACCGAACGCAGTTGATCGGCGATTTCCCGACTTGCCGTGGACTGCTCGTCAGTGGTGGTGGCAATCAGGCCGTTGAGTTGCGTGATATAGCCGATCCCGTCGCCCACGGCGCGCAGCGATTCGGATGCGCGCTGGCTGTTCTCGACGCAGCGCCCGACATCTTCGCGGCTGTCCTGCATGGCCGTGGCAGCCTGGCGGCTACCTTGTTGCAGGTCATGGATGATGACCTGGATTTCCTTGGTGGACGAAGCCGTGCGCTGAGCCAGGTTACGGACCTCATCGGCCACGACGGCAAAACCACGGCCCTGCTCGCCAGCCCGGGCGGCTTCGATGGCGGCATTGAGTGCCAGCAGGTTGGTCTGCTCGGCGATGCTGCCGATCACATCCAGCACCTTGCCAACCTGCTCCGACTGCTCGGCAAGGGCCTGCACCGTTTCATCGGTGGTGTTGATACGCTCGGCAAGCCGGGTGATTTCAGTTTGCGCCCGACCGACGCTTTCACGCCCGTGCGCCACCTGTTCGTGGGCATCACCAGCACGCTGGACGGCCTGGGCGACATGCCCGGAAATATCGTTCATGGCGCCGCCCATGCGCTGCATCGCATCGCTCATGCGGGCGATTTCAGTCAGTTGATACTGCGCTCCGGCTTCCAGTGTGCCGCTGGCCCTGGCCAGATCATGGCCCAGCTCGCCAAGGCCGCGGGTGTCACGTACCACGCCATCCACCAGTCCGGTGATCTGCGCCAGAAAGCTCTCGAAACGCTGAGTAAGGGAAACCCTGCCTGCTCTTTCATCAACCCGCGCATCGGTAGTGAGCTGCAAAGCGGTGGCGAGCATTTTGTCGAGCATGTCCTGATTCTCGACAGCCTCGGCCTGGTTCTGAACGGCGAGGTACATGAGGATCGCAGTCTCTACCACCACATAGACGGCATGCACCATCACCATGCCCCAGCCACCGGCATGGTGCATGACATACACCGGGAAGCCCGAATGTTGCAGGACGTGAAACACAACGTGATGAACAGCGATGACAACGGCTGCCACCAGGATCGGCAACCAGTCGCGGTAGAAGGTCAGTACCGCCAGGAATACAAAGATGCCGAAGTGGATTTCCACCACTCCCCGGGCCTGATTGATATGCAGGGCCGCCATGAGCATCAGGCCGACGCCAAAGCAGCAGCGCATCAAACGGCTGCCGCCTATGGCCCGATACAGTGCAGTCAGCACCAATGCAGTGCCACCGCCCACCAGCATTGCCTGGGTAAAGGTGTCGTGCCAGAACGCCAATCCGATCGAATACACAAACAGCAGCCAGATCAGGCCAAGCATGATGCGATCGGCCTTGCGGTAATGCTCAAGAAAACGAGGAGCTGAAGGCATCAAACACTTCCTTATGGGAGAAACCAGACAACAGATGGCAAGCACCATGGCGCAGCAAAATCACGGCCAAGTCATAGGACAACCAAGTGACACGCAACAGAATGTGTCAAATCGGTGACTTTGCGCAACTCGGCTATTGGCCTTTAGCTATCAATGACGCAAAAGCTTGCGTAAAGGCACACCGTCTTTCATGACAGGGGATTTGATGACGATGTAGCTGAAGTACTTGGAGATGCCGATATTCTTGTCCAGCAACTCCTCGATCACTTCCTGATAGTGCTGGATGCTGCGGGTCATGAAGCGCACCAGATAGTCGTAGCCGCCACTGATCAGATGGCATTCGAGCACTTCGTCCACGTGCCGGATATTGGCCTCGAACTTGGCAAAGTCTTCGCGCTTGTGGTCGCTGAGGGAGATTTCGGTGAACACCGTGACCGATTCGGTGATCTTCGCGAGGTTCAGGTGAGCCTTGTAGCTGGAGATATAACCGGCCGATTCCAGGCGCTTGACCCGTTGCAGGCAAGGGCTGGCTGACAGGCCTACAGCATCTGCGAGGCTGACGTTGGTCATGCGACCGTCTTTCTGAAGCTCGACCAGGATATTGATATCAATACGATCCAGTTTGACCAGGCCTTCCATCAGCTACCTCTTGATTGCCGTTCACCAAAGCTCTCTTCTAGCAAAATCAGCGCCTTAAAGACAACTGATGCTGCGCCACAAGGTCGGCCATGCTGTTGATACACAGATCGGCGGGGCAAGGCTGACGATGTTCGACACGGTCGCGACGGATCAGGCACAGACCGCCGCTGCCCAGCGCTGACGCGGGAGGCCGTGACACCAGCAGGGTTTCACTCGGGTGCAGATCCATCTCGGCCAGCCAGGTCGTGTCATCCAGCGGGTGAGTGGTCAGCGACAACAAGCTGTCGGGTTCCAGTCCCAGACGTTCGCACAAGGCATTGCGATCCTGAGCATCGCGGTCGGCATAAACCAGCAGCCGGTAAAACTTGCGCAGGTACAGCATGGCACCCGGCGCATCCTCGAACAGCGTCCAGGTGTCCACCGAACGCGCGAAAGCCATGCCTTCTTCCCAAGTGACCCTTGCGCCGAAGCGCTCGGCCAGTTGTCGGTGGGCAAAACACAGCAGACCACTGAAACCCAGTTCTCCGAAACGCGGATAAAGCGCACTCACGGCCTCTGCGAACGCCGTCAGCACCTGCTCCCTGTCGGGCTTGTTAGTGCTGTGTTCCAGCAATGGCTGCAACGCCGACCAGACACCGGAATCGCGGTCCACCAGAACTTCATCGCAGTCGATCAACAGTGCCCGGTAATCAGTCAGCGCCATGACAGGTCAAGCCTCCATTAAACATTCAGTACCCACGGCCACGCAGTGTGAACACCTGCGCGGCCGGGCTTGAGCGACTACTTCGACTTCAATACTCGTGCCAAGGCCCCGTCGAGGATGGTCAGGGCTTCGTCGATCTGCTCTTCAGTCGTCACCAGAGGCGCAAGGAAGCGCAGCACGTTGCGATAGACGCCGCACTTGATCACCAGCAGGCCGCCGATACGGGCCTGATCGATCAGTCGCTGATTGAGATCGGCATCCGGGCTGCGCGCAGCATCGTCCTTGACGATTTCCATCGCCAGCATGAAACCGGGACCACGTACGTCACCAATGCAGGAATAGCGGGACTGAAGCTTGAGCAAGCCGGCACGCAGGTAGTGGCCCAGTTGCTCGCCGCGCTCCGGCAGTTTTTCCTGTTCGTAGGTATCGATTACCGCCAGGGCTGCGGCGCAGGCCAGAGCATTGCCGCCATAGGTGCCGCCCAGGCCACCCGGAAGCGGTGCATCCATGATTTCGGCACGCCCGACAACACCCGACAGCGGCAGACCTCCCGCCAGGCTTTTGGCAACGGTCACCAGATCCGGCTGAATGCCGGCGTGCTGGAAACCGAACCATGTGCCCGTACGACCAAAACCGGTCTGGATTTCATCGAGAATCAGGACAATGCCATGCTGCTCGGTCAAGGCCCGCAGCGCTTTCAGGAACTCCACTGGCGCAGCCAGAAAACCGCCATCGCCCTGCACAGGCTCGATGATGATGGCCGCCACGCGATCCGGCGCAACTTGTGTCGCCAGCAATTCATGCAGCGCAGCCAGGGCCATTTCACCCGTGACGCCACGGTATTCGTTGGGGTACGGGGTGTGGAACACTTCCGGCGCCAGCGGCCCGAAGTTCTGCTTGTAGGGCTGGCTCATGCCGGTCAGGGTCGTGCCCAGCAAGGTGCGACCGTGGAAGCCGCCACGAAACGAAATGATCGCCGGGCGATTGGTATGGGCGCGGGCAATTTTCACCGCGTTCTCGACCGCTTCGGCACCGGACGTGAAAAACACCGCCTTGTGGTCGATGCCGCTGTCACCGGCCACCAGGTTGCTCAGGCGCTTGGCCAGTTCCACGTAAGGCTGGTAGGCAACCACCTGAAAGCAGGCATGGGTGACCTTTTCCAGCTGGCCCTGCACGGCCTTGACGACATTCGGATGATTGTGGCCGATGTTCAGCACACCGATGCCGCCGACGAAGTCCAGATAGCGCTTGCCATCGACATCCCACAATTCGGAACCCTGCGCACGATCGATGACCAGCGGGTGAGCAGTGACCACGCCACGGGGTACGAACTGATCGCGTTGACGGAGCAGATGAGGTGTTTCGTCGACTTTGCTGTTCATGGCTTTACCTGTAGTGGGCCGGGCAATCGGCACGTGATTGCGATGCTGTTCAGGTTAAGCGTTCAGCGAAACGATCTACGCCGAACTTGCCCCTCCAGATGCCCATATCCACTGTTTTAACCCTTGCAAACGGCAGATTCCTTCTGGCCATGCAATCTGCTGCACAACGCTCTGTTTACAGGCTGCGCCGCCCTTTTGCGGTGGCGCTTTCAACAGATCCTGCTCCAGTCTTGAGGCATGATGAAGGCCCACTTTCACGCTCAGGAAATGCCCATGCCCGCCCTGCTCTATAAAGCCGATCCTGCCCGCAGCGAGCGCTGGAAAGCCCTGTTCGCCGAGCACGCGCCCGATATCGAGTGGCGCGCCTGGCCTGACATCGGCGACCCGCAGGACATCCATTATCTGGCGGCCTGGCTGGCTCCCGACGACCTGGAACAGGTACTCCCCAACCTCAAGGTGCTGTTTGCGCTGTCAGCAGGTGTCGATCAACTGGACCTGAGCCGTATCCCGAAGTCATTGCCGGTGGTGCGCTTGCTGGACCCTGGTATCAGCCACGGCATGTGCGAATACGCCTGCTTCGCCGTGCTGACCCTGCATCGTGAAATGCTGCGCTATCGTCAGCAGCAGATCGAAGGCCGCTGGCAGGCTCATCCGCTTATTCCGGCGCATAAACGGCGCATCGGCGTCATGGGGCTCGGTTTGCAGGCGCAGCATATTCTCGGGAGCCTGAAAGGCTTCGGCTTTGCCTTGTCAGGCTGGGCACGCAGTGAGCATCGTATTGAGGGCGTCGACTGCCATGCGGGACCTGAACAACTCCCCACGTTCCTGGCGCAGTGCGACATCCTGCTGTGTGTGCTGCCACTGACCGAACAGACCGAAGGCATCCTCGACCGTGAACTCTTCAAGCACCTGCCCAAAGGCGCGGCGCTGATCAATATGGGGCGCGGCAAACATCTGGTGGAAGACGACCTGTTGGCCGCGCTGGACAGCGGCCAGCTCAGCGCCGCCGTACTGGATGTGCTGCATAAGGAACCGGCTGCCAGCGATCACCCGTTCTGGAAACACCCGAACATTCTGCTGACACCCCATGTCGCCGCCATGACCCAACCGGAAAGCGCATTTGCAGGCTTGCTGGAAAACATTCGTCGGTTCGAGCGGGGCGAGTCAATGGAAGGGCAAGTGGATCGTGGGCAAGGCTATTAGGCATTCGCGAATGAACCCGCTCCGGCATCGCGCCGAAGCGGGTTCATTCGCAAGCAATCAGATCGCTTTCTCGAAGATCTTCGAATTACGCTGATAGTTGTAAAGCGACGCTCGTGCGCTGGGCAGACGGTCGACGGTGCTGGGTTCAAAGCCCCGCTCGCGGAACCAGTGTGCGGTGCGAGTGGTGAGGACGAACAGCGTCTTCAAGCCCAAAGCCCTGGCACGGTTTTCGATACGCTCCAGCAACTCATCCCCGCGTCCGCCGTGGCGATACTCCGGGTTGACCGCCAGACACGCCAGCTCACCGGCCTCGGAATCGGCAATCGGATAGAGTGCCGCGCAGGCAATGATCAGGCCTTCACGCTCGACCACGCTGAACTGCTGGATCTCGCGCTCCAGCACTTCACGGGAGCGACGTACCAGAATCCCCTGCTCTTCCAGCGGCGTGATCAGGTCCATCAGGCCGCCCACGTCTTCGATGGCCGCCTCACGCACCAGCTCGAACTGCTCTTGCGCAACCAGCGTACCGCCACCATCACGGGTAAACAGCTCATTCAGCAACGCGCCGTCTTCGGCATAGCTGACGATATGGCTGCGGCCCACACCGCCGCGACAGGCTTCGGCGGCAGCATCCAGCAGTTCGGCCTGATAGTTGTTGCCCAGACGCAAGAGATGAGCAGGCACTTGCTGAGGGCGCAGTTCACGCACCAGACGGCCCTGTTCATCCAGCAGGCCGGTTTCGGCACCGAACAGCAGCAGTTTGTCCGCCGCAAGGTCGATGGCTGCGCGGGTCGCGACGTCTTCGCAGGCGAGGTTGAAGATCTCGCCTGTCGGCGAATAGCCCAATGGCGACAGCAGCACGATGTGACGCTCGTCCAGCAGGCGGTTGATACCTTTGCGGTCGACACGGCGCACTTCGCCGGTGTGCTGATAATCGACCCCCTCAAGCACACCGATAGGTCGAGCCGTGACCACGTTGCCGCTGGTCACCCGCAGGCGTGAGCCCTGCATCGGCGAAGCCGCCATGTCCATGGACAGACGCGCTTCGATGGAAATACGCAGTTGCCCTACCGCATCGATCACGCATTCCAGGGTTTCGGCATCCGTCACGCGCATGTCGCGATGGAAACGCGGTGTCAGGCCGCGCTGGGCCAGACGGCTTTCGATCTGCGGACGCGAACCATGGACCAGCACCAGTCGCACGCCCAGGCTGTGCAGCAACACCAGGTCGTGGACGATATTGCCGAAATTGGGGTGCGCGACACCATCGCCGGGGAGCATGACGACAAAGGTGCAATCGCGGTGGGCATTGATATAAGGAGACGCGTGACGAAGCCAGTTAACGTAATCGGGCATAACCGAAAGAGCCTGTAAAAGAATGGACGAAAGACAGAAACACGCACAACGCTGTGGTGGTTATCGTCGGAACAGGCTTGGCAACACGCGCAATCTCCTTCTCTGTGGGGTTGTGTCTGGCCCGGTTTACTGGGGGCTCAGGCAGTAATGCTGAATCAACTGACGCAACAGAACCACTGTAGGCTCCAGGCGTGACATTTCAAGGTACTCACCCGGCTGATGCGCGCAGGCGATGTCGCCAGGGCCCAGAACCAGTGTCTCGCAGCCAAGGCGCTGAAGATAAGGCGCTTCGGTGCCAAATGCTACTGCTGCAGCCGTATGACCTGTCAGACGTTCTGCAATGCGAACCAGTTCCGCATCCGCTGCCTGCTCGAACGGCGCGCACTCCGGGAACAGGGGTGCGTAATCGATCTGCACCTGATGCAGCTCGGCCAGCGGTTGCAGCTTTTGACGGATGGCGGCGCGCAGCGCATCGGGGTCCATGCCCGGCAATGGGCGCAAGTCGAACTCCAGCGAGCACTGGCCGCAAATCCGGTTCGGGTTATCGCCACCATGAATGCAGCCGAAGTTCATGGTCGGTTGCGGCACGCTGAACTGCGGGTTGCGGTATTCGCGCTGCCATTGCTGGCGCAGGCCCTTGAGTTCACTGATGGCGTCATGCATGGCTTCCAGCGCGCTATGCCCCAGGCTTGGGTCAGAGGAATGGCCGCTGCGCCCGAGAATCTCGATACGCTCCATCATCACGCCCTTGTGCAAGCGAATCGGCTTGAGCCCGGTGGGCTCGCCAATTACCGCTGCACGCCCCAGCGGCCGACCGGCCTCGGCCAAAGCTCGTGCGCCAGCCATGGAGCTTTCTTCGTCGCAGGTGGCAAGAATCAGCAGAGGCTGCTTGAACGGCTGATCGAGCAGGCCGCGCACGGCCTCGATCACCAGCGCGAAAAAACCCTTCATATCGCAACTGCCCAGCCCGACCCAGCGGCCATCGACCTCGGTCAGTTTCAGCGGATCGGTTTTCCACAGCGCTTCATCGAAAGGCACGGTATCGCTGTGTCCGGCCAGCACCAGCCCGCCGGGGCCCGAGCCATAAGTCGCCAGCAGGTTGAACTTGCCCGGCGAAACCTGCTGGATATCGCAGGCAAAGCCCAGATCGCCCAGCCACCCCGCCAACAGATCGATCACCGCACGGTTGGATTGATCCAGCGAAGGTTGGGTGCAGCTCACCGAAGGCACGGCAATCAACGCGGCGAACTGATCTTTCATGGACGGCAAGGGCATGTATGCTTCCTGTAATCGGGACGGAACACGGACCATCATAGGGCCATAGCACCTGCGGAATAAACCGTTGCGAGCCATGTCCTGTACACTGCCGCCCTCAGCAGCCGTCAATCATTGGCTGCGCTCCCGTCATCAGCATCAGCGTTTGGACTTCCCGGCCATGCAAAAAGAAACAGAAATCAAACTCCGCGTCAGCCGCGAGACCCTCGTTGCACTGCGCGAGCACCCCTTGTTGAAGAAACGCAACAAAAGTGGCTGGGAGCGTATCGAGCTGTCGAACCAGTATTTCGACACCCCTGAGCGTGATCTGGCCAAGGCCAGGGTCGCTCTGCGCATCCGTCGCGACGGCGATCAGATCATCCAGACCATGAAGACCCGTGGCCAAAGCGTGGCCGGCCTGTCCGAGCGCAACGAATTCAACTGGGATCTGGCCAAGGCCAAGCTGGACCTGAAAAAACTCGAAGGCGACTGCTGGCCCGAGCAACTGGCGGATCTGGACAAGAAAACCATCAAGCCACTGTTCACCACCGACTTCATTCGTGAAAAGGCAGAAATCTCCTGGGGCCGTGGCAAGACCAAGGTCGTGATCGAGGCTGCTCTGGACCTGGGCCAGGTCGTGGCCGGCAAGCAGAAAGAAGAAATCTGCGAACTGGAACTTGAGCTGCGCGAAGGCGAATCTGCCGCGCTCCTGGAGCTGGCCGCTGAACTGGCCGCCACCCTGCCGTTGATGCCCTGCGATATCAGCAAGGCCGAACGCGGCTATCGCCTGTTCGATGCCAACAGCTACTCCCTGAGCCTGCCAGCACCGAAACTGGAAGCCGAAACACCACTGGACGATGCCTATACGGCGCTGGCCTGGCATCTGTTGGGCAGCAGCCAGCGCCTGGCCGAGCAATATCGCTTCAACGGCCACTGGCGTCTGCTGCAGGAATGGGTCGAGTTGCTGGGGGAACTGCGTTCACTGACCAGCAGCCTGGGCCAGGCTGCGCCTCGCGCCTCTACCGCACAACTGCGAGCCGCGCTGGATGCCCTGCTGGAAGACTGGCGCCCGCTGGTACAGGCCGGTCAGGAAGATGAAGACGTACGCGGCGCAGCTCACGAGCAATTTCTCGATGAGTTGCTGGACACCCGTTGGGGCGAGTTCTCGCTGAACACTTCGCGCTGGCTGCTGAACCGCAGCTGGACCGCCGAGCGCAGCAACCGCGGCAACCGCCAGGGCGCAGCGCTGTTGGCAAGCTGGCTGCCACGCCTGCTCGCCGACGAAGCGACCGCTCTGCAACTGGGCCGCTACCAGCAGCAACCCGAAGACCTGGCCGAGCAATTGCCACGCATCGAACGCATCCAGGTCTGGCTGCACTGGGCACGTGGCGCACTGGACCTGCCGGAACTGGATCGTCTGTATGGCGAATTGAACAAGCTGGAGCAACTGGCCCACCAGGACATCAGTGATGAGGTCCTCGATGCTCGCGTACAACAGGCGCTGACCGTATTCCAGAGCCGCGTCTGGAAGCTTCTGTTGCGTATGTGATGCATCATTTTCGCGAATGAATTGGCCCCTACAACCGTACAGACCGTGTGAAAACGTAGCGAGCGAAGGTCAGGCAAAGCGAAAACAGGCGAGGAACGGTCGGAGTCGCGCTCGACTTTACTGGCTGTAAATGAGCATTCCGAGCCTGTTTTCAACGCAGCATGACCGAGCGCAGTAGTTTTCACACGGTCTGTGAAGGAGCGACTTCAGTCGCGAAGAAACCCTACTTCACAATCGGCAAACTGGTTGTGGACTTGATCTCGGATAACGCCACGGTCGAGTTCACTTCCTGAATACCCGGCACCAGCGACAGTTTTTCAAAGAAAAACCGCTCATACGCCTCGATATCCGACGTCACGATGCGCAGCAGGAAGTCCACAGAGCCCATCAGCACGTAACACTCCAGCACCTCAGGGAAGCCGCGGATCGAATCAGTGAATTCGGTGAAGTTCGAGCGTCCGTGGGCGTTGAGTTTGACCTCGGCAAAGATCTGCGTGTTGAGGCCGATTTTCTTGCGGTCCAGCAGTGTCACATTGCGCCGTATCACGCCCTCATCCTTCAGCCGCTGTATACGCCGCCAGCAGGGCGACTGCGACAAACCCACTTTCTCTGCAACCTGGGCACTGGAGAGCGAGGCATCCTCTTGAAGCAATGCCAATATCTTGCGGTCGTAAGCATCCAGCTCAACTTGCATAAACAATCCCTTTAAAATCCATATTGCGCATTAACAATTCCAAAAAAGCCTAAACCTATTGATCATAGACCAGAAATTTCCGTTTCGGCGTGCAAGAATTCCTCCATTCAATACAGGAGAGGCCAGTATGCCCAACCTCGAAGCCGTTGCAGCACCGGAACTTCGCCCAGACACCTGGTCACCCGCCACAACGTCCTGCTGCGCGCGCTATCAGGTTCTGGCCGAGGCCGAACCGGCTCTGCTGTGTCAGGTACTCAATCTGTTTGCGATGCAATACCTGACACCACAGAACGCCATTGTTTCACGGCAGGACGGGTTGATGGCCATTGATGTCACAGTCGACGGGCTGAGCTGGCATCGAGCTCAGGTGATTGGCGAAAAAATGCGCAATCTGATCGATGTATGCTCGGTGGAACTGGAGCAAATCCACACCCCGCAAGCCGCTCATCAGCATGTTGCACTGGTCGCTGGCTGAAGTGTCTCGCAAACATTCGTAATTCCCGGTCGCACAGAGGGCTCAACACTGTCACGCTTGAGGGCTATTCTTGCTCATCGTCCGATGATGAATTGCCTCAAGGAGCGCGCATGGCAGTCCTCGCCCCATCGTCACAGGATCGCTGGCTCGATCTGAACGACCTGCTACGTGATCTGGTCGCCCAAGGCGTCCTGAGTCAGAACGATGCAGAAACAGCCCTCACCCAGCGCCGTAGCGCGGCCAATATCCAGCTTCATCCGCTGGAGTTCATTGCGACCCTGCAGTTCGATGACCTCAAGCGCGCAGGCAAGAAGCTCGACCTGGAAACCCTGACCAACTGGCTCGCACAGCAATGTGACCAGCCGTATATGCGTATCGATCCGCTGAAAATCAATGTCGCGGCCGTTATGCCCTTGATGTCGTATGCCTTTGCCCAGCGACACAAAATCCTCGCCGTGGCCGTGGATCGCGAATCCGTGACCATCGCCAGCGCGCAACCTTATGTGCGCGCCTGGGAAGAGGACCTGGCCCATGTGCTGAAGCTGACTATCAAGCGCGTGGTGGCCAACCCGGTCGATATCCAGCGCGTGACGGTGGAGTTCTTCAGGCTGGCGAAATCTGTCAGCGGTGCCAATGCGACAGATCTGAAAACCAGCAACATGGGCAACTTCGAACAACTGCTCAAGCTGGGTGCCAGCGATCAGGAACCCGACGCCAACGACGCGCATATCGTCAATATCGTGGACTGGCTGTTCCAGTACGCTTTCCAGCAACGCGCCAGCGATATCCATATCGAGCCACGCCGCGAGCAAGGCACCGTGCGTTTTCGTATCGATGGCGTGCTGCATAACGTCTACCAGTTCCCGTCACAGGTCACCATGGCGGTGGTCAGCCGCCTGAAAAGCCTGGGCCGGATGAACGTCGCGGAAAAGCGCAAGCCGCAGGACGGCAGGGTCAAGACCACCACGCCCGATGGCGGCGAAGTGGAATTACGGCTCTCGACCCTGCCCACCGCGTTCGGCGAAAAAATGGTGATGCGGATCTTCGACCCCGAAGTGCTGCTCAAGGATTTCGATCAGTTGGGCTTCTCCAGCGATGACTTGCGACGCTGGCAGGGCATGACCAATCAGCCCAACGGCATCATTCTGGTCACCGGCCCGACCGGTTCGGGCAAGACCACCACGCTCTACACCACACTCAAGAAGCTGGCGACCTCCGAGGTCAATCTGTGCACCATCGAAGACCCCATCGAGATGGTGGAACCCGCCTTCAATCAGATGCAGGTCCAGCACAATATCGACCTGTCCTTCGCCAGTGGTGTGCGAGCCCTGATGCGGCAGGATCCGGACATCATCATGATCGGCGAGATTCGTGACCTGGAAACCGCAGAGATGGCGATTCAGGCCGCGCTGACCGGCCACCTGGTGCTCTCGACCCTGCACACCAACGATGCCCCCAGCGCCATCAGCCGTATGCTGGAGCTCGGCGTACCGCATTACCTGCTCAAGGCCACCATTCTGGGTGTCATGGCGCAACGTCTGGTGCGTACCTTGTGCCCGCACTGCAAGGCTCCGATCAACCTGAATGAAACCGACTGGCAGACCCTGACACGCCCCTGGCAGGCTCCCGTGCCAAGCGGCGCACATCAGGCCGTCGGCTGTGTGGAATGTCGTGAAACAGGTTACCGTGGACGCGCCGGCGTCTACGAGATCATGCTTATGTCCGACAGCGTCAAAGCCTTGATCAGCGCCGACCTGGACCTGACCGCCATGCGTCGGCAGGCCTTCAAGGAGGGCATGCGCAGCCTGCGATTGTCCGGCGCGCAAAAAGTCTCGGCAGGGCTGACGACCCTGGAGGAAGTGCTGCGTGTCACGCCACAGAGCGAGCAGCGCTAAAGAAACGAACTCAACATCAGAAATCGACAGGGAAAGGTTATGCAAATCGGCAGTGTAGTGCTGTTATTCGTAGGTTTGGCAGTTGCGATTGTCTTCATGGGCTTCAAGGTTGTGCCGCAAGGCTTCCAGTGGACGGTTGAGCGCTTTGGGCGCTACACGACCACCCTGAAACCGGGCCTTAATATCATTGTGCCCGTGATGGACCGCATCGGGCACAAGATCAACGTCATGGAAAGTGTGCTGGATATTCCACCCCAGGAAGTCATCACCGCCGACAACGCCACCGTGCAGATCGATGCCGTATGTTTCTTTCAGGTGGTCAACACGGCACAGGCCGCTTATGAGGTGAACAACCTCGAACACGCCATCCGCAACCTGCTGCAAACCAACATCCGTACCGTGCTCGGCTCCATGGAGCTGGATGCGATGCTCAGTCAGCGTGACAACATCAACGAGCGCCTGCTGCGCACGGTCGATGAAGCCACCGCGCCCTGGGGCATCAAGATCACCCGTATCGAAATCAAGGACATCAGCCCACCCGCAGACCTGATGGCGGCGATGTCCGGCCAGATGAAGGCCGAGCGGATCAAGCGTGCGCAAATCCTGGAAGCCGAAGGCTTGCGCGCCTCTGCGATTCTTACCGCTGAGGGCAAGAAGCAGGCGCAGATCCTGGAAGCCGAGGGTGGTCGTCAGGCCGCATTTCTGGAGGCTGAAGCCCGGGAACGTCAGGCCGAAGCTGAAGCGCGGGCCACCCAAGTGGTATCCGAAGCGATTGCTGGCGGAAACGTACAGGCCATCAACTACTTCGTCGCCCAGAAGTACGTCGAGACACTGGGCAAACTGGCCTCTGCCAATAACAGCAAAGTCATCCTGATGCCGCTGGAGGCCAGCCAGGTGATCGGTGCGGTGGGCGGGATCGGAGAAATCGTCAAAGCCACCTTCAACAACCCGAAAGCCTGAGGCAAGGACGATGAATTTCCTGCAAAACCTGTCGGCCTGGGACTGGCTCGGGCTGGGCACGGTGCTGTTGATCTTTGAGGTGTTCGGTGCAGGCGGGTATCTGCTGTGGATCGGCATTGCGGCAGCATCGGTCGGCGTCCTGACTTTCGTCATGCCCGGCATGCCATGGGCCTTGCAGTTTCTGCTTTTCGCCCTGTTTTCCGTGCTGACTGCCGCCTATTGGTGGCATCGGCAACGCAGCGTGGCCCGTCCATCGGATCAGCCAGGGCTGAACATGCGCGGGCAGGAACTGATAGGGCGCACCTTCACCGTCCAGACCGCCATTGTCGATGGAAGGGGCAAGATCAAGGCGGCTGACAGCGTCTGGATCGTGACAGGACCGGACGCGCCTGAGGGCAGCCTGGTCAAGGTCATTGGTCAGGACGGTGTGATCTTGAAGGTCGAGGCCCTCGACTTAAATTGAACTCATGTGCTGCTCCGGCTATCCAACCCCTCAGAACAACCACAGTCGGAGTACACCATGCGTCTCAAACTTGCTGTCATCACATGTGCCTTACTGTCACTTCCGGTCGGTTCAGCGATGGCCGACGGTTTCTGGCGTAACGTGATTTCTTCCGGTGCCACCACCGGTTCGACTTACCTGACCTTCAAGGATCACAAGCTGATCGTCGCCGCACAGGATGACGCAGGCAGCTTCGTCGCCAGCAATGGCGGCATCCGCGGCCCATTCCTGGAAGCGGCTATCCAGCAGGTGCGCACTGACAATCCTGGCCTGAAAGCCACGGACATGGAACTGGCCAACGCGATTCTGGCCAAGAACCTGGTCGCTGAAAACCAGTAATCGGCCCCATGAAAAATGCCGCTCATTCGAGCGGCATTTTTTTGCCCCGGGGGTTACTCGCCGATGGCGTTTTTGTAACCGGCAGCATCCAGCAGTTTTGCCAGATCGGCGGTGGCATCGCTTGGCTTGAGCTTGAAGATCCAGGCTTCGTACGGAGTGCTGTTCAGCAATTCCGGAGCGTCGGCCAATTCTTCATTGACCGCAATGACTTCGCCCGCAACAGGCGAGTAGATATCGGAAGCAGCCTTGACCGACTCGACCACACCAGCAGCGTCAGTGGCGGCGAAAACCTTGCCCACTTCCGGCAGCTCGACGAACACCACATCGCCCAGCGCTTCCTGAGCATGATCGGAGATACCCACGGTTACCGTGCCGTCGGATTCCAGACGCGCCCATTCGTGGCTTTCGGCAAAACGCAGTTCGGCGGGAATATTGCTCATTTAGTCATCCTCTACATCGAGTCAGCGGAAAACCCGCCAGATAGGTTAGATCAGGGTTTTGCCATGACGTACAAACGCTGGCTGCACGACACGCACCGGATACCATTTGCCGCGGATTTCGACTTCGGCCCGGTCGCCAGTCGCCATCGGAACACGTGCCAGGGCAATCGATTTGCTTAGCGTAGGAGAGAAACTACCACTGGTGATCTCTCCTTCGCCAATTTCTGCGATACGCACGACCTGACGCGCCCGCAACACGCCGCGCTCTTCGAGCACCAGCCCCACCAGTTTCGAGGCCACGCCTGCGGCACGCTCGCTTTCCAGTGCATCGCGACCGATGAAATCACGCTCTGCCGGCTCCCACGCAATGGTCCAGGCCATGTTCGAGACGAGCGGCGAAGCGTTTTCGTCGATGTCCTGCCCATACAGGTTCATGCCTGCCTCAAGACGCAATGTGTCTCGTGCGCCCAGACCGACAGGGGAAATGCCTGCGCCGACCAGATCGTTGAAAAAACCGGGAGCCTGCTCGGCTGGCAGCATGATTTCCAGACCGTCTTCACCGGTGTAGCCGGTGCGGGCAATGAACCAGTCGCCATCGTCACGGGCTTCAAAATACTTGAGCTGATGAATGGTTTCGGCGCGAGCGCTGGACACCAGTTCGGCAATCCGGCTTCTGGCCCGTGGCCCTTGAATTGCCAGCATGGACAGCCCCGTGCGCTCGATCAGTTGCACATCGAAACCGGTGAGGTGCGATTGCATCCAGGCCATGTCCTTGGCACCGGTTGCCGCATTGACCACCAGGCGATAACCGCTGGCGGTGAGGTAGACGATCATGTCGTCGACGATACCGCCACGGGTATCGAGCATGGCGCTGTACAACGCACGTCCCGGACTTTTCAGCCGTTCTACGTCGTTGGCCAGCAGGTAACGCAACCAGGCCTTTGCCTGACTGCCCATGACATCGATCACATGCATGTGAGAGACATCGAACACTCCGCAATCGCGGCGTACCTGATGATGCTCTTCGACTTGCGATCCGTAATGCAACGGCATGTCCCAGCCACCAAAATCGACCATCTTCGCGCCAAGCGCGAGGTGCAGGTCAAAGAGTGGGGTACGCTGTCCCATGGGTTTCTCCTTCCGGGCGTGGCGAAGGTGCGGACAGGCAGATCAAAGGCAAGCCCCTCGTGAATAGAGGTATGCAGCAAATGACAGCGCGCCGAACGGTCTGACAGACCGCACCGATTGCGGCGCATTGTAGCCGTATGGGGAGTGACTAACCAATCTGACGCGCCGATCGCCGGATCAACCCGATCACGGGCAACAGCCCGACCAGTACCAGTGTCAGCGCGGGCAGTGCAGCACGCGCCCACTCGCCCTCGCTGGTCATCTCAAAGATGCGCACGGCAAGGGTATCCCAGCCAAACGGACGCATGAGCAAGGTGGCGGGCATCTCTTTGAGCACGTCGACAAAGACCAATAACGCCGCGCTCAGTGCGCCCGGAATCAGGAGCGGCAGATACACTTTGAAAAACAACTTTGGCCCGCTGACCCCAAGGCTGCGGGCCGCCTCCGGCAGCGAGGGCCGGATGCGTGAAAGGCTGTTTTCCAGCGGCCCATAGGCCACTGCAATGAAGCGCACCAGATAAGCCAGCACCAGCGCTGACAGGCTGCCCAGCAGCAAAGGCTTGCCGGCCCCGCCCAGCCAGCCGGAGAGTGGGATCACCAGCTGCCGGTCCAGGTAACTGAAGGCCAGCATGATAGAAACAGCCAGTACCGAACCGGGCAGTGCATAGCCGAGATTGGCCAGGCTCACGCCGGAGCGAATCACCGGGGTTGGCGCCATGCGTCGGGCAAAGACCAGGATCAGCGCCACGCCGACGGTTATAAGCGCAGCGATGCCGCCCAGATACAGCGTATGCAGGATCAGGCCGGTATAACGCTCATCCAGATCGAAACGGCCCCGCTGCCAGACCCAGACAATCAACTGCAGCATGGGCACGGCAAACGCACAGACGAAGACCAGCCCACACCAGCTACTGGCCGCCAGCGCTTTAATACCACGCAGGTGATAGAGCGCCTTGCCTCGCGGTCGTTCGTTGGTCGTGCGGCCGGCCCCACGGGCGCGGCGTTCGCCATAGAGCACCACCATGACTGCCAACAGCAACAGGCTCGCCAACTGCGCCGCGCTGGACAGGCTGAAGAAACCGTACCAGGTCTTGTAGATCGCGGTGGTGAACGTATCGAAGTTGAATACCGACACCGCGCCGAAATCCGCCAGGGTCTCCATCAGCGCCAGCGCCACACCGGCGCCGATTGCCGGACGCGCCATGGGCAGCGCCACACGCCAGAAAGCCTGCAACGGCGACTGCCCCAGCACCCGCGCAGCTTCCATCAGGCCTTTGCCCTGGGCCAGGAAAGCCGTGCGCGCAAGCAGATAGACGTAGGGATAGAACACCAGCACCAGAACGATGATCACCCCGCCCGTGGAACGCACCCGAGGCAGTCGCAGGCCGCTGCCAAACCATTCCCGCATCAGGGTTTGCACCGGGCCGGAGAAATCCAGCAGGCCGACAAAGACAAAGGCGAGCACATACGCAGGAATCGCGAACGGCAGCATCAAGGCCCAGTCCAGCCAGCGTCTGCCGGGAAACTCACAAAGGCTGGTCAGCCACGCCAGACTGACGCCCAGCACCGTGACACCGACGCCAACCCCCAGCACCAGAATCAGCGTGTTGCTCAGCAGGCGAACCATCTGGGTTTCCAGAAGATGGGACCAGATCTCCCGGTCGATGGTCTCCCAGGACAGCAACAGCACGCTCAGCGGCAGCAGCACCAAAGCGGCGATGGCAAAAACCAGGGGATACCAGCGGCGTTGGACGGGATGGGCCAAGGGGGATTCTCAAAAATCATGGAGAACCTCGTAGGAGCGAATGAATTCGCCACTACGAGGGTGTGGCGGGTATTAAATCAATTCCAGCCAGCACGATCCATCATGCGAATCGCTTCGGCCTGACGCTTGCCCGCCACTTCGACCGGAATGGTGTCAGCCTTGAACGCGCCCCAGCTCGCAACCTCTGCCGATGGCGCGACTTTCGGGTTGGCCGGAAACTCCTGGTTAGTACCGGAAAAGATGGTTTGTGCCTCTGGCCCCGTCATCCACTCCACCAGCGCCTTGGCAGCTTCGGGGTGTGGTGCATGCCTGGTCAGGCCGATACCCGACAGGTTGACGTGTACGCCGCGGTCCGACTGGTTCGGCCAGAACAGCTTCACCGCCAGGTCCGGGTTTTCCTTGTGCAGGCGACCGTAGTAGTAGGTGTTGACGATACCGACGTCGCATTGCCCGGCATTGATTGCCTCAAGCACCGCGATGTCATCGGAGAACACATCGGTGGACAGGTTATTGACCCAACCCTTGAGAATCTTCTCGGATGCTTCGGCGCCATGGGTTTCGATCAGGGTCGCCGTCAGGGACTGGTTATAGACTTTCTTGGCCGTGCGCAGGCACAGGCGCCCTTCCCAGTTCTTGTCTGCCAGGGCTTCGTAAGTGCTCAGTTCGGCAGGCTTGACGCGATCCGTCGAGTAGGCGATGGTCCGCGCCCGCAGGCTCAGGCCGGTCCAGGCATGGCTGGAGGAACGATATTGGGGCGGGATATTGGCGTCGATCACCGGCGAGGTGAACGGCTGGAGAATCCCCATCTGCTCGGCCTGCCAGAGGTTACCGGCATCGACGGTCAGCAGCAGGTCAGCCGTGGCGTTTTCGCCTTCGGCCTTGATGCGCTGCATCAGCGGGGCTTCCTTGTCGGTAATGAACTTGATCTTCACACCGGTCTTGGCCGTGTAGGCATCGAAGACAGGCTTGATCAGCTCATCGATACGCGATGAGTACACCACGACCTCATCGGCAGCCTGGGCAGTGCTGCCGAGCACGGTCAGTGTCAAAGCAGCCAGAAGACGCTTGCTAGCCTGCATGGGAGTCTCTCGCGTTCAAAAAATGAGGCGAAATGGTAGTTAATCCCATTTTCGATCACAATCGAACTACCACCCGAGGCGTTACCAGATGTTTCAAACCCCTGTAGGAACGAATTCATTCGCCCCTACAGGCGGGCAAGTTCCGGGAGCTCTCCGGACAATCCCAACGCTTCGCGCACGAACATGGCCTTGGCTTCCGGCATCTGGTTGACCAGCTTCAAACCCGTGTTGCGCAACCAGCGCAACGGCAGCGGATTGGCCTGGAACAGGCGCTCGAAACCTTCCATGGCCGCCATCAATGACAGGTTGTGAGGCATGCGGCGGCGCTCGTAACGGCCGAGCACACGGACATCGGCCAGCCGCTCACCACGCTCAGCGGCATGCAGCAACACTTCAGCCAGTACGGCAGCATCGAGAAAGCCCAGGTTCACGCCCTGACCGGCCAGCGGGTGAATGGTGTGGGCGGCATCGCCAATCAGCGCCAGCCCCGGCGCGACATAGCGCTTGGCGTGACGCTGACGCAACGGCACACACACTCGCGGGTCGGCAGTCAGCACCTGCCCCAGACGGCCCTCGAAAGCCCGCTCCAGTTCGCGGCAGAAGGTTTCGTCATCCAGCGCCATCAGGCGCTCGGCTTCAAGCGGCGTCACCGACCAGACGATGGAACACCAGTGCTCTTCTTCATGCTCCAGCGGCAGGAACGCCAGCGGACCATCGTCGGTAAAACGCTGCCAGGCGGTCTTGCGATGGGAGTCGGCCGTTCGCACGCTGGTGACGATGGCGTGATGCAGATAATCCCACTCGCGGGTCGGTGTGCCTGTCAGGCGGCGTACAGCCGAATTGGCACCATCGGCAGCAATGACCAGCGGCGCACGCAACTGGCGACCGTCGGCCAGGGTCAGCAGCCAGTCGTCACCGGAATGACGCATGTGCTCCAGACGGGCATTGGCCAGTAAACCGATATCGCTGTCGTGCAGTCGTTCCAGCAGAGCGTCCTGCACCACACGGTTCTCGACGATATGACCCAGCACTTCAGCATGCACGCTGGACGCTGAGAAATGGATTTCGCCAGTGCCGCTGCCGTCCCACACATGCATCTGCCCATAAGGGCTGACGCGACGGGCGGTGATGCCTTCCCAGACATCAAGACGCTGCAGAATCCGCTGGCTGGCTGCCGACAGAGCACTGACGCGGGGCTCGAAGGACGATTGCGAGTCGAAGGGTTTGACGCTCAGCGGGCCGCCATCGACCACCACCACATCCAGGCCGCTGCCCTGCAAGGCCAATGCAAGGGCGCTGCCGACCATTCCGGCTCCGACAATCAGCACATCTGCGCGGGTTTCCATGCTTAGATCGTTCTCGCTTGCGGCCGTGGCCGTGTTCTGAAAGTTTGTGGGTCACACATCGGATCGAGTCCCCAGGCCCATGGCCTGACGGGCGAACCAGCGTTTGGCGGGCGGCAGCAGGTCCAGCCCCAGCAACCCCAGGTTGCGGCCTGCGGTGACCACAGGCTGTGTGCTGCCGAACAGGCGGGTGACCTTGTCGGAAAAGCCCACGGTCATCTGTTGATCGAGGCGTTGCCTTTCACGATAGGCCAACAAAGTCGCCAGATCACCCGGCGACTTGTCGCTTTCCAGCAATGCTTCAGCCAGGGCGTCGGCATCACGAAGCGACAGGTTGAACCCCTGACCGGCAATCGGGTGCAGGCTGTGGGCGGCATTGCCCAGCACGACCAGATGCGAACGAACCTGCTCTTCGGCTTCCACCAGGGAAAGCGGATACACATGCCGCGAACCGACCTGACGCAAGGTGCCCAGGCGGTAACCGAATACATTCTGCAGTTCACTGAGGAAGCTGCGGTCATCCAGCGCCGCAAGCCGCTGGGTGTCGTTGCCCTTGCGGGTCCAGACCAGCGCGCAGCGATTTTCCGGCAATGGCAACAGAGCCATGGGACCGTCATCGGTGAAGCGCTCGAACGCCTGTCCGCAATGGGCTTCGCTCGGGGTGATGTTGGCGATCAAGGCGCTCTGATCATAAGAGCGTTCGCGCACGCCAATACCCAACTGTTCGCGCAGGCTGGAGCGGCCACCATCGGCCAGCACCGCCAGATCACATTCCAGTTCGGTTTCGTCATTGAGGGTCAATCGATAGCCGCCGGCCAGGGCCTGCATGTGCGTAACCTCGGCGGGCACGCGCCATGTCACGACCTCCCGATCCAGCCCCGCCCACAAGCATTGGCCCAGCCAGGCGTTTTCCACCACATAACCCAGCGCCGGCACGCCTTCTTCCATGGCAGCAAGACGGGTCGCACCGAAGCGCCCGCGATCGGACACCTGAATCTGCATGATGGGTTCGGCGCGCCGGGTAATCTGATGCCACAGGCCAAGGCGTTCATAAATGCGCCGCGCCCCGAACGACAGCGCCGAAGAGCGTGCATCGTAGCTGGGCTGATAGCTGTCGCCGGGGGCGAAAGGTTCGATCAGGACGATTTTCCAACCGCGCGCCTTGGCGCCCGCCTGCAAGGCCAGAGCGAGGCTGGCACCCACCAGACCGCCACCGATGATGGCAAGATTGAAGCGGCTCATGCGACCTGAGCCTGTGCAGCGGCCATCAGGGCCTCGATTTCAGCGACAGTCTTGGGCACGCCGCCAGAAAGAATTTCACACCCCTTCTTGGTCACCACTACGTCATCCTCGATTCGCACACCGATACCTCGCCATTTTTTCGCGACGTTCTGATTGTCGGGAGAGACATAAATCCCAGGCTCCACGGTCAGCGCCATGCCGACCTCCAGTACCCGCCATTCGCCGCCGACCTTGTATTCGCCGACATCATGCACGTCCATGCCCAGCCAGTGCCCGGCACGGTGCATATAGAACGGCTTGTACGCTTCGGTCTCGATCAACTCGTCCACATCGCCCTGCAACAGGCCCAACTCAACCAGCCCGGCAGTAATAACCCTGACCGTCGCCTCGTGTGCCTGGTTCCAGTGCTTGCCCGGTCCGATGGCCGCGAACGCCGCTTCCTGAGACTTGAGCACCAGTTCGTAGATTGCCTTCTGCTCTGCCGAGAATGTCCCGCTGACCGGAAAGGTGCGAGTGATGTCGCTGGCATAGCAGTCGATCTCGCAACCGGCGTCGATCAACACCAGATCGCCCTCCTTGAGCGGCGCGTCGTTCTGCTGATAGTGCAGGATGCAGGCATTACGGCCCGACGCGACGATGGACCCGTAGGCCGGCATCCTTGCCCCGCCCTTGCGAAACTCGTAATCCAGCTCGGCTTCCAGGCTGAATTCATATAGCCCCGCACGGCTGGCCTGCATCGCCCGGATATGGGCGCGTGCAGAAATCTGTGCTGCCTCACGCATGACCTTCACTTCCGCTGCCGATTTATACAGGCGCATGTCGTGAAGCAGATGATCCAGCGCAACGAACTCGTTCGGCGGCTGCGCACCCAGGTGCGCCTTGGAGCGAATGGTGTTGATCCACTCCATCAGATGCCGGTCGAATTCAGGGTTGCTGCCCATGGCCGAGTAAACCCGCTCGCGCCCTTCGATCAGGCCCGGCAGGATGTCGTCGATATCGTTGATCGGAAACGCATCATCTGCACCGAAATCACGAATGGCGCCTTCCTGGCCTGCACGCAGGCCATCCCACAACTCGCGCTCCGGGTTGCGTTCACGACAAAACAGCACGTACTCGCCATATTCACGCCCCGGAATCAACACCACCACAGCTTCGGGCTCGGGAAAGCCGCTCAGGTACTGGAAATCGCTGTCCTGCCGGTAGACATGCTCGACATCACGATTGCGAATCGCAACAGCCGCGGCCGGAAGAATGGCGATGCTGTTGGGCACCATCTGGGCCATCAGGGCCTTGCGTCGGCGGGCGTATTCGGACTTCGGGATAGAGATCATGGGCAGACGGGGTCCCTTGGTGGAGCGAGCCGGTCAGGTCTGTAGAAACCCTGCCGGCGCGCCGTGATGAGCAATCAGTGCAGGGAAGGCTTGGGCTGTGGCGCAACGGCCTTGCTGCACTCGGTGAACAGCAGCAGTGGTGCGACGCGCAGGTATTCCATGACTTCCATGTAATCGCTTTCGCCGTCTTCGGATTCTTCCAGTGCATCCTGAACCTGAGCGATTGCAGCCAAGTCCTGTAACACTTCAGTGGCTTCGATGCTCAGCACCGCATCTCCGACCGCCAGGCCAAAGCCCGACAGGAAACCCTGGCACCATTGACCCAGTGCAGCAGCGCGCTCGGTCAGCGGCTCGTCATCGCCGGGCAGCAACAGCACGACCGTCATGTCATCGCCGGTGAGTTCGCCCTTGACCATCTCCTGCAAGCCAATCAGCGCCTGGCGAACATTGTCCTCAGGCTCGGTTTCAAGCAGTACGGAAGCATCGGCAAACCAGCCTTCGCTATCGAAGCCGGCACCGGCACAACTGCGCCCCAGCAACAGGCCGTGCAGTTCGGCAGGGGAAACAGGATGACCACTGGTATTGAGCAGAGTGGCAAATGCTTTGTACGGGGAATTCTGAATGGGCATGGGCAGCTAGTCGCCAAACGGCGCAATGTCTAGAATGAAGGCCTTGTATCCTAGACTATCCGCGCAACAAGATCATCAACACGGCGGTTAGAGGCAGTGGCGTTACCTCACTCCGTGCCATTCATCAGAAAGTATTCAGTGGAAAACAATGGAAGACACCGATCTGCAAGCCCTGATGAACCGGTTGGAATTGCTGCTCAAACACATTGAGCAACTTAAAAGCCAAAATGCACTCCTATTAGCTCAGGAAAAATCCTGGCGCGAGGAACGCGCCCACCTCATCGAAAAGAACGAAATCGCCCGGCAGAAGGTCGAGTCCATGATTTCGCGCCTCAAGGCCCTGGAGCAAGACTCATGAGTAATGGCAACAGCGTTACCGTTCAAATCCTCGACAAGGAATATTCGATCATTTGCCCTCAGGAAGAGCGCACCAACCTGGTCAGCGCCGCCCGCTACCTGGATGGCAAGATGCGTGAAATCCGCAGCAGCGGCAAAGTGATTGGCGCAGACCGCATTGCGGTCATGGCTGCCCTGAACATCACTCACGACCTGCTGCACAAACAGAATCTGCCTGACGTGCAAACCAGCGGTTCGACCCGCGAACAGGTGCGCGACTTGCTGGAAAGAGTCGATCTGGTGCTGGCCACAGACACCCCGACAACACCCGATTCACCTCGTAGCTGATTATTTGCAGACGTTTCTGTATACTTGCGCCGCTCCCTGGAGTGCTTGCCAGTCGGTCATGTCCCTGAGCCGATACGCACAACCACGGGGGTTGCACGTTGGGGTCGGTGTGCATGTCCGCTTGACGGAAAGCCTTAAGACCTCCTGCAATCACCACCTTGAACTTTCGGGTTCAAGGGCTACACCGACAGCGGTTCGTCGGGGAGTCCTCATTCAATCCATTGCCAGTCCAGCTGTCTGGCAATGTCGATTCCGTATCTGGTTTCAACCTCACGGATCAGCCTGCATGACCTTGCGCTCATGACCAGCAACCCGACAATCACACGCCCGCAACTGCGCCGCCAGCTACGCAAGGCGCGTCGTGCCTTGAGTCCTGGCCAGCAACGCGCAGCCGCTCGCGGCCTGTATCGCCAACTGGCACAACATCCCCTGTTTCGCCGCGCCCGGCATGTCTCGCTGTATCTGCCCATGGACGGCGAGATCGATCCCCGGCTTTTGCTGCGGGCCGCCCAACGTCGGGGCAAGGCGACTTATCTGCCGGTGCTCGATGCCTGGCCACGTACCAAGATGGTTTTCCAGCGCGTGCGCCCTGGCGAGAAATTCATCCCCAACCGTTTTCGCATCCCGGAGCCGCGTATCAATCGCGCACGGCAACGCAGGATCTGGGCACTGGATCTGATCCTGATGCCTCTGGTCGGATTCGATGACGAAGGCGGACGCCTGGGAATGGGCGGCGGTTTCTATGACCGCAGCCTGGTGTATCTGGCACGCCGAAAAACCTGGAAAAAACCGCTGCTGCTGGGCCTGGCCCATGAGTGTCAGAAAGTCGAACGGCTCGCGCAGGCAAGCTGGGATGTTCCGCTGCAAGGCACGGTATCGGACAGCCGCTGGTATCTGGCACAACAGGAAGAAGAGAAGTGACGCGACGGGAGCTACAGGCATAGCCCCCGGAAAAGAAAGAAGCTTAAAGCATCAATGCCGCCCGGGCACCTTTTGTTGCTGCTGAGTGATCTCGACAGGTGCATCCACCTTGTTGGCCCACAGGCTCTGCGCATAACCGGTAGTCACGATACCCAAGCCGAACAATGCCACTAAAACCCACAGTAAATCCGGCTTGCGTTTCATTGACTGCCCTCCTTCGACAAATCAATACGCTGCCAACAGCCGCTCTCGTAAAGGCCATGTAACAGCAGGGTGCTTAAAAAGGCGGCATTTTGCGATAACGTGAACCAGTACGCAAATAGTGGCGCCAACCGACTGTCGGTTTGTCATAAAAACATCCCGATGGTGTGTATTTCCATGGAGAACACCCGATGGCCTATTGGCTGATGAAGTCAGAACCCGACGAACTCTCGATCAGTGACCTGCAACGCCTCGACAAAACCCGCTGGGATGGCGTGCGCAACTATCAGGCCCGCAACTTCCTGCGCAGCATGGCGGTGGGTGACGAGTTCTTTTTCTATCACTCCAGTTGCCCGGAGCCAGGAATTGCCGGTATCGGCAGGATTATCGAGGCGGCCTACCCGGACCCCACGGCCCTTGAGCCGGAAAGTCACTACTTCGACGCCAAGGCCAGCGCCGAAAAGAATCCATGGAGCGCAATCGATGTCGCCTTCGTGGAAATCTTCCCGAAAATTTTGGGGCTGGGTTACCTGAAACAACAAGCGACGCTTGAACAACTGCCTCTCGTGCAGAAAGGCAGCCGACTGTCTGTGATGCCCGTGACCGCCGAACAATGGTCGGCGATCCTGGCACTGCGCTGAGGGCGTTACTGAACGATAAAGTTGTTGAACAGCAAGTCTTCAACAATCGGCTTGCCCTCTTCACTGGTCATGACTTGCTGGACCTGCTTGAGTGCTTCCTGACGAATCTTTTCCTTCGCATCGGCGCTGCTCATGGAATCGACGGTCTGTTGGGTAAACAGGGCAACCAGCAGATTACGGATCAGCGGGTCATTACGCTTGACCGCCGCCTGGGCATCGGCGCCGGTAACGCGCAGGGCGATATCAGCCTTGTAGACGCGCAACTTCGGTCCGCCATCAAGGGCATAGTTACCCACAAACGGAGGCGTCAGAGACACATAAGCCGCCTTGGGCTCGCCTTCACCTTCTTTGGCTTCTTCCTGCGCCAGGGCAGGCAACGACAAGGCCAACAACATCAAGATCCACGCTTTCACAGTCCACTCCTTAATACGGGTTGCCCGCGTAGGTTACAGCTTATACACGCTTATAAGGCCGGGCCATGCTCATTGACCCGAAAACCTGCATATCCGACCTTATCGGCCATTACTGGAAAAGGAATAGCCCGATGAAAGCCCTGCTGTGCAAAGCCTTCGGTCCTGCCGACACCCTGGTCCTGGAAAACGTCGACAGCCCCGTCATCAAGAAGAACGAAATCCTGCTCGATGTACAGGCTGCTGGCGTCAACTTCCCGGACACGCTGATCATCGAAGGCAAATACCAGTTCAAGCCGCCTTTCCCGTTTTCACCGGGCGGCGAAGCAGCAGGCATCATCTCGCAGGTCGGTGAAAAGATAACCCACCTCAAACCCGGCGACCGGGTCATGGCCCTCACCGGCTGGGGCAGTTTCGCCGAGCAGGTTGCCGTAGCGGGCTACAACGTACTGCCGATCCCGGAAGCCATGGACTTCACCACCGCCGCCGCTTTCAGCATGACCTACGGCACCTCCATGCACGCCCTCAAACAACGCGCCAACCTGCAACCCGGCGAAACCCTGCTGGTGCTCGGAGCCTCCGGCGGCGTGGGCCTCGCCGCCGTGGAAATCGGCAAAGCCCTAGGGGCTCGCGTCATTGCTGCCGCCAGCAGCGCCGAAAAACTTGAAGTCGCCAGAAATGCCGGCGCAGACGAACTCATCAACTACAGCGAAACCAGCCTCAAGGACGAAGTGAAACGCCTGACAGCAGGCAACGGCGTCGACGTCATCTACGACCCGGTCGGCGGCGACCTCTTCGACCAGGCCGTACGCTCCATCGCCTGGAACGGCCGCCTGCTGGTCGTCGGCTTCGCCAGCGGCCGCATTCCCGAACTGCCCGTAAACCTCGCCTTATTGAAAGGCGCATCAGTGGTCGGCGTATTCTGGGGCTCCTTCGCGCAAAGACAACCACAAGACAATGCCGCGAACTTCAAGCAATTGTTTGATTGGTATGCAGAAGGAAAGTTGAAACCATTGGTGTCGCAGGTTTACCCGCTGGAAAGAGGCGCAGAAGCGATTGAGGTGTTGGGGAAAAGGAGTGCGGTGGGGAAGGTGGTGGTGGAGGTTGGTTGATATGGAGGGTAAACAGACAGAGTTCTGACAAACCAACTTAAATAAATTCACGGCCATCAAAAACAACAAACATATACCGCGTCGTCCGACAGCAAATTCGTAACGTCCAGCCATACAAACAAGGAGATTTGTATGGCTACACGAAGGAAGCGACAAACCAACGTACTGCATGACAATACAACTGGAACGGTAAACATCACCCCCAGTAGCAATCCTGCACCTCAAAATACCGGTTTCTTTGATCGGGGTTTCACTAATACGGGCTCTTCAAGCCGAAGAAGACGGCGTCGACGACTGCATGCTCGCGCCCGTCAACAGGCCCATCAGGCCTGGGCGGATGCCGTCAACAATGAGCATGAAGCCAGGCTTCTCGCCGAGTCGGCAGCATTTCTGGAACAGCGTTCTACGGAGTTGTCCGAGCATCACGCCCGGATGTCGCAAGCCCGTCAGAACAATGCTCTATCGCCACGAGCTAGTACCGAGCGATTGTGGTCGGCAATCGCCGCATCGAACACGTCCGGTAGTTTGCCCGCCCCTGCCGAAGGGCTGGAAAAGGCCGGGCAGATCGCTAAAGAGATATTCATTCGCGAAATCCCGCCTACAAATTCCGCCTGACATTCTCCGGCAGATAATCCACATAGTTTCTTTGGGGATTTTTCTGGCAGTTTTTCAGGATGCCCGGAATTGCGTTAATAAATTCCATAACCAGCGCCTCCCGCGCATCGCCTGAAAGAAACGGATAGATGACATTGCCACTGGAAAGATAGAACTCCGTTCGGACCAGGGTTTCAGCCTCATGAGCGCGGCCGCTTTTGCGCCAGTTGCTCTCCGCTTCCTTGTTGAGCTGACGGCATGCCACCTTCTTTAACTCGACATTGGCTGTCGGCGACGGTTCTTTATACGGTCTTCCTAAAAAGCGGTAGGTGACTTTTACTGCCTCCCCCTCTGGATTGGAGGCGGGTGGCGTCCAGGGCTCGAAACGCCATTGTTCAACAGCCTTTTTGGTCGCCTCCACGAATCGGGGCTCGGTAGCATCAAGCACCTCAAGGAATCGCACCCCGCCATCGGCCTGAATGAAGATCCGTACAACGACCTCGCCTTTTGCAGACGAACCGCTCAGTTCCTCTGGATACTCGATGTCCGGCATAGACAGTGGCACCGGGTATGAGCCTTCCGCGGTGACACACCCCACAAACAAAAGACCTGTAAACAGCACACCAACCCCATGGAATCTGCTCGGCATTCACAAGGCTCCTTGCAATGCGCCAGGCACATCGTCTGACTGTGCCAGCCCACTCAACAGGCTCTTGATAGAAACAGGAAGGTAGTCGCCATACCTGTGCTGTGGATTAAGCCGGCAGCTTTTCACAATCTCTGGAACCAACCGCCCCAACTGCTCAAGCAAGACCTTGCGCTCATCCTCGCTACGCAGAAGAGCCGCATAGCTACTGAATAAAAACTGACCGGTGTACCAGAACACGTCGACTTTATTTAAAGGCTCTTCCGGAAAGTCTCTGTTTTGCGTATCGACTTCGTTATTCAAATAGGCACAGCGGATATTGCTCAGGCCGACATCGACTTCCTGATTGAAATGCCTGTTTCCGTGAGATCCAAAAATGACAGGGATCATGATGCTGATTTGCGGTGGGGCGCCCACGGTTCCAGCCCATGGGCGATAGCGCCATTGAGCCAAAGCCCCCACAGCAGCCTCAGTCAATTGTGGATGCCCGCTCTCTATCGCCCGAACGTCCTGCACATTCCCGCCAGAACTCACCACCAACTGAACCCGTACCTTTCCGGTGTATCGGCTTCTGATCAATGCTGGCGGATATACAGGCTTGGGGGTAAACAGGGGGACAATCAAGGCATCGGCAGACTGCACCGAAAGAGGCAGCAAAAGAACAAAAACAAACGCAATAAACCTCATACACACCCCCTGAAAACCGCGATATGAACGCCTGCATGGCGTAGTGACCGCGATAGTAGAAGGCTCCCTCAGTGCTCATAAGGACATGCAATCCCATTCAAACGTAGGAGCAATCCCAAAAAAAAATGACGGCATCTACCCAAACAAGATGTTCACAAAAGAACACGAACAACCTCACATTTCCTATGCAACTTTCGGAAAAAGCGCTGCTTTTTTCTGTAACGAAAATGTAATATTCGCTTTCGCAAAAAATAAAAACCCGGAGCGTCTGCATGTTTGCGTTTTTCCGCCCTGCCAAGCACATGGCACCCATCCCCGAAGAAAAGGTCGATAGCACTTACCGTCGTCTGCGCTGGCAGATCTTCGCCGGTATTTTCATCGGCTATGCCGGTTACTACCTGCTGCGCAAGAACTTCTCCCTGGCGATGCCTTACCTGATCGAAGAAGGCTACACACGCGGGCAGTTGGGTGTTGCCATGTCGGCCATCGCGATTGCCTACGGCTTGTCGAAATTCCTGATGGGGCTGGTTTCGGACCGCTCCAACCCGCGCTATTTCCTGCCGTTCGGGTTGCTGGTGTCGGCCGGGGTGATGTTCATTTTCGGTTTCGCGCCCTGGGCGACGTCCAGTGTCACGATCATGTTTGTGCTGCTGTTCATAAACGGCTGGGCACAAGGCATGGGCTGGCCGCCGAGCGGGCGGACGATGGTGCACTGGTGGTCGCAGAAAGAGCGCGGCGGTGTGGTTTCGGTCTGGAACGTGGCCCATAACGTGGGTGGCGGTCTGATCGGCCCGCTGTTCCTGCTGGGCATGGGCTGGACCAACGACTGGCACGCCGCATTCTATGTGCCGGCAGCCGTGGCTCTGCTGGTGGCGGTCTTCGCCTTCGCAACCATGCGCGACACCCCGCAATCGGTTGGCCTGCCGCCCATCGAGCACTACAAGAACGATTATCCGGAAGGCTACGACGCCAGCCATGAAGAAGAATTCAGCGCCAGGGAAATCTTCGTCAAATACGTGCTGCGCAACAAACTGCTGTGGTACATCGCCCTGGCTAACGTGTTCGTCTATCTGCTGCGCTATGGCGTGCTGGACTGGGCACCGACCTACCTGAAAGAAGCCAAGCACTTCACGGTCGACAAGACCTCATGGGCCTATTTCCTGTACGAGTGGGCCGGTATTCCTGGCACGCTGCTGTGCGGCTGGATGTCGGACAAGATCTTCAAGGGCAACCGCGGCCTGACCGGTATGGTGTTCATGTTCCTGGTGACCATCGCCACGCTGGTGTACTGGCTGAACCCGGAAGGCAACCCGACCGTCGACATGATCGCTCTGGTTTCCATCGGCTTCCTGATCTACGGCCCGGTGATGCTGATCGGTCTGCAGGCACTGGAACTGGCGCCCAAGAAAGCAGCCGGTACTGCGGCAGGTTTCACAGGGTTGTTCGGTTACCTGGGCGGCTCGGTCGCAGCAAGCGCGGCGATGGGCTACACCGTTGACCACTTCGGCTGGGATGGCGGTTTTGTGCTGCTGATCAGTGCGTGCATCCTGGCTATGGCGTTCCTTGCGCCAACGCTACGTCACAAACAGGTTGCCAGCACGTCTCGGTAAGCCTGAGTCAAAGCGTAACCGGGTTGGACCGGCAACGCTTCAGCCGCGCCTCCAGATTCAGATCTGGCATGGCGTGGCTGCGCAAGGCGTTGGCGGTCTGCTCGACGTAATCACGAGTCGTGCCATACCGCCCGCTTGCGCTGGCCAGTACCTGGCTCAGCACACTGTCCGGCAGGTTGCCCGCATAGCTGGGCAAATGCCTCTCCAGCACAAATCCCAACGCCTGAACCTGTGTGCCATCTTCAAGACGGCAGCTCAGCCAGTGCGGGCGATAAGAGGGATAAGGCATTTCGCGCTGCCAGAGCGCGAACAGGGAGTCTTCAAGGCATTCATCCGGCAAGCGGTAGGCGAACCCCGTGCAGGAGCCGCCACGGTCCAGGCCGAATACCAGGCCAGGCACTTCGGGTGTGCCCCGATGTTCGTGGGACCACAGGTACAAGCCGCGATGGTAGCCATATACCCGTGCGCGCTGACGCTCGACAGCCTTGCATTCAGGGCGCCAGATCAGCGAGCCATAAGCGAACAGCCAGACAGGGCCGCCCTTGTGGCGACGCAGGGTGGCGTTCATCGAGGCGAGCAGTTGCTCGCGGGTGAGTTGCGGGCCAAGATCGATTACTGGCGGATATTTCAGACCAAGGCCGTCATGCACGGCCGCCGCCAATTCATTGATTGGATTGTCCATTTGCCTCCCTGACAGCCTGACTGTCAGTCATAACCGAGCCTTGAGGACCCGCTCATGGATAAGCGGCGTCAAGGTATCGCGGTACGGGTGCTGCTACAGGCCTGAGCCTGTGTTTTCATCGCTATAAGCTATAAGCGATTGAAAAAAATTGCAATCCAGTTACAAGGCCGCCAGTCAGAAGCTATGGACGAGGCGCGTAGGCAAAGACATCAGCACGCATCTGATGAGCGTCCATTCCGGCACCGACCAAGGCATCCAGCGTCGCGTAGATCATGGCCGGAGAGCCGCTGCCGTAGACATGGATCGAGGACAGGTCGCTGATGTCGTCGCGTACGGCTTCATGCAACATCCCGCAGCGCCCTTCCCAGCCGCACAGATCACTGACGACCTTGTGCAGGAACAGATTCGGCAGCGTGGCCCATTCGTCCCACTGACGAATTTCGTAAAAGTCCTCGGGACGGCGCACGCCCCAGTACAGATGCACTGGATGGCTGAAGCCCTTGGCGCGGCAATGCTCGATCAGGCTGCTCATCTGCGCCATACCCGTGCCAGCCGCGATCAGTACCAGTGGGCCGTCGGGCAGATCGGCAAGGTGGGTATCGCCAAGAGGTAGCTCGACCCGCGCCATGGCATTGCGTTGAAGCTGTTCGATCAGCGTGCGAGCACTGGCCTCACGAACCAGCACGTGCAATTCCAGGTCGCGCCCCTTGTGAGGCGCCGAAGCCAGCGAGAAGGCTGACTTTTCACCGTTCTCGCGCTCGATCATCAGGTATTGCCCGGCGTGATAGCGGGGCAGCTTGCCAGCCGGCGCCCTCAGACCGACCCGCCAGACATCGCCGCCCACTTCAACGCACTCGCTGAGCTGGCAGGCAAACTTGCGCACCGGCAACTGACCAAGGGGCAGGACCGCATCCCACAGCACTTCGCAGGTTTCCAGCGGCTCTGCCAGGCAGGTGTAGATTTCACCGTGGGTCAGCTCATCGCTGGCCTGTTTCACGCGCCCCTGCACCAGCAGCGCCGAGCAGACATGACAATTACCGTTGCGGCAGCTCTGTGGACATTCATAGCCCAGGCGCTGTGCAGCATCGAGAATCCGCTCGCCCGGCAGGGTTTCCAGCACTGCACCCGACGGCTGCAACGTTACACGCATCAATCTATTCCCAGTTGATTCCAGATTTCATCGACCCGACGTGTAGTCGCCTCGTCCTTGACGATAGCCCGGCCCCACTCACGTGTGGTTTCGCCCGGCCACTTATGCGTCGCATCAAGCCCCATCTTGGAACCCAGACCGGAAACCGGTGAAGCGAAGTCCAGGTAATCGATCGGCGTATTTTCGATCATTACCGTGTCGCGCTTGGGGTCCATGCGCGTGGTAATGGCCCAGATCACGTCGTTCCAGTCGCGAGCGTTGATGTCGTCGTCGGTGACAATAACGAACTTGGTGTACATGAACTGTCGCAGGAACGACCAGACACCCAGCATCACGCGCTTGGCATGGCCCGGGTACTGCTTTTTGATGGTCACGACGGCCATGCGATAGGAACAGCCTTCGGGCGGCAGGTAGAAGTCGATGATTTCCGGAAACTGCTTTTGCAGGATCGGTACGAACACTTCGTTCAGCGCCACGCCCAGAATCGCCGGCTCATCCGGCGGACGACCGGTGTAAGTGCTGTGATAGATCGGCTTGATCCGGTGCGTAATACGCTCGACGGTGAACACCGGGAAGCTGTCCACTTCGTTGTAATAACCGGTGTGGTCGCCATAAGGCCCCTCATCAGCCATTTCACCGGGATGGATCACGCCCTCAAGGACGATTTCGGCACTGGAAGGCACTTGCAGGTTGTTGCCACGGCACTTGATCAGTTCGGTGCGAGTGCCGCGCAGCAGGCCTGCAAACGCATATTCGGACAAGCTGTCAGGCACCGGCGTCACGGCACCCAGAATGGTCGCCGGGTCCGCGCCCAGGGCAACGGCTACAGGGAACGGCTCGCCGGGATGCTTGATGCACCATTCCTTGAAGTCCAGCGCGCCGCCGCGATGGCTGAGCCAGCGCATGATGACCTTGTTGCGACCGATCACCTGCTGGCGATAGATGCCCAGGTTCTGGCGCTCCTTGTTCGGACCGCGCGTAACTGTCAGGCCCCAGGTGATCAGCGGCGCAACGTCGCCAGGCCAGCAGGTCTGGACAGGCAGCATGTTCAGGTCGACGTCATCGCCTTCGATGACGATCTCCTGGCACGGCGCATCCTTGACCACTTTGGGGGCCATGGAGATGACTTTCTTGAAGATAGGCAGCTTTGACCAGGCGTCTTTGAGGCCTTTGGGCGGCTCCGGCTCCTTGAGGAAGGCCAGCAACTTGCCGATTTCCCGCAGCTCGTCGACGGATTCGGCGCCCATGCCCATGGCGACACGCTCCGGCGTTCCGAACAGGTTGCCCAACACCGGGATGTCAAAACCGACCGGCTTTTCAAACAGCAGGGCCGGGCCTTTGGCGCGCAGCGTACGGTCGCAGATTTCAGTCATTTCCAGCACAGGGGAAATGGGCATCTGAATGCGTTTCAACTCTCCGCGCTGCTCAAGCTGCTGCACGAAATCCCTTAGGTCCTTGAACTTCATTAACCTGGCCACTTATTCAAATAGGTGCACATCGTACCTGCTCTGCAGATTCGTGGCAGCCATGAGCAGGCACAGGAGTGAATTTATTCTGGAAAGCGGGACAGGCCAAAGACGTGAATGTCATTCGTGGGAAGCAGCTTGCTGGCGACTTCCTCGTACAGCCGCAGAATATCTGCCGGTTTCAGGCCTTTTTCGCCAGCAAGCTGCCTCCCACAAGTTTTTTGTGCCTTAACTGATCAGCACTACTTCCCCAGACGACCATCAAAAAAAATGGCGCCCCGAAGGACGCCATTTTCTGTTCAACCTGTCAGTTACTTGCGTTTCATCGACAGGAAGAATTCATCGTTGGTCTTGGTCTGCTTGAGCTTGTCGACCAGGAACTCGATGGCAGCGACTTCATCCATAGGATGCAGCAGCTTGCGCAGGATCCACATGCGTTGCAGTTCGTCATCAGCAGTCAGCAGCTCTTCACGACGGGTGCCGGAGCGGTTGATGTTGATGGCCGGGAACACGCGCTTCTCTGCGATCTTGCGATCCAGCGGCAGCTCCATGTTGCCCGTACCCTTGAACTCCTCGTAGATCACTTCGTCCATCTTCGAGCCGGTTTCAACCAGCGCGGTGGCGATGATGGTCAGCGAGCCGCCTTCTTCGATGTTACGCGCAGCACCGAAGAAGCGCTTTGGCTTCTCGAGAGCGTGAGCATCGACACCACCGGTCAGTACCTTGCCGGAGCTTGGAATCACGGTGTTGTAGGCGCGAGCCAGACGGGTAATGGAGTCGAGCAGGATCACGACGTCCTTCTTGTGCTCGACCAGGCGCTTGGCCTTCTCGATCACCATTTCAGCAACCTGCACGTGGCGGGTTGGCGGCTCGTCGAACGTAGAAGCAACCACTTCGCCGCGTACGGTACGCTGCATTTCGGTCACTTCTTCCGGACGCTCGTCGATCAGCAGAACGATCAGGTGAACTTCCGGGTTGTTACGAGTGATGTTCGACGCGATGTTCTGCAGCATGATGGTCTTGCCCGCCTTTGGCGGAGCAACGATCAGACCACGCTGGCCTTTACCGATAGGTGCACACAGATCGATCACGCGACCGGTCAGGTCTTCGGTGGAACCGTTACCGGCTTCCATCTTCATGCGCACGTTCGGGAACAGCGGCGTCAGGTTTTCGAACAGAATCTTGTTCTTGGCATTTTCCGGACGATCAAAGTTGATCGTGTCGACCTTGAGCAGCGCGAAGTAACGCTCGCCTTCTTTAGGCGGGCGAATCTTGCCAACAATGGTGTCACCGGTACGCAGGTTGAAACGACGGATCTGGCTTGGCGAGACGTAGATATCGTCCGGGCCAGCGAGATAGGACGCGTCTGCGGAGCGCAGGAAGCCGAAGCCGTCCTGGAGGATCTCCAGCACGCCATCACCAGAAATTTCCTCGCCGCTTTTGGCGTGCTTTTTCAGCAGGGAGAAAATCACATCCTGCTTGCGCGAACGGGCCATATTTTCTATGCCCATCTGTTCGGCCATTTCGAGCAGATCGGTAATCGGCTTTTGCTTGAGTTCAGTCAGGTTCATATGGGAATGACGTAATCATGTATGGAGGGAAATTAAGCTTTTGGCTTAATGAGGCCGCGCCGCAGAGAAGGCGACAGGATCGCGTACTAAATCGAAAAGGAGAGCGTCGGCGACGGCTAGCAGGGGGCAATGGAGATTCCATTGCGGGGCCGAATGTACCACTTGATTTTCCAGGCGTCTAGTACGGAGCCAGAAAAAACCCCGCTGTTCGCGGGGCTTTAGAAACATCAAAGATTGGCGTCGATGAAAGCAGCCAATTGCGACTTGGACAAGGCGCCCACTTTGGTGGCTTCGACATTACCGTCCTTGAACAGCATCAGCGTCGGGATACCACGCACACCATGCTTGGCCGGGGTTTCCTGATTGTTGTCGATGTTCAGCTTGGCAACGGTCAGCTTGCCTGCGTAAGTGGTAGCGATGTCGTCAAGAACCGGTGCAATCATCTTGCATGGGCCGCACCACTCAGCCCAGTAGTCAACAAGCACAGGGCCGGTAGCCTTGAGGACATCGGCTTCGAAGCTTGCGTCGGTGACGTGTTTGATCAGGTCGCTACTCATGGAGATCTCCGAGGTCGTAGGCTAAAAACGACGCCCATCATAGCGGGCCTTATGGCATTCAGGAAGCCGGGGCTCATTGAGTCTGGCTATGGGAAGCCATGAATATGGTTATAACCCCGTATTTAGCTGGCGGGCGAGACAAAGACAATCCCCGTGCGCAATGCCGCTCCACGGATATGTTCCTGCATGGCCTTCTGCGCAGGACCGGAGGCATGTCGGGAAAGAGCGCGCAAAATTTTGCGATGTTCCTGCCAGGTTTCCATGACTCTTCCTGCACGAATGAAGGGCATTTTCTGACTTTCGAGGAAGATATCAGCACCCGCCGTCACAATGCCCAGCATGGCCTGATTACCACTGGCGACCAGAATATGCCGATGAAACTCGAAATCCAGCCTGGCTGCCGCCTCGAAATCCCCTGCACGCAACTCCAGGCGCATGGCTTCGACATTGTCCTCCAGCACATCCCGCTCGTCGGCAGTCAGGGTGACAGCGGCAAGACCTGCGGCAAAGCCTTCCAGCGCATAGCGCAACTGAAAGGTATCGGCCGGAGAAACCCGTGCGTCGAAAGGCCAGGAAAAACCGGCCGTGCGCTGTTCTGGTTCAGAAATCGACTGAATGAACACGCCTTTGCCTGGCTGCACACTGACAATTCCCAAGGCACTGAGCGACGACAAGGCTTCGCGCAGCGAGGCTCGACTGACGCCCAGCAATACCGCCAGATCCCGCTGCGAAGGCAGGCTGTCGCCAGGTTTGTAACCTTGCTCGGCAATCAGTTTGCGAATTGCCCGGAGGGCCGATTCAGGTACTGCGAGGGCATTCTGCGGCATCACTGTTCAGGCCAGTCAGTCCAGTAAAAACTCCTTTTATCGCCATCTACATCATCCGGCAAGCGACGCCCAGCGCTGGGGCGACGTGGCTTTCAGGCGCGCCAAAGCAGGGCATTCGATCCGCCAACTGTTCAGACCAGTAAGACCAAATACCGTCCGCAGAGCCCGACTTATGGCGCAAACAGCCTGAATGGCATGGGCTGTGCACTAGGGGACAAGCCAACATCTTTCGTTCCGTCCGGAGATTTCCCATGACCAAGCGTTACAGCGCACTGCTTACTGCCTTGTTTGCCAGCCTGATGCTGAGCCAGGCCCCTGCCCACGCCAACGGCCTGGATGACGTCGTAGCGCGCGGCACCCTGAAAGTCGCTGTACCTCAGGACTTCCCGCCGTTTGGCTCTGTGGGTCCGGACATGAAACCGCGCGGTCTGGATATCGACACGGCACAGTTGCTGGCCGACAGACTGAAGGTCAAACTCGAACTGACGCCGGTCAACAGCACCAACCGCATCCCGTTCCTGACCACCGGCAAGGTCGATCTGGTGATCTCCAGCCTCGGCAAGAACCCGGATCGCGAGAAGGTCATCGACTTCTCCCGCGCCTACGCGCCGTTCTACCTCGCGGTGTTCGGTCCACCTGACTCGCCGGTCAAGGAAATCAGTGACCTCAAGGGCAAGACCATCAGCGTGACCCGTGGCGCCATCGAGGACATCGAACTGACCGCCGTCGCTCCCGAAGGCGCAACCATCAAGCGCTTTGAAGACAACAACTCGACCATCGCCGCTTACCTGGCTGGCCAGACCGACCTGATCGCCAGCGGTAACGTGGTCATGGTCGCTATCAGCGAGCGCAACCCGAAACGCATTCCGGCCCTGAAAGTGAAACTCAAGGATTCGCCAGTCTACGTCGGCGTGAACAAGGGTCAGCCCGAGCTGCTGGGCAAGGTCAACGAAATCCTCAATGCCGCCAAGGCTGACGGCGCGCTGGAAAAAGCCTCTGTGACCTGGCTCAAGCAACCTTTGCCAGCCGATCTCTGATCACTGCTTTCTGATCACAGGATCCGCCAATGGCTTATCAATTCGACTTTACACCGGTCCTGCAAAGCGCTGATCTCTTGCTGCGCGGGGCCTTGTTCACGCTGGAACTGACGGCCATTGGCACTTTGCTCGGGGTCAGCCTGGGCATCGTTGGCGCGGTCGTGAGGGCCTGGAAAATCCAGCCTTTCGCCACGATCTTCGGCATCTACGTCGAACTGATCCGCAACACCCCGTTTCTGGTACAGCTGTTTTTCATCTTCTTCGGCCTGCCGTCCCTGGGCATGCAGATTTCCGAATGGCAGGCAGCCATCCTGGCAATGGTCATCAACCTGGGTGCCTATTCGACGGAAATCATCCGCGCCGGCATTCAGGCGATCCCCAAGGGACAACTGGAAGCCGCCGCTGCACTGGCCATGAACCGCTACGAAGCCTTTCGCTACGTAGTGCTGGCGCCGGCGCTAAGCAAGGTCTGGCCGGCACTGAGCAGCCAGATCATCATCGTCATGCTCGGCTCGTCGGTCTGCTCGCAGATCGCCACCGAAGAGCTGAGCTTTTTCGCCAACTTCCTCCAGTCGCGTAACTTCCGCGCCTTCGAGACGTACATCGTCACCACGCTGGTCTACCTGTGCATGGCGTTGCTGATCCGCCAATTACTGGCCTGGGTCGGGCGTCGCTACATATCGAGGAGCCGCTGATGGATTTCACTCTTTGGGACATCCTGCGCAACCTGCTGACCGGCCTGCAATGGACAGTGGCCCTCTCGCTGGTAGCCTTTATCGGCGGCGGCCTGATCGGCCTTCTGGTAATGGGCATGCGCATCTCGGACAAAACCGGACCACGGGTCGCAGCCACTCTTTATATAGAACTGTTCCAGGGCACTCCGCTGCTGATGCAGTTGTTCCTGGTGTTCTTCGGCGTGGCCCTCATGGGCGTGGATATTTCCCCATGGGCCGCCGCTGCGCTGGCCCTGACGCTGTTCACCAGTGCCTACCTGGCCGAAATCTGGCGCGGTTGTGTCGAGTCGATATCGAAAGGCCAGTGGGAAGCGTCCGCCAGCCTGGCGATGACGCCCATCGAGCAGATGCGCTACGTGATCCTGCCACAGGCACTGCGCATCGCCGTGGCGCCGACGGTCGGCTTCTCGGTCCAGGTGGTCAAGGGCACGGCCGTGACCTCGATCATCGGTTTCACCGAACTCACCAAGACCGGCAGCATGCTGGCCAACGCTACCTTTGAACCCTTCATGGTCTACGGCTTCGTTGCCCTGGGCTACTTCATCCTTTGCTACCCCTTGTCGCTCTGTGCGCGCCATCTGGAAAGGAGACTGCATGCCTCTGCTTAGAATTTCCGCCCTGCATAAATACTACGGCGACCATCACGTACTCAAAGGCATCGACCTTTCTGTCGAGGAAGGCCAGGTCGTGGCGATCATCGGTCGCAGTGGCTCGGGCAAGAGCACGCTGCTGCGCACGCTCAACGGACTGGAGTCGATCAACGATGGCGTAATCGAAGTCGACGGCGAATACCTGGACGCCGCCCGCGCCGACCTGCGCACCTTGCGGCAGAAGGTCGGCATGGTGTTCCAGCAGTTCAACCTGTTCCCGCACCTGAGTGTGGGCGAAAACGTCATGCTCGCCCCTCAGGTCGTACAGAAAGTGCCCAAGGCCGAGGCTGCAAAACTGGCCAGGCAGATGCTGGAGCGTGTCGGGCTGGGCGAGAAGTTCGACGCTTTCCCGGATCGTCTTTCCGGCGGTCAGCAACAGCGCGTGGCCATCGCCCGGGCCCTGGCGATGTCACCCAAGGTGCTGCTGTGCGATGAAATCACCTCGGCGCTGGACCCGGAACTGGTCAACGAAGTACTCAGCGTCGTGCGCCAACTGGCTGCCGACGGCATGACCCTGATCATGGTGACCCACGAAATGCGCTTCGCCCGTGAAGTGGGTGACAAGCTGGTCTTCATGCACCAGGGCAAGGTGCATGAGGTGGGCGACCCGAAAGAGCTGTTCGCCAACCCGAAGACCCCGGAACTGGCAAATTTCATCGGCTCGGTAGAAGGGAATTAGGAGCGAATTCATTCGCGAACAAGCCCCACAGAGCGGTTCACGCACCTGATACGTTGGCGGCAGGCATGGATCGTGGCAGGATGGCGCGGTTATCGAACGAGATTTTGATCATGCCGCACACCAAAGCCAAGAATCTTTCCCTGATCGCAGCGATCGACCTGGGCTCCAACAGCTTTCATATGGTCGTTGCCAAGGCGAATCAGGGCGAGATCCGCATACTTGAGCGCCTGGGTGAAAAGGTTCAGCTGGCGGCGGGCATCAATGACGAGCGCCAGCTCAACGAAGAGTCCATGCAGCGCGGGCTCGATTGCCTCAAGCGCTTCGCCCAACTGATCAACGGCCTGCCGCTGGGCGCCGTACGTATCGTGGGCACCAATGCCTTGCGTGAAGCACGCAACCGCAACGAATTCATCCATCGCGCCGAAAAGATCCTGGGACACCCCGTGGAAGTCATTTCCGGCCGCGAGGAAGCGCGCCTGATCTATCTCGGCGTCTCACACACCCTGGCCGACACTCCGGGCAAGCGTCTGGTGGCCGATATCGGCGGCGGCAGCACCGAGTTCATCATTGGCCAGCGCTTCGAGCCACTGCTGCGCGAAAGCCTGCAGATGGGCTGCGTGAGTTTCACCCAGCGTTACTTCAAGGACGGCAAGGTCACACCGGCCCGCTACGCCCAGGCATACACCGCGGCACGTCTTGAAATCATGAGCATCGAACACGCCCTGCACCGCCTGAAATGGGATGAAGCCATCGGCTCGTCCGGCACCATTCGGGCTATTGGCGTGGCACTCAAGGCCAACGGCTACGGCTCGGGCGAAGTCAACGCTGAAGGTCTGGCGTGGCTCAAGCGCAAGCTGTTCAAGCTGGGCGATGTCGAGAAAATCGACTTTGATGGCATCAAACCCGACCGCCGCGCGATCTTCCCCGCCGGCCTGGCGATTCTGGAAGCGATCTTCGACGCCCTGGAACTCAAACGCATGGACCACTGCGAAGGTGCCCTGCGCGAAGGCGTGCTGTATGACCTGCTGGGCCGTCATCACCATGAAGACGTGCGCGAGCGCACCCTCAGCTCGCTGATGGACCGCTACCACGTCGATCTGGAGCAGGCCGCTCGCGTTGAGCGCAAGGCGCTGCATGCCCTGGAGCAAGTCGCGGAAGCCTGGGATCTGGAAGACGAAATCTACGCCGAGCTGCTGAGCTGGGCAGCCAAGGTGCATGAAGTGGGGCTCGACATCGCCCACTACCACTACCACAAGCACGGCGCCTACCTGATCGAGCACTCGGATCTGGCCGGATTCTCACGCGAAGACCAGCAAATGCTCGCGCTGCTGGTGCGCGGTCATCGTCGCAATATTCCCAAGGACAAGTTCGCCGAGTTCGGCGATGAAGGCATCAAGCTGATTCGTCTGTGCGTGCTGCTGCGCTTTGCGATTCTGTTCCACCACATTCGCGGCACCCAGGAGATGCCACGTGTGATCCTGCGTGCAGACGGCCCGAATCTGGACGCGGAATTCCCGGCAGGCTGGCTGGAAAACAACCAGTTGACCCAGGCCGACTTCGCGCTGGAAGCGGAGTGGCTGACCCGGGTCGGTATCGTCTTTACTGCACGCTGAGTACCGGAATGCTCAGGCGCTCAAGCAAAGTCGCCTGGGCGCTTCGAGCGTTCTGATTGCCGGTCGGCGTGCTGCGCACGTAACGCCCGTCAGGCTGCAACAGCCAGCTGTGGGTGTTGTCGGTCAGATAACTCTCCAGCTCCTTCTTCACCCGCAGGATCAACTTCTTGCCATCCACCGGGAAGCAGGTCTCGACACGCTTGTCGAGGTTGCGCTCCATCCAGTCGGCACTGGACAGGAACATCTGCTCGTCGCCGCCATTGAGGAAGTAGTAGACCCGCGTGTGCTCCAGGAAGCGACCGATGATCGAGCGCACCTGGATGTTGTGCGAGACACCGGCAATGCCGGGACGCAGGCAGCACATGCCACGCACTACCAGATCGATGCGCACACCTGATTGGCTGGCCTTGTAGAGCGCCCGGATAATCTTCGGATCGGTCAGTGAGTTGAACTTGGCGATGATGTGGGCAGGCTTGCCGTCGAGCGCGAATTGCGTCTCGCGGGCAATCATGTCGAGCATGCCTTTCTTGAGGGTGAACGGCGCATGCAGCAGCTTCTTCATGCGCAGGATCTTGCCCATGCCGATCAACTGGCTGAACAGTTTGCCGACGTCTTCGCACAAGGCATCGTCGGAGGTCAGCAGGCTGTAGTCGGTGTACAGACGAGCATTGCCCGCGTGATAGTTGCCGGTCCCCAGATGCGCATAACGCACGATTTCACCGCCTTCGCGGCGCAGGATCAGCATCATCTTAGAGTGAGTCTTGAAGCCGACCACACCGTAGATCACCACCGCACCGGCCGCCTGCAGACGGCTGGCCAGTTGCAGGTTGGACTCTTCATCGAAGCGGGCGCGCAATTCAATCACTGCCGTGACCTCCTTGCCGTTACGCGCCGCATCGACCAGCGCATCGACGATTTCCGAGTTCGCGCCGCTGCGGTACAGCGTTTGACGCACGGCCAGTACATGCGGGTCTTTCGCGGCCTGACGCAGCATGTCGACGACCGGAGTAAATGACTCGAACGGGTGCAGCAACAGGATGTCCTGC
This sequence comes from Pseudomonas sp. Irchel 3A18, assembly GCF_900187465.1. Taxonomy (NCBI): domain Bacteria; kingdom Pseudomonadati; phylum Pseudomonadota; class Gammaproteobacteria; order Pseudomonadales; family Pseudomonadaceae; genus Pseudomonas; species Pseudomonas sp. Irchel 3A18. Next base: position 426,575 of record NZ_FYDI01000003.1, read on the forward strand.
TTGCTGACCACGCTGAAAATGTTCTCGCTGTTCTGCAGCAGCTTGGGAATCGCGGGCGTGAACGGCGTGTATTGCAGCTCCGGGTGGCTGTCCAGGCTGGTGATGCTGAACAGGCGCGTGAGGTTCACCGGGCCGTTCACCTGATACAGCTCGGACTCGGTCAGGTTGAACTGCTTGAGCAGGTAGTCCGACAGATGCTTGGGACAGGTGTCCGCCACTTCCAGGCGCACCGCATCGCCATAACGACGCGAGAACAACTCGCCGCGCAGGGCGCGTGCCAGGTCTTCCACATCTTCGGAGTCCAGCGCCAGGTCAGCGTTACGGGTCAGACGGAACTGGTAGCAGCCCTTGACCTTCATGCCCTGGAACAGGTCATCGGCGTGGGCATGGATCATGGACGACAGGAACACATAGTTGTCGCCAACGCCGCCCACATCTTCCGGCACCTTGATGATGCGCGGCAGCAGACGCGGAGCTGGAATGATCGCCAGACCCGAGTCACGACCGAAGGCATCGATACCTTCCAGCTCGACGATGAAGTTCAGGCTCTTGTTGACCAGCAACGGGAACGGGTGCGTCGGGTCCAGACCGATCGGGGTGATGATCGGTGCGATTTCATCGCGGAAATAGCGACGGACCCACGTCTTGAGCTTGGTCGTCCAGTAGCGACGACGAATGAACCGGACCTGATGCTTTTCCAGCTCCGGCAGCAGAATATCGTTGAGGATCGCGTACTGGCGATCCACATGACCATGAACCAGCTCGCTGATCCTGGCCAGGGCCTGATGCGGTTGCAGACCATCGGCACCCGCCTGTTCGCGAGCGAAGGTGATCTGCTTCTTGAGGCCTGCGACACGAATCTCGAAGAACTCATCAAGGTTGCTGGAGAAGATCAGCAGAAACTTCAGCCGTTCCAGCAACGGATAGGACTCATCCAGAGCCTGTTCCAATACCCGGATGTTGAACTGCAACTGCGACAGTTCGCGGTGGATATACAGGCTGCTGTCGTCCAGGTTCGGGACAACGATTGCGGGCGCCGCAGAAGCAGGCGCTTCGATGACGGCCGTAACGGTTTCAATTTCAGGCTCAACCACTGGTGTAGCCTCCTGAACATCGACTTCAACAGTGGCTTCGGTGAGTCCTTCGGTATTCATGAATGTTCCTGTGAGGCTATTGCCCTTTTAACAGTTGAGCAGCACGGACGGCGAAGTAAGTAAGAATGCCATCAGCACCTGCGCGTTTGAAGGCGGTAAGGGATTCGAGAATCACCCCCTCACTCAGCCAGCCGTTCTGGATTGCAGCCATATGCATCGCATACTCGCCGCTCACCTGATAGACAAAGGTCGGGACCTTGAACTCATCCTTGACCCGGTAAAGGATGTCCAGATAAGGCATGCCCGGCTTGACCATCACCATGTCCGCGCCTTCAGCCAGGTCAGCGGCCACTTCATGCAATGCTTCGTTACTGTTGGCCGGGTCCATCTGATAGGACGCCTTGTTGGCCTTGCCCAGGTTCAGTGAAGAACCTACCGCATCACGGAACGGACCGTAATAGGCGCTGGCATATTTCGCCGAATACGCCATGATCCGGACATTGACGTGCCCGGCAAGTTCCAGGGCTTCACGAATGGCCTGGATGCGACCGTCCATCATGTCCGAAGGCGCGACCACCTGGGCACCGGCGTCAGCGTGAGACAGCGCCTGTTTCACCAGTGCATCGACAGTGATGTCGTTCTGTACATAGCCTTCTTCATCAATGATGCCGTCCTGACCGTGGGTCGTGAACGGATCCAGTGCCACATCGGTGATCACGCCCAACTCCGGGAAACGCTCACGCAACGCACGAGTCGCACGCTGGGCAATACCGTCCGGGTTCCAGGCTTCAGCGCCATCCAGAGATTTTTTCTCCAGCGGCGTCACCGGGAACAGCGCCAGCGCCGGAATTCCCAACGCAACCCAGCCTTCGGCCTCTTGCAGCAACAGATCGATAGTCAGGCGCTCGACGCCCGGCATCGAGGCAATGGTTTCCCGGCGGTTTTCACCATCGAGTACGAATACGGGAAGAATCAGATCATCGACGGTCAGTACATTTTCGCGAACCAGTCGACGAGAAAAGTCGTCGCGACGATTACGGCGCAGGCGAGTGAGAGGAAACAGGCGGTTTGCGGGGGTAAAGCTCACGGCGAGACTCCTGTAGCCCGCATACGCGGGCAAGCGCGACAGTTATAAGCCGCCATTATGACCAATGTGTGACAGTCATAGTGTGACCTGCGACGGTGGGCCGCAGAAAAGGCCTACAACAAGGACGGGACATTGTGGTTGTAGGAATCTTTAACGTCGAGACACATATCGACACTTTCATGATTGTCCTAGGCGAGTTAGGCTGCGCGTTCATTTCGCCAGCATCCAGACAATGCTCCAGAATTTCTTGAACGATTTCGGCTACTTTGCCCTGTTCCTGGGAACCTTCTTTGAAGGCGAGACCATTCTGGTTCTTGCCGGATTTCTGGCTTTCCGTGGATACATGGACCTCAACATGGTCATCCTCGTGGCTTTCTGCGGAAGCTACGCGGGCGATCAACTGTGGTACTACATGGGGCGCAAGCACGGCCGCAAACTGCTTGCACGCAAGCCACGATGGCAGCTCATGGGCGACAAGGCACTGAGGCTGGTACGCAAACACCCGGACATCTGGGTGCTGAGCTTCCGCTTCGTCTACGGCCTGCGCACGGTCATGCCCGTGGCCATCGGCATGTCCGGTTATCCGCCTTTGCGTTATCTGGTGCTCAACGGTATAGGTGCTGCGATCTGGGCTGCGGCCCTGGGTTCGGCGGCTTACCATTTCGGTGCCGTGATGGAAGGCCTGCTGGGCAACATCAAGAAATACGAGCTTTGGGTCCTGGGTGGCCTGCTCCTGCTCGGCCTGGCCCTGTGGCTGCGCCGCCGCATCAAGAACGCCCGCATCGCACGCCAGGAAAAACTCTGCTGCGCCTCGGCAGCGGCATCTGATATAGACGTCGAAGCCCCGGTCGATCTTCAGAAAAAGACAGACAGCCAATAATCCCCTTCGCGAATGAGTTCGCTCCTACGGTAGGAGCGAACTCATTCGCGAACCGCCATCAAGCCCTGAACCGGCTACGTCCGTACAACACCGCAATCGCCAGCAGCGCAACCGCCTGCGCCCCCAACGAATACGCATCGGCGTGAATGCCCAGCCAGTCGAACTCGAAGAACGGCACCGGGCGTGTGCCGAAGATGCCCGCTTCCTGCAATGCCTTGACGCCATGCCCGGCGAACACCACCGACAATGCACACAGCAGCGCTGCGTTGATCCCGAAGAACAACGACAACGGCAGTTTTGCCGAACCGCGCAAGATCACCCACGCCAGGCCGACCAACAGCACCAGCGCAGTGGCACCACCGGCCAATACCGCGTTGTGCCCCGCAGGTCCTGCCTGTAGCCACAGGGTTTCGTAGAACAGAATGACCTCGAACAGCTCTCGATAGACCGAGAAGAACGCCAGCACAGCAAAACCAAAACGTCCGCCGCCACCGACCAGGCTGCTCTTCACATAATCCTGCCAGGCATCGGCATGACGACGATCATGCATCCAGACCCCGAGCCACAGCACCATGACGCTGGCGAACAGCGCCGTCGCGCCTTCCAGCAGTTCACGTTGCGCGCCGCTGACATCGATGACGTAAGCCGCCAACGCCCATGTCGCCAAGCCAGCCAGCAGCGCCAGGCCCCAACCCGCGTTGACGCTGCGAACGGCAGACTGCTGGCCGGTGTTGCGCAGGAACGCCAGGATCGCTGCCAGTACCAGAATCGCTTCCAGACCTTCACGCAGCAGAATCAGAAGGCCGGAGATGTAGCTCAGGGAAACGCTCAGGCCATCGTTGCCCAGCAGGGCTGCGGACTCCTTGAGTCTGGCCTTGGCGGCCTCCAGCTTCTGCGCCGCCTGAGCCAGCGGCAGACCGTCCTGCAATGACTGCCGGTAAGCCATCAGGGCTTTTTCGGTGTCCTTGCGCACGTTAGCGTCGACGTTATCCAGCGAGCTTTCGACCAGTTCAAAACCTTCCAGATAAGCTGCAACCGACAGGTCGTAAGCCTGTTCATGATCCCCCGCGCTATACGCCGCCAGGCTCTTGTCCAGAGTGGTACTGGTGTAATCGAGCAGTTGCGCCGGGCCGCGCTGGACCTGCGGCGGTTGCGCACGCTGGGCACGGAATGTCGCGGCGGCTTCAAAGCCTTCGGCGGCATTGACCTCCGCTGGCGTCTGACGCGCCAGATCCGCCAGATTGAAGGTCTTGGCGGGCGCGCTCACCGGCTGAGCACTGAAACCGGCAATGTAGGTCGCGATATCCCAGCGCTGGCGATCATCCAGTTGATCGGCAAACGCGGGCATATCGGTGCCGGTAATCCCCAGTCCCAAGGTGTTGTAGATATCGTAAAGACTCAGGCGATCCAGCCGGGCTGCATCGCGCAAATTGGCAGGCGCAGGTGTCAGGCCAATGCCGGCCGGGCCATCGCCGGCACCGGTGTCGCCATGGCAGACCGAGCAGTTCTGCGCATACAGCGGCGCACCGCGAGCAGGGTCAGGTGTAATGATCGGTGCCTGGCTGACTTCATAGGCGACGGCCAGGCGTGCCCCCAATTGCCGGGCCTGACGAGCGACAAGCGCGCCATCCTCACGTTTGCTCACCGCGTCTTTCAGGGCTGCAACACCCTGCTCCAACGCATCGCGCTCGGCACGCTGCGGCAAGGCAACAATCAGGCCCTGCAATGCGTCGAGAAACTCGACCTGCTCCCGGTATTCGGCTTCATCGACGACCTTGCCGTCAGCTACGGTGCTCGGGTAGTCAGCACCTATATAGTCCAGCAGATGCAACGCCTGGGCAGCGCCATCGACGGGGTCGGCCAGCAGGCCGAAGCTGCATAGCGCAAGCAGCGGCACCAGCAGCCAGGCCATGAAACGGGAATGCAGAGGCATGGATCGATCTCGACAGAAATTCAATGCGCTGCATTGTTCCTTTCCATCTGCCTCGACTCAATACTCGACCCCGATATTTGTGACAAAACATTACTAAAAACCCGATACAGCGCGATTACGGCTCCGAAGGCCGTTCCCCTGCACGAATAGTGTCGATTGCAGACAGCCAAAAGCAATCGCGCCAAATAGCATCAAAATGCCATTGCCAGCCTGAAAACCCGACCTATAATCCCACGGCTTTTTCCAGCAGATGGAAGAGACACATACTCATGCAGCACTTTGCTGCTTGTCCAAATGGACTTACGTAGCCGCCTTCGGCTACAGAATGGAAATCACCATGCCCTCCCGTTTTCTGACCGCATCTGCGCTGGTCGCCTCTATTCTGCTGACAGGGTGCTCCGTCTTCCGTAGCTATGACTCCGAATTGAAGGAAACCAACCAGCAACTGGCCAGCGGCAATGTCGATGCCGCCCTCGGTACACTGGAAAAGAACAACACTGGCGAAAACAAAGACCTGCTCTATTACTTCGAGAAAGGCGAACTGCTGCGCTCCAAGGGTGATTTCGCCGGCAGTCAGGCGGCCTGGCGCACGGCCGATCAGGTGGTATTCAAGTGGGAAGAGGCAGTCAAGTTCGATACCGAAAAATACCTCGCCCAGTTCGGCAGCTTCCTGATCAACGACAAGGTGCGTCGCTACGAAGGCTATGACTATGAAAAAGTCATGCTGACCACCCAGATGGCACTCAATCTGCTGGGCCAGAACGATTTCGACGGTGCCCGTACCGAAATCAAGAAGACCCACGAACGTGAAGCCGTGATCGCCAACCTGCGCGACAAGGAATACTTCAAGAGCGAGCAGGAAGCCGAAAGCAAAGGCGTGAAAAACCAGTTCAAGGACCTCAAGGGCTACCCGGTCGAATCACTGGACGCGCCCGAGGTCGTTGGCCTGAAGAACAGCTACCAAAGTGCGTTCAGCCATTATCTGGCAGGTTTCGTCTACGAAGCCCTGGGAGAGAAAGACCTCGCCGCGCCGGGCTATCGCAAGGCCGCAGAACTGCGCCCCAACACTCCGTTGCTGGAAAAATCCCTGGCCGATCTCGACGCTGCTGCCAGCAAGGATGGCAGCAGCGAAGTACTGATCGTGGTCCAGAGCGGTTTTGCTCCGGCCCGTGATTCGGTAAATATCCCGCTGCCATTGCCGATCAGCGGAAATCTGGTCATCACACCGCTGTCATTCCCGGTGATCAAGCCGGATACCAGCACCCCGATCGTCAGCCAGATCACCCTGGACGGCCAGCCGCTCAACCTGACGCTGCTCAACAGCACCACTGACATGTCGCGCCGCGCCCTGCGCGACGACATGCCGGGCATCATCGTGCGCACCACGCTGCGCGCCATTACCCGTGGCGTTGCGCAGAAGCAGCTCAACGACGTCAACCCGCTGGCCGGTCTGGCAGTCGGTATCGCTTCGGCCATTACCGAAGGTGCCGACACCCGCACCTGGCGAACCCTGCCGGACAATACACTGGTGGCACGACTGCGTCTGACGCCGGGCATGCATCAGGTGGTATTGCCGGGCACGCTGGGCGGCACGCATGTGCAGGTCAAGGTCGATCAGCGCTATCAGGTCGTCACCCTGCGCGCCCTGGGCAATCAGGTATTCACCAATGGCCTCGCGGCACAGGTCACGCCCGTGAATGTCCCGCAAGCCCTTGCCGTCAAACAACCCTGAACGGAGATACCCCATGCGTATCAAGATTTTCGGCGCACTGGCGCTGGCCCTGCTCGCAGGCTGCGCAACCCCGCCACCTCCGGCTCCGGGCAGCGCGGCCAGTAAAGTGGTGGCGCTTGGCGACGTCAAAAACATCGAAGTCGGCGCCATGCGCGTGGCTCGGGAAAATGGCTTCCTGACCGTCAAGGCTCAGTTGACCAACACCAGCAGCCGCAACAAGACGATGTACTACCGCTTCGCGTGGCTGGGTAACGATGGTTTTCCTGTAGCAGACGAAGAAACCTGGAAAAGCCTGATGATCTATGGCTCGCAAAGCACCACGCTGCCGGCTATCGCACCCAATCCGCGGGCAACCGATTTCCGCCTTGAAATCAACACGCCTTGATCCACGCCCAGTTACGCTCACAGAAGAGTCCACACATGCTGTTTACACGTCTTTGCTCCATCGCCGCCCTCGCCCTGCTGGCCAGCGGCTGCGCCAATAACTCTCCGGTTCTTGGCAGCAAGAACATCAGTTATGGCGATACCAAGGCAGTCGAAACGATTACCAACGAATTCGGCTCCACCGACCTGCAGATGATCGCCGAGAGCATGACCCGCTCACTGGCACAGTCCGGCATCCTGCAAGGCCGCCCGGTGGTTCAGGTCTACGATGTGAAGAACAAGACCAGCGAGTACATCGACACTCGCGAAATCACCACCACCATCAAGACCCAGTTGATGAAGAGCGGCGTAGCCCGTTTCGCCAGCGACAACACTGAAATGCAGAGCCAGGTCGACCAGCTCAAGTTGCAGAACCAGAGCGGTCTGTACAAGCAGAGCACTGTCGCCAAAACCGGCAACATGGTCGCCGCCAAATACCGCCTGGAAGGCTCGATCAGTTCCATCGTCAAGCGCAGTGAGGATTACAAGGACGTCTTCTACAAATTCAGCCTGCAACTGATCGATGTCGAAAGCGGCCTGGCAGAGTGGATGGACGAAAAAGAAATCCGCAAGACCACGGAGCGCTGAGTGATGCGTGCATGGATTGGCATTATCGGCATGGCCTGCGCCTTCTCGGTTCAGGCAGCCCCAAAGATCGCCGTGACAGGCATGGCCTATCAGGAACGTGTGGAGCAATACATCCACACCGTTTCGGCGAAAAGCGACATGCGAGCCAACTACTACAGCGAAAGCGGCTCGTCGAGCTATGAAGAATACGAGTCCCGCACCAGCTACATCGAACAGAGCGAGCTGCAGAAATTCAGTGGTGACATCAAGGGCGAGATCCTGAAGTCCGGGCTGTTCCAGCTGGTGCAGGGCACGCCTTACAAGACCGGCTCGAAAGAAGATGTCTACGACGTCATCGCACGCATCAAGAGCGGGCACTTCAAAGGTGCTGATTACGTATTGTTCGGCGCACTGTCGGACATCGACTTTCGCCAGGACGTGGGCGAAATTGCCAACACCAATAGCTACTCGGCCATTATGGGGCTGACGGTGGTCGGTGATTTCAGCCTGATCAACACCCGCACCTACGAAATCACCTCGGCCTTTACCGCCATGGGCGAAAGCCAGGACACCAAGCTGGTCAACAGCCGGGACGTAAAGATTTCCATGAACCGGGGTCGCGTGGTGCGCGATGCCTCAAAGTCGATCGGCGTCGACGTGGCGCGTCAGTTGCGTGAGCAATTGCGTGGGGAAGTGGAATACACCGGCCAGCCCATCCAGCAGAACTTGCCGAGAGACGAAGCGCCCCGGATTTTGCGCTAACGGTGGGGCACAGCGTCAAGCTTCAAGCTTTTGACTTGTAGCTTGAAGCTTACTGCTTATAACTTGCTGCTTATGCTGTTCCGCGATGCAGGGTGGCGAGGAAACCCGCCGCCCCTACAAACAGGCTGGCGAAGGTGCGGTTCAGGCGGCGTTGTTGTTTCGGCGTTTTCAACAGGCGCAGCACGCGGGACGCAAGCCCGGTGTAACCGGCCATGACCACCGAATCCACAACAACCATGGTCACCGCAATAATCACGTACTGAGCCAGCAGCGGTTGGGCGGGGTCGATAAACTGCGGCAGAATCGCCAGCATGAACACCAGCGCCTTGGGGTTGCTGATGTTGACCAGAAAGCCCCGCAATACCAGGCTCAGCGGCTTGCCGATGGGACGAGTCGCCGAGTCATCAGACAGATCCCCAGGCAGCGCCCGCCATTGTTTGATACCCAGGTAAACCAGGTAAGCCACGCCAAACCATTTGATCAGGTTGAATGCCAGCTCGGAGGCACTCAATACCGCGCCCAGGCCCGCCGCGACAATTGCGATCTGCGCCACCAGCGCGATCTGCAAACCCAGGGCATTCCAGTAGCCGCGCCAGAAACCGTATTGCAAACCACAGGACATCGACGCAATCGCGCCAGCTCCCGGAGACAGACTGATAATCCAGCAGGCGGCAAAAAAAGCCAGCCATGTTTCAAGCGCCATCAAACACCTCAAGTCCAGTAAAGCCCGATAGCTGCTAACTTAGTGCGTAATGCAATTGATGACTAATTATTTCTGCTCGCCCATCGGTTTCTCAATCATCACCTGCGGGACGATATCGCTGCCCCGCCAGCGGCGAACCGCTTTCTGGAAGAACTGACTGTTGGGCACTTGCACCAGCGCACCACCCGCCTCGGGCATTTCGATCAGGGTGGTGAACATCAGGTTGATGGCGACGACCCGGCCTTTGACGCCGGGCTTGTCGAGTGTTTCGACCAGCTCAACCACATCGCCGATGCGGAAAGGGCCGATGGTGAAGATCAGGATGGCGCAGAGCAGGTTGGACAGCACACTCCACATCGCGAAGAACGCAACGGCGGCTACCGCGACAAAGCCCGACAACGCAGTCCACAGTACCGTGGCAGAAACGCCGAGCCGGCCCAGGACAACGACAAACGCACTGCCCATGATCAACCAGCGCAAACCGCCACGCACCGGCACCAGCAGTTCCGGCGGCAGCGGATAACGCTCGCCCAGGCCCGTCAGAAAACGGCCGATTACCCGCTGCAATACGTAACCCGCCAGCAGAATCAACAGGATCTGCACGCCCAGCCAGAGCGGTTCGATCCAGTAGGCCGTCAGCGTCAACCCGAAAAAGTCCATCAGCCCCTCACTTCAATTACGACAATGCTTCCAGTTCGGCCTGCATTGATTCCAGCAGCTCCAACGCCTCCATCCAGGCCTCTTCCAGCTCGGACTCCCGCGCCTTCAACCTGGCCTGTTCCGCCAGCAGATCGCGCAGCTTGTCCTTGTTGGCAGCCTCGTAGTTAGTACTGTCGGCCAGGGCCTCTTCTACCTTGGCCAGTTTTTCATGCAGGGTTCCCAGCTCACGCTCCAGCTTGTCGGCTTCGCGCTTGTGCGGAGCCAGTTGCTGACGCAAGGCTGCCGCCTGCTGACGCTGGGCTTTCTTGTCGGTCTTGTCGGCGTTGACCGGTGTGTTGCTGACCGGCGCATTGCGCAAACGGTAATCAGCCAGCCAGCGCGTGTAGTCGTCCAGATCACCATCGAATTCCTGAACCCGGCCATCGGCGACCAGCAGGAAATCATCGGTGGTGCTCTTGAGCAAATGCCGATCGTGGGAAACCACCAGTACCGCGCCACTGAATTCCTGCAGGGCCATGGTCAGCGCCAGGCGCATTTCCAGGTCCAGGTGGTTGGTCGGTTCGTCGAGCAGCAACAGGTTGGGTTTTTCCCAGGCAATCAGGGCCAGTGCCAGACGCGCCTTTTCACCGCCAGAGAAATTCACCACCGGCTCATCCAGACGAGCACCACGGAAGTCGAAACCACCCAGGAAATCGCGCAGTGTCTGCTCACGCTCGGTAGGCGCAAGACGCTGCAGATGCAGCAAGGGGTTGGCCTTGGCATCCAGGGAGTCGAGCTGATGCTGGGCAAAATAGCCAACCGTGAGGTTTTCACCCCGTACCAGACGGCCGCCCAAAGGCTCAAGTTCGCCCGCGAGGTTTTTGATCAGGGTCGATTTACCCGCGCCGTTAGGCCCCAGCAGACCGATGCGCGCACCCGGCGTCAGTTGCAGTTTGACCTTCTCCAGGATGGTCTTTTCGCCATAGCCCAGACGTGCTTCGGACAGATCCAGCAACGGGCTGGAGATTTTGTCGGACTCACGGAAAACGAAGTTGAATGGCGAATCTACATGGGCAGCGGACAGCTCTTCCATGCGCTCAAGGGCCTTGATCCGGCTCTGTGCCTGACGGGCCTTGGTGGCCTGGGCCTTGAAGCGCGCAATGTATTTTTCCATGTGCGCACGTTGCGCCTGCTGCTTCTCGTAGGCCTGTTGCTGCTGGGCCAGACGTTCGGCACGGGCGCGCTCGAAGGCGCTGTAGCCACCGCGATAGAGGGTGATCTTGCGCTGCTCGACATGAGCGATGTGATCGACCACCGCATCCAGGAAGTCACGGTCGTGGGAAATCAGCAGCAAGGTGCCGGGATAGCTTTTGAGCCAGTCTTCCAGCCACAGAATGGCGTCCAGGTCCAAGTGGTTGGTCGGCTCATCGAGCAGCAACAGGTCCGAAGGACACATCAGGGCCTGAGCCAGGTTCAGGCGCATCCGCCAGCCACCGGAGAAACTGCCGACCTGACGTTCCATCTGCTCGTTGGTGAACCCCAGGCCCGCCAGCAGTTTGCGGGCGCGGGCATCAGCGGTATAACCATCGGCACTGTCGAGTTCGGCATGCAGCCTCGCCTGGGCGGCACCGTCCTGGGCTGCTTCAGCTTCAGCGAGCTGACGCTGAACCTCGCGCAGGCGAAGGTCGCCGTCCAGAACGTAGTCAACGCCCAGACGCTCAAGGGTATCGACCTCCTGGCGCATGTGGGCGATACGCCAATCGGCAGGCAGCAGGCAGTCGCCGGAGTCAGGCGTCAGTTCACCGCGCAGCAAGGCGAAGAGGCTGGATTTACCGGCGCCATTGGCACCGATCAGACCGGCTTTCTGGCCGGCGTGCAGGGTCAGCTCGGCGTCTTCTAGCAGACGTTGCGGACCACGCTGTAAGGTAAGGCTTTGAAGTCGAATCATAATGGCGGCGGAGTCTACCAGCTTCGTCTCAAACAGGTAGCTCACTATGCCTTCTGACCTTTGGAGTTTCACCCTCGATTTCTATGCCAGACCCGGCGTCGAAGAGGCCTGCCTGCGTCTGCAAACCAACGGGGCCAATGTGTGCATGGTGCTTCTGGGTGTCTGGCTGGGCAAACGCGGCGTGAAATGTGATACCCGGCGATTACAGGAAATCGGACAGTTGGCGATGCCATGGCACGACGACGTCGTGCGCCCTCTCAGGGAATTGCGCACGCAATGGCGTGACGCGGCACGACTCGACCCGGCATTGGGATCGTTGCGTGAACGGGTGAAAGCGCTGGAACTGGAAGCCGAGCAGCAGTTGCTCGCACGATTGCAGACACTGACGCAGGACTGGTCAGTTGATGAAACTGAGGACTTGCAGAACTGGCTGAACGGACTGACCGCAGAGGCCGCCGACAAGGACCGCGACGCGCTGCAGAGGCTGCGCGTCGCGGCGGATCAGCCTTAGGACGCTGTGTTAGGCGTGACGCTATTGGCTGTCGATGGAGCAGTTGCAGCCGGTGCGGCTGGTGCAGCGGCTGGAGTAGCAGCCGTTGCTGGCGTGGCCGGTTTGGCGGCAGCCGGTTTTACCGCTGGCTTGGCAGCAGGTTTGGCTGCCGGTTTTGCGGCGGGCTTGGCTGCTGGCTTGGCGGCAGTTTTGGCAGGTGCTTTGGCCGCTGGTTTGGCAGCGCTGCTGGTAGCAGGTTTGGCCGCTGCCGGTGCTTTGGTTGCTGTTGGCTTGGCTGCGGGTTTCGCTGCAGGTTTGGCAGTCGCTTTGGCGGCGGCTGGTTTGGCAGCAGCGGTTTTAGCTGCAGCTTTTACCGGAGCCTTGGCAGCAGGTGCCTTGGCCGCAGCAGGTTTGGCAGCCACTGGCTTGGCGGCAGCCGGAGTTTTCGCGGCTGTTGGCTTGGCGGCCGGCTTGGCAGCAGATGCAGCCCTGGCAGCCGGTTTCGCAGCTGGCTTGGCCGCGGCTTTGGCTGGCGCCTTGGCAGCAGGTGTCTTGCTCACGGTTTTTGCAGCAGCGGTTTTTGCAGCAGGAGCCTTGGCAGGTGCAGCAGGCTTGGCTGCGCGAGTGTCCAGAATCTTGCCGACGGCCTCTTTGACGCGACCAACGCCCTGGGCAAGCTTCAGGCTCTCTTGAGCATCGCGCTTGAGCTGCAGGATGTAAGTGCGGGTTTCGGTCTGGCGATCCTTGAGTGCGTCGAGCAAGTCTTCAAGTTCTGCAACGGCATTCTTGGCCTTGGTCTGGGCCTTTGCCTTGCCGGCAGCCGCAGCATCCTGCAATTTGGTGCGGGACTTGTGCAGTTTTTCCTGCGCTTTACCACGTTGTTTTTCAAGCTTGGCGAGCAGTTTCTCGGCATCGGACAAGGCTTGGGAGCAGGCGTCTTCCAGATGTTCGAGCAAGCTGCCCGACAATTGTTGGAGCAGGTGCAATGGAGTGTTTACTGGCTTCTTTTTGGCCGACATGACTTACCTCCTGGCTGACGAAATTGCGGCCCATACTAGACCTCTGTCCGCAGTGCCGCTAGGGCATCTTGACAGCGTCGGACGCACCCTGTTGCATACGAGCACAAATCATTGATGCAACTGCTACAGGGGCAATACAAAATTCTCTTGCCAGGAGTCATCACCGCAAGCCCTCGCACTGGCATAATCGCTGACTTCCCGGGCCGGAGAGCATTCATGTCGCGCTACCTGTTAACGTCGTTGTTCCTCTTGATTCCTCTGGCGCATGCCGGTGAAACCGCACCGGCGCAGGACTCTCACGATCTCGCGTACAGTCTGGGTGCAAGCCTGGGTGAGCGCCTGCATCAAGAGGTCCCGGACCTGGACCTCAAGGCATTGGTAGAAGGCTTGAAGCAGGCTTATCAAGGCAAGCCGCTGGCGCTCAAGCAAGAACGCATCGACCAGATTCTCAGGGAGCATGATGCAGCCCTCGCGCAAGCCGAAGCCTCGGGCACAGATGCCCAGAGCGAGGCAGCGCTGACAGCAGAGCGTCGTTTCATGGACAGCGAGAAAGCCAAGCCCGGCGTGAAGACGCTGGCCGACGGTATTCTGATGACGGAACTGACTCCGGGCACCGGTCCCAAGCCTGAAGCCAATGGCCGTGTCGAAGTGCGCTATGTCGGACGCCTGCCCGACGGCACGATCTTCGATCAGAGCACTCAACCGCAGTGGTTTCGACTCGACAGCGTGATCAGTGGCTGGACCACGGCCCTGCAAGGCATGCCGGTAGGCGCGAAGTGGCGTCTGGTGATTCCTTCCGCCCAAGCCTATGGCGCAGAAGGCGCAGGCGATCTGATCGATCCGTTCACGCCGCTGGTTTTTGAAATCGAGCTGGTCGCTGTCTCGCAGTAACCGACGCCCTGAAATGCGAAAGGGTGCGAACGCACCCTTGGCAACACGACAGGAATGAATCAGGCCTGAGAAGCGGCCTCTTCCTTGTGGGAGTTGTGCAGGACTTCGATCAGGCAATCTTCCAGCTCGAAGCGCTCATGCAACAGCCCACCCAGCGTCTTGAACTCATTGGCAAACCCTGCGCCGTTGGAGCAATCGCCCTTTTCGCAGCGGTCGTTGAAAGCCAGAGCAAGCTTGGTGATACCTTCCAGACGCGGATAAATCGTATCGGCCAGTTCAAGCCCGCGCTCATCGTTGAACGCCTGAGCTTCGCTGTTGAGCTGCTCGTAGATTTCGAAATGGCCAGCCGAAACGTAGTCGACCAGGATTTCACAAAACTTCAGCAGCGCACCACGATCCGCGGCCAGTTGCTCGGGCGTGTCGCCGAGAACGTCATAGGCTCGAATCAATTCATGACGGTCCTGGAGCCAGCGATCAATCAACAGATTGACGCCACCCCAGCGTTCCTGAGCATTGCGACAACTTTCCAGCATGATGTTCTCTCTTCCCTTAAGGGGCATGCGGTCCTTTGCTGGCCTTACAATATCGCAAGAACCGAGCCTGTAAAAGCGTCAGGACAGCATACTCCCAATGACGCGTGCGGCTCAGATTATGCCCGCACGACAAGGCCATCAAGGTACGCAGGAGAGAAAGTTCATACAAGCGTTTAATACCCTGCGTCAGTATCGACGGACATCCAGCGATGTAACCCACTGAAAAGTGGGTACAACGCCAGCAGGCACAGGATCACAAAAGCCAGCAGGCTCCACTCGGGAAGAGTGATATCGAACAGTGACCAATTGATTTCGGCGCACAGGTAAGTACCGCTGTGCGAAGGCTCACTAACGTTCTCGAGAGAAAATGCATTGAGCAAATGCTGGTATTGAGTCACGACAGGCATCAACTCTTCGACCGACGCGGTCTGCAGCCATATATGAAAACCCGCCACCAGGGCACCCGGCAGCGCCAGTGCCAGCAAGACCACACAATAACGACGCCAGCCGGCTTCCTGGGGCGCGTGAATGGCCGCAATCAGACAGACCAGGCCACATCCGATGACGAACGCTCGCTGTATGAGACAAAGGATGCAGGGAACCAGGCCAAACGCATGCTGCAGATAAAGGGTAGCGCCAATGATCAGTGCACTTGCGATGAATGCCAGGAAGAACAAGGTACGCGTGCGGGCCAGATACATGGCAAATCCGTAACGAATGAGACGAGACAGTTACGGTAGAGGAAAGCACACAACGCTTTCAAGGCGACGAAGTACGGATGCTTCGCTGTTTGCAGGTGAAAGAAAACACCAGATCGGGGAGATTTTTTACCAATGAACGTAGGAACAATCCAATCCCTGAACTGGCGAGGAGTTTAAGGCGTGAAAGCCCTGAAAAAGGGCTTTCACGACGTCAGACTCAGGTACTGCTCAACGCAGGAAGCGGACGAGCCAGAAAGCGCTCATCGAGCATCCCGAGACCTTCCTGGAACAGCTGATTGCTGCGATCGGTCTCTCCCAAGCGGGCCAGCAGGCGAGCCAGTTCGGCACAGGTTTCCGGGTTGCGCTGCAAACGCAGGCTGCTTTCCAGGTAATCACGAGCCTTGCCCCACAGGCGGGCCTGCAGACAGATGCGGCCCAGGCTCAGCAGCAGGCTCGGATCATCGGGATGATGCTTGAGCCAGGCCTCGGCAACCTGCAACTGCTTCGACTCATCGCTGCCGCGCACCAGACCGTAAAGCCTGGCCAGATGGCTGTTGTAGTCCTTCTTGAGCGCTGTTCGCAGCACCTCTTCGGCCTGGGCTTCGGCCCCCAGACGACGCAACTGCTCGGCATACGCCAGTACCAGTTGCGGCTCCTGCCGCTGGGCAGAGGTGAGGTCTTTCCAGGCTTTTTCCAGCGAAGGCAGCCCGGTCAGGGCGCCGTCACCTTCTTCGCGATAGGCCGCCAGGGTGAGATTCTCGCCCCAGGCACGGCGCTCCAGCTCTGCCAGTTCCCTGGGCGGCAGCACCTTGTCCTTGCGCAGTTCGGGCAGCAGCCGGATCAGCTCGGACCAGTCGCCTCGCTGCTGATAAAGACGTTGCAACTGGCGCAGCACCTGCGGGTTGTGCGGATGGCGCTCATGCATGGCCTGCAAGGTGGTCAGCGCACCATCGGTGTCACCACGGTCCTGTTGCAGTTGCGCGTGACTCAGGGCAATCGCCAGCTCCGCCTGGGGCTGACGCTCCAGAGCACGCTCCAGCAGGCTGTCACACTCGTCGTAGCGGCCCTGCTCGTTGGCAGCACGTGCAGCGCCAAGGTAATACAGCAACGGCTGGGGATCGGCTTCGGCGGCGCGATGCAGATGACGCTGTGCGCTGGACCAGCGACCTTCGGCAAGATCCATCTGCCCCTGCTCGATTGCCAGTTGCACCCGACGGCGGCGATTGCGACGCGACCATGGATTGACCACACCACCGGATGTCGTGAGCAAGGTGATCAGAAGCCGGGCAAGGAAGATCAGCAACAGAATCGCCACGAACAGGCCAAGGGTTGCCCACAGGCTCGATTCATAGCGGAAGTTCTGATAGGCGATCAATACGTAGCCGGAGTGCTCGGCAATGGCGATACCAATCAGCGCTGCAACAGCAACGGCAATGAACAGCAGCAGGTAGACGCGCTTCATGGGCTGATCCCCCGAGCCTCGGCAGGCTGACCGGATGCATGACGACGTTCAAGGTAGGCCTGGACTGCACTCAAGCTCTGAGCCAGATCCGGCGTCACTACCGAAACAGGTTGTTTGATCAGGGTATCCAGACGCTCACCGATCACCTTGCTCTGCGGTTCATCCTGATTGAAGTTGCCCATCAGGACGCTCTTGGCTTCCAGCAGCGACTGGGTATAGACCTTCGGCTCGCCATTGAGCGCGGCCCATTGCGCCTGCTCGATTGCCAGGCTCAGGGCCAGACGGACCTGAGCAAGACTCTGGCCGGCCAGGACCGGTCGAATGTCCTTGTCGGCGTTGAAGTCGATGCGGAAGTAATGGGAAATGTGGCTCCACCAGCGGGACCAGTAACTGTCATCATTCTTGTCAGGAGTCACACCCAGGAGCGGCTCGCCTTTATCTTCGTACTCGGGCGCCAGCCTGTTGAGCTGAACGGACTGGTCACGCAGGGCAGCCAGTTGCAGGAACAAGCCGGTACGGTCCGGCTGCTCGATACTGCGTAGCGCTGCCAGGCTTTTGGCCAGTTGCTCGCGAGCGGCAAACGAGCCTGGGTCATCCTGTTCGCGCAGAATTTCATCGGCGCCCTGAACCAGCGCCTGGGCGCTGTTGATATCCTGCAAGGCCGACAGGCGCAGGCTGGCCAGACGCAGCAGATGCTCGGCCTCGGCCAGACGCCAGTCCTTGCGGCTTGCGCCGAGTACGGTTTCCAGACGCTGGCTCAGACGCTGCTGATCGCCCTGCAACTGGGCAACCAGACGACGGCTGTCTTCCAGTTGGTCGACCGGAGGAAATTGAGCAAGACGGGCACTCAGCTCCTGATCATTCTCGGTCAGGACCCGAGTCTGCTGGGCGATGCCTTCGACCTGCCCTCGCTGCTGCAAATGACCTTCCTGCAGCATGCGCAGTTGCCATACTCCCCAACCGGCGACGGCAACGCCTGCAACGGCAAGCAACAAGGCCAGGATCACCAAACCATTGCTGCGGTTACCGGTACGCACCGGGCGCACTGGATCAGGTGTGGATGTCGATGTTTTCAGCACCGATTCTTCATCTTTAGGCAAGGCTGTTTCGCTCACGTATCCATCCTTTGCATTTGGGCGTAGTTACATGAACGACAACTCGTCGCTCAGTACGCCTTGACGACAGGCTGAGGCTGATCCCGCAACGCGGCCAGCAACGCCGCAGCGTTCGCGCCACGACAATCAACCACGGTTTGAGCCCCGGCGGCACGTGCCATTTCGGCAACCCTGGGGCTCGGTACGAATAAAGGCAACCCGGCCAGTTTCGGCCAGGCATCACCTGCCAACTGAAGCAGATGTTCAAAACCCTGCCCACTGCTGACCACCAGCCCGTTCAAGCGTTCCGATTCGACGCGCTGTGAAAGGGTCGAGAGCGGATACTGAGGCAGAAAACGGCGGTACAGCGGCAAGTAGTCGACACTAACACCTTGCTCGCGCAGACGCTCTGCCAACAGCTCGCGTCCTTCATCCCCACGCATGATCAGCACCCGGCTGCCCGGTATGGAGATAGCGTCCTGCAATTCAGGCAGTTCAAGCAAGGCTTCGCTGTCATCACCCTGCTCGGGCCATTTAACACCGATCAGGCCGTAGTCGAGCAGAATCTGTCCGGTCGCCGCGCCTACGCTGAACCAGGGCTGGACAAAGGGTTGCGGCCAGATTTCATCCACCAGTTCCAGCCCAAGACGAGCCGCTGGCTTGCTGACCACAATGACCGTGCTGTAGAGAGGCAGATCGAAAATTTTCGAGCGGTCCTCGGGGGGGATGGGCAACGGCTCGATTTCAAGCAAAGGCAGACTGCTGCTGAACACGCCGTTATCGGCCAGCACCCTGGCCAGCGCTGCCGACTCTTCGGCGGGACGGGTCAGCAACAGACGCCAGGTACTCATTCGTCCCGAGCCTCGCCATAGACAGCCTTGAGAATCTGGCCTGCGCCCTGGGCCAGCAAGTCTTCGGCGACCTGCACACCCAGCGCCTGAGCCGATGTCTGCGGTGCGCGGGCCTCGGCATGCAGCAACAGACCGCCAGCCGGATCACCCACCAGCCCGCGCAGCCACACCTGATCGTCTTCCAGAACGGCGTAGCAGGCAATCGGCACCTGGCAGCCACCGTTGAGGTGTTTATTCAGCGCCCGCTCGGCAATCACGCGCACGGCCGTGTCGCCATGATGCAGCGGCGCAAGCAGTGCGTGAATTTCGGCATCGACGCTACGGCACTCGATCCCTACGGCGCCCTGGCCTCCGGCAGGCAGGCTGTCCTCGACGCTAATGGCCGAAGTGATGCGATCTTCAAAGCCCAGACGGATCAGGCCGGCGGCAGCAAGAATGATTGCGTCGTACTCACCGGCATCCAGTTTGGCCAGACGGGTGTTGACGTTGCCGCGCAGAAACCGGATTTCCAGGTCTGGACGACGTGTCAGCAGTTGAGCCTGACGTCGCAGGCTGGAAGTGCCCACGATGCTGCCAGCAGGAAGCTGCTCCAGACTGCTGAAGTTGTTGGAAACGAATGCATCACGCGGGTCTTCGCGCTCACAGATGCAGAACAGCCCAAGGCCTTCGGGGAAATCCATCGGCACGTCTTTCATGGAATGCACGGCGATATCGGCTTCGTTTTCCAGAAGCGCCGTTTCCAGCTCCTTGACGAACAAGCCCTTGCCGCCGATTTTCGACAGCGGCGAGTCGAGCAGTTTGTCGCCACGGCTGACCATGGGCACCAGCGTCACGATCAGGCCAGGATGAGCCTGTTCAAGCCTGGCTTTGACATATTCGGCCTGCCAGAGGGCAAGCGCACTTTTACGGGTGGCAATGCGGATTTCGCGAGAAGACATGGATCAATCCGTGCTTGATAAGTGCGACGGATAATAACAGCACAACCGGAACGACTTCAGCGCTGACTCAAAAAGTAAAATCGGCTTCATGACCCGGATCAACGAAATGACAGTGGCTAAGACTTCCCCCGCCCGAACCATGGGCCTCCACAACGGCAACGCTCTGTGGACAGAAACCGGCTCGACATCCTGCTGGACTTGCGGCGAGGGCAGCCACTTCTTCGTACCTTAAAGCTGTTGCATCATCTTGCGCACCCCGGCGACATGCCTACGGCTGACGATCAAGGCATCGCCATTGAGCCCCTTGAGGAACAACTGGAAATGCCCCAGCGGCGTGCGCTGCAAACGCTCGATCCGTTCCCGTGCCACCAGCGCATTGCGATGGATACGCACGAATCGGTCACCAAACTCGTCTTCCAGCGCCTTGAGCGGTTCATCCAGCAGCACTTCGCCGCCTTCATGGCGCAGGGTGACGTATTTGTGGTCGGCAATGAAAAAGATCACCTGATCCAGCGGGATCAGCTCAATGCCTTTACGGGTTCGCGCACTGATATGGCTGCGCGGACCGCTACCCGTTTCGGCAGCCGGACGGGTCATCGCGGCCAACTGCACGCGATTGGGGCGCTCGGCTTTTCTCAACGCCTCGACAAGATTCTCGGGGCGCACAGGTTTGACCAGATAACCGACGGCACTGACCTGAAAGGCGTCCAGTGCAAATTCGTCGTGCGCAGTACAAAAGACGACAGCGGGCGGAGTTTCACGCTCGCACAGTTTCGCCGCGACCTGAAGACCGTCGAGACCCGGCATGCGGATATCGAGCAGCACGACATCTGGCTTGAGGTTTTCAATCAGCGCCAAAGCTTCTTCGCCATTGGTAGCGCTGGGTTCAAGTACCCTGTAACCCTCGATTTCGCCGACCAATCGGCTCAATCGCTCGCGGGCCAGGGGTTCGTCATCAACGATCAGGACATTCATATTGCTCTGGCTTCCTGCGTGAGTCTCGCACAAGGATAGCGTAGACAGGTGTAGTGACGACCATCACGGCGCTCCACGCTCAGACTGGCGTGCGGGCCAAAAAGTGCCGTAATACGTGCACCTATATTCAACAGGGCCTGTTGAGTACCGTTGGAAGTCTGCCGTGTGGCAACTTCTTCATAGGGATTGCTGACACACAATATGAACTCTCCCCCTTCATAGTCTGCCTCGACTGTAACTATGCCCCCTTCGATGCGCGGAGCAATGCCATAGATCAAGGCGTTTTCCAGCAATGGCTGCAAGGTCAGCTGGGGAATGGGCAAATCATCAGGAATTGCGCTCACCCTCCAGTCCAACTGTAGACGCTCGCCGAGACGATATTGCTCAATCGATAAATATCGTTTCGCCAACGCCAGTTCTTCGTGCCAGGTCACCAGGCTTCCGGGCTTGGCCAGGCTGGCGCGAAACAGGTCCGACAGATCCAGTACGGCCTGCTCGGCCTTGACCGGATTGCTGGCCACCAGACTGGCAATGCTGTTGAGCGTGTTGAACAGAAAATGCGGACGAATCCTGGCCTGAAGCGATTCGATCCTGGCCTGCAATTCCCCCTGCTGCTGCTTTCGCCACTGACTCTGGAGATAAAAGTAGCGCAACATCAGCGCGGACATGATCAACGCGATCAACGAATAGCGGATATAGCGCTCGACCATACTGCCCGGCGAAATCCTGCCGGTCAGTTGGCAGACATCCGTCACCGCCGTACACAACAAGGTTAGACCCACTACCAGCATGCAGCTGAGAATACCTGCAAGCCCCGGGGAAAGACGTGCCAGCCAGGGGCGCAGCCCGCACAGCAGGGCCGCCGACAGCAGGACAATCCACTGCACGAACATCGACATCAGCGCCAGGCACACCCAATCGAACCCCTGACTCATGGGTTCGAGCAGCACCATGACCAGCACCAGCAGTTCGGCCAGCACAATGAGCACCAGCAGCGTCTGCGGCAAGCATAGTTCAGGCAGGAAAAAATCCTTGCCGGGAGTCGTTCTGGAATCGGGTTTCATAGGTCCTCTCGCATAGGCCCAGTCTCGTCCCTGGCATCGTCAGCGGCAAGCCATCCGAGAATAAAAAAGCAACAACCTGTTATCATCGCTGACGCCCTTGTGCCACGAAGCGGGCACGCCACTTTCAGCAGAGCAACGAGCGAATCCATGAGCACCGACAAGACCAACCAGTCCTGGGGCGGCCGTTTCAGTGAGCCCGTCGACGCCTTCGTCGCGCGCTTCACGGCCTCCGTCACCTTCGACCAACGCCTGTATCGTCACGACATCATGGGTTCTATCGCCCACGCTACGATGCTGGCTCAGGTCGGCGTCCTGACCGAAGCCGAGCGCGACACCATCATTGATGGCCTGAAAACCATCCAGAGCGAGATCGAAGCGGGCAGTTTCGAGTGGCGCGTCGACCTGGAAGACGTGCACATGAACATCGAAGCGCGTCTGACCGACCGCATCGGCATCACCGGCAAGAAGCTGCACACCGGCCGTAGCCGCAACGATCAGGTCGCTACCGATATCCGCCTGTGGCTGCGTGACGAAATCGACCTGATCCTCAGCGAAATCACGCGCCTGCAGAAAGGGCTGCTGGAGCAGGCCGAGCGTGAAGCCGAAACCATCATGCCGGGCTTCACTCACTTGCAGACCGCCCAGCCCGTGACGTTCGGTCACCACATGCTGGCCTGGTTCGAAATGCTCAGCCGCGACTACGAGCGTCTGGTCGACTGCCGCAAGCGCCTGAACCGCATGCCACTGGGCAGCGCCGCACTGGCAGGCACCACGTACCCGATCGACCGCGAACTGACCTGCAAGCTGCTGGGTTTCGACGCCGTAGGCGGCAACTCCCTGGACGGCGTCTCGGATCGCGACTTCGCCATCGAGTTCTGCTCTGCCGCTTCGGTTGCCATGATGCACCTGTCGCGCTTCTCCGAAGAGCTGGTGCTCTGGACCAGCGCCCAGTTCCAGTTCATCGACCTTCCGGACCGCTTCTGCACAGGCAGTTCGATCATGCCGCAGAAGAAGAACCCTGACGTACCGGAGCTGGTTCGTGGCAAGAGCGGTCGCGTGTTTGGTGCGCTGATGGGTTTGCTGACCTTGATGAAAGGCCAGCCGCTGGCCTACAACAAGGACAACCAGGAAGACAAGGAGCCGCTGTTCGACGCAGCCGACACCTTGCGTGACTCGTTGCGCGCCTTTGCCGACATGATCCCGGCCATCAAACCGAAGCACGCCATCATGCGTGAAGCGGCGCTGCGCGGTTTCTCCACCGCCACCGACCTGGCGGACTATCTGGTGCGCCGCGGCCTGCCATTCCGTGACTGCCACGAAATCGTCGGTCATGCCGTGAAGTACGGCGTGGAAACCGGCAAGGATCTGGCGGAAATGAGTCTGGAAGAGCTGCGTAAATTCAGCGATCAGATCGAGCAGGACGTATTTGCCGTGCTGACCCTGGAAGGCTCGGTCAATGCCCGTAACCACATTGGCGGCACAGCTCCGGAGCAAGTCCGGGCAGCCGTGGTTCGTGGCAAGGCGCTGCTGGAAAACCGCTAAAACTGTCGCCGTCGCGGCCAGCCCACCTGGCCGCGACGGAGCAGAACCTTATCTACCCTGCCTTGCGCGCCACCGCCTGGACACGCGCCAGGAATGATGGCCATTCAGCTTCCCTGTCGGCCGCTACCTGCTGCACATTCGGATTGAGTGCCAGATGCTCAAGCAGAGCCCGCGCACCCGGCATGTCCCGCAACAGATCAAGACCGAACAGTTTCTCAGCGACTTGCTGGGCATGGTCGACGCTGTAAAGAAAATACAGATCCGCCAGAGTGAAGTTCTCGCCCGCCACATAGGGTGCAAAACGGGCACGCTGGGCCAAGGCCTGAAACCCCTTGAGCAAGTCCCGGCGAGCCTTGGCCTTGAGGTCCTCAGGAGTGGGCCGCCCACCGAAGATCGCTTCGACGT
The DNA here is from genome assembly GCF_900187465.1 of Pseudomonas sp. Irchel 3A18. Classification (NCBI taxonomy): domain Bacteria; kingdom Pseudomonadati; phylum Pseudomonadota; class Gammaproteobacteria; order Pseudomonadales; family Pseudomonadaceae; genus Pseudomonas; species Pseudomonas sp. Irchel 3A18. The sequence continues at coordinate 450,308 of NZ_FYDI01000003.1, forward strand.
AACACAGCCGCGCTGGCAACTCGATATACAGTTCGATTTCCTTGGCGATGGTCCAGACCTGGGCGCGGGAGAATGGGTCCTCGGGAAGCAGTGCCCGACCGGGCTGGGTTTCCTCGATGTAACGCAGGATGACATCCGTCTCACTGATGAAACCCTGGTCGGTTTCCAGTATCGGCACCTTGCCTCGCGCACTGATCGCCAGAACCTCAGGATTCTGGCATCCATGCAGCGCAACCATTTCAAAGGGTAACTGCTTCTCCAGCAGCGCCAGCTTGACCATATTGAAATAATTGCTTGCGGCAAAACCATAAAGCTTCAGCACGTCGGCCTCCATGACCTTCAAGTTTTCGGTGGCGGTACTTTTATATACTTTTCCATAAATGTCAGTGGGTTAAGCGTCCCTCACACAACTTGAGGACCGTTCTGACAGGCAGGCTTCACTGATCCCGACACAGGCAAAAGAATCCAGTTAAACTGCCAGCCTTCACTGAGGATTTACCATGACCGACCCAATCGATAACGATGAAGAAGAGTTCACCGCATCGACCCTGATCGAAGCGATTGAAAACCAGATCGAGGCAGATAACCCGCCAGCCGCCAAGGCCACCTACAACAAGCTGACCCTGGTCGGTTATGAGCGTGAAGACATTCTTGAGCTGATGGCCCATGTACTGGCCATCGAGATTGACGCCATGCTCGAAGAAGACCGGCCATTCAATACCCAGTGGTATGAAACCGCCCTGCGCGCCTTGCCGGAACTGCCGCCCGAAGCCTGACTTGCGATATTCCGGCAAGAGATATGCTGCAAAGATTCCAGGCACTGGCTACACTGCAAAGGCCCCTCTGCCAATCAAACCATAGGGGCTTTCCTGCAAGCTGGCGTTAACGGTCATACAGAGCCGACGTGTCAAACAGCCTTGTCGATTCTGTAACCCTCACGATCCAGCCAACTATAAAAGTCTGGAGTCCTTATGTCGTATACCCCTGAGCTGGTTGCCGAACTGGAAATCCTTGCACTGTTCAATCTGGGTAACACCCAGGAAGGCCTCAAAGTCCACCATGTGGCCGCCCCGACAGCCATTGCGGCTGCAAAAAGACTTTTTGAAAAAGGCCTCACCACCCAAGTTGATGGTGGCTATCTGACTAGCCTCGGGCTTGAAGCCGCCGAGCATGCCCAATCGCTGCTGACCATCCTGAACGTCTCCGAAGAGGCCGCCTGAAAAGCCGCATCACTTTGTTGAAGGCCGCTTGCTGGCAAAGACTTCAGTAACGGGCGCAACGATGTACCGGTTTCATTGCCCCTTCGCCAGCAAGCTGCCTCCTACAAGCTTTGTTTTTGCCTTGAATATCTGACATCAGGGCCTGCCGCGCAAACAAAAAGGTGCAGCGGGCCCTCCATTTGTGGGAATGTAAGCCGATAAAAAACCGGCGTCAGAATAATAACCCTACCGTGCATGTATCCTCTTGGGCTGTAGTCTTCTTCGCCATCTGCTAACCACTTCAACGCCTGCACAGGCCAGATGCTTGAGTTGCGATGACGCGTAATACCGAAATTCGTCCCGACCTGGATGAGGGCATCGACCGCAAGGTGCTCAGCCAGTTACGTAACCGCTTCCTGACTCTCAATGACGGGCGGTATGCCCGTGCCATGGAAGGGCTTTCGACTCGCCAGCAAAGCGTGCTGACGCTGCTGCCGCTGTGCTTTCATGTCAATCACCCGCTGCTGCCCGGCTACGTTTCCAGCAGCACACCTGCTGGCGTCTCCCATTACGAACCTGACGCCCAGGCGCTGACAGAGGCTCAGCGGCTGACCCGCTCCTTTTCCTATAAGGCCCGCCACGGTAATCCGCCGCAGCCCATCCACGGTCTGTTCCTGATGGGTAGCCTTGGAACTCTGGCCCAGGCAGAGCAGAGCGATATGGATGTCTGGGTCTGCCACGACTCGGATCTGGCCCCGGAAGCCATCGCCGAGCTACGCAAAAAGTGCCAGGCGCTGGAGATCTGGGCGGCGTCCATGGGCGCAGAGGCGCATTTCTTTCTGATCGACCCGCAACGTTTCCGGACCGGGGATCGCGACACCCAGCTCAGTTCCGACGACTGCGGCACCAGCCAGCACTACCTGCTGCTGGATGAGTTCTACCGCACCGCCATCTGGCTCGCTGGCCGCACACCGATGTGGTGGCTGGTGCCGGTTTATGAAGAAGAACGCTACGCCGAGTACACCCACACGCTGCTGTCCAAACGCTTCATCCGCGCCAACGAAGTGCTCGACCTTGGCCCAATGACCGGCATTCCGCCCGGCGAATTCATCGGCGCAGGGCTCTGGCAACTGTTCAAAGGCATCGAGTCACCCTACAAGTCCGTCCTCAAACTGTTGCTGATCGAGGTCTACTCCAGCGAACACCCCAACGTTCAGTGCTTGAGCCTGCGATTCAAGCAGGCCGTATTCGCCAACAGGCTGGATCTGGACGAACTGGACCCTTACATGGTCGTGTACCAGCGGATCGAAGAGCACCTGCAGGCCCGCAGCGAATCGGAGCGCCTGGAGCTGGTACGTCGCAGCCTGTATCTGAAGGTCAACAAAAAGCTCACCGGCCCGGCCCGTCAGCGCAGCAATAGCTGGCAACGCCTGCTGCTGGAACGCCTGACCAGGGAATGGGGCTGGGATGAGCGTCAACTGGCGCTGCTGGACAGTCGCAGCCAGTGGAAAGTCCGGCAGGTAGCCCACGAGCGCCGCTCGCTGGTCAACGAACTGAATTACAGCTATCGCTTCCTGGTGCAGTTCGCCCGTACGCAAAACGCACCCAACGCCATCACGGCCCGTGACGTCAGCGTGCTGGGCCGGCGCTTGTATGCCGCCTTCGAGCGCAAGGCGGGCAAAGTCGAGTTCATCAACCCGGGTATCGCCCCCGATCTGGCTGAAGACACTCTGACCCTGGTGAACTCGCCCAACAAGCGCGAGCCGGGGAAAAACCAGTGGGCCTTGTACAACGGCAATCTGGGCACCCATGAATGGCAGAACTTCTCGCCCATCAAGCGAAGCCGCGAACTGCTTGAGCTGCTGACCTGGTGCCATCGCAACGGCGTGATCGACACGAGCACCCGACTGGCCTTGCATCCAGGCCCCAGCGACCTGAGCGAGTTCGAGCTGTTCAACCTGCTGGGCGCCCTGCAGCAGACGATCCCGCTGCCACTGAGCGAAGTCAGCGACGAATACCTGCTCAAACCCAGTGTGCCCAATGAGATATTGCTGCTGGTAAACGTGGGCGTCGATCCGCTCAGGCACCATCGCGAGCTGAATATCCTGATGACGACCGAGCGCACCGACTCGCTCAGTTATGCAGGCGTGCGGGAAAATCTGGTGCTGACGCTGGACCAGATCACTCTCAATAGCTGGAATGAAACACTGGTCAGCCGCTACGACGGCCCTCACGCCCTGCTCGACTGCATGAGCGAACTGCTCAGCAATCTGCCAGAAGGCGAGGCCCAGCCACGCATACGTGTGCGCTGCTTCTGCCATAACCGGGCGCCGGCCATTGCGCAGCGGGTCGAAGAGTTGATCAATACTGCGCAGTTGCTGCTCGCCAGAGGGCTGAACCACCGTTACCTGATTCAGGTGCAACAGCAGTATCACGTACTGAAAATGACACCAGGGCAAGTGGGTCATGTGGTGGTCAACAGCCTGCCGGGGCTGTTCAATTATCTGGGCGAGGAGTCGCCGCTCTACAGCCCGCTGCACCTGGACCCGCAAGCTCTGGACGACCACGACCTGGCGCTGATCCTGCCCCATGGGCAGCCGGAGTGCATTCAGGTGTTCTATCGGGTCAACGAGCCGGACGCCGACCTGTATGTGCTCGACGAACACAACGCACTCTGGCACCAGCGCTTGCCGTATCACGACGAACAGAGCCTGCTGCTACCCTTGCAGCGCTTCTTCCATTCACTGGTCTATCGACGCGGCGCATCGCTACCACTGGATAACCCGGCAGAACCTGTCCTGCTGGACATGCTGTATTACCAGGTATTGCCATCGGGCGCAGGCCGCGCCCGACGTATCGAACCCCACCCCGCGCCGACCGCTGCGGACAAGCCGTACTACGACGTGCAGGCGATTATCGAAGAAACCTCACCGGGCCAGTTGAACGTCACGCTGTATTGCGACAACAGCGAATTCTCGGAACTGGAACATGGCGACCAACTGTTTGCCGTGGTCGCCCAACAAATCCTCGAACGCCGCCAGGAATCGCAACGCTATCGCTGCTACATCACCGACCTGGACCTCTCCGGCCTGCTGGATGATGGCCACGGACAAAGCATCCTGTTTCTGCGCCACAAGGCAGAGCTGGAAAAGGCGTTGAATGAGGAAATGGAGAAGAGCAGTAAGTAAGCTGCAAGTCAAAAGCTTGCAGCTTGCAACTTCCCCTACAAATATTCCCCCGCCGCCTCCGGCTGATATTCCACCGCCAGCAGGGTGAGCTTGAGTGTCTTGCCGCCCGGGGCGGGCCAGTCTATGTGTTGGCCGACCTGCAAGCCCAGCAGGGCGGAGCCTACCGGTGCCAGTACCGAAACCGTGCCTTCGGCGCCCGCGTCCTGCGGGTATACAAGCTTGAGGTGATAGTCCTTGCCACTGCTCTCTTCACGGCAATGCACACGTGAATTCATGGTCACCAGCCCGGCAGGCACTTCATCGTGACCGACGATCTGTTCGGCCCGGTCCAGCTCAGCCTGCAAGGCCTCGATGCCGGGGATGGACTGCGTCTGGCTGTCGATAAGGCGCTCAAGACGCTGGACATCGAGCCGGGTGAGGATAATGGAAGGTGCGGTGTTCATGATTCGGGCAGTCTCCTTTTTTCTGCGCAACAAAAGCAAAACCCCGCCGATCCGGCGGGGTTTTGACAGGCCTCTCTATCTAGAGAAGCAGGTTCTGACATTAACATCAGCCAATAAATACACAACCCGACAGGGCGTTAGCCCGCGATGCGGTTTTCCTGGGCAAGCGCCCGGCGCTGGTCGGCGTTGCGGCGAATCTGACGGCGTCGATCATCATCAGCCGAGCGCCATTCGCGAATGTCTTCCACATGGCGAAAGCAGCCCAGACAAACTTTCTGCTCGTCGAGCCGACACAGGCTGACACAGGGCGAAGGCACGGCAGGGCTGACGTTGCTGAACAACGGTTTGGGTGGCCGGGCAGGTGCGGGCGTAGTGTTATCGGTCACGATCAGATCTCGTCGAAATCCAGTTCGACGCCAGCCTGCTCCTGAGTGATGCGTACCAGCATCTCGCTCAGCAACTCGTCGCTGCTGTCGCATACCCAGCGGCTGGTTTCTTCGTCGTAGTCAAAATGAAAGCCGCCCGAACGCGCTGCCAGCCAGAGCTGACGCAGCGGCTCCTGACGGCTGAAGATGAGCTGGGTGCCGTTCTCGAACTTTACGGTCAGTACGCCAGCAGAGTTTTCAAGGTCCAGATCCAGATCGCTCTCGTCGAAAATGTCTTCCAGCGCTTGCTGGGTAGCATCCACCAGATCGTGAAAACGGGCTTCGGTCAAACTCATTACGGGAACCTCGAAAAATTTTCTGCTTATGGCACAGGGTCGCAAGATACGGACGCCGCAAGGCAAATGCAAAACATACCCGCCAGACGCGCCCTGCAACAGTTCATATCCAACGATAACGTCAAAGGCCCGCCGGACGGGTGGGCACCTGCATAGGCAAGCCGCCGGGTGGCCGGTATACTCGGGCGCAATTAATGCTTTTACAAAGGATTTCGCCATGAAGCGCCTGATCTCTTCGCTTGCTGCGCTCGTCGCGGTCGCTTGTCTTGTCACTGCGTGCGGCCAGAAAGGCCCGCTCTACCTGCCCGATGACACCAAATCATCCGACGAACAAGCCAAATCGCAATCGCACAAGCATCTTTAAGGGAATTACATGGACGCCTTCAACTACCGCGACGGTGAGCTGTTCGCGGAAGGAGTAGCCCTGTCTGCCATTGCCGAGCGTTTCGGCACGCCGACCTATGTCTACTCCCGCGCTCATATCGAAGCGCAATACCGTGCCTACGCCGACGCCCTGAGCGGCATGCCTCATCTGGTGTGCTTCGCCGTAAAAGCCAACTCCAACCTGGGCGTACTCAATGTCCTGGCGCGTCTGGGCGCCGGTTTCGACATCGTGTCCCGTGGCGAACTGGAGCGTGTGCTGGCAGCCGGCGGCAAAGCCGACAAGATCGTATTCTCCGGCGTCGGCAAGACCCGAGACGACATGCGCCGCGCCCTTGAAGTCGGCGTGCATTGCTTCAACGTCGAGTCCACTGACGAACTCGAACGCCTTCAAGTCGTGGCGGCCGAGCTGAATGTCCGTGCGCCGATCTCCCTGCGCGTCAACCCGGACGTGGATGCAGGCACTCACCCGTACATTTCCACAGGCCTTAAAGAGAACAAGTTCGGCATCGCCATCGCGGATGCCGAAGACGTCTACGTTCGCGCCTCGCAGTTGCCGAACCTGGAAGTCCTGGGTGTCGACTGCCATATCGGCTCGCAACTGACGACCCTGGAACCCTTCATCGATGCACTGGATCGCCTGCTGGATCTGGTGGATCGTCTTGGCGATTGCGGCATTCACTTGCGTCATATCGATCTGGGTGGCGGCCTGGGCGTGCGTTATCGCGACGAAGAGCCACCATTGGCGGCCAACTACATCAAGGCCGTGCGCGAGCGCCTTGCCGGTCGCGACCTGGGGCTGATGTTCGAGCCGGGCCGCTTCATCGTGGCCAATGCCGGCGTGCTGCTGACTCAGGTCGAGTACCTCAAGCACACCGAGCACAAGGATTTCGCCATCGTCGATGCGGCCATGAACGACCTGATCCGTCCGGCGCTGTATCAGGCCTGGATGGATGTCACAGCCGTGCGCCCACGTGATGGCGCAGCACGCACTTATGACATCGTCGGCCCGATCTGCGAAACCGGTGATTTTCTGGCCAAGAGCCGCGAACTGGCTCTGGCTGAAGGCGATTTGCTGGCTGTTCACTCGGCCGGCGCCTATGGTTTTGTCATGAGTTCGAACTACAACACGCGCGGCCGTGCTGCCGAAGTGTTGGTCGATGGTTCACAAGCCTTTGAAGTGCGTCGTCGCGAAACCGTGACCGAGCTGTTCGCTGGCGAAAGCCTGCTGCCGGAGTAAACCCATGCTGCTGCGTTTTACCAAGATGCATGGGTTGGGTAATGACTTCATGGTCCTGGACCTGGTGAGTCAGCACGCGCATATTTTGCCCAAGCACGCCAAACAATGGGGCGACCGGCATACCGGCATCGGTTTCGACCAGTTGCTGATCGTCGAAGCGCCCAGCAATCCGGACGTGGATTTCCGTTACCGGATTTTCAACTCCGACGGTTCCGAAGTGGAGCAGTGTGGCAACGGTGCCCGCTGCTTCGCCCGCTTCGTGCTGGACAAGCGCCTGACGGCCAAGCGCCAGATCCGGGTCGAAACCAAGAGCGGCATCATCGAGCTGGATGTGCGCAACGACGGGCAGATCAGCGTCGACATGGGGCCGCCACGCCTGGCCCCACAGGATATTCCGTTCACGGCCCCCGCTCAGGCACTGAGCTACAACGTCGATGTCGACGGCCAGAACGTCGAGCTGGCTGCGGTGTCCATGGGCAATCCCCATGCGGTCCTGCGGGTAGACGACATCAACGGCGCGCCGGTGCATGAACTGGGTCCGAAAATCGAGCATCACCCGCGCTTCCCGGCACGGGTCAATGTGGGCTTTCTTCACGTCATCGATCGCCAGCGCGCACAATTGCGCGTCTGGGAGCGCGGCGCAGGTGAAACCCAGGCCTGCGGCACCGGCGCATGTGCTGCAGCCGTAGCGGCCATCAGCCAGGGCTGGATGGATTCGCCTCTGTTGATCGATCTGCCCGGCGGACGCCTGTCCATCGAGTGGGCAGGTCCGGGGCATTCTGTGATGATGACAGGCCCGGCAGTACGGGTTTACGAAGGCCAAGTTCGTCTATGAGTGAGCAAATGCGATGACCGATCAGCCTCCGGCTTCAACCGACAACACCAGCGAATCGCCTGCCGATAGCGCAGTGCCAAACCTTGAAGCAGAGGCGGTTATCGCTTTCCTGCTCAAACAACCGGATTTCTTCGCTGAACACGACGAGTTACTGGTGTCGATGCGTATCCCTCACCAGCGCGGCGATACCGTCTCGCTGGTCGAGCGTCAGCTCAAGCTGCTGCGTGAACGCAATATCGAAATGCGTCATCGACTCTCGCAGTTGATGGATGTGGCCCGCGACAACGACCGTTTGTTCGAGAAAACCCGACGCCTCAACCTCGCCATGATGGACGCCACCAGCCTGGATGAACTGATCATTGCGGTGGAAGACAGCCTGCGCCAGGAATTCAAGGTGCCCTTTGTCAGCCTGGTCCTGTTCAGCGACAACCCCATGCCCGTCGGCCGCTGGGTCAGCAGTACCGACGCACAGAAAGCCATTGGCGGCCTGATCGGCGAGAAAACTGTGTGCGGCGCCTTACGCGAGCATGAACTGACCTTCCTGTTCGGCGACGAACAAAGCAAGGAAGTGGGCTCCACCGCCATCGTGACCCTGAACCATCTGGGCCTGCACGGCGTACTTGCCATCGGCAGCCGCGATCCGCAGCACTATAAAAGCTCGGTCGGCACCCTGTTCCTCAGTTATATCGCCGACGTCCTGAGCCGCCTGCTGCCGCGCTTCACTCATTCGCTACGCTCGGTTCGCTAAACATGGAACAGCATCTGGACGCCTACTGCACTCACCTGCGCAGTGAGCGTCAGGTGTCGCCTCATACGCTGGATGCCTATCGACGCGACCTGAACAAGGTGCTCGAATTCAGCAAGAAGGCGGGCGTTTCAAACTGGACAGACCTGGATATCCAGCTTCTGCGCAGCTTTACTGCCCGCCAGCACCAGCAAGGCCAGTCCTCACGCAGCCTGGCGCGCATGCTGTCGGCGGTGCGCGGACTCTACAAATACCTGTGTCGCGAAGGCCTGTGCGAGCATGACCCGGCCAATGGCCTGGCACCGCCCAAAGGCGAGCGGCGGCTGCCCAAGACCCTCGACACCGACCGCACTTCGCAACTTCTGGACGGCGCCGTCGAGGACGACTTCCTGGCCCATCGCGATCAGGCCATCATGGAGCTGCTGTATTCCTCAGGGCTGCGCCTGTCGGAGCTTACGAGCCTGAATCTGGATCAACTGGACCTGAGCGACGGGCTGGTCCAGGTACTCGGCAAAGGCAGCAAGACCCGCGTGCTTCCGGTGGGCACCAAGGCCCGTCAGGCCCTGGAAACCTGGCTGCCACTGCGCGCCCTGGCCAATCCGCAGGACGATGCGGTATTCGTCAGCCAGCAAGGCCGGCGACTGGGGCCAAGAGCGATCCAGAAACGGCTCAAGGCCGCCGGGGAACGCGAGCTGGGCCAAAACCTTCACCCGCACATGCTGCGCCACTCATTCGCGAGTCACCTGCTGGAGTCCTCCCAGGATCTGCGCGCCGTGCAGGAACTGCTTGGTCACGCCGACATCAAGACCACGCAAATCTATACCCACCTGGACTTCCAGCATCTGGCCAGCGTGTACGACAGCGCCCACCCCCGCGCCAGGCGCAAAGGAGTTGCCGATGATTAAACTCATTACCTTCGATCTCGATGACACCCTGTGGGACACGGCCCCGGCCATCGCCAGTGCCGAAACGGTACTGCGCAACTGGCTAGGCGAGCATGCGCCCCTGCTCGGACCATTGCCGATCGAACACCTGTGGGAAATCCGCTCACGCCTGATCGAAGCCGAACCGACCCTCAAGCACCGCATCAGCGCCCTGAGGCGCCGCGTGCTGTTTCATGCCTTGCAGGACGCAGGCTATGACGCTTCACAGGCACAGGAACTGGCTGACGAGAGTTTTGAAGTGTTCCTGCATGCCAGGCATCAGGTGCAGATATTCCCGCAAGTGCAGCCAACCCTGGAAATCCTCGCCAAGACCTTCACCCTGGGCGTCATCACCAACGGCAACGCTGATGTGCGCCGCCTGGGGCTGGCGGACTACTTCGCCTTCGCCCTGTGCGCCGAAGACCTGGGCATCGGCAAGCCCGATCCAGCACCGTTTCTGGAAGCGCTAAAGCGTGGCAATAGCGATGCCGTCAACGCCGTCCACATAGGCGATCACCCCAGCGACGACATCGAAGGCGCCCAGCGCGCCGGCCTGCGGGCCATCTGGTACAACCCGCAAGGCAAGGCCTGGGAAGCCGACAGGCTGCCCGATGCAGAGATCAACAACCTGAACCAGTTGCCCGAGATCCTGAAGCGACTGTAGAAGCAATCGGGCGGCGCTCCGCTCATTCGCGAATGAAATTCGCGCCTACAAAAGCATCGCCCAAGAAAAAGCCCGCAGCGACAGCGGGCTTTTTCTCATACGGTCATTGCCCCCTTAGATAGGGCGGCTACCGTATTTGTTGTCCGGCTTCTTGGGCGGATCGGCGACCACATTGGCCTCCACTTCCTGCACCTTGCCACCACGGGCGAGGAATTCTTCCATCGCACGGGCCAGAGCATCTCGCTCTTTGTTCTTGGCTTCTACACTGGGAAGCTCATCGACCGAAACTGCAGCCTTGGACTTGCCCTTGGCAGGTGTAGCCGAGACTTCAGCACCATCATCAGAGTCGGCAGCGTCGTCTTCAGGAGCAGCAGCAAGCTCCTCGCCGTCTTCCTCACCTTCCAGATCGTCTACCAGATCGTCGTTATCGTTGTCGTCGTCGCTCATGTTCTACCTCATGACTTGCGAAAGCAGATTAGTTATAGCCCAACAGCCCTGAAAATCGAAGGCTGTCGGAAAAAATTCAACACCGCTGAAACCAGCGGTCATGTCCATTCACCCTGAAGGGTTGCAAGGACACTGCGAGCACCGCCAGCCTCTCGATGCTCACCCAGATAAACACCTTGCCAGGTGCCCAACGCCAATCGCCCAGCCGTTACCGGTAAAACCAACTGGCAGCCTAACAAACTGGCCTTGAAATGCGCCGGCAAATCGTCAGGACCTTCGTCGTTATGTTCATATCCGTCAGTACCCTCTGGGACCAGACGGCTGAAAAAGCGCTCGAAATCACGACGTACCGCCGGGTCGGCATTCTCGTTGACGGTCAACGAGGCCGAGGTATGTTGCAGCCACAAATGCAGCAATCCGACTCGACAACCACGCAGCTCGGGCAACCCTGCAAGTATCTCGTCCGTTACCAGATGAAACCCGCGAGGCCTTGCCCGGAGGGTAATTCTGGATTGATGCCACATACCGTTCTCCGCACGTTCGGCGCGCATTCTAACTCGACTGAGAAAAAAGCAAAGCGCGCAATAAACAAGCCGGTCTACAAGTTAACGATCATCCCCGTGACAGCATTACAACCGCTGTACCGATAAGCCGCAATCATCGGTAACGACACAGACAATTGAAGCTGGAATGCGCAGATGGTTCACAAAGTCCGGATAAAAAAAATGCCCGGGAAGACCGGGCATTTTTCTGTAGCTACGGTTGATTACAAGTTGTAGCCACGCTCGTTGTGTTGCGCAAGGTCCAGACCCACGGACTCTTCTTCGTCGGTCACACGCAGACCGATGACAACGTCCAGCACCTTGAGGATGATGTAGGTCACGATTGCGGTGTAGATGACGGTGAAGGCTACGCCCTTGAACTGAATCCAGACTTGAGCACCGATGTCGGTCACAGTGCCGAAGCCGCCCAGTGCAGGTGCAGCGAATACGCCAGTCAGGATCGCGCCGACGATACCGCCGACACCGTGAACACCGAATGCATCCAGGGAGTCATCGTAGCCCAGTTTGCGTTTCAGGCTGGTGGCGCAGAAGAAGCAGATCACGCCAGACGCCAGACCGATGATCAGGGCACCCATCGGGCCTGCTGTACCGGCAGCCGGAGTGATGGCAACCAGACCGGCAACCACACCCGAAGCGATACCCAAGGCGCTTGGCTTGCCGTGAGTCAGCCACTCGGCGAACATCCAGCCCAGAGCAGCAGCCGCGGTAGCGATCTGGGTTACCAGCATGGCCATACCGGCAGTGCCGTTTGCAGCAGCAGCGGAACCGGCGTTGAAACCGAACCAGCCGATCCACAGCATGGCAGCACCGATCAGGGTGTAACCCAGGTTGTGCGGAGCCATCGGAGTGGTCGGGAAGCCTTTACGCTTGCCCAGCACCAGACAGGCAACCAGACCAGCCACACCAGCGTTGATGTGCACGACAGTGCCGCCAGCGAAGTCCAGAACGCCCCAGTCCCACATCAGGCCACCGACGCCGCCCCAGACCATGTGGGCGATTGGCGCGTAGACCAGAGTGAACCAGATAGCCATGAAGATCAGCATCGCGGAGAACTTCATGCGTTCTGCGAAAGCACCGACGATCAGGGCTGGAGTGATGATGGCGAAAGTCATCTGGAAGGTGACGAACACTGCTTCAGGGAACAAGGCCGCAGAACCGGTGATGCTCGAAGGCGTGATACCCGCCAGAAACGCCTTGCCCAGACCGCCGAAGAAGGAGTTGAAGTTGACGACGCCAGCTTCCATGCCCGTGGTGTCGAAAGCAAGGCTGTAGCCGTAGACGACCCACAGGATGCTGATCAGACCGGTAATGGCGAAGCACTGCATCATCACGGAAAGAATGTTTTTAGAGCGGACCATGCCGCCGTAGAACAGGGCAAGACCGGGGATGGTCATGAACAGCACCAGCGCGGTGGCTGTCAGCATCCAGGCGGTGTCACCTGAGTTGAGAACAGGGGCTGCCACTTCGTCCGCCGCCATGGCCAGGCCAGGGGTTACGAGGGACAACAGGGCTCCTAGCCCTGCGAATTGACGCAGAGTCATATTGTTTACTCCTGGGGCGTGGGGTTTGGCGGCTTAAATGGCGTCGGTATCGGTTTCGCCGGTACGGATGCGTATAGCCTGTTCCAGATTCACAACAAAAATTTTGCCGTCCCCGATCTTGCCGGTGTTGGCAGCCTTGGTGATGGCCTCGATGACGCGATCCAGATCCTTGTCATCGATAGCGACGTCGATCTTCACTTTTGGAAGGAAGTCGACTACGTATTCAGCACCGCGATACAGCTCGGTGTGTCCCTTTTGGCGACCGAAACCTTTTACCTCGGTAACAGTGATGCCCTGCACGCCGATTTCGGACAGCGACTCGCGCACGTCGTCCAGTTTGAACGGCTTGATGATGGCAGTGACTAGCTTCATGAAAACTTTCTCCCGAATTGGTGGACTTGCCCCAGGAAAACAAACCCGACTCAAGTCTAAGCGCAGTGCCTGGCTTTGTAACGCGTCGGCGGCCAGTTAAAGGCCCGACCAACTCCAGAAAACCGCTTCTGACGAAACACATCCCCGCTCCGCCTGCCGCACTGCATTCGTCACAGCGACTGCATCAGTGCATGGGTCACAAGCCATTAAGCAGAAAGCTTGCCATCTCGTGAATATTCATCAAATACAGGGCCTTGAGCACTTTTTCAGCCATCTGGCCCGTTTTGGCCACCACGCAACGCACAACTACAGTGCACTCGTGCACGCCCCCACGCTCAATAACTGTGCATCGCCGGTGCCCTGAAAATGACTATAGATGCTGCGTGCTACACTGCCGCCCATCTGATACAGGAAAATCATCATGCTCGCGCCCAAAGCTTTCCTCGACGCCCTGAGTGGCCACGCCTCCCGCCTGTTCAACGGCGAGACCCCGCTGCCCCGCAACGAATTTGAAACCCAGTTCAAGGCCCTGCTGCAAAGCGGCTTCAGCAAACTGGATCTGGTCAGCCGCGAAGAATTCGACAGCCAGATGGCCGTACTTGCCCGCACGCGGGCTCGCCTTGAGGCACTGGAGGCCAAGGTGGCGGAGATGGAAGAGAAGATCGGGGCCAGCGGCCGGGACGACTAAAGGCTGGAACGATAAGAAGGAATGCATGGCAACGTTTCAATTTCACGATGACCTTGACGACGCCAAGGCTCATTCAGCGACCTTGGCACTGCATAGGCTGAAACTCGGGCATCGTGGCTTCCTTCCCCAGCCAGACGACCTGACGGGGACGGTCACATTTATTCGCTATGGCAATAAGTGCTACGCCGTCACTGCCAAGCATGTAGTGGATTATCTTGCTCGCCAGGCAGCCGAGAGCTATCAACCCCTTCGTTACTTCTGCCCGGTAAACAAGGGGCTGACGATCAGAGGCCCATTTGTATTGGCCCCACGGGACTTCGCAGACAATCAGCCCGATGTCGCTATAACCCCAATCGACGAAGCTTATGTCCTGAGTATCGGCAAACGGCCATTCGTGATCCAGGAACATGAGCCTGTCTGGCCATTGCCTTATGCCATGGCAACAGGATTCCCGACTGCCGAAAAAAGGGATGTGTCAGACAAGTCAGGCAATACCAATCTGAGCATGAGGTTTGTGAGAGCCATCGCAGAAGGCAATGGCGCTGATGGCAAGCATCACAGCGTTACCTTTTACAGCGATCTAGAGGCACTGCCTCCCATTACAAAGCTGAGTGGCATGAGCGGAGGGCCGGTATTCTGGTCGGACGCCGAGCGTTATGGCCTTGTCGGCTTTGTAAAAGAAGCACTGGAGCAGGATGGCGGCGAAGTGACCAGCGACGCGCCCAAGGTCCACTTCGTGGTGCAAAGAGCCGACAACCTCATACTGAGCGAGTGGATTGATCACGTAGAGAGAAACTGGCTTCGAGAAAAAGAAAAACAGGATGCCCAGGAAGCCCTTTTTTTCAAGGAGACAGAAGAGAAGAGCCAGCGTGACCTGGAGGAGTTTCTCAGACGTTCACGCCTGAATCTCGCCTATCGCGAATGGCGCGCCAGACTGAAACCGGGTGACCGGTTGCCACGCAAAAGAAACTACGAGCAACACTTCCCCGATTGGTTGTGAAAATCAGGGCAAGGGTTTGATCAAAGCTATCCGGAAAAACCCACCACCTGAATAAAAACAGCCCAACCGCCGAGCAGAATCCAGAAAACCGCGAAAATCCAGGGCGTACGCATCGAAAAGAGCAACGCCTTGCGATACCCCTTGTGCGTCGATTCATGTTCATTGAACAGCGGCGACTCGTCATACGCTATTCCCATGATCGGCTCACTGCGCAGCAACTCGCTTTGCTTGTAATGCCAGTGATCGATGATGTCGTAAGCCGCACGAATCCCCGGCCAGGCATTCAACGAACTCAACGCCCCCAACAACGCCAGAAACGGCGGTACAAACATTGTGAACAGCTTGCCCCACTCCGGATTGAGATTGGCCATGCAGGAAGCGAAAGCAATGACCAGAAAGGATTGCGCCGTCAGATAGGCATCCGTTCGGTTGGCCAGGATAGTGGTTTCGTACTGGATCTCCTTGCGATAGAAATCCAGACGGTCCTTGGGGGAGCCGAACATCTTGGCGTCGTATTCGGTGGCGTTGCTGCTTGCGTCTGCGGTCTGGGAGGTCAGAATTCTTGGCAAAAGTCGTGGTTTCCATTCTGGTTGGGTTGAATGGAGAGTGACCGGTGCGGGAGCTGGGTGTTCAGAAGACTTTACGAGAGGGGGATGAAAGGCAAACCCTGACAGGCCTGCGGTTGGAGCCTAACCAGCACAACTGGATCGCTTCGCTGCCAATCACGAGTACTGATAATCTTGCCCGGATGACTGCTGAGTTGATGAATAGATGATTGAAGACATACGTTATTTGATCGTTTTCGCGAAAATCGCAGAGGTCGGATCAATATCCGGCGGCGCGGAAGCATTAGGGCTTGCAACCGCGACGGCGAGCCTGCATCTCTCAAAACTGGAAAAGAACCTGGGTTGCGCCCTGCTTTACCGCAATACTCGCAAGCTCTCGCTTACCCATGACGGCTCCAGCCTGCTAGAGACGGCTAAGTCCATGCTGGAGCTTTATGAAAAAGGCGTTATCGATTTCAAGCAGCGCTCCATTTCGACCAAGAACAATCTGCGTATCTCCATTCCTGCCGTTTTCATCAACAGTGAATTCACCCGACACATCGCCAACTTCATCAAAAAATATCCTGATGTCTCCTTGAGTATCTTCTGCAACGACAATCGCAGCGACATCATTTCCGAAAGCATCGACGTCGCCTTCCGCATCGGCGAGCTGCCTGACAGTTCATTGAAGGCGCGCCATCTGTTTGTATTGCCGCGTCGAGTGATTGCTGCGAAGGAGTTACTCGCCGAAAGCGAGCCGGTCAGACACCCTCGTGATCTGGAAAGAGTGAAGTGGATTGGCCTTACCATGCGACCCAACACGCGGCTGTTCAGGCACGTTGAGAGCGGCGAGGAAGTACAGATCAAGTACACACCGCACCTGCGCGTGGATAACGTTGAAGCTTCATACCAGCTCGCACGACTCAATGCCGGGCTGGCAGCGCCCCCGAACTACCTGAGCGACGAAGGCATCCGCCGAAATGAGATAGTTGCCGTCCTTCCGGAATGGACATTGGACCCGCTAAAGGTCTATGCCGTATGGCCGCCAAACATTACCACCAGCAGCATCGCCTATACCCTCATCAACACCCTCTATGACTCGTTCAGCTCACGGTCGCTGGAGTAGCCGAGAAGAACTGCAGGTAGAGCATGTAACAGGCAGTAGCGATCAACATTCCGCCCATCACCCAATTGAAAATACGGATTCGCAACGTGCTGTTGAGAAGGATCGAAACCCGGTCTCCCAGCACTGCCCAAGCGACCAGCGACAAGTAGCAGACGACAAAATAGATCGCCATAAAGGTTATCAATGTGATGTCCGTCTGCGGGTTAGAAAACAGCGCGGCGCCTGAAGCGCAGGCAATCCAGGCTTTGGGATTGAGCCACTGGAGCATAAAACCCTGCATGAAACCGGGGATGTCGCCCTTCTCCACGACCAACTCCGGGTGCGACGAGGCGATCTTGTAGCCTATATAGATAATGAAGGCAGACCCGGCGACGCTCATGTACTCGAAGAATACTGGGTAACTCTCGATCACCCTGAGAAACCAGAACCCGACAAAGATCAAAAGCAAGGTAAAACCAATGGTCGCCCCGGAAACAAACGGGAAAGTCCGCCAGAAACCGTGGTTGGCACCGGAGGCGATTATCACCATGTTCACGGGACCTGGGGAAATGGACATGCTTAGCGAAAACATGCACATCGTAAAAACCAGCGCAAACTCCATTTCTTATTCTCCTGACCTGTTCAGAAACGTGACATTCCGAGCTTGGCAATTTCAGCCAGACAAACGTCGTGTCGGTTAGCTTCGTCTGGGGTATAGCCCGTCAACAGGTCAAAACTTACAGAGAAAAGCGTCCCGTATTAATGGGGTATCGTTAAAAGCTATTTTTGATTTTTTTGTATTTGCAGGTGATAGGTGTTGGGTGTGCGGTTTGAAAAGCCTATGGCTGTCAGCTTCCCAACACTCCAGAGCCTGTTTGTTATGGTGCGGCTCGATGTAAAACCCGAAGTGATCGAGCAAGCGGCGAGAGCTGCCGTGTCATTGCATCAGGATTTTGGGAGGTCTTGCCGATGTGGCGAGGGGCGGAGGCGGAGGCGGAGGCGGAGGAGACGTTCCAGAGCATGAGCTGACCATTGTCCAGAAACGAAAACCCCGGCTCGAGGCCGGGGTGGGTGTTTCGTGGTCTTTGCAGTGAGTCGTAAACTTTCGCTCATTGGAGCTCATTGCCAGCCTGTAGAGTAATGCTATGAGCAGTTGACAGTCGTGTCAATTTGCAAGCGCTGGTCTTAGAAAGATGCTTCCTCCAGTCCTTTTGGAGGGCCTAAAACCATATGCACCAGTAGTGGCACTTAACAATTTGTATCCATATGGGAGGATGGAGCATAGGGCTTACATCGCACGTCTTTGGTAGGCTCCCGCGTTCAAAGGCCTTCGAGGGATAGAAATGGCTCTTGTTATCAGGGAAGGAGATCCCACTACCACGGGGGGTATCGTGGTTGCTGGATCTTGCGCAAATAGCATCGAATACCGAAAGACTGCCCGAATATCCGACCCGGTGTGGTGCCCCGCCTGCAAATGCATGGGCTACATCGCCGAAGGCAATCCAACCGTCATGGATGAATATGTTGCCTTGGCCACCCATGGCCATGCTGTTAAATGCGGCTGTCCATTTGGCAGCAATCGGCTGATCGCTACGCAAAACAGCGTCATGGCAGCCGAAGATATTGTTATAGGTATCACGCCGGATCTGGCAGCCAAGGCCGAGGCCGCTACCCATGTATGGGCTAAAGCAATCCGTGAAGGCACCTACACCAGCCAACTAACTGCCAGCATTCCGGCCAATCAAGTGCGCGGACTCGCAACGCCAAACGCATGCGTATTCGCTAAAACTTGCACCGTACCTCCAGACTCAACAGAGGCAGGTACAGTCACCGAGCCAGCGGCCAATTTTGGCCAGACTGTGGTGATGGGTTCGACAGCTATCGCTAGCAAGGAAGGCGGCGCAACCTTTGGCAGGGTAGCGGGACAGGCTGCCTTTGAAACGCTCGGCACCTGGAGTCTGCGCGGAGCCGCTGCGGCGGCGAGTACAGCAGCCAGCACTCTGTTGTTAGCGCTTTGGCCTACCAGCATGGGCGATTCGACGCTGACCGAGGAACAGTTGCGCGGGATGACGACGGCCCCGACCCGAGTGCGCTTTCAGTTCCGCCGTGATGCCGAAGGCATCATGCGTGTCTATGGTATCCATACCAGCGCAACCTCTGGCATGGATAGCGTGCCAGTGGTCGATGTCGACTGGAACACAGACCGAAGCGCTATGGAGGCCAAGCTAAACGGCGTCACCATTATCTGGACACCCAATAACGGCCCCGTGGTGCAAGCACCGACTACCTATCCAGGCGTCACCGACGCACTGAAAAATATTCTGGTGCATCCGGTCGCCGAAGACACCGACAGCCAGATCGAAATCTATCCTGCCTCGGAGGATATGACTTGGCAGGACTGCATCCTGATCTTCCCTCCTGGCTCGGGCGTACCGCCGCTGTACCTAGTGTTTGCCAAACCGATGGTCAATCCGCTGGAGGTGGGTATTTACAGTGACCTGAGCTCGCGTAGCCAGCGAGATGGATTGGATATTGACCATATCCCTGCTCAGGCTGTGTTGGAAATGCATCTTCTGCTTAATGATCCGACCATCACCGAAGATCAAATAAAGATGATTCTCAGGCATGCCTCAAGCATTGCCATTCCATCAGGAGTTCATCGCAGACATAGTGAAACCTACGGTGGTCGTAACTCAAAGACCAAGCAGGCCCAAGATTTAGCTGACCTACGGGTGGCGGTGGACAGCAACTTCGAGGCGATCAAGCGCGGACTGCTGGAAGAAGGTTTTGCAGAGGCCGATGTCGAGCTGGCTCGCGACCAACTGCACAAATTAAACGAAGAACAGGGGTGGTATTAATGAGCGCCGCAAAAATCCAGACACTGGTCAACTGCCTGGGCCAAACTTACGAAAACATGCTCTCCAGGGACATTGCTTCGAACAAACCACTGTCAGAACTCTATAAAGGCCGTGAACGTTTAGCGCTTAAAGTGACGGACGGTATCGAGCTTAGTTTCTTTGCCGATTCAAAGGTGCTTGAACGGGTTTTGATTACCCTTGAGGCATCAATGCCAGGGGTTACCGTTTACAATGGCGAACTCCCCTCCCCATTTGCAAAATCTATGACGCAGGCTGATGTTCGAACTACTTTTGGCGACCCCGTAGAGTCGCGAGGCCCTATAAAAATGCCTAAACCATTGGGGCAAACAGGCGGTTGGGATGCATATCCCTTGGACACCAATAGTGGGCCAGGCACCCGAGTGGTTTTTTCTTACTCCCCTTCCCTCTTGGTTCAAACGCTGGCATTCGTGCTGCAGCAGTAGCTTTGGGTAGTCATCGCTCCAATGACGCGCATAGTTGCCAAGGCAGGGTATGGACTGACAAAAAAAAGGCTCACAGCCCCTCCTGTGTTCTGCTGCTTTTCCTTTTTGCTCGTACACAGCAAAGCGCGCATGCACCGAAGGATGGTGGCTGTTTTGACCTGCCATTGCTCTGTGTTTGCTGGGCGGCATGTTAAGTATCTGGGCGGCAGAGCGGACGCTGCTCGTACCGGCGACCAATACCGAAGAGGCGTGTCTGGCTTCGGGGCTGCGGGTCAATGCCGTGAATCATCTGCTGGAGTTGGTCGCACATTTCAACGGGAACACGCCCAAACCGCCTTATCAAAGCAGCGGGCTTTTGCATCAGCCCAAGCCCTACCTGAATCTGAGCGAGATTCAGGGCCTGACCGCCGCCAAGCGCGCATTGGTGGTGGCGCACGGTAAAACCATGCTCACAGTTGCCGCCTGGATGAGCACAAAGCACTGGAGGTAGCAGTCGTCATCGACATAGCGAAAAAATTAGCTCATCACATCGCTATGCTCTGAATGAGTAGCCGAGTTCAACCGCCCCGCTCTAGAGCTTTGCGCGAGCCACCGGTATATGGGTAGGCCACATTTCTAGAGAAGAATTTCGCACTTGATGACAGAACCTAATCAAGTGTAAAAGAGATGCCCATTTGACATTACCCAAGGAAGGTTCACATGCCATACACAAAAACATTTCTCTGTCTCGCTTGCTCTCGTAAACCAGAAGGAAGATGCGTTGCTGGAAAAGAATGGGTTAATGGTGGATTCGGAGGCTGGATTCGCCCGGTTACGCCGGGGGATGACTCTGCGATTACTAATGAGCAACGCAAGTACGCTAACGGCTACAGTGCAGTTGCATTGGATTATGTGACTGCGGAATTTACCGAACCAGAAGCCGACGGATTCCAATCAGAGAACCATTTCATTTCGCAGCCAAGCCAATGGCAATGTGCAGGAAAGGCCAAAAATGCGATACTTGCTCAACTGGTTGACTCTCCTACAACCCTTTGGAGCAACACCTGCCCCGACTCGATGAATGGTAAAAATGATCGAGTATCAGAAGGTAAACTGACTACAAAAAGCGACTCTCTTTACTTAATAAAAATCAATGAACTTACTGTCCACATCGAAGAAATTGAAGACAAAAACCCCAAGGTACGCGGTGAATTCATCTACAATAAAGAAACATACAAATTTAAGATCACCGACCCAAAATTTGAAAAGCAGTATGAATCACACAAAACAGGAACTTACAACAAACAAATTGACTATCTAACAGTAAGCTTAGGCGAAGTCTTTGATGGATATGCATACAAATTGATTGCAGCAGTATTTTGAGGAAAGATATGAGCCATATAAAAATATCAACCATAGGCTTCACTGAGAAGAAGGCTGAAAACTTCTTCTCACTTATTCAACTTTCTAAATGCAAAGAGCTTATTGACGTAAGACTTAACAACGTCTCTCAGCTGGCCGGCTTTGCCAAAAAAGAAGATCTAAAGTATTTTCTATCTGAAATCTGCAATGTTGGATATAGGCATGAGCCAGACCTAGCTCCAACCAAGCAACTACTAAAGCCATATCAACAGAAAGAAATCACATGGGAGAAATATGCCGATCAATTCATGGAACTAATGGCAAAAAGAAAGGTCGAAAAAATTCTGACACCTGACATGACTAATAATACATGCTTGCTTTGCAGTGAGCATCTTCCACACCAGTGCCATAGAAGATTGATAGTCGAATATTTACAATCACACTGGCCAGATTTAAAATTTGAAGTGAAGCATCTGACGTGAAAACAGCCTTTGTGGTATACCCAGCAGAATTTCTCTGCTACACGAAATTCGAAAGAAAGCTAAGTCGCATTTTTAGCAGCGGTGAGTTTCGTATTGCATATCATGAAGACTCCAATGGGTATATTACAAAGTTTTGTGAGGCTTACGGAATTACTTCACAGCCATTCGACACAGCAGAAAACGCAATTAAAGATTCGACACACGCTGTCTTTTTTGAAGACCGCGACTCATACTTTACAATGAAACAACAGGTATTCGACCTTGGCATAAAATACCGAACTATTGTTCTTGATTTAACAGTAGTAGTCAATAAGGACAGGGGTGATGAGTACGACGTATACATAGGCAGAGGAACTATCTGGGGCAACCCATATCAGATGGGTATTGACGGTGATCGAGACGAGGTCATTAGAAAGTTTCAGTATGATTTTGATAATGGGCTACTAAAGGCTTCTACAAGCCTTGAAAAAAATCTTGATATCGTTCGCGGAAAAGTTATTGCATGCCATTGTAAGCCTGCAGCGTGCCATGGTGACGTTATTGCTTCATATCTAAACTCAATCGACGACGGCAAATAGTTGACGCCCCACTATTGGACAATGGAAAATATATCGCGAGATAGCAACTTCAGCCTTTAAAAGCAAAGAACACAGATTTTACTTGCATATCACTTTCTTATTGTGGATTCACAGGCCATATAGAAAGCAATCATAGAGCACGCACCACAAATCAACATATATTCTTCTCAACCAATAGCAGCGCTTGCATGGCCTACTTGGATAAGAGGATACGAACAGCGTAAAAACTTCGACATATAATTTTATCTGCATGCTCACGCAAAAAAACACGCGAACTATAAAAACACAGTCTATCATTTATCAAAAAAAGAACTCACATACCGGCATAAAAATCTAGCCATCAAATATTGCACCCCCCTTAGAACACTTTCAGCCCTCTCTAACTGGTAAATGTTTTATAAAATCGATACAACTAGCTATAAATCCATCTACCTCGCGACATAAATCACCAATAAAAACAAACCCAAGAAAATAATTACACTCACCTTGGAAAAATTAACACTTATCTAGAACACCCTCACAATACGAGCACCATATCAAACTCCCACTATGTCAACACAGGGCAACTTATATAAAACTCTTTATCGAGTTAGCTGAACAACTGAGATTAAAGTCTAGACTAGCAGTAGGTTTGATACCTATAGCCTTCAGAGTTCTGCATCCGCTAATACAGACACAAACAGTACAAATCCCCCTCTCCCACCCAACCCAAACCCCATCTATCCTTCCCAACACCGCAGGAAGCGGCTCTCGTTATCAAGGAAGATCATGTCTCTCGCCATCGTCCACAGCCGCGCCCAGGTTGGCGTGGAAGCACCTGCCGTTACGGTCGAAGCCCATCTGGCCAACGGCCTGCCAACCCTGACGCTGGTCGGTTTGCCGGAAGGTGCGGTCAAGGAAAGCAAGGATCGGGTGCGCAGCGCCATTATCAATTCTGGGCTGGATTTTCCGGCGCGGCGGATCACGCTCAATCTGGCCCCGGCGGATTTGCCGAAGGATGGCGGCCGGTTTGATCTGGCCATTGCGTTGGGGTTGCTGGGGGCCAGCGGGCAGTTGCCGTTGCTGGCATTGCAGGATGTGGAGTGTCTCGGCGAGCTGGCGTTGTCCGGGGCGATTCGGTCGGTTCAGGGGGTGTTGCCTGCGGCGCTGGCGGCCAGGGCGGCGGAGCGTACGCTGATCGTGCCGGCGGCCAATGCCGAGGAGGCGTGTCTGGCTTCGGGGTTGCGGGTCATCGCGGTGAATCATCTGCTGGAGCTGGTCGCGCATTTCAATGGGCGCACGCCCATCCCGCCTTATCAGAGCAGCGGGCTTTTGCATCAGCCCAAGCCTTACCCGGATCTGAGCGAGGTTCAGGGCCAGACCGCCGCCAAGCGCGCATTAGTGGTTGCTGCGGCCGGGGCGCACAACCTGCTTTTCAGCGGCCCACCGGGTACGGGCAAAACCCTGCTCGCCAGTCGCTTGCCCGGTCTGCTACCGCCGCTGGATGAGTATGAAGCGCTGGAGGTGGCGGCGATTCAATCGGTGGCCAGTCAGGTGCCGCTGAGCAGTTGGCCGCAGCGGCCTTTTCGACAACCTCATCACTCGGCGTCGGGGCCGGCGTTGGTGGGAGGTGGCAGTCGTCCTCAACCCGGCGAAATAACATTAGCCCATCACGGCGTTTTGTTTCTGGATGAGTTGCCCGAGTTCGACCGCCGGGTTCTGGAGGTTTTACGCGAGCCACTGGAGTCCGGCCATATCGTGATTTCCCGGGCTCGGGACCGGGTACGGTTCCCGGCGCGCTTTCAATTGGTTGCAGCCATGAACCCTTGCCCGTGCGGTTATATGGGTGAGCCCACCGGGCGGTGTCGTTGTTCGACCGAGCAGATTCAGCGCTATCGCAACAAACTGTCAGGCCCGTTGCTGGACCGGATCGATCTGCATCTCACTGTCGCTCGCGAAGCCACTGCCCTCAACCCGACACCACAAACCGGCGATGACACTGCCAGCGCCGCTGCCTTGGTGGCAAAAGCCCGTGATCGCCAACAACGACGCCAGGGCTGTGCCAATGCCTTTCTCGATCTGCCTGGGCTGCGCGAGCATTGTCCGTTGTCGGCAGCGGATGAAAACTGGCTGGAAACGGCCTGCGAGCGATTGACCTTGTCGCTGCGGGCCGCGCACCGGTTGCTGAAAGTGGCAAGAACCCTGGCGGATCTGGAGCAGGAGGATGCGATTGATCGCAGGCATCTGGCCGAGGCGTTGCAGTATCGGCCTTCCAGCAATTGAGATCGGTTTCTATGGCGGTTGTGTGTGGGAGACCTTCAGGTCTGCCGGTCTCTCCTTGCCGGTTCGCCAACCTGCATACAGCTGCCACCTATCTTGTTCGGCTCAAAGTGATGTTTGAGCCTTCACGGGCTGTTTTGTTGGTTCGATTGCTGTCGCGGGCAAGCCCCCTCCCACAATTCGGACAGCACCCAGAAGTTGGACCTGATCCACCTGTTAGTGAGCAATCCACTTCACATGCCCGTAAAGATCGGTCTTACAGCAAGACCAGATATATCCATGAAGACGCCACGCTGAACCCCGACAGCTATAGATTTAGCACCCAATTAATCTCTTGGTCATCTGAGTAATCAGCTACCGGATTTGGCGATCTGGTTTATGGACATATAACATTGCCCTTCAAGCTTGAGCAGGAATGCCCATAGCTTATATGGCTGTTGTGTGTGGGAGACCTTAGGGTCTGCCGGGTGTCCATGCCGGTTCGCCAACCCGCACACAGCCGCCACCTATTTGTTTGGCGACAAAAGGTGGCGGAGTCATTTTTCATCATGGACTTCAGCTAATGGATAAAAACGCGACTCAACCCCATACCCCCACCCTCTTCATCCGCCACAAAGCCCATCTGCACGCCATCCGCCTGCAAGACAAGACATGGTTCTGTGCCCGTGACCTCGGTCATTTGATGGGGATTTTTCTGGATGAATACCGAACTCGCAAGCTCGCGCCGGATCAGCGCAAAACCCTGTGGCTCAAACGTTATGAGGATACGCAGGAAACGTTGATGGTCAGCGAATCGGGGGCTTACGCCTTGTTGATCTATCATCACGCGCCACATAACGGACCGTTGCGTGAGTGGCTGGAGCACCATGTCGTGCCCACGTTGCGAGATATGGATCAGGCACCCACATCGCAACGCCCAACGCTGAGTTTGATGCATTGGCCGGGCGTGTCGATGAGTTTGCTGAACTGGCAGAGCGAACCATGGATACGCCTTCGGGATATGCCTGAGATTCTGCTGGAGCAGTCACGTCAGGGTATCGGGAAGGCGACGCCGTGGTGGAGACGATTATTGGCGTAAAGCCGTTCGCGAATGAATCCACTCCTTGTGGGAGCGAATTCATTCGCGAAAAACCAATCACCGGAAGCGATCAACCTCTTGGCGCAGTTCAGCCGCCAGGGAGTTGAGTTCCTGGGCGGTGATTGCCAGGTTGGAGACCACTTCGCGCTGTTCGCTGTTGGCCATGGCGATGCTTTGCAGGTTGCTGCTGAGCATGGTCGCGGTGCTGCTTTGTTCTTGCGTGGCCGTGGTGATTGCGGCGAACTGGTGACCGGCGGAGCGGCTTTGTTCGTCGATCTGGGCCAGTGCAGCTGCAACCTTGGCGTTACGCGACAGGCCGTCCTGCATCAGGACGTTGCCCTGCTGCATGGTGCTGATGGCGTTGCCGGTCTGTTGCTGGATGCTGGCGATCATGCCGGAGATTTCGTCAGTAGCCTGACGGGTACGCGAAGCAAGGCTTCGGACTTCGTCGGCTACCACGGCAAAACCGCGACCCTGTTCACCGGCACGAGCCGCTTCGATAGCTGCATTGAGTGCCAGCAGGTTGGTCTGATCGGCAATCGAGGTAATCACGCCGACGATGCTGCCGATTTCCTGGGAACGCTGCCCCAGGGTGTCGATCACGGTAGCGGTGCTGTTCAGCGAGCTTGCGATCTGTTGCAGCGCAGACGAGGCTTCATCCATGGAGGTACGGCCGATGCGGGTCTGCTGCGCGTTTTCCTGCGCCAGACGCTCGGTGTTCTTCATGTTGTCAGCGATGTTCAGAGAGGTCGCGCTGAATTCTTCAACCGCGCCGGCCATGCTGGTGATTTCACCGGACTGCTGTTCCATGCCTTCATAAGCGCCGCCCGACAGGCCGGACAATGCATGGGCACGAGTGCTCACTTCCTGAGCCGCAGTACGGATATGGGAAACCATGTTCGACAGGGCTTCGCTCATCTTGTTGAAGCTGCCCGCCAGTTGCCCGATTTCATCGTGGCTGGAGACATTCAGGCGCACGCTCAGGTCACCAGATCCCAGGGCATCGGCCTGACGTACCAGTTCGGATAATGGACGCAGTTTGCTGCGCAGCAGCCAGATGGCACTGCTCACCGCGATCAGCATCGCCAACAGGCTGCCAATGGCCAGCTTGGTACCCACACTCCAGGTTACTTCGCTGATTTCGTCCCTTGGCATGCTGGCCATTACAGTCCATGGCCCGCCGCTGAAAGGCTGACCCACGCTGTAGAAGTCTTGCTCGCCATCGTGCCAGAAAAGGCCTTTGCCAGGCTGCTTGACTACGTCGGCTACGGACTTGGCTGCATTCTCCGGGGACTTGGCGCCAGCCGGTGCAACCAGCCAGCGGCTTTGCTCGTCCAGCAATGCCAACGAACCGGTCTTGCCGATACGGAAGTTTCTGAGGTTCTCGAACTGGGCATTCTGCGCGTCGGTGTAATCGAAACCGACGAACAGGGCAGCAATGATCTTGCCGCCGCTGTCACGAACCGGGCTGTACTGAGTCATGTAGTAGCGTTCGAACAACACCGCCTTGCCCACATAACCCTGACCGGCCATCAGGCGCTCATAGGCCGGGCCTTTGCGATCGAGCACGGTGCCGATGGCGCGAGTGCCATCCTGTTTGCTCAGGGACGTGCTGATACGAATGAAGTCATCGCCGCTGCGCACGAAAATGGTGGCGACACCTGCCGTCAGACGACGAAATTCGTCGACCTCGGTAAAGTCGTTGTTCAGGGGCGTATCACCCAGATACAGACCCGGAGTCTGGGTCCCGGCCACGGTGACTGGCTTGTCGGTCTGCAGGCTCAGGCCGCCAGAAAAACGCTTTTCAAACAGCCCACTCAGGCGCTGCGTGCTGTCACGCAAGGTGCTGTGAAAAGTGTTGAGCTGGTCAGCGAGCAGGCGAGCCTCACTGGACATGTGTTCTTCACGGATGACAAGGTTGGCAGCGTCCAGAGATCGCAAAGCGAAAAGAGTGCTACCGCTTATCACCACCGCAAGAATCACAGCCAAAGCAATACCGAGTTGCGAGGCAATCCGGGCACGGGGCTTGGACATAAAGGCTCCAGGCTGAATTATCGGGTTCGCCAACTCCCTGGCCGACCATCCAGCAAAATTCTAATAGGATTTGAGATTGAACCGTTTTGAACAAACGGCCTTTCAAGAGTAACTTCGGCGCGCAAGTGAAATACTTGAGTCAGCTATGCGGATATTAGCAAACAGATGGCAAATCGCCCAACCGCCACCACTATTTAAGTATTTCGACTTTCGGCAACTCCATCGCCTGAACCTCGCTCTGCAGGAAGTCACTTAACCGCCTTAACCGCTCTAGACCGGGCCTCGTCTTGGGCCAGACCAGATAATAGTTCTCGCCACTGAATACTGCAGTGCGCCAGGGCAGGCTCAAACGACCTTGTGCCACGTCTTCAGCAACCATCAATAAATCGCCCATCGAAAGCCCGTAACCTCGGGCCGCCGCGATCATACCCAGCTCCAGGGTGTCGAAAACCTGACCGCCCTTGAGCGAAACCTTGTCCGCCAGCCCCATGCGGTTCAGCCAGGTGCGCCAGTCACGCCGATCCGGTGTCGGGTGCAGCAGCTCGATACTGGCCAGCCGTTCGACATCCCAGGGCGGATCCTGCAAAAAGGCAGGGGCACCGACCGGGATCAGAAACTCTGGAAACAACAGGGTCGACTCCCAGTCCGGCGGAAAATGCCCGCGACTCAGGAGGACGGCACAATCGAAAGGTTCTTGCGAGAAGTCTACGGCGTCGATATCCATCCAGGCGCTGGTCAACTGGACTTCGTTGCCTAGCTGAAGATGACGAAAACGACTGAGCCGCGCCAATAGCCAGCGCATGGTCAGGGTCGACGGCGCCTTCATGCGCAATATGCCTTCTTCAGCCTGTAACGTGCTGCAGGCACGCTCAAGCGCCTGAAAACCGTCCCTGATTCCGGGCAATAAGGCACGAGCGGCTTCAGTCAGCTGCAAGTTGCGGCCATTACGCTGAAACAGTCGGCAGGAAAAGTACTCTTCGAGCGTATGAATATGACGACTGACAGCACTTTGGGTAATCGAGAGTTCTTCTCCCGCTCGCGTGAACGAGGTATGCCGAGCAGCCGCTTCAAAAGCGCGCAATGCATATAACGGAGGAAGACTACGAGGCATATGAATATATCCCACACAATAATGTGCCACTGTACGCCAAATATACTCGCATGAGTTTTAATCATGCTGATGATCGGATTTATCGCTTTGTGCTTGAGCACTTGAATGCCGAGAATGTGCAGCCCATCAGTACACCTGAAGTAGAGCCTTTCCATCATGCAACAGCCTGCCCTCAAAGAACTCTGGATCATCCTGCGCCTGGCCGGGCCGTTGATCGCATCGCAGATGGCGCACATGCTGATGGTGTTCACCGATACCGTGATGATGGGCAAAATCGGGCCTGAAGCCCTGGCGGGCGGCGGTCTGGGCGCAGCTACCTACAGTTTTGTTTCGTTTTTCTGTGTGGGGGTGATGGCGGCAGTCGGCACGCTGGTTTCGATTCGTCACGGCGCAAACGATGCAGAGGGTGCTACCCGCCTGACCCAGGCCGGTTTGTGGCTGGCATGGGGCATGGCGCTGGTGGCTGCGCTGCTGTTGTGGAACCTTGAGCCGGTTTTGCTCAGGTTTGGCCAGACCGAAGTCAACGTCCATATGGCCACTCAGTTCCTGACCACCCTGCCGCTGGCGCTTCCCGGCCTGCTCACGTTCATGGCCTTGCGCGGCTTTACCAGTGCCCTTGGACGTGCAGGCCCGGTCATGACCATCAGCCTGGCCGGAGCCGGGGCCAACTTTGCGCTCAACTACATGATGATCCATGGCTGGTTCGGTCTGCCGAATCTGGGCCTGATGGGCATCGGGCTGATCACGGCCATAGTGACCAATTGCATGGCTCTGGCGCTGGCGCTGCATATCCGCCGCCATCCTGCTTATGCGGCCTATCCGATTCGCAAAGGGCTGTGGCAGTTGTCCCGCAGCCACCTTAAAGAGCTCTGGAACCTCGGCTTGCCGATTGGCGGCACCTACGCCGTGGAAGTTGGCCTGTTCACTTTTGCAGCGTTTTGCATGGGAGCCATGGGCAGCACACAGATGGCTGCGCATCAGATCGCCGTACAGACCGTCTCCATGGCGTTCATGATTCCGGTCGGAATTTCCTACGCCGTCACCATGCGCATCGGTCAGCATTACGGTGCGGGCAATGTATTGATGGCTCGTACTGCCGGACGACTGGGCATTTCGTTTGGCGGGGCAGTGATGCTGATGTTCGGCATACTTTTCTGGCTCGCGCCTCATCAAGTCATCGGCCTGTTCCTTGACCTCGATGACCCGGCGTTCACCGAGATCGTGATCCTTGCGGTCAAGCTGCTGGCCATTGCGGCGTGGTTCGAGCTGCTGGACGGCATGCAGACCATCGCCATGGGCGCCATTCGCGGGCTCAAGGACGCCAAGACCACCTTTCTGATCGGGCTGGTCTGCTACTGGCTGGTGGCCGCGCCTGCGGCATGGCTGCTGGCCTTTTCGACCGATCTGGGCGCAGAGGGTGTCTGGTGGGGGCTGGCGTTGGGCCTGCTGTGTTCGGCTGTGGCGCTGACCTATGCGTTCGAGAAGAAGACCGCACGGTTGATTAAGGTGAAATCCAGGCAGGAGCCGCAAGAAAATCTGGGTGCCATTCATCCCTGACGTAAGCGAACAGGGCGTGCTTTACACCTTTTTCGCGGAGGGGTGCGCGCCTGTCGGCCGCTCCAGATAGTCGACCAGTTCAGCCATCGGCAACGGTCGGCTGATGAGGTAACCCTGCACCTGATTGCAACCAAAGCTACGCAGCAGCGCCAGTTGCTCAGGGGTTTCCACGCCTTCGGCCACCACTTCCAGGCTCAGGTTATGGGCCAGGTTGATCATTGCGTGAACCAGCTTGCGATTTTCCTCACGCGGCTCCATTTCACCGACAAAGCTTTTGTCGATCTTGAGCAGTTCGATCGGCAGGCTGTTGAGGTGCATGAAGGAAGAAAAGCCGGTGCCGAAGTCGTCCAGGGAAAAACGCACACCCAATCGGCGCAGCGCTTCCATGATCTGCCGCACCTGCTCACTGCTGCGCATGACCGACGTTTCGGTCAGCTCGAATTCCAGCCAGCGCGCGTCGATTTCATGCTCGGTGATCAGGCGGCTGAGGGTCGGCAGAAGCTGGCTGTCCTGAAACTGCCTGAACGACAGGTTGATCGCCATGTGCAGCGGCGCAAAACCCCGGTCGCGCAAAGCCTGCATGTCCCGCAGGGCCCGATGGATGACCCAGTAACCCAACGGCACGATCATGCCGCTCTGCTCGGCCAGAGGCACGAACTCGCTGGGCAGTAACAGCCCTCGCTCGCTGTGGCGCCAGCGCACCAATGCTTCCAGCCCCACCACCGCACCGCTTTCCAGGCACAGGCGCGGCTGGTAATGCAGCTCAAGTTCGTCAGTGCGCAAGGCCTTGCGCAGTTCGGCCTCAAGGTCCGCAAGGCTGCGGGCGTTGCGGTTGATGGTGTGGTCGAAGAAACGGAAGGTACAACCCTGAAGACTCTTGGCTTGGCGCATGGCGATATGGGCGTGCCACATCAAGGCGTCGGCGCCGGTTTCGGACTGTGAATGAGCGATGCCAAGGCTGCAGCCGAGCAACAGGCTTTCACCATCGATCCAGTAGGGTTCGGACAATGCATCGGTAATGCGTTCGGCCAGTTGTGCCGCACGTTCGGGCGTATGGCGGGTGTCGATCAGCAAAGCAAACTCGTCACCGCCCAGACGGGCGATCTGGTCCCCGATGTCCAACGGGTTCCTGAGTCGCGCCACCACCTGCAGGATCAACCGGTCACCGGCCTGATGGCCCAAGGCATCGTTGGCGCGGCGGAAGCTGTCGAGGTCCAGGTGGCCCAGGGCAAAACCTGTTTTTTCGGCCAGACGGGCTGTCAGCAACGTCTGAAAACCCTGTCGGTTGGCGATACCGGTCAGCGGGTCCTGGCCGGCCAGGCGTTGCAGGGTGTCTTCCAGTGCTCCGCGCTCACGGACATGGCGCAGGCAGCGGCGAAGGGTATCGGCTGTCAGACTTTCGCGGACCAGCCAGTCGCTGGCCCCGATCGGCGCGACGAACGGTTCCTCTTCGAGCAGCATTACCGTCGGCAACAGGCAACTTGTGGCAGGAGGTTGCAGCTCGGGAGTGGTCAGCAGCAAGGAAGGACGCGGACTGTCAGGCTGCTTCTGGAAGGCATCCCAGTCAGCGGCCTGATACAAAATGACCTCATCGCCCAGCGATGCCAGACAATTGCTCAACAGCGCCAGCCATGCAGATTCTCGGGCCAACAGCAGCAATCTCAGGGGCTCGACAGGCACAGGCACGCTAACTCCTTAACTGCAAAGGAAAAACCGATTACCAACCAAACGAAAGGGTGTGACTGGTAGACGCACATTCGCGATTCGGCAAATGTAACAAAAACAAAAAAATTAGATAGCTGTCCCTGCCGTTCAACGATGAGCGCTGCATAAATGCGCGGGCCTGTTAAAATGCCCGACCTTTTTCGCAACAGACTACCCATACCGTCATGTCCCGACTCAATCCCCGGCAACAGGAAGCCGTGAACTATGTCGGCGGCCCTCTTTTGGTGCTCGCCGGTGCAGGCTCCGGCAAGACCAGCGTGATCACACGCAAGATCGCCCACCTGATCCAGAACTGCGGCATCCGTGCGCAGTACATCGTGGCCATGACCTTTACCAACAAAGCCGCCCGGGAAATGAAAGAGCGGGTCGGCACGCTGCTGCGCGGTGGCGAAGGGCGCGGCCTGACGGTATCGACGTTCCACAACCTGGGCCTGAACATCATCCGCAAGGAGCATGTGCGGCTGGGCTACAAGCCCGGTTTCTCGATCTTCGATGAAACCGACGTCAAGGCCCTGATGACCGACATCATGCAGAAAGAGTATTCGGGCGACGACGGCGTCGACGAAATCAAGAACATGATCGGCGCCTGGAAGAACGACCTGATCCTGCCGCCCGAAGCGCTGGCCAATGCCCGCAACCCCAAGGAACAGACCGCCGCCATCGTCTACACCCACTACCAGCGCACGCTCAAGGCGTATAACGCCGTGGACTTCGACGACCTGATCCTGCTGCCGGTCAAACTGTTCCAGGAACACGCCGACATTCTGGAGAAGTGGCAGAACAAGGTCCGCTACCTGCTGGTGGACGAATACCAGGACACCAACGCCAGCCAGTATCTGCTGGTCAAACTGCTGATCGGCACCCGTCACCAGTTCACGGTCGTGGGCGATGACGACCAGTCGATCTATGCCTGGCGTGGTGCGCGGCCGGAAAACCTGATGCTGCTCAAGGAAGACTATCCATCCCTGAAAGTCGTGATGCTGGAGCAGAACTACCGCTCCACCAGCCGCATCCTGCGTTGCGCCAACGTGCTGATCTCCAACAACCCGCACGCCTTCGAGAAACAACTCTGGAGTGAAATGGGTCACGGCGACGAGATCCGCGTGATCCGCTGCCGCAACGAAGACGCCGAAGCCGAGCGGGTGGCGATGGAAATCCTCACCCTGCACTTGCGCACCGACCGGCCCTACAGCGATTTCGCCATCCTTTATCGCGGTAACTATCAGGCCAAGCTGATCGAGCTGAAATTGCAGCACCATCAGGTTCCCTATCGCCTGTCCGGCGGCAACAGCTTCTTCGGCCGTCAGGAAGTGAAGGACCTGATGGCCTACTTCCGCCTGCTCGTGAATCCGGACGACGACAACGCCTTCCTGCGCGTCATCAACGTGCCGCGCCGGGAAATCGGCTCCACGACCCTGGAAAAACTCGGCAACTACGCCACCGAGCGCAAGGTGTCGATGTACGCCGCCACCGAGGAAATCGGTCTGGGCGAACATCTGGACAGCCGTTACACCGACCGCCTGCAACGCTTCAAACGCTGGATGGACGGCGTGCGCCAGCAATGTGCGCAGAACGACCCTATCGCGGCACTGCGCAGCATGGTCATGGATATCGATTACGAGAACTGGATTCGCCAGAACAGCTCCAGCGACAAGGCCGCCGATTACCGTATGGGCAACGTCTGGTTCCTCATCGAGGCACTGAAGAACACCCTGGAAAAAGACGAAGACGGCGGCATGACCATCGAAGAGGCCATCGGCAAGCTGGTCCTGCGCGACATGCTCGAACGCCAGCAGGAAGAGGAAGACGGTGCCGAAGGCGTGCAGATGATGACCCTGCATGCTTCCAAGGGCCTGGAATTTCCTTACGTGTTCATCATGGGCATGGAAGAAGAAATCCTGCCGCACCGCTCCAGCATCGAGGCCGACACCATCGAGGAAGAACGCCGTCTGGCCTACGTGGGCATCACACGCGCACGACAGACGCTGGCGTTCACCTTTGCCGCCAAGCGCAAGCAATACGGCGAGATCATCGACTGCGCGCCAAGCCGCTTTCTCGATGAGCTGCCACCGGACGATCTGGCCTGGGAAGGCAACGACGATACGCCAACCGAAGTAAAGGCCGTGCGCGGCAATACGGCACTGGCGGACATCCGCGCCATGCTCAAGCGCTGACACCTGAACAGAAAACGATCAACTCATGCGCACTGGCGCACCCAAGGAACCGAAGTGGAAGCACTGCACAAGAAAATTCGCGAAGAAGGCATCGTACTTTCCGATCAGGTCTTGAAGGTCGATGCATTTCTCAACCATCAGATCGACCCGGCACTGATGAAAGCCATCGGTGACGAGTTCGCCAGGCTGTTCGCGGATGCAGGCATCACCAAGATCGTCACCATCGAAGCCTCGGGCATCGCTCCGGCAGTGATGGCCGGTCTGAACCTCGGCGTGCCGGTGATCTTCGCCCGCAAGCATCAGTCGCTGACCCTGACTGAAAACCTGCTGTCGGCTACGGTCTACTCCTTCACCAAGCAGGTCGAAAGCACCGTCGCCATCTCGCCACGGCACCTGAACAGCAACGACAACGTACTGATCATCGATGACTTCCTGGCCAACGGCAAAGCTTCCCAGGCCCTGATCTCGATCATCAAGCAGGCAGGCGCCAAGGTGGCCGGGCTGGGTATTGTGATCGAGAAGTCCTTTCAGGGCGGTCGTGCCGAACTGGATGCGCAGGGTTATCGCGTTGAATCCCTGGCACGGGTGGAGTCACTGGCGAACGGCGTGGTGACGTTCAAGTAGAACGTCCACGCTGCCTGTCTACGCTTGCACAGGTAACAGCCATTTACGGCCACGGAGAGACCACAATGATCATTGGGGAAAGGCTGTATGTCGAAGGACTCTTCGACAGCCATACATGGACGATCAGTTATCTGGTGATGGACCTGACCAGCAAGCAGTGCGCGCTGATCGACAGCGTGCTGGACTACGACCCGAAGTCCGGGCGCACCCGCACCGAGTCAGCCGACCGCCTGATCGAACGGGTCAGGGCTCTGGACGCTTCGGTGCAGTGGATACTGGAAACCCATGTGCATGCGGACCATGTGTCGGCAGCGCCCTACCTGAAACGGCAGTTGGGCGGACAGATCGCTATCGGCAGCCATATCACGTCCGTGCAGCAGGTCTTCGGCAAGCTGTTCAATGCCCCTGAGGACTTCGCACGGGACGGAGCCCAGTTCGATGTGCTGCTCGATGACGATGGCGTATTTTCCATTGGCTCGCTTCAGGCCAGGGCGCTGCATACACCCGGCCATACGCCTGCCTGCATGACCTATCTGGTACAGATCGGCGATGAAACAGTCGCGTTCGTCGGCGATACGCTGTTCATGCCCGATTACGGCACAGCCCGTTGTGACTTCCCCGGCGCCGATGCGCGAACGCTGTATCGCTCCATTCACCGGATCCTGAGCCTGCCGCCACAGACACGGTTGTTCATGTGCCATGACTACCTGCCCAATGGCCGCGAGCTGCAATACATGACCACCGTTGCCGAACAACGCGCCAATAATATCCATGTGCATGAAGGCATCGACGAAGACGCTTTCGTCACCATGCGCGAGGCACGGGATGCGACCCTGGAAATGCCGGTCCTGATGCTGCCGTCGGTGCAGATCAACATGCGCTGCGGCCACTTCCCCGCGCCGGAAGACAACGGCGTCAGCTACCTGAAAATCCCGCTTAACGTTCTTTGAATCGCTGTGTGCGTCCGGAAAGCCTGAAATGAACCCGATATTCCTCACTCATCCTGAACGTGTCGTCAGTCGGCATGGATGAGCATCAACTGCTGGGCGCAGGCCTGGGGGCAATCGTAGGAGCCATACTGGCACTGACCGGTGCAGGCGGTGGCATTCTGGCCGTGCCGTTGTTGGTCTTCGGGCTCGGGCTGTCCATGGTCGAGGCCGCGCCCATCGGTTTGCTGGCCGTGGGTCTGGCGGCAGCACTCGGAGCGTTTCTGGGCTTGAGGCAAGGCATTGTCCGCTACCGCGCCGCGCTCTATATCGCCGGGATCGGTGTGCTCATGTCGCCACTGGGCCTGTGGCTCGCACATCGCTTGCCCAATACGCCGCTGGCGCTGATCTTCGCCGTCGTGATGGTGTACGCCTGCGGGCGGATATTTCTCAAGGCCACCCGCGAGTTGAAATACGGACCACCGGCCTGCCGCAAGGAAGTTCTGCCCTGCGTGCTCAACCCGCTGCAAGGCAGATTGCGCTGGACGATGCCCTGCATTCGGGCGCTGACACTCACCGGCATGACGGCAGGACTGCTGTCGGGACTGATCGGAGTCGGTGGTGGATTTGTCATCATCCCGGCGCTGACCCGCTACAGCGACCTGAACATGAAAAGCGTTGTCGCCACGTCGCTGGCAGTCATTGCGCTGGTCTCCACCGGCAGCGTCATCAGCGCCTCCGTGGCGGGCGTGATGCACTGGAGCGTCGGCGCGCCCTTCGCGGCCGGAGCGATCATCGGCCTGATAGGCGGCAGACAGGTCAGCGGCTATCTCGCCGGCCCACGCTTGCAGCAACTGTTCGCCATTGCAGGCTGGATTGCCGCAGCCATGCTGGTGTTCAGCGCACTCAAGGCAGTCCTCTGAGCAACATTCAGAACGTTGATCCGGCAGAGTTGTGCAACCCGGCCAGCAGCAGGCGCTGGTACAACTCTTCCTTCAGACCTTGAGGCTCGTCGAGTTGCATGCGCTGCAAGTGCTCGATATAAGCCGAAGGCTCAGGCGCATCCAGCGTGGCCTTGCCCAGCTCCAGAATCTCGGTGAGCTTGAATTTGCTTTTGAGCCAGTTCAAGGCCCGCAGCAGATCACGCTCTCGTGCAGTGAAATCGCAGCCCAGCGGATATTCGGTGAACAGCGCCGGATAGCGGGACGCAATGTCCTTCAGGCGCTCGGGCGTGTTCTGGGTAAAGCGCGGGTCGAGATGAAAACCTTTCGGCAGCTTGCCAGCCTTTTGCGCCTGCTCGATCAGGCCGTTCTGAAAGCGCGAGTCACTGATATTCAGCAGTCGCTCGATCACCGTGGCGTCGGTCTGGCCACGCAGGTCGGCAATCCCGTACTCGGTCACGACGATATCGCGCAGGTGACGGGGAATGGTCGCGTGGCCGTATTCCCAGACGATATTGGAAGTAATCTCGCCGCCCGACTCCCGCCAGCTGCGCAGGATCAGAATCGAACGTGCATCTTCCAGCGCATGAGCCTGGGAAACGAAGTTGTACTGGCCGCCGACGCCACTGAGCACACGCCCGTCTTCCAGTTGATCGGACACCGCCGCACCCATCAGGGTCATGGTGAAAGCGCTGTTGATGAAACGCGCATCCCGACGTTGCAGGCGCTTGAGCTCTTCGTCGCCGTACAGTTCGTTGATGTAACTGATGGCGGTCATGTTGAACTGCGCCAGTCGCTCGGCTGGCAACTCACGCAGGCGCTCATAAAAACTCAGCGGGCCAAGGAAGAACCCGCCATGCAGCACAACGCCATCCGGGTGAGCACTTTCATCAAGGGTTCCCAGATTGGCCAGACGCTGCAACTCGGCATCGGCATACACCTTGCGCCGCACAATCCCCGCGTCGGCCAGCACCAGCAGGCCGTTGACGAACATTTCGCTGCATCCGTAAAGCCCGCTGGCAAAAGGCTGGACGCCGCCTTCGCGATCAATCAGGGTCTGCCAGTTGCTCATGTTCAGCTCCGCGAGCAACCCGCTGTAGGTTTCGTTATTGGCTTGTCGGGCCAGCAGCGCCGCGGTCAGCGCGTCGCCCATGGAACCGATGCCGATCTGCAAAGTACCGCCATCGCGAACCAGGGTGCTGGCATGCAGACCGATGAAATGATCCTGAAAGCCCACCGGCATATTGGGCGTCGAGAACAGGACGTTGCGCTCCCGCTCATCCAGCAGCAGATCGAAGGCATCGGCATCCAGCTCGGAATCGCCGGGCATATAGGGCAGATCGGCATGGATCTGTCCCAGCATCAGAATCGTCTCGCCTGCGGCCCGTCGCTTGGCGACCATCGGCAGCAGGTCGAGGGTTACGTCGGGATTACAGCTCAGGCTCAACTTGCCGGGCCGTTGCTCATCGTGAGCGACCAGTTGAGCAATCAGGTTCAGGCCACTGGCATTGATGTCCCGGGCCGCATGGCTGTAATTGCTGCTGACGTAGCTCTGCTGGGCCGCTTCGCTGTTGAGCAGGCTGCCCGGCTGCATGAAGAATTGCTGGATGTGAATGTTCGGCGGCAGATCGTCACGGCGCAGTGCCGACAGGAACTCCAGCTCAGGATAATCCCCGAAAACCCGCTCCAGAAACGGCTCCAGAAAACGCCCCTGCAACCCCTCACCCGCCGGCGGCCGCCCCAGGCTCAACGCGGTATAAATCGTCAGTTGCCGCTCGGGAAGCTGACTGACGCGCTCGTACAACGCATTGACGAACCGATTGGGCTTGCCCAACCCCAGAGGCATGCCCATGTGAATATGCTCGGGCAACTGCGCGAGGACATGATCGACGGCTTGCTCAATGGAACAGGACTTGGGCATCCGAACTCTCCGGGGTTGTGGCTGGATGGAGGTTGGACCGATGTTCTCGTGAAAGTGCTGCAAATATGCTGAGCATTGGATCTGGAGCGAATTCATTCGTGAGAGGCCGGTACATTCGACAGATAATGTGCAGCCATCTTCGCGAATGAATTCGCTTACAGGTCCAGTCGTTCAGGACTTACTTAAGCCCAGACATCTTCTGAATCGCACCTTTAAGGTCTTCATCGGTGCAGTCGCCACAGGTGCCTTTGGGTGGCATGGCGTTGAGGCCGGTGATGGCTTTGGCCAACAGGCCATCAAGGCCGCCTTCTTTCTTGGCTCGCTCTTCCCAGGCGGGGGTATCGCCGATCTTGGGTGCATTCAGCAGCCCGACGCTGTGGCAGGCGGTGCAGTGCTTGGCGATGACATCGTCGGGGGATTTTGCGCTGCCACCACCGGCTGAAGCGGTGACTGCAATACCTGCGCATTCCTTGCCTTGAACACAGACCTGCCCGACCGGCTCAAGTCGTTTGGCGATTTCATCATTCGTCGCTGCCTGAGCGTTGAATGCCCAAAAAGCCAACATGGCAGCCACTGCCAGTCTCTTGTTTATCAGGTTCACGCTTACACCCTCATGGTGACTAATCACGCCCGCGACCACGGTCTGGCAGGCGGGCGAATTATAGCGACTAGCCTTTGGAGCCGAAACACCCCTACAGACAGAAAGGTTATTAGCCTTGAAGCCCGTTTATGGCGTGTCTGGCCAGCCAGCCCTTGTACATGAGGCGATTGCGCTACTTCTGGTCAAAAATTGGCCGGGGTGGCTGCGCTGATTAGTCGCGCCGGCACATCGAACGGATTACGGAATCGATGCGGTTTGGTGCTCTCGAAATAGTAGCTGTCGCCCGCTTCGAGGATGTAGGTGTCCAGACCGACGACCAGCTCCAGTCGTCCTTCGACCAGAATTCCGGTTTCCTCGCCTTCATGCACCAGCATCTCTTCACCGGTATCGGCGCCTGGTGGATAGATTTCGTTGAGAAAGGCGATGGCCCGGCCAGGATGCGACTTGCCCACCAGCTTCATGGTAACGGCACCGTCCGAGATATCGATCAACTCGCTGGCCTTGTAGACCACCTGAGTCGGATTTTCCGGTTCAAGCTCTTCGGAAAAGAACTCGACCATGGACATGGGAATCCCGCCGAGCACCTTGCGCAGGGAACTGATCGAGGGGCTGACGCTGTTTTTCTCGATCATGGAAATGGTGCTGTTGGTCACACCTGCCCGCTTGGCGAGTTCACGCTGGGACAGGCCCTTGAGCTTGCGAATGGATTGCAGTCGTTCACCGACGTCCAATGCGGCATTCCCCCTGGTTCGGTAAGGTTAAAGTCGAGATGAACGCCATGATGGCAACAGCGTTCAGTATTTACAACACCTCAGACTTTTAACCCGGCCAGCGGGCTCACTCTGGTGAGTAGACCCTCGGGACGCGCCGCAGATTGCAGAAGATCTGGTAAGGAATGGTGCCAGCATGCGCCGCCACATCACTGGCCAACACGTTCTTGCCCCACAGCTCGACATGACTCCCGAGCCCCGCCTGAGGCAGATCGGTCAGGTCAACGCAAAGCATGTCCATGGAAACACGCCCCAGCAAACGGCTCGGCTTGCCATCGATCCAGACTGGCGTGCCAGTAGTCGCATGGCGCGGATAACCATCGGCATACCCCATGGCGACCACACCGACCCGGGTCGGGCGCTCGGTAACGAAGATGGCGCCATAACCCACAGGCTCGCCAGCGGGCAGTTCGCGTACACCGATGATCTTCGACTCCAGAGTCATGACCGGCTGCAGCCTATCGGCCAGCGCCTGGGACTGATCGAAGGGCGTAGCGCCGTACAGCATGATGCCGGGGCGCACCCAGTCGCTGGGGATGTGCGGCCAGCCCAGAACGGCTGGCGAGTTGCGCAGGCTGACTTCCGCGACCAGTCCCTGACGTGCGGCTTCAAACACGGCCATCTGCTCGTCGCTACGGGAACACCCCAGTTCGTCGGCACGGGCGAAGTGGCTCATCAGAACGATCTTCGCCACTTTGCCCGTCGCCAGCAGGCGTTGATAGCCCGCCTGAAATTCGGACGGATGCAGACCGACCCGATGCATGCCGGTGTCGAGCTTGAGCCACACCGTCAGCGGCTTGCCGATACTGGCCTTTTCGATGGCTTCCAGCTGCCACTGGGAATGCACGACGAACCACAGGTCATGCTGGACGATCAGCGCCAGTTCGTCGGCCTCGAAAAAGCCTTCCAGCAACAGGATCGGCCCACGAATGCCCGCTTCGCGCAGTTCCAGTGCCTCTTCGATGCAGGCCACGGCAAAACCGTTGGCTTCGGCCTCCAGTGCCTGGGCGACACGCACCGCGCCATGGCCATAGGCATCGGCCTTGATGACGGCGAGGGCTTTGGCGCCGGTCGCTTCGCGGGCCAGTCGGTAGTTGTGACGCAGGGCTTGAAGATCAATCAGGGCGCGAGCTGGACGCATGGGAAGAGAGTTCTGATATTGGAAAATTTAAAATTCATGTAGGAGCGAATTCATTCGCGAAAGCCAAACCCAACACATCCCTGCAGTATGTGGTCGAACTTCGCGAATGAGTTTCCTGCGATTATGGCAACGCAGCAACCACGGAAAGCTCGACCAGGATTTGCGGCTCGCACAGTTTGGCTTCGACTGTCGCCCGCGCCGGCGCGACACCTTTGGGGAGCCATTTGTCCCAGACACTGTTCATGCCGGCAAAGTGGGCATCGATGTCCTTCAGGTAAATCGTGACGGACAGGATGCGACTCTTGGTGGTGCCCGCCAGATCCAGCAGGCGCTCGATATTGTCGAGCGTCTCACGGGTCTGCTTTTCGATACCGCCCGCCATGTCGTCACCCACCTGCCCCGCCAGATAAACGGTGCCATTGTGGACGACGATCTGACTCATGCGCTCATTGGTGAGCTGGCGCTGAATGGACATGTTTTGCACTCTCCTTGGTACTGCCATAGCGAGAAATATCGAGACCTGCAGCGCTGATCTGGGGTTTTTCACTCGCCATGAGGTCGGCCAGCAAACGCCCGGAGCCGCAAGCCATGGTCCAGCCCAGTGTTCCGTGGCCGGTATTGAGGAACAGATTGCGCAATGGCGTTGCACCCACGATAGGTGTGCCATCGGGCGTGGTCGGACGCAGACCGGTCCAGAAACCGGCCTGGGTCAGATCGCCGCCCTGAGGATAGAGGTCGTTGACGATCATCTCCAGCGTTTCGCGACGCCGAGGATTGAGCGAGAGATCGAAACCTGCAATTTCAGCCATGCCACCGACACGGATGCGGTTGTCGAAACGAGTGATGGCGACCTTGTAGGTTTCATCGAGGATGGTCGAGGTCGGAGCCATGTCCGGGTTGGTAATCGGCACGGTCAAGGAATAGCCCTTGAGCGGGTAGACCGGCGCCCGGATGCCCAGCGGCTTGAGCAATTGCGGCGAGTAGCTGCCCAGCGCCAGCACATAGCGGTCTGCGGTTTCGAGCTTGCCATCGATCCAGACGCCATTGATGCGGTCGCCTGTATGGTCGAGGCGCTCGATGGACTGGCCGTAACGGAATTCGACGCCCAGTTTGACGGCCATTTCCGCCAGACGGGTAGTGAACAGCTGGCAGTCGCCGGTCTGGTCGTTAGGCAAGCGTAGCGCACCGCTCAGAATGTTGGTGACACCAGCCAGTGCCGGTTCGACCCGGGCAATGCCTTCGCGGTCCAGCAGTTCGTAAGGCACGCCGGACTGTTCGAGCACGGCGATGTCCTTGGCGGCGTTGTCCAGTTGCTCCTGGGTGCGGAACAACTGGGTAGTGCCCAGGCTGCGGCCTTCGTAGGCGATACCGGTTTCAAGGCGCAGTTCGTCAAGGCAGTCGCGGCTGTATTCGGACAACCGCACCATGCGTTCCTTGTTCACCGCATAACGGCTGGCCGTGCAGTTGCGCAGCATCTGCGCCATCCACAGGTATTGATCGATATCCGCTGTGACCTTGATGGCCAGCGGCGCATGACGTTGCAGCAGCCACTTGATCGCCTTGAGCGGCACACCGGGTGCAGCCCATGGCGATGCGTAGCCTGGCGATACCTGGCCGGCGTTGGCAAAACTGGTTTCCATGGCAACGGCCGGCTGACGATCGACCACTGTGACCTGGAAACCTGCCCGAGCCAGATAATAGGCACTGGTTGTACCAATTACGCCACCACCAAGTACCAGAACACGCATGTCGACAGCCTCATCGCGGATATCCGCTGACATTTGAAGTTTAAAGCAGGATTGTGTGCAGTATATTGAGCATCGAGCAGTGTATCTCACTGTATATATGCGTATATTCAGCGCTAATTCTCGGCAAAGAACGCTTTCGTAGAGGGGAAACTGCCTGTGCGCACTCAACACCAGTCAAAACGCGAGCTGGACAAGATCGACCGCAATATCCTGCGCATCCTTCAGGCAGACGGAAGAATCTCGTTCACGGAGCTTGGCGAGCGGGTCGGGCTGTCGACCACACCCTGCACCGAACGGGTTCGCAGGCTGGAGCGCGAAGGCATCATCATGGGCTACAACGCCCGTCTCAACCCGCAATACCTCAAGGCCAGCCTGCTGGTATTCGTGGAAATCAGCCTGGACTACAAATCGGGGGATACCTTCGATGAATTTCGCCGGGCCATTCTGAAGCTGCCCCATGTGCTGGAATGCCATCTGGTATCAGGCGACTTCGATTACCTGGTCAAGGCCCGCATCTCGGAAATGGCCTCATACCGCAAGCTGCTGGGCGACATCCTGCTCAAACTGCCTCATGTGCGGGAGTCCAAAAGCTATATCGTGATGGAAGAAGTGAAAGAGAGCCTGAACCTGCCGATTGCGGATTAAGCCCAGCGGGAGTGAATTCGCTCCGCGCTCAAACCAGCACCTGCCTTGTCGAAGCCATGTACTCATGGATCTGTTTCTCGATCCGAGGATGAATCAGCTCGGCAGGCCGCCGCCCGTTCGGGCATGGCAGGGTCGGGGTGGTGCCGAACAGGCGGCAGATCAGCGGGCGCTCGTCATACACCGTGCAGCCATTGGGGCCCAGGTGGACACAGTTCAGCTCGTTCAGCGCAGCCTCCTGCTCGGCGGCAGTCTTGCGGGGAAGGCGCGACATTTCTTCGGGTGAAGTGGTCACCGGACCACAGCAATCGTGGCA
Organism: Pseudomonas sp. Irchel 3A18; assembly: GCF_900187465.1. Classification (NCBI taxonomy): domain Bacteria; kingdom Pseudomonadati; phylum Pseudomonadota; class Gammaproteobacteria; order Pseudomonadales; family Pseudomonadaceae; genus Pseudomonas; species Pseudomonas sp. Irchel 3A18. Next base: position 494,199 of record NZ_FYDI01000003.1, read on the forward strand.
GCCAGGCACGCACTCGAAAGAAGGAATCTGGCGCCGCAGATCGCGGATTTTTTCACGGTTGCAGCTCATTGAATCGACCACCCGAACACAGTGATGGAATTTTGCCTCAGTTGGCAGGTGCATGACAGCGGCTTATCCTCCCTGCTGATATTCAACGCCGCCAACAGGATCATTCCATGAACGCCCGCGTTCAAAACAACCCGCACGCCGCCTCTTACTATGCCGCCAGCAGCCATCCGCAAGCGGATTACCCTGCGCTGCAAGGTGAACTGACGGCGGATGTGTGCGTGGTCGGCGGCGGGTTTTCGGGGCTGAACACGGCCATTGAACTGGCCGAGCGTGGTGTGAGCGTGGCCTTGCTGGAAGCCCGCAAAATCGGCTGGGGCGCCAGCGGTCGCAATGGCGGGCAATTGATCCGTGGCGTCGGCCATGACCTTGAGCAGTTCACCTCGGTCATCGGCCATGACGGCGTGCGCCAGCTCAAGCTGATGGGGATCGAGGCCGTGGAGATCGTCCGCCAGCGGGTCGAACGCCATGGCATCGACTGCGACCTGAAATGGGGTTACTGCGATGTAGCCAACAAGCCCCGAGACTTTGCTGGCTTCGCTGAAGAACTCGAAGCATTGCGCAGCCTGGGTTATCGCCACAGCCTGCAACTGGTCCAACCGGAACAGATGCACAGCGTAGTGGGCTCGGATCGCTATGTCGGCGGCATGATCGACATGGGTTCCGGGCATCTGCATCCCTTGAATCTGGCGCTGGGCGAAGCCGCCGCTGCTCAGGCGCTGGGGGTTAGGCTGTTCGAGCATTCGGGCGTGACCCGCATCGACTACGGCTCGCAGGTCAAGGTCCATACAGCTTCGGGCTCGGTACAGGCCAAGACTCTGGTGCTGTGCTGCAACGCCTACATGAATGACCTGAACCCGGAACTGGACGGCAAGATCCTGCCCGCGGGCAGCTACATCATTGCGACCGAGCCCTTGAGCGCGGTACAGGCAGCCGAGCTGATCCCACGGGACATGGCGATCTGTGACCAGCGAGTGACTGTGGATTACTACCGGCTTTCAGCCGACCGGCGCCTGCTGTTCGGTGGCGCGTGTCACTACTCGGGGCGCGACCCACAGGACATCGCCGCCTACATGCGGCCCAAGATGCTTGAGGTCTTCCCGCAACTGGCCGGGGTGAAAATCGATTATCAATGGGGCGGGATGATCGGCATCGGCGCCAACCGCCTGCCGCAGATAGGCCAGCTCAAAGACAAGCCGAACGTGTTCTATGCCCAGGCCTATGCGGGCCATGGCCTCAATGCCACTCACCTGGCAGGCAGGTTACTGGCCGAAGCCATCGCCGGTCAGCACAGCGATGGCTTCGAGTTGTTTGCCAAGGTGCCGCACATGACTTTCCCCGGCGGCAAGTACCTGCGCTCGCCATTGCTGGCGCTGGGAATGCTCTGGCATCGGCTCAAGGAACTGCGCTGACTCACATTCTCCAGAAGGGTTTCATGGCTTCGGCCATGGCCTGCCCGGCATCGAGCCCGATGTCGCGAAGCTGATCCTCGGTCAGCTTCAGCAGCGCATGACGGGTGGTCCAGCGATGACGGTACAGCGCCCAGCGGCTCATGCAGGGCTGTGAGTTCGCACTGGCGTTGGCCGCCAGACTCTTCTCCTGCAGTTCATGGCTGTGAAGCGCTAGACGCACATCGCTGAGCCCGTTCATTTTCAACCCTCCATCATGTTTTGGTGTGATGCCATGATGGCGCGTCCCGAAAAACCATTACAGATTCAAAAACAATTATTTATTTCAATACAGACAAGCCAGAATCAGCACTGAATGCTATATTTTTGCCGAATCTGTATCGCTTCCCCGGCCCATAACATTCCAGAGTACGCCATGACGCTCTACGTCAACCTCGCCGAACTGCTTGGCTCGCGCATTGAAAACGGCTTCTATCGCCCGGGCGACCGCTTGCCGTCGGTACGGGCCCTGAGCCTTGAACACGGCGTCAGCCTGAGTACCGTGCAACAGGCGTATCGGGTGCTTGAGGACAGCGGGCTGGCAGCTCCAAAACCCAAGTCCGGCTATTTCGTGCCTGCCAGCAGAAAGGCGCCGGCACTCCCGGCGGTGGGGCGCCCGGTTCAACGGCCGGTGGATATCTCCCAGTGGGAACAGGTGCTGGACCTGATTCGCGTCTCGCCTGCCCATGCGATCACCCAGCTAGGCCGCGGCATGCCGGATATCAGCAGCCCGACGCTCAAGCCACTGATGCGCTCGCTCAGCCAGTTGAGCCGCAAACAGAGCATGCCCGGTCTGTATTACGACAATATCCACGGTGTCCATACACTTCGCGAACAGATTGCGCGACTGCTTCTGGACTCAGGCTGTAACCTCACCGCCAACGACCTGATCATCACCACCGGCTGCCACGAAGCCCTGTCGGCGAGCATTCGCGCCCTCTGCTCACCGGGCGATATCGTGGCCGTGGACTCGCCCAGCTTCTTCGGCGCCATGCAGACCCTCAAGGGGCTGGGCATGAAGGCGCTGGAAATCCCCACCGACCCGATCACCGGCATCAGCCTCGAAGCCCTGGAACTGGCGCTGGAGCAGTGGCCCATCAAGGCCATACAGCTGACGCCCAGCTGCAATAACCCACTGGGCTACGTGATGCCCGAATCACGCAAACGGGCCTTGCTGACACTGGCCCAGCGTTTCGACGTGGCAATCATCGAAGACGACGTGTATGGCGACCTGGCTTTCAACTACCCTCGCCCGCGCACCATCAAGTCCTTCGATGAAGACGGTCGCGTCCTGCTGTGCAGTTCGTTCTCCAAGAGCCTTGCCCCAGGGCTGCGTGTCGGCTGGGTCGCGCCGGGGCGTTATCTGGAACGTGTGCTGCACATGAAATACATCGGCACCGGCTCCACGGCACCCCAGCCGCAACTGGCGATTGCCGAATTCCTCCAGAGCGGCCACTTCGAGCCGCATCTGCGGCGCATGCGTACGCAATACCAGCGCAGCCGCGACCAGATGATCGATTGGGTCATGCGTTATTTCCCTGAAGGCACACGGGTCAGCCGACCTCAGGGCGGGTTCATGTTGTGGGTGGAACTGGCGGAAGACTTCGACACATTGCGTCTGAATCGCGCCTTGCTGGAATACGATGTGCAGATCGCTGTAGGCAGTATTTTCTCGGCCTCCGGGAAATACCGAAACTGCCTGCGCATGAACTTCGCCCCCAAGTCGACACCGGAAATCGAGAACGCGGTGCGCAAGATCGGCATGATGATTGAGAAAATGAGTGCACAAACCGACTGAAACCTGAAAATCTTTCCGTCATTTCAGGGTCATATCGCATGCGAAACCTGCCTGACGGACAAAAAATTTGAAGACATCATGGGCCTTGCCCCTTTGCCTGCTGGTTGCGCTGAGCGTCAGTGGCTGCACTCACCTCAGCGTTCCCAACGAGCCGAGTCAGGCCCTGGCGCCTTCAACGTCCGAGTTCGGGCGCTCGATCCAGGCCCTGGCAATGCCCCATGAAGGGCGCTCGGGATTTCGCCTGCTGCCCGAAAGCACCGATGCGTTCATGGCCCGTGCCGAGCTGATCCGCAGTGCCAAAAGCAGCCTGGATCTGCAGTACTACATCGTGCATGACGGCCTGAGCACCCGCGTCCTGATCGATGAGCTGCTCAAGGCCGCAGATCGCGGGGTTCGTGTGCGGATCCTGCTGGATGACACCACCAGCGACGGCCTCGATCAGCCCATCGCCACCCTCGCCGCCCACCCGAACATCCAGATCCGCCTGTTCAATCCGCAGAACCTGGGTCGTGAAACCGGCGTGACCCGCAGTGTCGGGCGCCTGATGAACCTCTCGCAACAGCACCGGCGCATGCACAACAAGCTGTGGCTGGCCGACAGCAGCGTGGCCATCGTCGGCGGGCGCAACCTGGGCGACGAGTACTTCGATGCCGAACCCAATATGAATTTCACCGATATCGACATGCTCAGCGTCGGTCCGGTGGCCGAGCAACTGGGGCACAGTTTCGATCAGTACTGGAACAGCACGCTGAGCAAACCCATCGATGAGTTCATGTACATCCTGCCCACCACCAAAGACCTGGCGAAGGCTCGCAAACGCCTGGCCAAGTCTCTGGAAGAGGCCCATCAGCAGCACAAGGCCCTGTATGAGCGCCTGATGAGCTACAAGACCCGGCCCAGCCTGAACACCTGGCTCAACGAACTGGCGTGGGCCCATAACCAAGCCTTGTGGGACGCGCCGACCAAGGTCCTGGCGCGAGGGGAACCCGATCCGCATCTGCTGCTCACGACGCAACTGGCTCCCGAGTTGCTGAAGGCCCACCAGGAACTGATGCTGATTTCGGCGTACTTCGTACCGGGCGAGGCAGGCTTGCTGTACCTCACCAACCGTGCAGACGCCGGTGTGTCCGTGAGCCTGCTGACCAACTCACTGGAGGCCACCGACGTGCCTGCGGTACATGGCGGCTACGCGCCCTATCGCAAGGCGCTGCTGGAACACGACGTGAAACTCTTCGAGCTGCGCCGCCAGCCCGGCGACACGGGAAGCACCGGCAGCGGTCCGCATCTGTTCAAAAGAAGCTCGTTCCTCACCAGCTCCGATTCAAGCCTGCACAGCAAGGCGATGATTTTCGACCGACAGAAAATCTTTGTCGGCTCGTTCAATTTCGACCCGCGCTCGGTGCTGTGGAACACCGAAGTCGGCGTACTGGTCGATAGCCCGCAACTGGCCGAAGAACTGCGCGAGCTGACCCTGCAAGGCATGGCCCCGAACCTGAGTTATGAAGTGAAACTGGAGAATGGCCAAGTGGTGTGGGTCACCGAAGACAACGGCCAGATGCACACCCTGCACAAGGAACCAGGCGGCTGGTGGCGCCGCATGAATTCCTGGGTCAGCAAGGCCATTGGCCTGGAAAAGATGCTTTAAGCGACAACCTTTTGCGCGCCGCCAAAGGCATTGTTTCGCAACGACAGAATCACCAGCCCCAATGCCCCGGCCGCCATCATCAACGGCAAGGCATGGCCGCTGACCCACTGGCTGCCGGCACCCGCCACCAGCGGCCCGACCAGGCAGCCGATCCCCCAGAGCTGGGCCACATGGGCATTGGCGCGCACCAGTGCATCATCGCGATAGCGCTCGCCGATCAGAATCAGCGACAAGGTGAACAGGCCTCCCGCACTGGCGCCAAACAGCACCCAAAGCGGCCAGATCAGAACCGTATCGATCAGCAACGGAATCATCAGGCTGGAAGCCAGCAGAGCAACCGCACACCCCGAGAACAGGGCACGACGCGAGACACGATCAGCCAGCAGGCCGATGGGCAATTGCAGCAGTGCATCACCGACGACCACGGTACTGACCATCATCAAGGCGACTTCCGGCGTGAAGCCCTGACGCAGACTGTAGACCGGCAAGAGCGTCAGGATCAGCGCCTCGAAGGCGGCAAACAGTGAAACCGCCCAGGCGATGGCGGGCATGCCACGGCAGAAGCCGAGCAAATCCCGGAACGTCACCGAGCAGGCTTCGGTATTCGGAGCCCCGCTGCGCCCGAGCAACAGCAAGGGCGAACTGACCAGCAATGCCACGCCGATCCAGAAACCATAATCGGCCTGGGTGCCGATCACGCCCAGCAACAGCGGCCCGGCCAGTTGGCTCAGGGCATAGCAACTGCCATAGAGCGCAACCAGACGCCCACGCAAACGCTCGATCACCAACTGGTTGATCCAGCTTTCACCCAGAATGAAGACGATGGTCAGGATAACGCCCAGCATCAGGCGCAAGACCAGCCAGACCCCGTAATAGGGCAACAGCGCCAGCAGACCGACCGAAAACGCACCGGCCCACAAACACAGACGCATCAGGTTCGCCGTACCGAAGTGTGAGGCCAGTCGGCTCGCAAGCCCGGCGCCCAGCAGCACCCCGATGGCAGGCATCGCCGCCATGATCCCGATGGCAAACGTGCCATAGCCCCAGCTTTCCAGCCGCAATGACACCAGCGGCATGCTGACGCCCACCGCCAGGCCGACACTCAAGACAGAGGCCAGCACGGCGAAATATGTACCCCAACGCATTACCCTGCTCCGACGGGTCAAGAAGTGTTCAATAAAACTTAGGCAAACCTGTCACTTGTGGGAGAGGCCAAGGCCCCTCTCATCAAACAAGACGTAAGACGATGAATTAAAAGGTGTTTCTGTAGGAGCGAATTTATTCGCGAGACGTCATTGAAGGCGATAGATTTTCTTCAGCTTCACGGGCCTCTCGCGAATAAATTCGCTCCTACAGTTTGCTGCGCGGCAGCGCGGCGCCAAGGCGCCGAGTTATCTCCCACAGATTAAAGCCTTACAAAACCAGGTTTACAGCTTGATCCAGGTCGATTTCAGTTCGGTGTATTTATCGAACGCATGCAGCGACTTGTCGCGGCCATTGCCCGATTGCTTGAAACCACCGAACGGAGCGGTCATGTCGCCGCCGTCATACTGGTTGACCCACACGCTACCGGCCCGCAATGCCTTGGCTGCCAGATGCGCCTTGGACAGGTTCGAGGTCCATACCGCCGCAGCCAGACCATATTGCGTGTCGTTGGCGATCTGGATCGCTTCTTCGGCGCTGTCAAAGGTCAGGACGGACAGTACCGGTCCGAAGATCTCTTCCTGGGCGATTCTCATGGCGTTGTTCACGCCATCGAAAATGGTTGGCTCGACATAAGTGCCGCCCGTTTCTTCCAGGATGCGCTTGCCGCCCGCAACCAGTTTGGCACCATCGGCGTGACCGGCCTCGATGTACGACAGCACCGTGTTCATCTGTTGGGTATCGACCAGCGCACCGACAGTCGTCGCCGGGTCCAGCGGGTTGCCTGGTTTCCAGGCCTTGAGGGCCTCGATCACCAGCGGCAGGAAGCGATCCTTGATCGAGCGCTCGACCAACAGTCGCGAACCGGCCGTGCAGACTTCGCCCTGGTTGAAGGCAATGGCGCTGGCTGCCGCCTCGGCTGCGGCCTGCAGGTCCGGCGCGTCGGCAAAGACGATATTCGGGCTCTTGCCGCCCGCCTCAAGCCAGACACGCTTCATGTTCGACTCGCCCGCGTAGACCATCAATTGTCTGGCGATCTTGGTCGAACCGGTGAACACCACGGTATCCACATCCATATGCAGGGCCAGAGCCTTGCCCACGGTATGACCATGGCCTGGCAGCACGTTGAGCACACCCGCCGGAATGCCGGCTTCAATCGCCAGTTGCGCGATGCGGATGGCGGTCAGCGGCGACTTTTCCGAAGGCTTGAGAATCACCGAGTTACCGGTGGACAGCGCAGGCCCCAGCTTCCAGCAGGCCATCAGCAGCGGGAAGTTCCACGGCACAATGGCGGCTACAACGCCCACTGGCTCGCGGGTTACCAGACCCAACTGATCATGGGGCGTGGCGGCGACTTCGTCGTACAGCTTGTCGATGGCCTCGCCACTCCAGCTCAGCGCCTGGGCGGCGCCGGGAATGTCGATATTGAAGGAGTCGCTGATCGGCTTGCCCATGTCCAGGGTTTCAAGCAGAGCGAGTTCTTCGACGTGTTTTTTCAGCAGGCCTGCGAAGCGGATCATCGTGGCCTTGCGCTTGGTCGGCGCCAGACGCGACCATGCACCGGAGTTGAATACGCTGCGCGCACTGTCTACGGCGCGCTGGGCGTCGGCGGCATCGCAACTGGCGACTTTGGCCAGCAAGCGGCCATCAACGGGGCTCAGGCAATCAAAAGTGGCGTCTGAAGCGGCGGCGGTGTATTCGCCATGGATGAAGGCGCGGCCTTCTATCTTCAAATCCTGGGCACGTTTTTCCCAGTCAGCATGAGTCAGGGTCGTCATACGCATGTCCTCCTTTTGATGGTCGTTGCGCGGCTATGGAACATCAAGGACTCGATTCCGAGCCTGCGAGTTCAGCCTGAAGCATCCGCCACCCTAAACCAGCACCTTCGCAATTCCAATATATTTGACAAAAATTGCCATTTTTGGCTGCTTATGTTGATTTTATTCAACGATGATTTTTAGCCGCGCGGCACTTATCAGGGCTGCCGGCTATCCAACCAGCATCACTTTTCAGCGCCAGGTGAACACATGAGCATCGAGAGCATTGTCGATTTCAGCGAAGCCGCTACGACCGCCGAGCACTATCGTCCCGCAGCCGAAAAAGTCTTCAAGGGCGATCCGCAACAGACAATCTACAACCATTACAACAGCCCGTGCGGGCAAATGAATGCAGGTGTGTGGGAAGGTACGCCGGGGCAATGGCGGGTCAATTACACCGAGCATGAATATTGCGAGATCGTGCAGGGTGTTTCAGTGCTGCGCGACGAGGAAGGCCGCGCCAAGACCTTGCGGGCGGGAGACCGGTTCGTGATTCCGGCAGGCTTCAAGGGGACCTGGGAGGTCCTGGAAACATGCCGCAAGATTTATGTGGTATTTGAAGAAAAAGATATAAGTAAGTAACGCATGGGGGGCTCTCGGATTCGAGATTCTAGGGGTGTCCAAGCCGGACATTACTCATAAAGGACTATGAAAATGACTAACGAACAAATTACCCAGGCACTTCAATATCTGATCAGCACCCGCTATGTACCGAGCGTTAAACCCTACATAAGCGAACTGACCAGCCGCACTCGCGTTCTTGGCGCAGGCGACATCAGCACCAAGGAATTCGATTTGAATCGCGTTCATGTCGGTACCGATGACGCGGGCCTGATTTCGGGCTTCACCTTTGGCTAAACACCAAGCAAGTGCCTGATCGGCCTTGTGCCGGGGGCACTGCTGTCGGGTCTAAAGCGCCTGGTGCAATGCACCGGGCGTTTTGCGTTTAAGCGCCTTGCAAGGGTGCCCCCAGGCAAGCACCAAATGACAGGCACAAAAAAGCCCGCATTGCTGCGGGCTTTTTTGCAGGAGACAGAATCAATTACTTGATTTTGCCTTCTTTGTAGATCACGTGCTTGCGTACAACCGGATCGAATTTTTTGATTTCGATTTTGTCCGGAGTCGTGCGCTTGTTCTTGTCGGTAGTGTAGAAGTGACCAGTACCGGCGCTCGAGATCAAACGAATCAATTCACGCATGATTATCTCCTTAGATTTTGCCGTCGCGGCGCAGATCAGCAAGCACAGCTTCGATGCCACGCTTGTCGATGATACGCATGCCTTTGGCAGATACGCGCAGACGAACAAAACGCTTCTCGCCTTCAACCCAGAAGCGATGATGCTGCAGGTTTGGCAGGAAACGACGACGGGTTTTGTTGTTTGCGTGGGAAATGTTATTCCCGGTTACTGGACCCTTACCAGTAACTTGACAGACTCTCGACATGCCTCAGCCCTCTAAAACCACATGCCCAACCCGGCATGGGTTGGCCGCTTAATCTCTCAGTCATTTGGCGCCAGGCGCCGCGTTTCTTTAAGGGTCTTACCGGCTACACCTACAGTGAAGGAACCGGGCCCCTAGAAAAGAGCGCTGCTTTATACCAGAAAGCCTTTGATGCAACAACAAGCAATCCACTTTAAGCCTCAGGAATGCCAACGCTCAAGCCGCGCACTCAAGCCATACGGGCACGCCGGCAAATTGACCGCTCGTCGCACCATGGCGATTGTTCTGGGCAAGCACATGGTCTAGTGTGGCGAATCAAGCCTCTCACCAGACTGCGCCGGCAGATGGACACTTTCTGAACTGACAGGAATTTCGCCATGCGTCTTGCTGCAATACCCTTTTTACTGGCCCCACTACTATTGCCGGCCATTTCCCAGGCATCGAACCTGGTGGTCTGCACCGAAGCCAGCCCCGAAGGCTTCGATGTCGTGCAATACAACTCGCTGACCACCACCAACGCTTCGGCCGATGTGCTGATGAACCGCCTGGTGGATTTCGATGCCAATAGCGGCAAACTGGTCCCAAGCCTTGCCCGGGAGTGGACTGTCTCCAGCGACGGCCTGACCTACGATTTCAAACTGCGCTCCGGGGTTAAATTCCACACCACTCCTTATTTCACTCCGAGCCGCGAATTCAGCGCCGAGGATGTGGTGTTCAGCTTCAAGCGCATGCTCGACCCGCAAAACCCTTGGCACAAGATTGCCCAGAGCGGGTTCCCGCACGCGCAGTCCATGCAGTTGCCAGCCCTCATCAAGACGATCGAAGCGCCGGACGAGCACACCGTGCGCTTTGTCCTGAACCATGCAGACTCGACCTTCCTCGCCACCCTGAGCATGGGGTTCGCGTCGATCTACTCAGCTGAATACACCGCCCAGTTGCTGAAAGCCGGCACCCCGGAAAAGCTCAACAGCCAGCCAATCGGCACCGGGCCTTTCGTCTTCAAACGCTTCCAGAAAGATGCCGTGGTGCGTTACGAAGCCAACGAAAATTACTTCGCAGGCAAGCCTGGAAGCGACACGCTGATTTACGCCATCACGCCGGATGCGAATGTGCGCCTGCAAAAGATCCGTCGTGATGAATGCCAGATCGCGCTTTCGCCCAAGCCACTGGATATCCAGGAAGCCAGCAAAGACCCGGCGCTCAAGGTGGAAAAGAACGAAGCCTTCATGACCGCGTTCGTGGCGATCAACAGCCAGCACGCACCGTTCGACAAACCGGAAGTGCGCCAGGCTGTAAATCTGGCCTTCGACAAGGCGAACTACCTGAAAGCCGTTTTTGAAGACACCGCAGAAATCGCCAACGGCCCTTACCCGCCCAACACCTGGAGCTACGCAAAAGAGCTGCCGGGTTATCCACACGATGTCGCCAAGGCCAAGGAGTTGCTGGCCAAAGCCGGACTGAAGGACGGCTTCAAGACCACCCTCTGGACTCGCCCTTCCAGCAGCCTGCTGAACCCCAACCCGAGCCTGGGCGCGCAGTTGCTGCAAGCAGATTTGAAGAAAGTCGGCATCGACGCCGAGATCAAGGTTATCGAGTGGGGCGAGCTGATTCGTCGCGCCAAGGCGGGCGAGCATGACTTGCTGTTCATGGGCTGGGCAGGCGACAACGGCGACCCGGATAATTTCCTGACACCGCAGTTCTCCTGCGCCGCCGTGCAGTCGGGCACCAACTTTGCCCGCTATTGCGACAAAGCCCTGGACAAGCTGATCAGCGACGGCAAATCCACCAGCGATCAGGCGCAGCGCAGCAAGTTGTATCAGCAGGCGCAGGCACAGATCCAGCAGCAGGCCCTCTGGCTGCCACTGGCCCATCCGACCGCCGCCACCCTGACCCGCAAGGACGTGACAGGCTATGAAGTCAGCCCGTTCGGGCGCCAGGACTTCTACAAGGTGAAGGTGAAGTAAGGGTTTTATGAAGCTTCGCGAATGAATTCGCTCTCACAGAGTGCCAATTCATTCGCGAACAAACCCTACACCAGCCCCATCTCCACCATCGACAGCGGTTCTCCATCGCCGATGATCACATGGTCCAGCACCCGCACATCGATCAACGCCAGCGTCTGTTTCAGGTGTTTGGTCAGCTCGATGTCGGAATGGCTGGGATCGGTGACGCCCGAAGGGTGGTTATGGCACAGGATGACGCTGGCGGCATTGTGGACCATGGCGCGTTTGACGACCTGTCGCGGATGCACATACGCGGCGTTGATCGTCCCGTGAAACAGGATCTCGAACGTCAGGACGCGATTCTTGCTGTCGAGAAACAGGCAGCCGAACACTTCATGCTGTTCCTGGCGAAGTATTGCCTTGAGATACCTGCGCACCTGTGTCGGGCTTTCGAGAATTGAATCGCGACGCAATGTTTCAGCCATGTGCCGACGCGACATCTCCATGACCGCCTGCAACTGGGCAAACTTCGCAGGCCCGAGCCCAAGATGCGAGCTGAACCTGCCCAGATCGCTTTCCAGCAGCGCTCTCAGGCTGCCAAATTGAATCAACAGATGACGCGCCAGGTCTACAGCGCTTTTTCCGGCCACGCCGGTCCGTAAAAAGATGGCTAACAACTCGGCGTCGGAGAGGCTTTGCGCCCCCGACTCCAGCAAACGCTCACGCGGGCGTTCGGACGCAGGCCAATTGCGAATACTCATAGCACCTCCATGTGTGTGGCGCCGCTGTTCCGGTGCGGTCGCTGTGCTATCTTAGCCCATCTTTTTTGCGCAGCGACCTGGCCTGGGGAGGCGTCATCGCTGTCGCGTACTCACTCGACCAAAAAGGCAGGTCTATGCAGCGGCTGTATCGAAAACGCATCGTTCTGGGCGTCGGCGGCGGCATCGCAGCCTACAAGAGCGCCGAACTGGTTCGCCGGTTGCGCGATCACGGCGCAGAAGTGCGTGTCGTCATGACCAAGGGTGGCGCCGAGTTCATCACTCCTCTGACCATGCAGGCCCTTTCCGGGCACCCCGTACACCTGGACCTGCTGGACCCCGCTGCCGAGGCCGCGATGGGCCATATCGAGCTGGCCAAGTGGGCGGATCTGATACTCGTGGCACCGGCCACGGCCGACCTGATCGCTCGTCTGTCACAAGGCATTGCCAATGACCTGCTGACCACCATCGTCCTGGCCACCGACGCAACGGTCGCCATTGCCCCGGCCATGAACCAGGCCATGTGGCGCGACGAGTCGGTGCAGGCCAATACCCGCCTGCTCGAAGACCGCGGTTTCCGCGTCTTCGGCCCGGCGTCCGGCAGCCAGGCCTGTGGCGACGTGGGTTTCGGACGCATGCTCGAAGCCAACGACCTGGCCCAGTGCGCTGCCGACTGCTTCCAGCGCCTGACCCTGACCGGCAAGCATGTGCTGATCACCGCCGGTCCGACCCAGGAAAACATCGACCCGGTGCGCTACATCACCAACCACAGCTCCGGCAAGATGGGCTTTGCCCTGGCCGAGGCCGCCGTGGAAGCGGGTGCCCGTGTCACGCTGATTACCGGCCCGGTCAACCTGCAAACGCCGGATCGCGTATCGCGTATCGATGTGGTCAGCGCCCGCGACATGCTGGCCGCCTGTGAAGCCGCGATCCCCTGCGACCTGTTCATCGCCTCCGCAGCCGTGGCCGACTACCGCCCGGAAGTCATCGCGCCCCACAAACTCAAGAAAGATCCTGCCAACGGCGACGGCCTGCTGCTCCAGATGGTCCGCAACCCGGACATCCTGGCCACCATCGCCACACGCCCGGATCGCCCTTTCAGTGTCGGCTTCGCCGCCGAGACCGAACATCTGCTCGACTATGCTGCACGCAAGCTCAAGGACAAGAACCTCGACCTGATCGTCGCCAACGATGTGGCCAACCCCAGCATCGGCTTCAACAGCGAGGAAAACGCCTGCAGCGTGATCGACCGGGCGTTGCACGCAACGCTTTTCGCCCAGACCAGCAAGGCCAAGATTGCCCGCCAGCTGATCACTTTTATCGCAGAACGCATGAATCAGGTTTAACTACGAATGCACGCTCTACAAGCCAAGATCCTCGACCCTCGCATCGGCAACGAATTCCCGCTCCCAGCCTACGCCACAGAAGGCTCGGCCGGCCTTGACCTGCGCGCCATGCTCAAGGAAGACACCCTTCTGGAACCAGGCCAGACGCTGCTGATCCCTACCGGCCTGTCGATCTACATCGGTGATCCGGGCCTGGCAGCCATGATCCTGCCGCGCTCGGGCCTGGGTCACAAACACGGCATCGTGCTGGGCAATCTGGTCGGCCTGATCGACTCCGATTACCAGGGCGAACTGATGGTCTCCTGCTGGAACCGCGGGCAGACGGCATTCAAGATCTCCATCGGCGAACGCATCGCTCAACTGGTGCTGGTACCGGTGGTTCAGGCCCGCTTCGAGCTGGTCGAAGAGTTCGATGAAAGCCAGCGTGGCGCTGGTGGCTTCGGTCACTCCGGCAGCCACTGATCGCTCGCTGTTCAGGAAGATCATCCCGTTTCAGGACGAATCGCAGGAGAGGTCGGGTGAAAGGCAGTCAAAACGTGTCAAAGCAATCGGTAACCGCCGCCAACCCGCTTCCGGCTGCCAGCCTGCAAGGCCTGCTTCCCGGCCTCATCCCTGCCCTCGTCGGCCTGCTGTGCGCAACGGTGCTGGTAGGGCTGGCGCTGTCGAGCAATCCCCAGCAGCAGAGCCCGCTTACCCAAGCCTGGGGAAGCAGCCAGGCCTCGGCCGTGGATCAGGCTCTCAAGCAGATGAGCGCCGACACCCAGGCCGCCGCCTCCGGTGCCGCACTCGTACAAGCCTTGCAAAACAAGGACACCGCTGCACTGGCGGCACTGCAACAGCAACTCAAGTGGGATGGCCTGATCGGTGCCCGAATCGACCCGAAGGGCCTGAATGACGTGGATCCGCAAGGCTCACTGCCAGTAAGCTTTGCGACCCTGGACATGCTGAACGACGCCGCCCAGGGCCAGGTCGCACCGCCCGAAGCCCGCAAACTCGGCGAACGCTGGGTGATCTATAGCGCCGCGCCGGTGCGGGCCGATCCGACGCAACCGGTCCTTGGCACCCTGCTGCTGGCGTTCGACCCGCAACGCCTGATCAACGCATTGCCCGCCATGCCTACCGATGCCGGAAAAGTCGTCCTGAGCCAGCAATTCGGCACCGGCCAGGAGCAGGTCTTCCTGCAACGCGGGGACGCCGGTGGCGGCAAGGCAACAAGTTTCGATACCGGCCATGCCAACTGGAAACTCGAATTCACCCCTGGCTCATCACTGACGGCTTCACCTTCCCTGCTGCTCCTGCTACTGGCGGCGATCATTGCTCTGACTGGCGCATTACTGGGTCTGCACTTTAATGAAAGGGCTCTGCAACGGCGCATTGGCGAGGATGCCCGGCAACTGAATCAGTTGCTTCAAGAACTCTCTGACGGAAAAGCCGTCAAACCCTTCGGTTTGAGCCTTGAAGCACTCAACAGCCTGGCTCAGACCCTTGCACGCTTTTCGCCTCGCGGCCCACAACATCTGGTCGCGAGCGAGGAAGCGGACACCGCAAACAGTGCGAGAAACAGTGTTTCGACCCCATTCGCGGCACCTGACACCCAATGGACCGATCCGCTGTTTCAAGATACCGATATTCTTGATATCGACCTTCTCGACGAAAACCAGGACTTCCTGAGATCGGAGCATCCCCCAGTTATGAGCAGTCAAGAATCCACGGCACCAACTCTTCCCGACAACATCTTCCGCGCCTATGACATCCGCGGCGTGGTCGGGGATACCCTCAATGCTGAAACGGCTTACTGGATCGGCCGGGCCATCGGCTCTGAAAGCCTGGCCCAGAACGAACCGAACGTCAGCGTTGGGCGCGACGGACGCCTTTCCGGTCCTGAACTGGTGCAACAGCTGATTCAAGGCCTGCACGACAGCGGCTGCCACGTCAGCGATGTAGGCCTCGTGCCGACCCCTGCGCTTTACTATGCGGCCAATGTGCTGGCTGGCAAGACCGGCGTCATGCTGACCGGTAGCCACAACCCCAAGGACTACAACGGTTTCAAGATCGTCATCGCTGGCGACACCCTGGCCAACGAGCAGATCCAGGCGCTGCATGAGCGCATCAAGACCAACAACCTGACTTCCCAGAAAGGCAGCATCACCAAGGTCGACATCCTTGATCGCTACTTCCAGCAGATCAAGAACGACATCGTGATGGCCCGCAAGCTGAAAGTCGTGGTCGACTGCGGCAACGGCGCTGCAGGTGTCATCGCCCCGCAACTGATCGAAGCCCTGGGTTGTGAAGTGATTTCCCTGTTCGAGGAAGTCGACGGCAACTTCCCCAACCACCACCCGGATCCGGGCAAGCTGGAAAACCTCGAAGACCTCATCGCCAAGGTCAAGGAAACCGGCGCAGACCTGGGCCTGGCCTTCGATGGCGACGGTGACCGCGTCGGCGTGGTGACCAACAAAGGCAATGTGGTCTACCCCGACCGCCTGCTGATGCTCTTTGCCCTGGACGTGCTGAAGCGTAATCCGGGTGCCGATATCATTTTCGACGTGAAATGCACCCGCCGCCTGACACCGCTGATCAGCGAGCACGGTGGTCGTCCGGTCATGTGGAAAACCGGCCACTCCCTGATCAAGAAAGAGATGAAAAAGAGCGGTGCGCTGCTCGCCGGCGAGATGAGCGGCCATATCTTCTTCAAGGAACGCTGGTTCGGTTTCGACGACGGTATCTACAGCGCTGCGCGCCTGCTGGAAATCCTCAGCCAGGAATCCCAGAGCGCCGAAGACCTGTTCGAGACCTTCCCGAACGACATTTCGACGCCTGAGATCAACATTAAGGTGACCGATGTCACCAAGTTCAGCATCATTGAGGCCCTTGAGAAAGACGCCCAGTGGGGCGACGCTAAACTGACCAGCATCGACGGTGTGCGCGTGGACTATCCGAACGGCTGGGGCCTGGTACGTGCTTCCAATACTACGCCAGTGCTGGTATTGCGCTTCGAGGCTGAAACCGAAGCCGAATTGCAGCGTATCAAGGATGTTTTCCACGCCGAGATCAATAAAGTTGCACCGGATCTCAAACTTCCGTTCTGATTGTTTTTTCCTGTTGACTGGAGCCCTGAATGACCCTCGACCGTGATGCCGCCTCTAATGTAGCCAAGGTTCTATCCGAAGCGCTGCCTTACATTCGCCGCTTCGTCGGCAAGACGCTGGTAATCAAGTACGGCGGCAACGCCATGGAGAGCGAGGAGCTGAAAACCGGCTTCGCGCGCGACATCGTGCTGATGAAAGCGGTAGGCATCAACCCGGTGGTCGTTCACGGCGGCGGTCCTCAGATCGGTGATCTGCTCAAGCGCCTGTCCATCGAGAGTCACTTCATCGATGGCATGCGCGTCACCGATGCCCAGACCATGGACGTGGTAGAAATGGTCCTGGGCGGCCAGGTCAACAAGGACATCGTCAACCTGATCAACCGTCATGGCGGCAGCGCGATTGGCCTGACCGGTAAGGACGCTGAACTGATTCGTGCGCGCAAGCTCACCGTCAGCCGCCAGACACCGGAAATGACCAAGCCTGAAATCATCGACATCGGCCATGTAGGCGAAGTCGTGGGCGTCAACACCGAACTGCTGAACATGCTGGTCAAAGGCGACTTCATCCCGGTCATCGCACCTATCGGTGTCGGCCCGGACGGCGAGTCCTACAACATCAACGCCGACCTGGTTGCCGGCAAGGTTGCAGAAGCCCTCAAAGCCGAAAAACTGATGCTGCTGACCAACATCGCCGGCCTGATGGACAAGCAAGGTGAAGTCCTCACCGGCCTGACCACCGAACAGGTAGACAGCCTGATCGCCGACGGCACCATCTACGGCGGCATGCTGCCCAAGATCCGCTGCGCACTGGAAGCAGTCCAGGGCGGCGTTCACAGCTCGCACATCATCGACGGCCGCGTACCCAACGCCGTCCTGCTGGAAATCTTCACCGACAGCGGCGTCGGCACGCTGATCACCAATCGCAAGCGTCACTGATTGCGAAAAGCGACACCAAAGCCCTGCCAGCTTGTGTTGGCGGGGCTTTTTTTATGCTGTGGATAACCTATTCGCGAATGAATTGGCTCTGTCTGCGTTAAGTGTTGCAAGTCCGTCAGAGGACTGTGGGAGGCAGCTTGCTGGCGACTTTGGCGTACAACCGCAGAATATCTGCCGGCTTCAAGGCCTTTTTCGCCAGCAAGCTGCCTCCCACAAGTTTTGTCTGTGCCTTAAATGATCATTACCCTGTGCAAATCGGGCGGCGCTCGCGAAAACGCCAGACGCCACATTACCTGAGCAGTTTCTCCACCCTCGCCCGGTCCTCGGCAAAGCTTGCCTCGGCCTGTACGCGGGCGCTCTGGTAGCGGGTGATATCGGCCTGGATTCGTTGTTGCTGGTCCTGCACGTCGTTCAACTGATCGATGAGAACCTGGGGGATGGGACGGCCTGCGCGCTCAAGGTCGGCAGCCTGGCTTTGCAGGTTGCGTTGCTGGGCGTTGAGCCCCTGGATATTGCCTTGGGCCACGCCGATCAAGGCATCCAGCTCGGCCAGTCTGCGGGCCTTGACACGGTCCACCTCTTCGACGCTGCTGTAGAGGCTCAGCAACTGCGCATCGGCATTGGCCTGAAGCTTGTCGGCTGCCGCCTTGCGGACTTCTTCGGCAGTCGGTGCGGGAGGGACGGTCTGTACCACTCGCCCGCGGGCATTGAGCACTTCGTAACCCTTGGCGACATATTCCGGCGGTACACCCTGGCGATCCAGGACGGTCACGCCACGGCTGTCGATGTAGCGATAGAACAGCGCGTCAGGATCGGCGGCATGAGCCGTCACGGGCGCAAAAACACCCAGTGACAGCCACAGCGCCAGAACACTCAGCAGACGCATGTCGATACGAGCGACAGCCATACACGCCCCTTGTCAGATCCCGTATTGCGCCCTGTAGGCTTCAACCGCAGGCAAGTGCTGCTTGAGTTGAGGATCGTCTGCAAGGAATTGTAGAACCTGATTCAGGGATACGATGCTCACCACCGGAATTCCAAAGTCACGCTCGACTTCCTGAATGGCCGAAAGCTCGCCATTGCCGCGCTCCTGGCGGTTGAGGGCGATCAGGACACCGGCCGCTGTCGCGTCCTGGCCCTTGATGATCTGCATGACCTCGCGAATCGCGGTGCCAGCGGTGATGACGTCGTCGATGATCAGCACATTGCCGGTCAACGGAGCACCCACCAGACTGCCGCCTTCGCCGTGTGCCTTGGCCTCTTTGCGGTTGAAGCACCAGGGCAGATCGATGCCGTGATGTTCAGCCAGAGCCACGGCTGTCGCGGCTGCCAGGGGAATACCCTTGTAGGCTGGCCCGAACAGGACGTCGAAGGAAATGCCGCTGTCGACCACCGCCGCGGCGTAGAAACGCCCCAGCTGAGACAGGGCCGAACCGCTGTTGAACAGACCGGCATTGAAGAAGTACGGACTGGTGCGCCCGGACTTGAGAGTGAACTCACCGAAGCGCAAAACCCCGCGATCGATGGCAAAACGAATGAAATCGCGTTGATACGCCTGCATGAAAAAAGCCCCGAATACCACGGATTTAGCTAAATAGGTAGAGCTCGGGTATCATACACGCACGTGATTTTTGGGGCCATTTATGCGGATCATCAGTGTGAACGTAAATGGCATTCAAGCGGCAGTCGAGCGTGGTTTGCTCAGTTGGCTGCAAGCGCAGAATGCCGACGTCATCTGTCTACAGGACACCCGCGCCTCCACCTTTGAACTGGATGATCCGGCTTTTCAGCTGGATGGCTACTTCCTCTATGCCTGCGAAGCCGAAGTTCCTGCCCAGGGTGGCGTGGCGCTGTATTCGCGGTTGCAACCGAAGGCGGTAATCAGCGGCCTGGGCTTTGAAACAGCCGACCGCTACGGGCGCTACCTGCAAGCAGATTTCGATAAAGTCAGTATTGCAACCCTGCTTTTCCCGTCGGGAATGAACGGGGACGAAGACTTGAATCAGAAATTCAAGCTCATGGACGACTTCGCCAAGTACATGGACAAGCAACGCCGCAAGCGTCGCGAATACATCTACTGTGGCTCGTTCTATGTGGCGCAGCAGAAGCTCGACATCAAGAACTGGCGTGACAGCCAGCAATCTCCCGGCTTCCTGGCACCGGAACGTGCCTGGATGGACGAGATTGTCGGCACCATGGGTTATGTCGATGCCCTGCGCGAAGTCAACCGCGAAGGCGATCAGTACAGCTGGTGGCCTGACAGCGAACAGGCCGAGATGCTGAATCTGGGCTGGCGCTTCGACTATCAGATCCTGACGCCGGGTCTGCGTCGCTTCGTGCGCAGTGCTCGCTTGCCGCGTCAGCCACGCTTCTCGCAGCATGCGCCGCTGATCGTGGACTACGACTGGACCCTGACGATCTGATCCGGCCACCCGGTCCCCATGAAAACCGGGCCGTTGCAGGTCGATAGAGAAAATGCCCGTATCGCAAGATACGGGCATTTTTCTTGTGCGTAATAACTGGATACTCCACAACGCCCGCGTGCGGTTCCAATTCCGATCTATAGTAGTGACTTCAGTTTGGCTAAAACCTGTTGTGCAGGAATGGCAGGTATCGCCGAGAGCATGAACACATGGCTATGCAACACAGCAGGACCAGCCTCCCAGACCGGAAACCAGACATGAATGCACCGAAAGAATCCGTCATCATCACAGGCATCACGGGCCAGGATGGCGCCTATCTGACTCAATTGCTGCTGGAAAAAGGCTACAAGGTCTACGGTACCTATCGTCGTACCAGCTCAGTCACCTTCTGGCGGCTTGAGGAGCTTGGAGTCACTAACCATCCCAATCTGCATCTGGTCGAGCATGACCTTACGGATCTGAGCGCAAGCATTCGCCTCCTGCAAAAAGCCGAACCGACACAAGTCTACAACCTTGCAGCCCAGAGCTTTGTGGGGGTTTCTTTCGACCAGCCGCTGACCACCGCCGAAATTACCGGGCTTGGCGCAGTCAACCTGCTGGAAGCCATCCGCATCGTCAACCCGAAGATCCGCTTCTACCAGGCCTCGACCTCGGAGATGTTCGGCAAGGTGCAGCAGGTTCCGCAAGTCGAAGAAACATCGTTTTACCCGCGCAGCCCTTATGGCGTGGCCAAGCTGTATGCGCACTGGATGACCATCAACTATCGCGAGTCCTACGGCATCTTTGGTGCGAGCGGCATTCTGTTCAACCACGAATCTCCGTTGCGCGGCAAAGAGTTCGTGACCCGCAAGATCACCGATGCCGTGGCGCGTATTTCCCTGGGCATGCAGGACGTGCTTGAGCTGGGGAACATGGACGCCAAACGGGACTGGGGCTTCGCCAAGGAATATGTCGAAGGCATGTGGCGCATGTTGCAGGCCGACGAGCCGGACACTTTCGTGCTGGCCACCAATCGCACTGAAACCGTTCGCGACTTCGTGTCCATGGCGTTCAAGGCCGTCGATATCCATCTGGACTGGAAAGGCAGCGCCGATAACGAGCACGGCATCGACACCCGCACCGGCAAGACCGTGATCCGGGTCAACCCGAAGTTCTATCGCCCGGCAGAAGTCGAACTGCTGATCGGCAACCCTGAAAAGGCCAAACGAGTGCTGGGCTGGCAAGCCAGTACCAACCTGGAACAACTCTGCCAGTTGATGGTGGAAACCGATCTGAAGCGCAACAAGAACGGCACTTCGTTCTGATCGATCCTGACGCCCCCGAGTGCCTTGGCATTCGGTCCTCAGCGAGCCGCTTTTACCTCGGCACGCCAGTAATCCAGCAGCGCGGCGAGGGTTTCCTGAAGGTCGATACCGGGTTGCCAGCCGATGGCATTGCGGATGGCCGAGTTATCGCCGACTGCGCTGGGGATATCCGAAGGGCGCATGCGCTCTGGATCTTCACCCACTTCAATGTCTCTGGAACTCATGGCCAGCAGCAGGTCGAGCATCGTCTGCATCTTGCGCGGCTGACCGCTGCAGATATTGAAGCAGCGCGGATAGTCGCCATCCCTGTCGGCCAGTTGCAGCAGCGCGATGTAGGCGTTGCAGACATCCCGCACATCAAGAAAATCGCGTTCGGCCTGCAGGTTTCCCACCTTCAATAACGGCGCCTGCTCGCCGGCTTCGACAAGCGCGATCTGGCGGGCAAAGGACGCCGTGGCAAAGTCGGGCGACTGTTGTGCGCCGATATGATTGAAAGGGCGCACGATAATGCCCGGCTGGCCTTGGCGGAAGTACTCGTTGACCGCGGCCTCGGCAGCCAGTTTGCTGGCGGCGTAAGGATTGAGCGGCTGGCACGGGCTGCTTTCCGTCAGGGGAATCGCCTGTTTGAAGCTGCCGCCGTAGACCTCCGAAGAGCTGACGAACAGCACAAATGCCTTGGGCGCCTTGTTCTGCAAGGCCTGGAGCAGGTTGACGCTGCCCATGACGTTGGTTTGCCAGGTCAGCAGCGGCTCCTTGAAGCTGGTCGGCACATGGGTAATGGCAGCCAGGTGCACGACATGGGTGGGCGCAGCTTCGGCAATTGCCTGCTCCAGAGCCTCGGCATCGCGAATATCGCATTGCAGGTACTGGTCGGCATGGGAGGGCGCAGGCGAAGTGTTGCCTATCAGGGCAATCACGTGATGACCGGCGCTCTGCAGGCTCTCACATAGAATCTTCCCAACGAAACCGTTGGCGCCGGTGATCAGGATGCGCTGCATCGTGGAGCTTCCTCAGTGGCTTTTGGCAAGCATTGGAGCTTGAAAGACAGGCTTTCTGGAGCCGTTGCAAGCAGGCTAGCCCGAGTATCCGGCTTTGTCCTGAAATGGGACTCGCGGGTCACTATCAGAGCTTTTTTTACTGCCCGAGTTCAGCCCGAAATTTTTCCCACTGTCACCTGACGAAGAGCATTAACCCTTCTACGCTTTCAGTCGATAGCACTGAATATCCATCACTGTTGGTGTAGCCCCTATGTTCAATACCAGCTTGAAAAAGGAATTACAGGCGCAACAAGCCGAGTTATCGATGTATAGACAGATGCAACGGGGTATGGACGCCCGAATGGTGTCCATAACAGTGGATGCCAACTATCGTATTACCAACGCCAACACTAACTTTCTCAAAATGTTGGGCTATTCCGCCGAGCAACTGGTGGGGCGCAACATGGACCAGTTGATACCGGCCTACGTCAAACAGCTCGACTGCTACCGCAACCTGGTGGCTGCGGTGCAAAAAGGTGAGTCGGCTTTCGACAGCTACCGTTTTCTGCGGGCTGACGGCAGCCTGGCGTGGATTCGCGCCATGTGGCAACCGATCATGGATGAGAGCGGCAAGCTTCTGGAAATCAAGTGCTACGGCTCGGACATCACCCAGACCGTCGAGACGGCCGCCGAAAACTCGGCCTTCATCCAGGCATTGCTGCGTTCCACCGCTGTGATCGAGTTCGATCTGGGCGGTCACGTGCTGGTTGCCAATGACCAGTTCATGCGGGGCATGGGTTACAACCTGGGGCAGATCAAGGGCAAACATCACAGCATGTTCTGCGACCCGCACGAGAGCTCATCGAGTCAGTACAAGGATTTCTGGGCCACCCTGAACCGCGGCGAGTTCGTGGCCGGGCGCTTCAAGCGTCTGGACAGCGCTGGCCGGGTCGTGTGGCTGGAAGCAACCTATAACCCGGTTCACGATGCCCAAGGCAAACTCTACAAGATCGTGAAGTTCGCCACCGTCGTGACGGATCAGGTGTTGCGTGAGGAAGAGGTCAGCAAGGCCGCCAGTATCGCCTTCGAGATTTCTCAACAGACCGACGTCAGCGCCCAGCGGGGGGCAGCGGTGGTTCAGAACACCGTCCAGACAATGCACAAAATCTCCGATGAACTGCAATCGGCCTCATCGGGCATTGAAGCGCTCGGCAAGCAATCGCTGTTGATCAGCTCCATCGTGCAGACCATCGGCGGTATCGCCCAGCAGACCAACCTGCTGGCACTCAACGCGGCCATCGAAGCTGCCCGGGCCGGGGAGCAGGGTCGCGGGTTTGCGGTGGTGGCCGACGAAGTGCGGCAACTGGCGGGGCGCACCAGCGCGGCTACCGAGGAAATCGTCAGCGTCGTGCAGCAGAACCAGACCCTGGCCGATGAAGCCGTTCGCGGAATGGTCAACAGTCGAGAGCAGGCCGAGCAGGGCCTGGCGCTGGCCAACGAAGCAGGCTCGGTGATTGTCGAGATTCAGGAAGGTGCCAAGCAGGTGGTCGGAGCAGTCGGGCAGTTCGCAAATCAATTGAAATAAGGTAATAACAGAGTAACTCGATACAGAAACGGACTTGAGCCACAATGGCTTCCTTTAGATCATGACGCTGCCCGCATGCCGAAGCATCGGGCAGCCCGAAGGAAAGTCCCCCGATGACTCTGTTTTCCAGACAATGGCGCAAAGGTCTGGCGCTGGTTGCACCGCTGGCCTTGCTGCTTACTGCATGTGATGTCTCCGAGAAGCCGACCAAGACCACTCCACCTCATACCTCTTACAACAAGGCCACATGGGAAGCTCTGCCAGCCGTTACTGACAGTGACTTGCAGGCAGGCTTCGGCTCATGGCGCAGCGCGTGCACCCGACTCAAGGCCGATCCGGTCTGGGGCGGCACCTGCAGCGCAGCAGCCAGTCTGGCCGCAGATGCCAGCGCGACGGATATCCGCGCCTTTCTGCATGCCAATCTGCAGGTCTACAGCCTGCGCAACGACAGCGGCAGCGCCGACGGCCTGATTACCGGCTACTACGAACCCATCTATCAAGGCAGCCTGAAACAGACCGCTCAGGCTTCGGTCCCGGTCTATGGCATTCCCGATGATCTGATCGTGGTCAATCTGGACAGTATCTATCCCGAGCTCAAGGGCAAGCGCCTGCGTGGACGGCTTGAAGGACGAGTGCTCAAGCCTTATGACGACGCCGCGACCATCAACGATAAAGGACTGAATGCGCCCGTGATCGCCTGGCTGACCGACCCGATGGATCTGCAATTCCTGCAGATCCAGGGCTCCGGACGGGTGAACCTGCCAGACGGTACGCAAGCGCGCCTGGCATACGCCGATCAGAACGGTCGTCCTTACCGCGCCATTGGCCGCTGGCTGGTGGAGCAGGGCGAGTTGAAGAAAGAAGACGTAACCATGGGCACCATTGCCGCCTGGGCCAAGGCCAACCCGCTGCGGGTTCCCGAGCTGCTGGCCAGCAACCCCAGTTATGTGTTCTTCACCCGCAACCCGGACAGCAACGAAGGACCAAGAGGTTCACTGAACGTGCCGCTGACCGCCGGTTACAGCGTGGCCATCGACCGCAAAGTGATTCCACTGGGCAGTCTGCTCTGGCTGTCGACCACACGCCCTGACGGCAGCAGCCTGGTTCGGCCAGTGGCGGCTCAGGACACCGGTGGTGCCATTGCCGGGGAAGTGCGCGCCGATCTGTTCTGGGGCACGGGGGAAGCAGCCGGGCATCTGGCCGGAGACATGAAGCAAAAGGGCAATATCTGGCTCCTGTGGCCCAAGGACAAGCCCTTGCCTCAGGATGGCGAGCCTGCGCAGAAGTAGGCTTCTGCGCAGTACAGGCCGTGGCGTGAAGGTTTCGGGCTAAGCCAGTCGGCTATCTACCTCGAAATCCAGCTCCATGGCCTTGGCCACGATGGTCTTGAAGGACGAATGGCGCACATTCAGCAGGTAGTTGAACTCCCGCGGCACGATCACGCTGGGCACCGCCAGCGCCAGACTCTGACCCGACTCCAGCCATGTATCCCCGAAAGACGAGGTAGAGGCCGGAGCGGGCTCTTCGCGCCAGTCTGCAGGCAGGGTATCGGGACGAACCTTGAGAATGCGGTCCTTGGGAATCAGCAGTTCCAGCATGACGTAGTGCTGGATCATGCTGGAGTTATCCAGATGGACCAGCACCTCCAGCAACGCCAGCGATTCGCTGCCGGCGCAATACACGCAGGCCTGGCCCTTGCTGTTCCAGCGTCCACCGTAGAGCTTTGCACCTTCGCCGTCGAAAGCCTGAGCCAGCCATTTGCGTTTTACCAGACGATAGACATGGATCACGCAACGACCCCGTGCTCAAGACGGCCGATCAGGTCCAGCACGGCCTGGGCCTCTGCCGAGGTGGTGAGCATTTCCAGCGGCCTGCACTGACCCAGCCCGTAGACCGGCTTGGTCAGCCAGCGGCGGGTGGCTTCGGTGTCGTCTTCGAACAGGTCCATTGCGGCCTTGTAGATGGCCGCCAGGCGAAACAGCCGGTCGCTTTCCTCGGCATTGAACTGACGCACCTTGAGGCGCCGTTGCAGTGTTGCGGGCGCAATCCCCAAGTGTTCGGCCAGGGTCGAGCGATTCAGGTCGGTGTAGCTGGCCAGTCGCTCGAACACTTCGTAGGGCAACCCGGCACGCAAGGCGTTGTACAACTGCGCGCCACGGGGAGGCACGCCCAGTCTTTGCCAGAAGTCTTCCTCCTGAGCGGGGGTTGGGTAATAGTCACGAATAGCCAGAGGCATGACAGAATCCTTCCATCTACTGATAGTGACTAGCTATATCACTTGATCATCGCTCTGTCATACATAACGCTGACAGACGGTTGAAAAACCACACACTCAACAGGAAAGTTCATGCTCTTTTTATTGGCTCAATATTCAGGAAAAAGCGTCGATAAATGATTATGTCATTGAGGTATATATCAGTTTGCCTGCCCTGCTATATTGAACCTGTGCTCTAGCGCAATCTCAGGTGCTGCAAGGCCTGCTGCATTGAACAGGCACCGATCCATCAGGCTTCCACGCGCACAGTTATTGCATGAAAGTCGTTACAGCAGGGCAAGAAGGGACTAACAGGTTCTGTGTCGAAGTATCAAAGGGGTTTTTACAGGTTACGCTCCGGCCCGTTTTTTCGTGAAGGCAATCGGACGTATTGATACTCTGCTGCCGTCAGCCTGAAACTTTTGTAGTGAGAAACAATGAATGTCCATGATTCCGCTGCTGATTTGCGATGACTCCAACATGGCTCGCAAGCAACTATTGCGAGCCTTGCCTGAGGACTGGGGTGTATCGGTCACGATGGCAACCAATGGACTCGAAGGGCTGGGTGCCGTTCGCAATGGATTGGGTGAGGTCGTACTGCTGGACCTGACCATGCCCGTGATGGATGGCTATCAGGCGCTGGCTGCCATTCGTGCAGAAAACCTTGAAGCCAAGGTGATCGTGGTTTCCGGCGACGTTCAGGATGAAGCGGTCCGGCGTGTCATGGAACTTGGCGCACTGGCCTTCCTGAAAAAGCCCGCCGACCCCGACGAACTCAAGCAGACCCTTGTGCGGCTGGGCTTGATGGGCGAGCCGACCAAGGTGCCAACCGCCGTTGTGCCGCTCAAGGATGGCGCCATCAGTTTCCAGGATGCCTTCCGGGAAACCATCAACGTCGCCATGGGCCGGGCCGCGGCCTTGCTGGCCAAGGTGCTGGGCGTGTTCGTGCAATTGCCGGTCCCCAACGTCAACATGCTCGAAGTCGGTGAGCTGCATATGGCACTTGCCGATGCCCATCGCGACCAGCGTCTCACGGCGGTGTGCCAGGGCTATATCGGCGGCGGCATTTCCGGCGAAGCACTGCTGATTTTCCATGACTCGGAACTCTCCGACATGTCTCAGCTCATGCAGCGCAGTTCGCCCGACTATTCGGACATGGAGATGCTGCTGGACCTGTCCACGGTCCTGATTGGCGCCTGCCTGAGCGGGATTGCCGAGCAGATCGATATCGCTTTCTCCCAGGGACACCCGCAGATTCTGGGCGCTCAGGGCGGGATCGATGACCTGATTCGCGTCAACAGCAAGCGCTGGAAGAAGACTCTCGCGGTGGAGATCAGTTACAACATCGAAGGCCACAACATTCACTTCGATCTGTTGATGTTGTTCACCGAAGACTCGGTCGAACTGCTGACGCGCAAACTTGCCTACATGATGAGCTGACCCCATGAGCCATATCGATATCAACGAGCTGCACTGGCTGTTGGCCGTCACCCAGAACATCGACGTCGGCATCGTGGTCCTGGACCGGGATTACCGGGTGATGGTCTGGAATACCTTCATGGAGAACCGCTCTGGCGTGACGCCATATGAGGCGACCAGCAAGACGTTCTTCGAGCTGTTTCCCGAAGTCAACCAGCAGTGGTTCAGCAAGAAGGTCGAGAATGTCGTGACCCTCGGCACACCGGCTTTCACGATCTGGGAGCAGCGACCTTATCTGGTGCGTTTCAAGAACTACCAGCCCATCACCGGGCAGGAAGAGTTCATGTACCAGAACACCACGATGTTTCCGCTGCGGGCGACCAACAACGAGATCAACCAGATCTGTCTGGTGATCTACGACGTGACGGACGTGGCCACCAACCGGCATCAATTGCAGGCAGCGCTCAAGCAGCTCTCCGACAGCCAGCCTGCCAACGGTTAATCGCCACAGGAACAAGGGCCGCCATCAGGCTGCGGCCCGGCTCCTGCTCGTGCTAGGATCGCGATTTTTCCGGTGACGTTCAGGGACATCATGCGACCTCAATCCACACTCACTGTTTTGCCTGTCGAGCACCCTCTGGTCGGGCGCGTCAGCCCGCCGGGCTCCAAATCGATCACCAACCGTGCGTTGCTGCTGGCTGGCCTGGCAAAAGGGACGAGTCGCCTGACCGGTGCCTTGAAGAGTGACGATACCCGCGTCATGTCAGAAGCCCTGCGCCTGATGGGCGTCCAGGTCGATGAGCCGGATGACAGCACCTTCGTCGTCACCAGTTCCGGTCACTGGCAGGCCCCTCAACAAGCGCTGTTCCTGGGCAATGCCGGCACTGCGACCCGTTTCCTGACCGCTGCACTGGCCAACTTCGAAGGTGAATTCATCGTCGATGGCGATGAGTACATGCGCAAACGTCCTATCGGCCCGCTGGTCGATGCCTTGCAGCGCATGGGCGTGCAGGTCAGCGCGCCGACCGGTTGCCCGCCGGTCACCATCAAGGGCCTGGGTGGCCTGGCCGCCGGTCGCATCGAAATCGACGGCAACCTTTCCAGCCAGTACGTCTCGGCCTTGCTGATGGCTGGCGCCTGCGGACAAGGCCCGATTGAAGTGGCCCTGACCGGCAGCGAAATCGGCGCACGCGGCTATGTGGACCTGACCCTGGCGGCAATGAAAGCCTTTGGCGCTGAAGTCGAGGCGATTGGCGATGCGGCCTGGAAAGTCTCGGCCACCGGTTACAAGGCTACGGATTTCCATATCGAGCCTGACGCTTCGGCGGCCACTTACCTGTGGGCCGCGCAAGTGCTGACCGAAGGCAAGATTGACCTGGGTGTCGCCACTGAAGAATTCACCCAGCCCGATGCACTGGCCAGCCAGATCATCGATAGCTTTCCGAACATGCCGGCCGTGATCGACGGTTCGCAGATGCAGGACGCGATCCCGACGCTGGCGGTGCTGGCGGCGTTCAACAACCATCCAGTGCGCTTCGTCGGCCTGGCCAACCTGCGGGTCAAGGAATGCGACCGCATTTCCGCGCTGTCACACGGCCTGTGCGCCATCGCACCGGGGCTGGCGGTAGAAGAGGGTGACGACCTGCTGGTGCATGCCAACACGGCACTGAGCGGCCAGACCGTCGATGCGCTGATCGACACCCACTCCGACCACCGCATCGCCATGTGCTTCGCCTTGGCGGGCCTGAAGATTGCGGGTATCCGGATTCTCGATCCTGATTGCGTCGGCAAGACCTACCCCGGCTACTGGGCGGCGCTGGAATCGCTGGGCGTGCAGATCAGACGCTAGAGCCCTTCGCGACTGAATTCGCTCCTACACGACCCCGGTAGGAGCGAATTCATTCGGAATATTCAGATCCCGAAAATCGGCTGCAGCATCCGGGCAACCAGGCCCTGGAAGCGCAGCGGGGAATCGGTGCCCATTACACAGATGCAATATTCATCGCCGTTGGCCGTAGGCTGGTGCTGCGTATCGCTATCCAGATCGGCGAGGTCTCCGGGCCGGTATTCGCCCAGTTCATCGTGATAGGAACCCTGGAGCACGAGTGTCATTTCGCTGCCCTCATGGCTGTGCAGCGGCATGCTGACACCGGGAGCGATTCTCAGCAGCATGAGGTTGCCTTGCTCAAAGCCCTTGGCACGAACGCGCTGCACACCGGGAAGCAGGGTTTTCCAGGGCTGCTCGCTCAGGTAGCGGCCAAAATGGGCGTGAAGGGCAACCGGTAACACGTCCGGGCTCTGAACGACAGGCTCGGCCTGTAAATCGGCGCGGGGCGGCTCACCCAG
This sequence comes from Pseudomonas sp. Irchel 3A18, assembly GCF_900187465.1. Classification (NCBI taxonomy): domain Bacteria; kingdom Pseudomonadati; phylum Pseudomonadota; class Gammaproteobacteria; order Pseudomonadales; family Pseudomonadaceae; genus Pseudomonas; species Pseudomonas sp. Irchel 3A18. Next base: position 523,934 of record NZ_FYDI01000003.1, read on the forward strand.
GCGGGCAAGCATGGCATCGCGTCCCTTGGCGGGCTCCACGGCTGCGCTGTATTGCTGGATCAGCAAACCGCCGATGCGTTCTGCATGGCGCAGGCGATCACGACACTCCGCACACTGTTCAAAATGAGCGGCGGCAACCAGAGAAATTGTCTGTGCAAGCGCACCCGAGGCGTAGCTGACCAGGGTGGCTTCATCAGGATGATGGACGGGGCTCATCATGACTCCTCGACCTTGGAGCGCAGCTTTTGAAAGGCCAGACGCAGGCATGACTTCACAGTCCCAAGAGGCATGCCGAGGCGTTGAGCGATCTCTCGATGGCTGAGCGCTTCAAAGTAGGACATCCGTAAAACCCTGGCCTGATCGGCTGGCAGGCTCTGGATGGCCATGTTCAGTTGTTTTTCCTGACGCTGGCTGTAATCGAGGGAGCTGTCGGCAGGCGCCTCCAGAAGCTCGAGTTGTTCCAGCGAGTTCTGCACCACGACCCAGCCGCTGTCCTTGCGCACGCTGTCGATATACAGGTTGCGCGCGATCCGGAACAGCCAGGTTCCGAGACTGGCCTTGGCCGGATCAAAGGACTCGGCCTTGTGCCACAACTTGAGCAGCACTTCCTGCATCAGCTCTTCGGCCTGTCCGTCAGGCACTTTCAACCCCGTCAGATAGCGCAACAGACGGGGCGCGAAGTGATCGTAGATGCGCATGAAGCTGTCGCGGTCCTGACTACGGGCCACAGCGGTGACTTCATCGATCCAAAGTCGGGTGATTGGCGAGTCGCTGTACGAAGGTGACACGTGACGGAAGGTCCTGATGCGGGCAATGCTGCTCATGATCACCTTCTGGTCGCCGTTGTCTGGAATGGGTCGGGTTGCCTGAGTGTTACGCAACCTGGACCAGAACGGATCACAAGATGAACTGCCGGGAAAAAGTATTTTTACCTGATTGTCATCATAGCCGTCTGCCACGGACTGGTGCAGCCCGTAGTGGCGAAAAGTAAGCAAGGACTGAATCGGATCAAAGGCGAGGAGTTTATTTCAAACCTGTCTAAGCCACTATGATTTCTGTCAGTAGTCAGGCGCGACACGTTCATTAACCTAGAACGTCAGGACGTTACTTCAATTCATCCCTGCGGGGGTTCTCATGGACATCCACTTTTCCCATCCGCCAATGAAAAGCGCGCTGCTCAGGCTGACACTTTTGCTGATGTTCATCGTCGGCACGAGTCTGCTTGTTGTACCTGGCCGCGCAGAGGCTATCAATCTGGCTGAATGCACAGGTACCCACACGGCAGAGTGGTCGCCGGGCCTGACAAACACGGCACAAACCATCACTGTTTCGACGAAAAGCAATTGGGCAGCCTGCGTGCTCCCTTTAGGCGCCAGCGCAACATCCGAGCAAAGCTTTCAAGCGACCTTTTCCTGCAAATCGTTTTTCCTGGAAACACCCACTATCACATGGGTCATCAACTGGAACGATGGAGCCACCAGCACCTACGCATTCACGGCGCAGATAGAAAATACCGGTAACTTAAATACTACGATCACCGGCAATGGCACTATCACAGACGGGCGTTACAAGGGGGCCAAGGCACAAACCCTTTTCACGCTTGTGAACCTCAAATCCATCTTGAACAACGATTGCAACCAGCCTTCGGGCGTCACCAAGGTGAGCGGTGCTTCAACACTTGTTATTTTGCCTTTATAAGCACAAGAAGGTTGTGTGGCTCATCCCGCACAACCTTCCTTGCAAAACCTCCTGCCTTAAAGCACCACGCTTGGCAGCCACAGTGAAATGGCAGGAATGTAAGTCACCATCATCAGCACCATGAACAGCGCCAGATAGAACGGCAGCAGCGCTTTGACTGTGGCTTCGATAGTGACCTTGCCCACCGCAGCACCGACGAACAGCACCGCGCCCACCGGCGGTGTAATCAGTCCGATCCCCAGATTGACCAGCATGATCATGCCGAAGTGAACCGGGTCGACACCGATACCGGTAATCACGGGCAGCAGGATCGGGGTCAGGATCAGAATCAGCGGCGCCATGTCCATCACCGTGCCCAGCAACAGCAGCATGACGTTGATGCACATCAGGATCACATAGCGGTTATCCGACAGCGTCAGGAAAGCCGTGGTGATCTTCATGGGGATTTCCATCAGCGTCAGGATGTAACCGAAGCTGGCGGCAAAACCGATCAGGATCATGACGATGGAAATGGTCCGTACCGCCCGGTGCATCAGCTTGGGCAGGTCGCGCCATTTGTAATCGCGGTAGATGAACATGGTGACAAAGAACGACCAGACCACGGCAACCGCAGCCGACTCGGTCGCCGTGAAAATCCCGCTCAGGATTCCGCCAAGGATGATGACCATGGCCATCAGGCCCCAGAGTGCATCGGCGGCAATCTTCAGCGCCTGACGCAACGGAATGACTTCGCCCTTGGGGTAATTGCGCTTGCGGGCGAAAATCATGCACAGCACCATCAGCACAGCGCTGAGCAGCAGCCCGGGCATGATGCCGGCCATGAACAGCGAAGCGATGGACACCGTTCCGCCTGCTGCCAGCGAATACAGCACCGAGTTATGGCTGGGCGGTGTCAGCAAGGCTTGCACCGAACCGCTGACCGTCACGGCCGTGGAGAAATCACGCGGATAACCTTTGCGCTCCATTTCCGGAATCAGCACCGAACCGACCGAGGCGGTATCGGCCACGGACGAACCCGATATGGCACCGAAGAAGGTCGAAGCAACGATATTCACCAGCGACAGACCGCCACGCACGAACCCCACCAGCACACCGGCAAACGCCACCAGTCGCCGGGACATTCCGCCTTCGGCCATGATCGCGCCAGCCAGCACGAAGAAGGGGATCGCCAGCAGCGAAAACTTGTTCACACCGCCTGCCACCTGAATCATCAGCGCATCGAAGGGAATCTCGATCCACCAGGCCCCGATCAGCGCTGAAAGGCCCAGGGCATACGCGACCGGCATGCCCAGGAGAATCAGCGCGATGAAGCTTCCCAGCAATATAAAAGCGTCCATTCAGGCGGCCTCTTCACTTTCTTCCAACAAATCGAAGCGCACGGCACGGCGGTGGCTTTGATCACCCAGAAACATTTTTTCCAGCACGAAGATCAGGGTCAGGATGCCGCCGAGCGGAATGGGCAGGTAGGAGATGCCCACCCGCAGGGACGGCATCTCACCGAGGTATTGATTCCAGGTCGTCGCACAGAGCTTGAACCCCTTGATGGTCATGAATACACACACCACCGCCATGAGGATCTGCACCAGCACAGCCGCATACTTGCGCATCTGCGGCGACAGGCGTTCAGTGGCCATCGATACCGCCATGTGCGCACCGGCACGGTAGCTGGCGGCCGCGCCGAAGAAGGTGAATACCACCATCAGCAGGATCGCGGTGGGTTCCGGCCAACTGGAGCCACTGCCCAGTACGTAGCGGGCGAAAATGCCCCAGGGGATGATCAGGCTCATCGTCAACACCGACAGGCCGGCAATCGCGATGCAGATCCGGTAAAGCACGTCGTTAATGCGCAGTAGCGTATTTTTCATGGGGCTCACCACAACCGAGGCGAGCGGGCTTTCGCCCGCTGCGCGGCATTATCGAATGGGCTTAGTTGGCGCCGACCTTGGTGGCATCGGTCTTGACGGCTTCGATACGGCTGATCAGTTCCTTGTAAGGCGCACCGTATTTGTCGCGCACAGGCTGCGTGGCATCGTAGAAAGCCTTCTTCTGCTCAGGCGTGAGGGTGATGAATTCCACGCCGCTGGCCTTGAGTTTCGCTTCGGCTTCGGACGACTTCTTGTCCCACAGCACGCGCTCTTCCATCTGGGCTTCGCGAGCCAGCTTCTTCACCAGCGCCTGCTGGTCGGGGCTGAGCTTTTCCCAGGTTGCCTTGGAGATCACCACCGGCTCGGGCAGGATCAGGTGCTCGGTCAGGGTGTAGAACTTGGCGTTCTGGTAGTGGTTGTGTTCCAGCAGGGTCGGCGGGTTGTTTTCCGCGCCGTCGATCACGCCGGTCTGCAAGGCACTGAAGATTTCGCCCGTGGCCATGGCGATGCCGTTGCCGCCCATGCCATTGATGGTGTCGATGAATACCGGATTGCCTTGTACCCGGATCTTCATGCCCTTGAGGTCGGATATCTGCCGTACCGGCTTCTTGGTGTACAGGTTGCGAGTACCGCCATCCATCCAGGCAAGGGCCACCAGGTTGAAGTTCGAGTGGGTGATCTTGTCGAGGATTTCCTGACCGATCTCACCGTCGATGATGGCGCGCATGTGTTCATGGTCACGGAACACAAACGGCAGGTTGAACACGTTCACGTCCGGTACCACCGGGCCCACGATACCCAGGCTGACCCGGGTCATCTGGATGGCATTGGCCTGGACCTGCTCGATCACTTCTTTCTCCGAGCCCAGCACACCGCCCGCGAACATCTTGAAGCTGATATCGCCGTTGCTTTGTTCCTGCAGTTTCTTGCCCATGTTCTGTTCGGCGACCACCGGCGGGTAACCGGTAGGGTGTACTTCGGCGAATTTGATCTTTATTTCCGCCAGGGCGGCGTTCGAGAAGCAAAAGGCCAACGGCAATACGGTGAGGAGGAGCTTGCGTTTGAAATCCATGGAGTTCTCCGATTTTGTTGTTTTTGGTCGGTGCTACGGGGATTTTCAGTGTCGACAGGTCAGCCCTGGAATATCGGCTCCTCAAGCCCGGTCACGCCGGGTCTGAAGGCAAACACGCCGCCAGCCAGAGGTTGGTCGCCGATATCGCCCCCCGGGCGAATGGACGTGATGTACAGGGTATCCAGCCCTGAACCACCAAAAGCGCACATGGTTGGTTTTTTCACCGGGACGGCCACGGAGCGGTCGAGCCTGCCCTTTGGCGTGAACCGATGGATCAACCCGGCATCGTTGCCGCAGATCCAGTAACAGCCATCGCTGTCTACTGCCGCGCCATCGGGACGGCCCGGATAGTCGTTCATGTCCACGAACAGACGGCGGTCATGAGGGGTGCCGCTGTCCGTGTCGTAATCGAACGCCCAGATTTTCTGCACGCTGGGGTGGGAGTCGGACAGGTACATCGTTTTGCCGTCAGGGCTGAACCCTAGACCATTGGGAACGATGTAGCCCTGTAATTGCGCATTCAGTTGCTGCTGTCCCGCGCTGTAGCGATACAAGGCCCCGGCAGGCACGCCTGCGGCCATGTCCAGGAGCATGGTGCCCGCCCAGAAACGCCCCTGACGGTCGCAGCGACCGTCATTGAAGCGCATGCCGGGTTGTCCATGCTCGACGCCCGCCAGCAGGGTGCCGGTCAGGTTTTCGCCTTCGCCGGGCAGCAGGTGAAACAGGCCGCTTTCCATCCCGGCGATCCAGCCGCCACTGCTGTGAGCAGCGATGCAGGCCAACATCTGCGGGGCTTTCCAGCTGTGGATACGGTTATCGGCAGCATTCCAGCGGTACAAACGCCCGGCAGGAATGTCGACCCAGTAAAGCGCTTGCTCGCGAACACTCCAGACAGGGCTTTCACCCGTGGCGTTGCGGGCATCGAAGATCAGTTCAGCATCCATGGCAATTCGGATCTCTATGAAGTCTTCCGATTGAAAGTACGACGGTTATTCGTCGCCGAAAGGCCCTGCTGCGACAAAGGCGCCACCTTGATAGATCCGGGCCGGATCGTCGGCGGCAGGCATCGGCTGGGCTTCGACCTTGGCGCGGAAAACTTCGGAGCTGTCCTTGGGGGAATACTCCAGATGGCTGGCCAGCCGGTTATCCCACCACACGGTCTTGTTGTCTGACATCCCGTACACCACGGTATGGCCGACATCCAGCGTATACAGGGCACGTTCCAGGAGTTGGGTCAGGTCGTCGTAGCTGAGCCAGGTGCTCATCATCCGACGGTTTTGAGGTTCACTGAACGAAGAGCCGATGCGGATACTCACAGTTTCTATACCGTAACGATCAAAGTAGAAACTGGCCATGTCTTCGCCATAGGACTTTGAAAGACCGTAGTAACCGTCCGGGCGACGAGGGGCATGGGCATCGATGACCTGGTCTTGCTTGTAGAAGCCGATGACATGGTTGGAGCTGGCGAAGATCACCCGTTTGACGCCGTGGCGGCGGGCGGCTTCGTAGATATGGAACACGCCGGCGATATTGGCGCCGAGGATTTCCTCGAAGGGACGTTCGACTGAAACACCGCCGAAATGCAGGATCGCATCGACGCCTTCCACCAGCTGATGTACGGCCTGTTTGTCGGAGAGATCACATCTCTGGACTTCTTCACTACTATCAACAGGAGGCTCGAGTTCCGCGATATCGGAGAGTCTGAGCGTTTTCGCATAAGGCTTCAGTGTCTTGCGCAACACCTTGCCCAGGCCTCCTGCCGCACCTGTGAGCAGGAGGCGGTTGAAGGGATTTTGAGTATGACGAGCTGTGGTCATGAGAGATTCCTTGCTTGTTATTGTTATATGTTGTCGTACAACATGGAGTATTTACAGCATAGCCCGCTTTGTCAACGCATCGGCAAAGGATAGCCAGACCGATGGAAGGAGCAATTCGATCAATTCATGTCAGCGCCACTGACACCCGCCACATCACCTACCTACAGGCCAGTGATGAACAGCTTCCAGCATTTCGATATCAACGTTGTCGGACGCGATTTCGCGGTTGGCGATATCCATGGACATTTCGCCCGATTGCTGGGGGTTCTGGATGAAATTGGCTTCGATAAAGTCATCGACCGCCTGTTCTGCACAGGCAACCTGATCGATCGCGGTCCACAAAGTCACTTGTCTGTCGAATGGCTGGACCAGCCCTGGTTCTTCTCCGTACAGGGCAGCACTGAAGCCCTGGCCATCGAGTATGTGGAAGGCCAGCGGCTGGACTATCAAAAGTATGTCGCCAATGGCGCGAGCTGGTTTCTGGAACTGTCCGATGAAAAACAACTGCACTTCGCAAAACGCTTCTTCCGGATGCCGCTGGCACTGGAAGTGGATACCGCCGAGGGCCTGATCGGCATCGTGCATGCCTGTTGTCCACTACCCACCTGGGATCTGATGAGCGCGGTAGCGCGCGAGGAGTTGCCAGGACTCTTGCAACTGCGCAAGTCATGCCTGTGGTCACATATGCGCTTGCGCTCGGGAGACACCAGCGGCATACCGGATCTGCGGGCACTGATCGTGGGCCATACGCTGGTGCGGCAACCAGAAGTTCTGGGCAATGTATTTCATATCGATACTGGCGGCTGGCAGGCTGACGGCAGCGGATATTTCACCATCCTGGAACTCGCTACGCTGTACATGCATGAAAGAAAATAAGCCACGCCACGCAATATTTCTCATGGGGGCGTAGTGCAAACAAGAGTTCATGTTTCAGGCATGAAACAGCACGACTGTTTTTATTGATTGAATAATAAAAATATCAACCACCCATCGCCTCAAAAGGCCCTGTATCCAACGGCCTGCCACACTGGCTTACAGCAGTAAACGGCCACCCGATTCCCAGGCCCTGAAAATGATCGACGATCCTGCAAAAGGACGCTCAAATCATATTCATGGTAGTTCGCTTGTCACTGAAGGTTTGACGCCTCCCACAACACTGAATGCCGCTGAAGCGATTTCAGAGGCGGTAGCCATCTTTGAAGAAAGTTCAGGATCACCGTTATCCGGCACACCGCAACACCATGATTCTCCACAAGTCGCCATTCTGCTGTGCACGTTCAATGGCCAGCGTTTTTTACCCCAACAGTTGGACTCCATAAAAAACCAGCGCTGGACGTCCTGGTTCATTGCGATATCGGACGATGGTTCCAGTGATGGAACCCTGGATATAGCGAATCATTATCAGGACTTGTGGGGAGCAGAGAAAATAAAAGTGTGGCGTGGGCCTGGCTGTGGGTTCGCTCACAATTTTCTGTCCTTTACCCACAATCGCACATTGCAGGCCGACTTCTATGCCTGGTGTGATCAGGACGATATCTGGGACGAAAACAAGTTGCAGGTGGCCGTCGACTGGCTGCAAAGCGTTCCCCATGACGAGCCGGCGATTTATCTGGGGCGCACCAGACTGATCAGCGAACAGGGCGAAGTGCTTGGCTGCTCACCGCTGTTTCAGCGACCGCCGTCCTTCGCCAATGCACTGGTGCAGAACATCGGCGGCGGCAACACCATGGTCTTCAACCACGCGACACGCTGCCTGCTCCAGGATGCCACTGAGCATCTGACGCTGTTGTCACTGGATATCGTGTCCCATGACTGGTGGGCCTATCTGCTGGTCACCGGCGTCGGCGGGCAGGTGCGCTACGACCCGACCCCTTACGTGCGTTATCGCCAGCACGACAGCAATCTGGTGGGCTCGAACGCGGGCTGGAAAGCACGGATCGTGCGCATCCGTCAGTTGTTCAAAGGACGCTTCAGGGACTGGAACACCACCCATATCGCCGCACTGGAAGCGGTCACCCTGTATCTGACCGACGATAGCCGCGACTTGCTGGAACAGCTCAAGAACCTGCGTTCTCCCTCGATTGCCGTACGCCTGGCAAGTTTCAGACATACCGATCTTTACCGACAGACAAGGCTGGGCAATCTGGGATTGCTGATAGCCGTCCTCATTAATGTGATGTGAATTGTCTCTTCGCGAATGAATTCGCTCCTACGGTGAAGGGATAGGAGCGAATTCATTCGCGAAAAGGGGCATCGGAGCAAAAATGCTCAACCCCCATCTGGTCCCCGCCGCAAGTCCTGTGGCGCTCGTTCGCAGCCTGTGGAATCACCGCCAGCTCATTCTCACGATGACCCGACGCGATGTTATCGGGCGTTACCGTGGTTCGGTCATGGGGATTGCCTGGTCGTTCTTTAATCCCGTGCTCATGTTGGCGGTCTACACCTTCGTGTTCTCCGAAATATTCCAGGCCCGCTGGGCAGGGCAGGAAACCGGCAAGGGAAACTTTGCCATTCTGCTGTTCGTGGGAATGATTGTTCATGGCTTGTTTGCCGAATGCGCGAACCGGTCCACTTCGCTGATTATTTCCAACAGCAACTACGTGAAGAAGGTCCTGTTCCCGCTGGAAATCCTGCCGATGGTGACATTGGGCTCAGCCGTCTTTCATACGCTGATCAGCCTGACCGTTCTGCTGCTGGCGCAATTCCTTCTCACTCATACGTTGTATGCGACTGCCATTACCTTTCCGCTGGTCCTGCTCCCGCTGTTGATCGCAACCCTCGGGTTCAGTTGGCTATTGGCTGCGCTGGGCGTGTACCTGCGCGATGTCGGGCAATTCATTGGCGTACTGACCACCGTGCTGCTGTTCCTGTCGCCCGTGCTTTATCCCGTGGCTGCCTTGCCGGAGGTTTATCAACCCTGGCTGAAGCTCAACCCGCTGACCTACATCATCGAAGAAAGCCGCAACGTCCTGCTGTTCGGGCTCTGGCCGCAATGGGACAGCCTGGCACTGGCGATGCTGATCGGCTTCGGGTTCGCGGCGCTGGGCTTCGGGTTCTTTCAAAAAACTCGCAAAGGGTTTGCCGATGTCCTCTGATGAAATCGCCATCAGCGTGCGCGATGTCTCCAAGTGCTTTTATTCCTACGACAAACCCGTGGACCGGCTGCTGCATTCGCTGGTCCCCAGAGTGCAGTCGATGCTGGGCCTGCCTGCCAGAACCTATGGCCGGGAGTTCTGGGCGCTGCGCAATATCGACTTTGAAGTCGCACGAGGCGAAACGGTCGCGGTGGTCGGGCGCAACGGTTCCGGAAAATCGACCCTGCTGCAGATCATCTGCGGCACCCTGCTACCCACGGGCGGCTCGGTCCAGACCCAGGGACGGGTCGCGGCGCTGCTGGAGCTGGGATCGGGTTTCAACCCCGAGTTCACGGGCCGGGAAAACGTCTATCTGAATGCCTCGGTGCTGGGCCTGGATCGCGAAGAAGTCGACCGGCGCTTCAGTGCCATTGCCGACTTTGCCGATATCGGCGAATTCATCGATCAGCCAGTCAAGACCTATTCCAGCGGCATGGCGGTGCGCCTGGCGTTTGCGGTCCAGGCTCAGGTCGATCCGCAAGTACTGATTGTCGATGAAGCCCTGTCGGTGGGCGATGCGAAGTTCCAGGCCAAGTGCTTCGAGCGGCTGCGGCAGTTGAAGCAGAACGGCACCAGCATTCTGTTGGTGACCCATGCCAGCGAACAGGTGGTGACTCACTGCAACCGGGCGATCCTGCTGGATCGGGGCCATGTGGAAATGATCGGCGCCTCGCGACCGGTCATCAATCGCTACATGGACCTGCTGTTCGGTCGCGACCGGCGCGTCGAGCCTGAGCTGCCGAAACAACAGGCTTCACTCCAGACACCCCGAAATGATCACGACCCCGTCCTGAGCTTCGAGCACGACGCCTACAGCTCGCGTGCCGGTTTCAACCCCCATGAATATCGCTGGGGCGATGGTGCCGCCAGCCTCCAGGACTTTCACCTGGCGGCCAATGGTCGCGAATTCCCCACCAGCATCGAGCCGGGTGACGAGGTGGTGCTGCACCTGGCCATCTGCTTCAACCGCACGATCAGCAACCCCGTATTGGGTTTCACGATAAAGACCAAGGAAGGCGTCACCGTCTACGGCACCAACTCTTACCTGCTGGGCTGTGCCTCCAGCCAGGACCTGTACAACGGCGGATCACGGCTCAAGGCCTGTATGAAATTCACCAACCGCCTGGCCAGTGGCGACTACTTCATCTCGATAGGTGTCGCCTCCCGCGAAGGGGAAGACATCGTTCCCCATGACCGCCGCTATGACTCCATTCACTTCGTTGTCGCCCCGACCAGCACATTGTTCGGCCTGGTCGATCTTGCCGTCACGATGGATTTCGACTAGGTAAACCACCCATGATCGATCTAGAACAACGCGGTTATCGCCAGGACAAAACCACCCGGGTATGGGCGCGCCCCGACTATCAGGGGCTTGCCTACAACGACGGTGACGAAAGCGAAGAGCGCCTGGCGCAGATCATCCGTGACGCCGTGGACTTGTCGGTGCTGTCCAGCGAACTGAGCAGGCATTGCACGGACTGGCCGTCGCTGTACCACCTGGGCCGGGCGCGTGGAAATATCCTGCGGCCCTTTAGCCACCTTCTGTCAGGACGAGTACTGGAAATCGGCGCAGGCTGTGGCGCCATCAGCCGTTATCTGGGGGAATGCGGCGCCAGCGTGCTGAGCCTGGAAGGCAGTGTGCGCCGGGCCACAATAGCTGCAAGCCGCACACGGGATCTGGACAACGTCACCGTAGTGGCCGAGCGCTTCGACCAGTTCAATCCGCTCCATCGTTTCGATGTCATCACCCTGATCGGCGTTCTCGAATACGCCAGCATGTTCAGCCAGCAACCCGATGCAGCCCTGAACATGCTCAAACGGGTCAAAGACCTGCTGGAACCCGATGGCGTGCTGCTGCTCGCCATTGAAAACCAATTGGGGCTCAAGTACTTCGCCGGCGCACCGGAAGATCATCTCAATCGCCCGATGTATGGCATCGAAGGTCGCTACAGCGACCATGATCCCGAAACGTTCGGCCGCAAGAGCCTGATGGCGCTTCTTGAAGAGGCGGGCTTCAGTCGCTCGCAATTCCTGTTTCCGATGCCTGATTACAAATTGCCCAACTCCATCGTCACCCAGCGCGGGTTTGAGCTGGGCAGCTTCGATGCCGCAGCACTGGCCTGGCAGAACGCCAGAAAAGACCCCCAGTTACCCAGCGCGCCCTTGTTCAACCTGGAGCGGGCCTGGCCGGTGATCGTCAGCAACGGCCTGGGCATGGAGCTGGCCAATTCCTTTCTGGTCGCCGCCTCATCCTCGACGTCCAACGTTGTGCCACCCGACATGCTTGCAGGCCATTACAACGTCAGCAGAAAACCCGGCTACTGCAAGCAAACGCTGTTTATCGAAACGGACGACGGCATCGAGGTGCGACATGAACCCTTGCGCGCAGAAACAGCCATCGACGAAGAGGGCGCTTACCGACATGTGCTTTCCCGTGTCGACCGATATCGACGCGGACAGGCGCTCAGCCAGCAATTCCTCAATATCGCCAGCGCACCCGACTGGACGCTCAAGGACTTCGGGGCGTTCATCTCGCGTTATCTGAAGGCACTCGAAACCCTGCTTGAAGAACGAGGCCATACAGCCACTCTGAACACTCTCGACGAACGCTTGCCCGGACTGTTTATCGATGCGGTGCCGCACAACATTCTGCTCGACGCTGAAAACCGCCCGGCCCTGATCGATATCGAATGGGATGTCCAGGAGGGCGTGCTGCTCGGGCATCTGCTGATTCGCGCCCTGTTGCTGCTGATCGCCAGCGCCATGCCGTTCTGCCCAGGCGTCATGCCACTGACCCGACGTCAGTTCATAATTCACAGTCTGCGCCATGCGGGTCTGGAAATGCCGTTGCCGGAGCTGGAAGCCTTCATCGAAAAAGAGGCAGAATTCCAGGCCTTTGTAACCGGCATCAGAGCCGACCACTTCCTGAACTGGGAGCCCGAGCAGATCATCAATCCACGGGCCGAGCCCGTGCAATCCAAGGTTCTGGCCAAGCTGTACTACAGCGATGAGGCTGGCAACTTTCGGGAAGATCATGCCCTGGACATCGAGGTCCTGCCCGGCCATCAACAGTTGCAGTTTTCCCTGAAAAACCTGAAAACACCGCCCAAGAGGCTCAGGCTTGATCCTGTGGACCGCCATATTTCCTTCTCTGTGGATAACTTGCGGATCCTCAAGGCGCAGACCGAAATCTGGTCCTGGGATGGCGATATTGCTTCGCTGCCTTCGGTGTCGGGCCTCATGGAAATCGAAAAGTCAGGCTTGTCCGTGCTGTTTGTCTGCCTGGACGATGATCCTTATCTGGAGCTGCCGGTAGACCTGTCGCAACTGACCGACCTGCGCGGCCTGGTGTTGAGACTGGATCTGGTGCTCTACACCGATGAAGTGATCGCCCGGCGCATCAACCAGAATCGTAACTGGGCCGTTCAGCAGGAGTCTTCGCTGCGAACAGCCTTCGAGCCTCTGCATGAGCAGATGCAGACCCTGGCCCTGCGCATCAATGAGCTGGAGAGCACCACTTACCTGATCCAGCAGAATGTCTCCGATGGCAAACAACACACTGTCCAGACCGTCGAGCGCCTGCTCAATGACCATGCGCACCTGACCAACGGCCGCGAGGCACTCATAGCGGATCTGGAAAGCGCACTGCTCAATCAGCAGATTGAAAAAGACACCCGCATCCATACCTTGAACCTGCGTATCCGCGCGCTGGAAGGTTCCTATAGCCGCAGGCTGGCAGCGCCGCTGCGCCACTCGGTCATTGCGGCCCGTCGCCTGACAAAGCTTTCCAGGCATCTGCCAGCACTGGTGCGTCGGGGCGGCGGTTTCAGGAAAACCGCCAATCGGGCCGCCCGCGTCTTGCAGGAGCATGGTCTGCTGGGATTGCTGGCGCGGATGCGCTGGTTCCTGAATGACACGAGCACAGGGCCTGAAAGGGTTGAGGTCGAGCCGACACCGGACCGCCATGACTATGCAGCCTGGATCAGGCAGTACGACACACTCGATGACGATGACCGCCAGGAAATCGCCCGGCACATCGACACCTGGAAAAGTCCGCCACTGATTTCGGTCATCATGCCGGTCTTCGACCCACCGCTGGACCTGCTGCGCGAAGCCCTCGACAGCATCAGAAACCAGCTGTATCCCCATTGGGAGCTGTGCATTGCCGACGATGCTTCCAGTAACCCGGCGGTGCAGGAGTTCCTGAAGCAGGCAGAACGGCAGAACCCCAGGATCAAGGTCATATTGCGCAGCACCAACGGGCATATTTCAGAGGCCAGCAATTCGGCTCTCGATATCGCCCGGGGGCAATACATCGCGCTGATGGACAACGATGATCTGCTGCCCGAGCACGCGCTGTATTGGGTGGCCCGCAAAATCATCGAGCACCCGGATGTCGGCATCCTTTATTCGGACGAAGACAAGATCGACCGAAAGGGACAACGCAGTGCGCCTTACTTCAAGTCTGACTGGAACGAATTCCTGTTCCGCTCGCAGAACATGATTTCCCACCTTGGCGTCTATCGGCGCGATCTGGTCGAGCAGGTGGGTCGCTTCCGGGTGAAGTTCGAGGGCTCGCAGGATTACGACCTGGCTTTGCGCTGCAGCGAAAAGCTTTCCCGAGAACAGATCATTCATATCAGCCGCGTGCTCTATCACTGGCGCATTCACGCCGGCAGCACCGCCATGGCGACCGATGAAAAACCCTATGCCGCCCTGGCTGGCGTAAAAGCCCTGGACGAACACCTGCAACGTACCGGGCGCGCTGGCTGGACCGAGTTGCTGCCCATCGGGATGTACCGCGTGCATTACCGGTTGCCGAAGCACAACCCTCTGGTCAGCCTGATCATTCCGACCCGCAACGCTGGCTCACTGGTCAAACAATGCATCGACAGCATCCAGAACCTGACCCACTACGGCCCGTATGAAATCATCGTGGTGGATAACGGCTCCGACGACAGCGAATCCCTGGCGTATTTCGAGCACCTCAGCGAACAGCCGAACATCATGGTGCTCAGGGATGACGGCCCTTTCAATTATTCCGCGCTGAACAATCAGGCCGTCAGGCTGGCACGCGGTGAACTGGTGGGTTTGATCAATAACGATATCGAAGTCATCAGCCCCGAATGGCTGGATGAAATGGTCGCCCTGGCCTTGCAGCCGGAGGTCGGAGCAGTGGGCGCGCGGTTATGGTTTCCCGATGACCGGCTGCAGCATGGCGGCGTCATTCTGGGCATTGGCGGTATAGCCAATCACTCGCATAAATTCCTGCCCCGAGGTGAACATGGTTATTTCGGGCGTGCCGTATTGATTCAGGAATTCTCGGCGGTGACGGCGGCCTGCCTGGTTATTCGCAAATCCATCTTCGAGCAGGTCAACGGCCTTGATGAGACGAACCTGAAGGTAGCCTTCAACGACGTCGATTTCTGCCTGCGGGTCAAAGAGGCCGGGTACATGAACCTGTGGACCCCTTTTGCCGAGCTGTACCATCACGAATCGGCAACCCGTGGCTTTGAAGACTCCCCGCAAAAGCAGGCGCGTTTCAGCCAGGAAGTGGCTTACATGCACACACGCTGGCCGGAGATAGAAACCGATCCTGCCTACAACCCGAACCTGACACTGGAGCAACTGGACTTCAGCCTGGCCTGGCCTCCACGCCAGGAAGAGTGATCAGTACAAATCCCGGACGAATGCTGTACAGGAACAGCGACAGAAAAAACCAGCCGAGCATGACCGGGTCGAGCAGGTCACCGTTCTGACGAAACGTCTGCGCCGTCATCTTGAAGAGGTACCTGGCCGATGGAGATTCCCAGCACACAGGCCAGCGCCGCGAGATAGATCGCCATGCTAGAGCTCCCGGGCGAGGTCGCAATACCGGTGCGCAGGGAAAGCCCCCAATGAAAGATCCCGAAGACAGTACCGAATATCAGCAGAAGCAAACCGAGGGGAAGTTTAAAGGACGCCAGTGACATATCCCGCAAGTAGTAGTTGTAGAACAGGCGCTTGAACATATTGCACAGGTGTTTGCCAATGAACTCGCCCAGAATCGCGAGACCTTGAGGTTACTGACTTCATCACCATATCGGGCACTCATTGGAATATCCACCACCACGGCGCGCAGAGTGCCAAGACGAAACAGGATGTCGGTTTTGACGAAGTAACGCGGGCTGATCTTGTTCATCGGAAAGTGCCGGGCAACATCACTGTGAATAGCGGTATACCCGTTGGTCTGATCGAAAAATTCCCAATATCCCGATGAAAGTTTATTCATCAGGGACAGTGTGGTGTTACCAAAAATACGCAGGCCGGGCAGGCGGGATATTTCTTCCAGATTGAAGAAGCGATTGCCCTTGGTATAGTCCGCCTCGCCACTCTGTATCGGCGCGATGAAGCCGGGAATCAACGCCGGATCCATATGCCCGTCGCCGTCCACCTTGACCGTGCCTCCGACGCCCAGATTGACGGGGTTGAATATCACCCTGACCCGCCGATCCGTACAGTGCTGTTCGACTTCATGGCCGGAGCTCTGGGGGCAACAATCATCCACTGCATAAATCCGGCTGACGCTTTCACCCACTCCGGCGATAACATCCAGTATGTGGTCTTTTACCTTGAAGCTTGGGATAACGACAGCAGTCCTGAGCACAGGAGTAATGAGATCGTGAGTCGTCATGAAGTTTGCCTGAGCGTCGCAGAAGGGTTATCGGACACGGCTGATGCGCTACAGTAAAGTTCAGCAGCCCGAAGAATTCCATCTCAATGACTGCGCCATGAAAGTTGCAGGGTTAATTAACAGTTTCATGAAATACTGTTAACTTTACTGACAGTAACGAACGTGTTACTGACGCATGCTTTTATCTACTTCTCGGTATTTAACTTCCCACTGGTACAGCTGATCACACCCATGAATACACCCGCTGAAATCGACATTTCAGGACTCAGGTGTTACGACAAGATCGTCGATGATGTGACCTATAGCGTTCCACGCGGTATCACTCGTGAAACACGAGGTCGGGTCTGGATCGTTCGCGTCCTGAAAAATAAAAAGATACTGGTCTCGGCACGCTTCACCGATTTGCGGTTTGGCGGAACACGGCGTGCCCTGGATGCTGCAATCATTCACCTGATCCACAGTGGCTATGCCTGGATGCGGGACGACGTCCTGCAACTGAGCGAAAGTGCCACGGCGCATTGGCGCAAGCGAAGTGGGGCCGGCCTGTGTGCCGTCGCCTATGTTCCGAAAAAGGGGCCGGGCCGTGGCGAAACCTTTTTCCTGTCCACTTACAAGCGGGTTGCCAGTGGCCGGGGCATGGGGAAACTTCGCTCCAAGCTGGTCGAAGTGCTGGAAAATGCCTATGAAGTGGAAGAGGGCGTTGCCGTCATACCTTATTCCGCTCAGAAAAAGATTCGTCAGGAAGTCGATCAGTTATTCGAGAGCGAGAAATTCCAGGCCTTTCTCGAAGCCGGAAGACGCAAGGCCGACCAGATAGCCGTCAACCAGTACGTTGAAACCATCAACCGGCTCAACTGAAAAGCCCCGGGACCCGTAAGTCCCGGGCTCTGCCTGTCAGACCCGGAAGCGGCTGACCATCGTCTGCAACTGAACGCCCAGACGCGCCAGCTCGACACTGGAAGCGGCGGTTTCCTCACTGGCGGAAGCCGTCTGCTCGGACACATCGCGCACATTGATGATGCTGCGGGTGATTTCCTCGGCCACGGCATTCTGCTGTTCGGCGGCCGCCGCAATCTGCTGGTTCATGGCCTGGATCGTGGAGACGGTCTGGGTAATGCTACCCAATGATGCACCCGCCTTGCGGCTGAGCGTGACGCTGTTGGCCGTCAGCTCGCGGCTGTTGAGCATGATGCTAGATACCTGCCGAGTACCGTTCTGCAGGCCGGCCACCAGGCTCTCGATTTCCTCGGTGGACTGCTGGGTACGTTGTGCAAGACCGCGTACTTCATCAGCCACTACCGCAAACCCACGGCCTGCTTCACCGGCCCGCGCCGCCTCGATGGCCGCGTTGAGGGCCAGCAGGTTGGTCTGTTCGGCCACAGCCTTGATCACGTCCATGACCTTGCCGATCTTGTTGCTTTCCTGCTCCAGCTCGCTCATCGCTTCAGCCGAGCGTCCCACTTCCAAAGCCAGGCGTTCGATCTGAGCAATCGCTTCACCCACGACCCGGTCACCGTCGCGGGCTTCGCGGTCGGCACTGGATGCAGCCTGGGAAGCCTGTTCGGCGTTTTGCGCCACTTCCTGAACGGTGGCCGACATTTCATTCATGGCCGTGGCCACCTGATCGGTTTCGACCTTCTGATTGTTGACCCCGGCACTGGTCTGCTCGGTCACTGCCGACAACTGCTCGGCAGCACTGGCAATCTGAGTCACGCCATCACGGATCCCGACAATCAGGTCGCGCAGGGTTGCGCTCATGCGTTGTACGCCCTGTTGCAGAACACCCAGCTCATCGCGGCGCGTCACGGCAATGTTGCGTGACAGATCGCCCGACGCGATACGCTCCACTTCAACCAGCGTGTCCTGCAAGGGACTGGTGATCTGGCGGGTGATAATCAGCGCCGCCAGAATGCCCAGAACCAGAGCCAGCACGGTGCCGCCGATCTGCATGTTGCGGGCATGGGCGCTGTCTTCAGCACCACGAACAGCCTGGAGTTGATACAGCGCTTCGCTGACCTTGGCCATCTCCACACCTTGTGCGGTGTTTTCCTTGCGAGCCGTTCCGATCGCCGTATTCGCCGCCTTGAAGTTATCCACAGCCTGGCGATAGCTGACAATTGAGCTTTCCAGTTGCTTGAATTCGTCACCATAGCTGCCATTGAAAGCAGCCCTGAGAGGCTCCATGCCTTGCAGGGCCGTCTCGAGCTGGCGGTAGGCGTTCTTTTCCGTGGTTTCGTTGGGGTTGCCGGTGTAGCCACGCACTTCATAGCGAATCAGGGCCAGGTTTTCCTTGGCTTTCATAATCGCTTGATAGCGCCCGAAACGTCGCTCGTCATCCGGCGACATGGCGAGCACGTCGTCGATGATCCTGCCGATGATTTCTGCACCTTTGACGGCGTGGACACCCATGGTTTTACGTAACGCAGCATCGGAGCGGTAAGCCTCACGCATCCGGTCATACGACTGCTGGTAGTCGGCGGTAAGTTTGCCCATCTCCTGGAGCTTTTCCTGATTACCCGGATAGGTAAAAAGCCCCAGCAGTGTGTTGTGCTTTTCCTTGAGATGGTTGAGAAGGCCCTGAGCGACATCACCCATCTTTTCATCGCCGTTCTCGGTCACGTATTGCAAACGCCTCAGGCGTAGCTCACTCATGTCGGCGTTGAGGCCCATGATGTCGGCAACACGATCGCTACGCTCGATCAGGCTACCCAGGCCACTCCAGCCCGTCAGAGCCATGAGGCACGTCAAGACGAGCACCGCACCAAAGCCCAATGCCAGTTTCAATTTCACACTGATATTCGCAAACCATGTATTCATGACATTCCTTCGATTTCCTGAACGCTCGCACGGGCGCTTTGAACCGCGACCTGTTGTCCAGTGAGTGGGCGGATCGAACCAGCAAATTGATACAGATGATTACATGAATAACAGAAAGGATGGCTACAGGCCATTTATAAGTGCGCAAATTTTCATTCACACAGGCGGGCGCAAAAGCTTGAGATAGAGAGGCTGGCGCCAGAAAGAACTGAGCCCGGCAAAGGCCGGGCTCAAGAGTGAGGCGGGATGTATCAGACGCGGAAGTGGCTGACCATCATCTGCAACTGGCCACCCAGACGGGCCAGCTCGACGCTGGAAGCAGCGGTTTCTTCACTGGCCGAAGCGGTCTGCTCGGAAACGTCACGCACGTTGATGATGCTGCGGCTGATTTCCTCGGCCACAGCGCTTTGCTCTTCGGCAGCAGCGGCGATCTGCTGGTTCATGGCCTGAATGTTGGAGACAGTCTGGGTGATATTGCCCAGCGATGCGCCCGCCTTGCGGCTGAGGGTAACGCTGTTGGCTGTCAGCTCGCGGCTGCTGAGCATGATGTTCGACACCTGACGGGTGCCGTTCTGCAGACCGGCCACCAGCGTCTCGATTTCCTCGGTGGATTGCTGGGTACGTTGCGCCAGGCCACGCACCTCGTCGGCCACCACCGCAAAACCACGACCGGCTTCACCCGCACGTGCCGCCTCAATGGCCGCGTTGAGGGCCAGCAGGTTAGTCTGCTCGGCCACGGCCTTGATCACGTCCATGACCTTGCCGATCTTGTCGCTTTCCTGCTCCAGCTCGCTCATGGCATCAGCCGAACGACCCACTTCAGTGGCCAGACGCTCGATCTGCGCAATGGCCTCGCCTACCACCTTGTCGCCGTCGCGAGCTTCGCGGTCGGCATTGGAAGCCGCTTGCGAAGCCTGTTCGGCGTTGCGGGCAACTTCCTGAACAGTGGCCGACATTTCATGCATGGCAGTAGCCACCTGATCGGTCTCCACTTTCTGGCTGTTGACCCCGGCGCTGGTCTGTTCGGTCACAGCCGACAGCTCTTCGGCAGCGCTGGCAATTTGGGCCACACCGTCGCGAATCCCGGTAATCAGTGTGCGCAGAGTCGTACCCATGCGCTGGATGCCTTGTTGCAGCACGCCCAGCTCGTCTTGGCGGGTCACCACGATGGTCTGCGACAGATCGCCCGAAGCGATGCGGTCTACAACGGCCATGGTTTCCTGCAGAGGACGGGTGATCTGACGGGTAATAAGCACCGCAGCCAGAATGCCCAGCAACAGCGCCAGCACCGTGCAGCCAATCTGCATGTTGCGAGCCTGTTCACTCTCCATATCACGACGATCCAGCTGAATCTGATACATGTCTTCGCTGATCTTGACGATGTCCTGGCCTTGTACGGTCATTTCCTTACGGGCTTGAGCGATATCGACATTGGCCGTCTTGAAGCCCTGAAGCGCGGTGCGATAGTTGCCCAGTGCCGTTTCCAGCTGCTTCAGAATATCGCCGTGTGTGTCGCTGAAAGTGGCTTTGAGCGCATTCAGGCCCTTGATGGCGTCGTCCAGCTGGGCGACGGCTTTCTGTTCGTTTTCAGGTGTGATGTCGGCGGCATAGCCACGGACTTCGTACCGCACCTGCATCATGTCTTCCTTGGTCGTGACGACGCTTTCATACTGGCTGAAACGGGTTTCATCAGCAGGATCCAGATTTTTGACATCCGCCAGGATCTGCTCGATCAGGGCCGCGCCCTTGACCGCATGCACGCCCATTTCCGTACGCATGGCGATGCTGGTCCTGTAACCATTGCGCATGTTGTTCAGGGATTTCTGATAATCGCTGATCACGGCACCCAGCTTTTCGAGCAGCCTGACGTTTTCAGGGCTCTTGAAGCTCTTGAGCAGTTTTTCCTGATAGTTCTTGAAACCATCCAGGGAAACCTGAACGGTTTCGGCGACCTTTTCGTCACCGTTAGCCACCATGTATTGCAGGCGCGTCACACGCAGCTTGGTCAGCTGGGAATTGAGCGAAGTGATGTCGCTCATCCAGTTGCTGCGCGCGATCAGCCCGCTGAGGCTGGTCCAGCCCGTCAAGGCAAGAATGGCAGTAAAAACAAGTACCAGACCGAACCCGAGGGCCAGTTTCATATTTACGCTGATGTTGGCAAACCAGCTATTCATCGACTTTCTCCGGGATCGTCATGTTTTAAATTATGGCCGCTGGTAGGTTGTTCTTTTAGGCCGCAGCAAGGGAAATACGTAATGACACTATCGGCAGATCACAGCCCGGCTGAAATAAAAAGTCGATAAAAGTTGAAAAATATTCGCCAGGCTTTCACGAAGCTTTCATTCGCTCAAGACCACGGTTATAAAGGCATCCAGAGTATGGCGCTCGTCATACCCTGTCATAAAAAAGACGTCAAAAATCTGCGTATAATGGATCCAAAAAGTCCACCATTAGCACGTGCATATATAGTACTTTAGGCATAGCGATATAGAACGCCTCTATAAAAATAAACGACCCGAACATCCAACCTATTGTTTCTGCCGAGATTTATAGTAATGAGCTTGAAGTTCCGTCATAAAATTCTGTTAGCAGCATCGGGTGTCGTGGTATTGGCATTCGCATTGTTCACGCTTTATAACGATTACCTGCAACGCACGACTATTCGTCAGAATCTCGAGACGTCGGTAGGACAGGCCGGGGAATTGACCGCCAGCAGTGTTCAGAACTGGCTGAGCGGACGCATTCTTGTTCTGGAAAACCTCGCTCAGGACGTTGCCTTCCAGGGTGTAGGGACAGACCTGAGTGGTCTGGTGTCCCAGTCCTCGCTGGTCTCCACTTTCCAGTTCACGTACGTCGGTGACAGCAAGGGCGCGTTTACCCAGCGTCCAAATGTCGAAATGCCGGCCGGCTACGACCCACGTCAACGGCCCTGGTACAAATCCACCATCGACGCTGGCAAAAGCATCCTGAGCGCGCCGTACCTCGCTTCGGTAGGCGGCCTGGTGGTGACTATCGCCAGTCCGATCAAGTCAGGCGGTCAGGTTTCCGGCGTGGCCGGTGGCGACTTGAGCCTCGATACACTGGTCAAGATCATCAACTCCGTTGAGTTCGGCGGTATCGGCTACGCCTTCCTGGTGAGCGGCGACGGTCAGGTCATCGTCAGCCCGGACAAGGATCAGGTCCTCAAGAACCTCAAGGACATTTATCCAGGCCAGACCCTGACCCTGGACAAGCGCCTGCGTGAAGTGACCCTCAATGGGCAAGAGCGCATCCTGTCCTTCACCCCGATCACCGGCCTGCCGTCGGCCGACTGGTATATCGGCTTGAGCATCGACAGAAACAAGGCCTATGCCCCCCTGAGCCAGTTCCGCAGTTCTGCGCTGGTCGCCGTGCTGATTGCCGTGGCCGTGATTGCCTTGCTGCTGAGCCTGCTGATCAGTGCGTTGATGCGTCCACTGACCGACATGGGTCGTGCAATGGAAGATATCGCCCAGGGTGAAGGCGACCTGACCCGTCGCCTGAACATTCAGGGCCAGGATGAATTCGCCCAGCTTGGCGGCGCCTTCAACCAGTTTGTCGAGCGCGTCCATGCCTCGATTGCCGAAGTGTCGTCGGCAACGGTTCAGGTGCACGACCTGTCGCGACGTGTGGTGGAATCCTCCAACGCCTCGATCACAGGCTTCGACGAACAAAGCGCCCGTACCAACAGCGTTGCCGCCGCGATCAACGAACTGGGTGCTGCCACCCAGGAAATTGCCCGTAACGCCTCCGACGCCTCTATCCAGGCCAGCGAAGCCCGTGAGCAGGCCGAAGACGGCCGCATCGTGGTAGAAAAGACCATAAGCTCCATGAGCGAGCTGTCGAGCAAGATCAGCGACTCCTGCTCCAGGATCGAAACCCTCAATGCAAGCACCGACAACATCGGGCACATTCTGGACGTCATCAAAGGCATCTCGCAGCAGACCAACCTGCTGGCGCTCAACGCAGCCATCGAGGCAGCACGTGCCGGCGATGCGGGCCGCGGCTTTGCCGTGGTAGCCGATGAGGTGCGCAACCTGGCGCATCGCACCCAGGTGTCTGCCGATGAAATCCACAAAATGATCGGCGAGCTGCAAAGCGGTTCGCAGCAGGCGGTCGTGAACATGAACGAGAGCCAGACCTCCAGCCAGGACAGCGTGGAAGTGGCGAATCAGGCAGGCAACCGTCTGCGCGACGTTACCCGGCGCATTGGCGAAATCGACGGCATGAACCAGTCAGTCGCTGCGGCCACTGAAGAGCAGACCGCCGTGGTGGAAACCTTGAACGTAGATATCAACCAGATCAACAGCCTCAATCAACAGGGCGTTGCCAACCTCAATGAAACCCTCAAGGACTGTGCGGCGCTGTCGCAACAGGCAGGACGTTTGAAGCAACTGGTGGACAGCTTCAAGATCTGATGAAGCCAGCCACGTCAGCCGTTTCCTGCGCAGGAAACGGCTGACGGGTTTCGTGCAGGATCGTTACTTCAGCGCACGCCAGGTGAACGGATAGCGGTAGTCCCGGCCGTCATTGGCCTTGATCCCCGCAATGACCGTCAACACCATCGCACCGATACAGACCAGTGCCAGCAGCGGAATCCCGATGACCACCACGAACAGCAGCATGCTGACAATGGAGGCAATCGAAACCGTGATCTGGAAGTTCAGCGCTTCCTTGCCCTGAGAATCCAGAAACGAATCAGCGTCCTTCTTGAGCTGCCAGATAATCAGCGGCCCGAGCAGATTGCCGAACGGGAAGATCAACCCGAAGAAAGCCGACAGATGACAGAACATCGCCCATTGACGCACTTCACGAGCAGGTTTGGAAAACTGGCTGTCACTCATTTGCGGCTCCTCGTTACTGCACGATTCAGTCGGCCAGTGCGGCACGCTGCAATTCAAACAACTCTGTCATGCCTTTCTGAGCCAGCGCCAGCATTGCATTCAACTCTTCTGGCTGGAATGGCGCGCCTTCGGCAGTACCCTGCACTTCGATGAAACCACCGGCGCTGGTCATGACCACATTGAGGTCAGTCTCGGCAGCGGAATCTTCCAGGTAATCCAGGTCGAGCACTGGCTCGCCTTGATACATACCAACGGAAACGGCAGCGATCATCTGCTTGAGCGGATCACCGCCCTTGAGGCCGCCGCGCTTCTTGATCACTTTCAGGGCATCGGCCAAGGCAACCATGGAGCCGGTGATGGAGGCAGTGCGCGTACCGCCATCGGCCTGGATCACGTCACAGTCGACGTAGAGGGTCACGTCGCCCAGCTTGGACATGTCCAGAGCAGCACGCAGCGAACGACCGATCAGACGCTGGATTTCCAGAGTGCGGCCGCCTTGTTTGCCGCGGCTGGCTTCGCGCTGGTTACGCTCACCGGTTGCACGCGGCAGCATGCCGTACTCGGCAGTCAGCCAACCCTGGCCCTGACCTTTCAGAAAGCGTGGTACGCCATTTTCGACGCTGACCGTGCAGATCACCTTGGTGTCACCGAACTCCACCAGCACAGAACCTTCGGCGTGCTTCGTGTAATTGCGGGTGATGCGGACCTGACGGAGCTGATCGGCAGAGCGACCACTTGGACGTTTCATCTGGAATACCTGTACTGGGACGGAAAACTGCCGAGCATTATAGAGGTCACAACCAAGGCTGGGCACATCTAAAAGTCGCAATACCGATACCGAATGGTTCAAAGGCTCTGGAACCGGGTTCTCCAGCACGAAGCGACGAAAAGGATAATGCCTTGCAATGCTTGTCACACTCGCGGATTGGGAGCCTGCGCCGCACTGCGCTACAATCCTGCGCCTTTGCAACCTGTCGGCTTTCACGACTTCCATGACTGCAGCGCGGCCGCGTTCATGGACCGAATACAAGAGGTACTTCCATGGTGCACAGCATGACGGCCTTTGCCCGCGTCGAACAGGCAGGCACTCAAGGCACATTGAGTTGGGAACTACGCTCGGTCAATCATCGCTACCTCGAGCCTCATCTGCGTCTGCCGGAATCCTTCCGGGACCTGGAGGGCGCGATTCGCGAAGCGCTGCGCCAGGGTCTGTCCCGTGGCAAGGTCGAGTGCACCCTGCGCTTCGTCGAGGAAACCGCCGGCAAACCGCTGCAGGTGGATCGCGAGCGTGCAAAACAACTGATTGCCGCCGCTGAAGCCGTCGCGGGCCTGATCAAGCAGCCCGCCGCCCTGAATCCTCTGGAAGTCCTGGCCTGGCCCGGCGTGCTCGTGGCCGATGCCACTGACCCGCAGGCCCTCAACAGCGCAGCCCTTGAGCTGTTCAACGAAGCCCTGACCGAACTGAAGAACGGTCGCGGTCGCGAAGGCGCGGATCTGGCCAGACTGCTCGATGAGCGCCTGACGTCCATCACTCAGGAAGTCGCCACCCTGCGCACGCTGGTGCCACAGATGCTGGCCACCCAGCGGCAGAAAATCACGGACCGCTTTGCCGACATGAAGGCCGAGCTGGACCCTCAGCGCCTGGAACAGGAAATGGTTCTGCTGGCGCAGAAAAGCGATGTCGCGGAAGAGCTCGATCGCCTGAGCACACACGTCACGGAAGTGCGTCGCGTGCTCAAGACCGGCGGACAGGCAGGCCGTCGCCTGGACTTCCTGATGCAGGAGCTCAACCGCGAAGCCAACACACTAGGCTCCAAGGCCTTCGACCCACGCAGTACCCAAGCCGCCGTCAACCTCAAGGTTTTGATCGAGCAGATGCGTGAACAAGTGCAGAACATTGAGTAAGGCTGAACCTGACATGACCCACAGTACCGGTACCCTGTACATCGTTTCCGCCCCGTCCGGCGCAGGCAAGACCAGCCTGGTCAAGGCACTGATCGACGACTCGGAAAAAAACTCCGGGCAACAGATCCGCGTTTCGGTGTCCCACACCACCCGCGCCATGCGCCCCGGTGAAGTCGATGGCGTGAACTACCACTTCGTCGATCGCGCCGAATTCCAGCGCATGATCGAACACGGTGACTTCCTTGAGCAGGCAGAAGTTTTCGGCAACCTCTACGGTACGTCGCAAAGCCATCTGCAGCAGACCCTGGACGAAGGCCACGACCTGATTCTGGAAATCGACTGGCAGGGCGCCCAACAGGTTCGCAAGCAGATGCCCCATGCGCGTTCGATCTTCATTCTGCCGCCAACCCAGCAGGCCTTGCGCCAGCGCCTGACCAACCGAGGCCAGGACAGCGACGAGATCATCGACGCCCGCATGCGCGAAGCGGTCAGCGAAATGAGCCATTACAAGGAATATGAGTCGATCGTGATCAACGATGACTTCGCCCATGCACTGGAAGACCTGAAAGCCATTTTCCGCGCCAACCGGCTCAGCCTGGAGCATCAGGAAGAGAAATACAGTCAGTTATTCAATGAGTTACTGGCCTGAACCGCCCTTGCGGGCAAGCTCTGACGCCTGCCCGCAACGCTCACCCTTCGGCGTGCCGCTTGAAGCTTGTGGCTAACCGCTTGTAAACTACCGAGTCCGCTCGCCCATCCGGGCACCGCGCATACGCATTTGCTACGAGGAATACCCATGGCCCGCGTGACTGTTGAAGACTGCCTGGAACACGTCGATAACCGCTTCGAGCTGGTCATGCTCGCTACCAAGCGTTCGCGTCAGCTCGCTACTGGCGGCAAGGAACCCAAGCTGGCTTGGGAAAACGACAAGCCTACCGTCGTTGCCCTGCGTGAAATCGCAGCTGGCCTGATGGATTACGCTGTCATCGCAGAAGCCGAAATCGTTGAAGATGAACCATTGTTCGCAGCGTTCGAGGACGAGTCCAGCGAGGCCGTCTAAGCCTATGCCGGGGCGATGTGGTTCGACGCAGTGTAAAAGCCACGCGCAAGGAGTAACGCCTTGCCGAGCATAGACGCACTCGCCGACCGCCTTTCGGCCTATCTTGGCAAGGACCAGGTCAATCTGGTCCGCCGAGCGTATTACTACGCCGAACAAGCCCACGACGGCCAGCGCCGTCGCAGTGGCGAAGCTTATGTAACGCACCCGCTTGCGGTCGCAAGCATTCTCGCCGACATGCACATGGACCATCAGAGCCTGATGGCTGCGATGCTGCATGACGTGATCGAAGACACCGGTATCGCCAAGGAAGCACTCAGCCTCCAGTTTGGCGAAACCGTGGCCGAACTCGTCGACGGGGTCAGCAAGCTGACCCAGATGAACTTCGAGACCAAGGCCGAAGCCCAGGCTGAAAACTTCCAGAAAATGGCCATGGCCATGGCACGCGATATTCGCGTGATCCTGGTCAAGCTCGCCGATCGTCTGCACAACATGCGCACGCTGGAAGTCCTGTCCGGTGAGAAGCGCCGCCGCATCGCCAAGGAAACCCTCGAAATCTATGCGCCCATCGCCAACCGGTTGGGCATGCACAGCGTTCGCATCGAATTCGAGGACCTGGGTTTCAAGGCCATGTACCCCATGCGTTCTTCGCGCATCCATCAGGCGGTCAAGCGCGCCCGTGGCAATCGCAAGGAACTGGTCAACAAGATCGAAGAGTCCCTGAGCCATTGCCTGGCCGTGGACGGAATCGAAGGCGAAGTCAGCGGACGGCAGAAACACCTCTATGGCATCTACAAGAAGATGCGCGGCAAGCGTCGCGCCTTCAACGAGATCATGGATGTCTACGCCTTCCGCATCATCGTCGACAAGGTAGACACCTGCTATCGCGTGCTGGGCGCTGTACACAATCTGTACAAGCCGCTGCCCGGTCGCTTCAAGGATTACATCGCGATCCCCAAGGCCAACGGCTATCAGTCGTTGCACACCACTCTGTTCGGCATGCATGGCGTGCCCATCGAAATCCAGATCCGCACCCGCGAAATGGAAGAGATGGCCAACAACGGGATTGCCGCGCACTGGCTGTACAAATCCACCGACGACGAGCAGCCAAAGGGCACCCACGCCCGCGCCCGTCAGTGGGTCAAGGGTGTACTGGAGATGCAGCAACGCGCTGGCAACTCCCTGGAATTCATCGAAAGCGTGAAGATCGACCTGTTCCCGGACGAAGTCTACGTCTTCACGCCAAAAGGCCGGATCATGGAGCTGCCCAAAGGCTCTACGGCAGTGGACTTCGCCTATGCGGTCCACACCGATGTCGGCAACAGTTGCATCGCCTGCCGGATCAACCGTCGGCTGGCGCCGCTTTCCGAACCGCTGCAAAGCGGCTCGACCGTCGAAATCGTCAGCGCACCGGGCGCACGCCCGAATCCGGCATGGCTGAACTTCGTGGTCACCGGCAAGGCCCGCACCCATATCCGCCATGCGCTGAAACTGCAACGCCGCTCCGAGTCCATCAGCCTGGGCGAACGCCTGCTGAACAAGGTGCTCAACGGCTTCGAGAGCACCCTGGACAAGATCGCTCCCGAGCGCATCCAGCTGGCGCTGAACGAATACCGCGTCGAAGTGCTGGAAGACCTGCTCGAAGACATCGGCCTGGGCAATCGCATGGCTTATGTGGTCGCCCGCCGCCTGCTGGGCGAAGGCGAACAGTTGCCAAGCCCTGAAGGCCCGCTGGCGATTCGCGGCACCGAAGGCCTGGTACTCAGTTACGCCAAGTGCTGCACACCAATCCCCGGCGACCCGATTGTCGGCCACCTGTCCGCAGGCAAGGGCATGGTCGTGCACCTGGACAACTGCCGCAATATCAGCGAAATCCGCCACAACGCGGAAAAATGCATCCAGCTGTCCTGGGCCAAGGATGTCACTGGCGAGTTCAATGTCGAGCTGCGCGTGGAGCTGGAACACCAGCGCGGCCTGATTGCCCTGCTGGCCAGCAGCGTCAACGCCGCCGACGGCAATATCGAAAAGATCAGCATGGACGAGCGCGATGGTCGCATCAGCGTTGTCCAACTGGTCGTCAGCGTTCACGACCGCGTGCATCTGGCCCGCGTGATCAAGAAACTGCGCGCCCTGGCAGGAGTGACACGCATCACCCGCATGCGCGCCTAGCCACCCCATCATCAGGAGTTCTTCATGACCAAGACTGTCATCACCAGCGACAAGGCCCCTGCAGCCATCGGCCCTTACTCCCAGGCAATCAAGGCTGGCAATACCGTCTACATGTCCGGGCAAATCCCTCTGGACCCCAAGAGCATGGAACTGGTCGAAGGCATCGAAGCCCAGATCGTTCAGGTCTTCGAGAACCTCAAGTCTGTCGCTGAAGCAGCCGGTGGCTCCTTCAAGGACATCGTCAAGCTGAACATCTTCCTGACCGACCTGGGCAACTTCGCCAAGGTCAACGAGATCATGGGCAAATACTTCGAGCAGCCTTATCCGGCCCGCGCCGCCATTGGCGTTGCCGCACTGCCACGTGGCGCCCAGGTAGAAATGGACGCGATTCTCGTCATCGAATAAATCATCCCGGCGGAGCGCCAGCCGCTCCGCTCCCTGCAAAGGAAGGACTCCGCTATGCGCTCCGCGCTCGCCATCTCACTGCTGGCCGCCCTCCTGACTGGCTGCGCCAGCCATGCCGACCGCAACCCCGACGGTACCTGGATCAACCAGAGCGCCATCGACGCTGCCGTAAAAGGCGGCAACCTGCGCGAAGCCCTGCTTGCCAACGGTCCAAACCTGGAATGGCAGGTCAACACCCAGGCCAATCAGGCCATCTATTCCAACGGTTTCGAGCTCGGCGAAGGCAAGATCTCCAGCGCAGCCGACGGCAAGCTGAACGTCAATTTCTACGGCAGCTTCTCTGAAAACCTGAGCATCAAGGGCGACCACCTTGTTCAGGCCGCCAGCGAATCCGGCCCGGAACAACATTTCGAGAAGCCGAAAAACCCGGCTCCGGAAGGCGCGCCATCAGGTAGCAGCTTTGAAAGAGCTCTGTATGGTGCCTACATGGGCGGCAAATGGACCATCGTCAGCGGCGACGGTCAGGGCAGCGTCGTGCAGTTCATGCCGGACGGCAGCGTGCAGGGCCTTCCGGAAAACGATCGTTACGCCCTGTGCCTGGCGGGCGATTGTGCAGCCATGAGCGGCGAATACGACAGCATGTGGCTGGAAAAGAACGAGCAGGGCAGCCCGTGGATATTTGCCCGCAAAGGCAAGCAACTGGAAATCTTCCAGGCCCTCAACGCGGCTGGCGCAGGCGAGATGCCTCAACTGCGTCCAGGCGAGCGTCGCTGGCTGCTTGAGCAGCAGTGATGCATCCGTGAAGACAGGCCCGACCATCAGGATGGCCGGGCCTGCTTCTCACTACCCCAGCAACGCTGCATACCCCGCACGATAATCCGCATACTCCGGCGCCCAACCCAGCGCCCGCGCCCTGGCATTACTGCATCGCTTGCTGCCTACCCGCTGCACACTCACATCTTCGGACCATTCGGTCACGCCCAGGTATTCGCGGATCCAGGCCACCACATCGCCAAGCGCCGCCGGGTCGTCATCGACACCCAGGTAGCAATCCTCCAGCGCCACACCTTTTGCATCGGCTTCAAGCAGAAAAGCCAGCAACCCCGCCGCATCGTCCGCATGAATACGGTTGGCATAGACCGGCGGATCGACACGCACGCTATGGCCCTGACGCACGCGATTGGAGAGGTCGTTGCGACCAGGTCCGTAAATCCCCGTCAGGCGCACCACCGTAGCGGGCCAACCGCTGCCGAGGGCAACCTGTTCGGCTTCCAGCATCACCGTGCCGGTATAGCCTGACGGCTCGGTTGCGGAGGTTTCATCGACCCACTCACCCTGTTGCTGCCCGTAGACACCGCTGCTGGAGACAAAGAACACCCGCCTGGGTTGCTGGCCGTGCTGCTTCATCCAGCTCAAGACATGGGAAAGACCTTCGACGTAGGCACGTCGATAACCGTATTCGTCCCTTTGCGTGGGTGTGGCGCAATACACCAGATAATCGATGGACTCTGTCGGCCAGTCCTGTGGCTCCAGCCAGTCGAACAAGTCGCCTTTCACCGGAATCACGCCTTCGGGCAACTGTGACGTATCACGTCGCAAGCCATGGATCCGCCACTGGAGAGGCAGCAACCGGGTGGCAAGACGACAACCTATATCGCCACAACCAGCGATCAGAAGAGAAGGAGCGGACACCTTGTACCTCCACATAACGACGGATGAATCCGAAAAATAATCAGGAATAAGAGCGCCTGATGTTATTTATTGAAAAAAAGATACATTATTACTTCTGCTAACAAGAACGATTTGCAATAATACCCGTCCATTTGTCCACGCACTTTCGTCGAGCCGCTAGAACGACGTCCCGGGACAATCATTATTTCCATTTCAGGTCAGGCCAGCATGACACGTATTCAATCACCCGCTTCGCCAACCAAGCTACCTCGCCTGCCACGTGCATGGCGTGGTGTGGCTGCCCTTGTGTTGAGCCTGATGCTCGCACCTGTCGCTCTCGCTGACCAGTCGGCCCCGGCCACTCCGGCACCACAAGCGGCTGCCGCAGCTCCAGCCACCGCACCTGCTGCCCAGCCTGAAGCCGTTGCGCCTGCCGATACTCTGGAACCTGTCGCCGAAGAAGCCGGCCTGGGCATGGCTCACGACCTGTCGCCATGGGGCATGTACCAGAACGCCGATATCGTCGTAAAAGCCGTGATGATCGGCCTGGTCATCGCTTCGATCATCACTTGGACCATCTGGATCGCCAAAGGCTTCGAACTGCTGGGCGCCAAGCGTCGTCTGCGGGTTGAAATCGCCGGCCTGAAAAAGGCCCGTTCCCTGAGCGACGCCAGCCAGAGCGCCAACAAGGAGGGCACGCTGGCTCACTTGCTGGTCCATGACGCCCTGGAAGAAATGCGTCTTTCAGCCAACAGCCGCGAGCGCGAAGGTATCAAGGAACGTGTCAGCTTCCGTCTGGAACGTCTGGTCGCTGCCTGTGGCCGCAACATGAGCAACGGCACCGGCATGCTCGCCACCATCGGTTCGACCGCACCCTTCGTCGGTCTGTTCGGCACCGTGTGGGGCATCATGAACAGCTTTATCGGCATCGCCAAGACCCAGACCACCAACCTGGCCGTGGTTGCACCCGGCATCGCAGAAGCCCTGCTGGCAACTGCACTGGGTCTGGTTGCAGCCATTCCTGCGGTGGTGATCTACAACGTCTTCGCCCGCTCCATCGCTGGCTACAAGGCTCAGGTTTCCGACGCATCCGCTCAGGTTCTGCTGCTGGTCAGCCGCGACCTGGACCACCTGCCGGAAGCCGACCGCAACCAACAGCAACCGCACATGGTAAAGGTGGGCTAAGACGTGGGCCTGCATCTTAACGAAGGCGGCGACGATCTCGCCGAGAACCATGAAATCAACGTGACGCCGTTCATCGACGTCATGCTGGTACTGCTGATCATCTTCATGGTCGCGGCACCTCTGGCGACCGTGGACATCAAGGTCGATCTGCCAGCGTCCACCGCAACACCGCAACCTCGGCCCGAAAAGCCGATCTTCCTCAGCGTCAAGACTGACAAGAGCCTGTACCTGGGCGAAGAGAAAGTCGCTCGCGAGCAGATTGGCCAGGTACTGGATGCCAGGACCAAGGGCAAGAAAGACACCACCATCTTCTTCCAGGCCGACAAGGGCGTGGATTACGGCGATCTGATGGAAGTCATGAACACCCTGCGCGGTGCCGGCTACCTGAAAGTCGGTTTGGTTGGCCTTGAGACGGTTGGTAAAAAATGATCAGTACGCGCCAAACACTGACGCGCTATAGCGGTAGTCTGTTGTTGGTGCTGGCTGTGCATGCCATCGCGGTGATCGTCGCACTCCGCTGGCCGGCATCGCAGGCCATCGAGCTGCCGCCGGCCGCCATGATGGTCGAACTGGCACCTTTGCCCGAACTCGCACCGCCACCACCGCCGCAGGTCGTTCAGCCGCCGCAACCGCCAGCACCGGAAGAAGAAGTCCCGTTGCCGGATCTGGTCGAGGCGCCAAAGCCGGAAATCGCAGTTCCCAAGAAAGTGGAAAAGCCCAAGCCAAAACCGCAGCCGCCAAAGCCGCAGAAGAAGCCTGAGCCTCCACAGGAGAAACCTGCTGCCGAAAAACCGGTGGACACCCCGCCGACAACGGCTCCGCCCGAGAAATCGGCTGCACCACAGGCACCGCCCAGCCCGCCGTCTCCACCCAGCACGGCACTGCCAAGCTGGCAGAGCGACCTGCTACGGCACCTGAGCAAGTACAAGAAGTATCCCGAAGATGCCCGCCGTCGCGGCATGCAAGGGGTAGCCCGTCTGCGCTTCGTGGTCGATGCGGAAGGTAATGTCCTGTCCTACTCGATTGCCAGCACTTCAGGCAGTCCGGCGCTGGACCGAGCCACCATGGAGATGATCCGTCGTGCTCAACCCTTGCCAAAACCGCCAGCGGAAACCCTGAACAACGGCACGATCGAGATCCTGGCACCTTTCGTTTATTCCCTGGATAAACGCTGAATAACACTTTTGTTACTCATGAGTGCTTCTGATAACGTGCGTCTATCGATTGCACCCGCTATGCTGGGGCCGCAACTTCATGGACGCACGTTATGACCCTTACAGAATTGCGCTATATCGTCACGCTTGCTCAAGAGCAGCATTTCGGCCACGCCGCCGAACGCTGCCACGTCAGCCAGCCCACACTCTCGGTGGGCGTTAAAAAGCTCGAAGATGAACTGGGTGTGCTGATTTTCGAGCGCAGCAAGAGTGCTGTACGTCTGACGCCTGTCGGTGAAGGCATCGTTGCCCAGGCCCAAAAGGTGCTGGAGCAGGCACAAGGCATCCGCGAGCTGGCCCAGGCGGGCAAGAACCAACTGACGGCGCCGCTGAAAGTCGGCGCTATCTACACCGTCGGCCCGTATCTGTTTCCGCATCTGATTCCACAACTGCACCGGGTCGCCCCGCAGATGCCGTTGTACATCGAAGAAAACTTCACTCACGTCCTGCGCGACAAGCTGCGCAACGGTGAGCTGGACGCGGTCATCATCGCCTTGCCTTTCAACGAAGCCGATGTGCTGACCCTGCCACTCTACGACGAGCCCTTCTCGGTTCTGATGCCGGCCAACCATCCATGGACCCAGAAAACGTCCATCGATGCCTCGGCACTCAACGACAAGAGCCTGTTGCTGCTGGGCGAAGGTCACTGCTTCCGGGATCAGGTCCTGGAAGCCTGCCCGACGCTGACCAAAGGCGGCGAAGGCGCCCGGCATACGACCGTGGAATCCAGCTCGCTGGAAACCATTCGCCATATGGTCGCCTCAGGACTGGGTATCTCGATCCTGCCGCTGTCGGCAGTGGACAGCCACCATTACGCTCCTGGCGTCATCGAAGTTCGCCCGCTGACGGCCCCCGTACCTTTCCGTACGGTCGCCATCGCATGGCGCGCCAGTTTCCCAAGGCCCAAGGCAATCGAGATTCTTGCTGACTCCGTACGCCTGTGTTCAGTGGCTCGTCCAAAAACAGAAGCAAGCTAGGCAGAGAAAATGAGCGAGCTTTCCAAAGTCTCGGTCACGGCGCTCAAGGGCGTCGGCGAGGCCATGGCTGAAAAGCTGGCAAAGGTGGGCCTGGAAAACCTGCAGGATGTGCTGTTTCACCTGCCGCTGCGTTATCAGGACCGGACTCGCATCGTCCCTATCCGCGCGTTGCGTCCTGGCCAGGATGCGGTGATCGAAGGCGTGGTCAGCGGCGCCGATGTGGTCATGGGCAAGCGCCGCAGCCTGCTGGTGCGACTGGGTGACGGCACAGGCGTTGTCAGCCTGCGCTTTTACCACTTCAGCAACGCCCAGAAGGAAAGCATGAAGCGCGGGACTCATCTGCGCTGCTTTGGCGAAGCCAGACCCGGCGCTTCGGGCCTGGAAATCTACCACCCCGAATACCGGGCGCTGACCGGCGACGAACCCGCGCCTGTCGAGCAGACCCTCACACCGATCTATCCAACCACCGAAGGCCTGACCCAGCAACGCCTGCGTCAGCTCTGCCAGCAAAGCCTGGCGATGCTCGGCCCCAAAAGTCTGCCGGACTGGCTGCCCGAAGAGCTGGCACGTGACTACCAGTTGGCTCCGCTGGACGATGCGATTCGCTATCTGCATCATCCGCCCGCCGATGCCGACATCGAAGAACTCGCCCTGGGCCATCACTGGGCGCAACACCGTCTGGCGTTTGAAGAATTGCTGACCCATCAGCTTTCCCAGCAACGGCTGCGTGAAAGCCTGCGTGCGCAGCATGCACCGGCCTTGCCTCTGGCGAAGAAACTGCCCAGGCAGTTCCTGGCCAACCTGGGCTTTCCACCCACCGGCGCACAGCAGCGGGTCGGCAAGGAAGTGGCTTACGACCTCAGCCAGCCAGAGCCCATGCTGCGCCTGATTCAGGG
Organism: Pseudomonas sp. Irchel 3A18; assembly: GCF_900187465.1. Lineage (NCBI taxonomy): Bacteria > Pseudomonadati > Pseudomonadota > Gammaproteobacteria > Pseudomonadales > Pseudomonadaceae > Pseudomonas > Pseudomonas sp. Irchel 3A18. The sequence continues at coordinate 559,351 of NZ_FYDI01000003.1, forward strand.
CGATGTGGGCGCGGGCAAGACCGTCGTCGCTGCACTGGCAGCACTCCAGGCACTGGAAGCCGGTTATCAGGTTGCCTTGATGGCGCCGACCGAGATCCTCGCCGAACAGCACTACATCAACTTCCAGCGCTGGCTTGAACCGCTGGGCGTGGGCGTAGCCTGGCTGGCGGGCAAGCTCAAGGGCAAGGCCCGCGCCACGTCACTGGAACAGATCGCCAGCGGCACGCCCATGGTGGTGGGTACTCATGCACTGTTCCAGGATGAAGTGCAGTTCAAGAATCTGGCGCTGGTCATCATCGACGAACAGCACCGCTTCGGCGTCCAGCAACGTCTGGCTCTGCGCAAGAAAGGCGTGGGCGGCATGATGTGTCCGCATCAGTTGATCATGACCGCGACCCCCATTCCGCGAACCCTGGCCATGAGCGCCTACGCCGACCTGGATACCTCGATCCTCGATGAACTGCCGCCTGGGCGAACACCGGTCAATACCGTGCTGGTAGCCGACAGCCGTCGCATCGAAGTCATCGAGCGAGTGCGCGCTGCCTGTGCAGAAGGTCGCCAGGCCTATTGGGTCTGCACACTGATCGAAGAATCCGAAGAACTGACCTGCAAGGCCGCCGAGACTTCGTTCGAAGAACTGAGCAGTGCGCTGGGCGAGTTGCGGGTCGGGCTGATTCACGGGCGCATGAAGCCTGCGGAAAAGGCCGCGATCATGGCCGAGTTCAAACAGGGTGCACTGCAATTGCTGGTAGCGACCACAGTCATCGAAGTCGGCGTCGATGTGCCCAACGCCAGCCTGATGATCATCGAAAACCCCGAGCGCCTCGGGCTTGCCCAGTTGCACCAGTTGCGCGGGCGTGTCGGACGCGGCAGTGCCGTCAGCCATTGCGTGCTGCTCTACCATCCGCCGCTTTCACAAGTCGGCCGTCAACGCCTGGGCATCATGCGTGAAACCAATGACGGGTTCGTCATCGCCGAAAAGGATCTGGAACTGCGTGGTCCGGGTGAAATGCTAGGAACCCGACAAACGGGCCTCCTGCAGTTCAAGGTGGCTGATCTGATGCGTGATGCCGATTTGCTACCTGCCGTGCGAGATGCGGCCCACGCGCTTTTGGAGCGCTGGCCACAGCATGTCAGCCCCTTGCTTGAGCGCTGGTTGAGACACGGTCAACAATACGGTCAGGTGTGACGCAGGCAACGCTTTGGGAAGCGCATGCGGCCCAAAACAAATAAGCTGGTTATACTGCCGACATTGTAGGAAAACGGACAAAGACCATGACAGAAGTTGCCCACGTCGATGACTCTCACCAAGCCCCGTCGGTAATCCGGCAACTGCTTGAAAAACTGGCCATCTCCTATAACGAAGTCGTGGATGACACGAGCCTGCCGGCATCGCGTAAAGTCCAGGCCGTGCTGGTCGAAGACGCTGTTGGCGCGCTGCTGATCCTGTTCCCGCAGAGCCAGTTGCTGGACCTCAACCGGATCACCGAGTTGACCGGTCGCCAGTTGGCAGCCGTTCCCCATGATCGCCTCCTGCGCATGCTCGCCAAGCACAACCTGCATGCCCTGCCGGGCTTGCCAGCCCTGACCAGTTCTCCTTGCCTGTATGACGATCGTCTGCTGCAGGAACCTGCGTTACTGATTGGCTCCGGAGAGCCGGGCGTTCTGCTGGAAATCAACAGCGAAGACTTCAGGGGCATGCTGAGCAAGGCCAGTGCAGCGCATTTTGGCGAACTGCTGAGCGGTATTCATCCAAACCTCGATCGTCCCGATGACGACCGCGAAGAAATCACCCAGGCCATGCATGCCTTCACGGCACGGCGCATCCAGCAACGCCTGGAAGCGACGCTGGAAATTCCACCGCTGGCCGGTACTGCGCAGAAGATCATCAAGCTGCGTGTCGACCCTGACGCAACCATCGATGACATTACCGGCGTGGTTGAAACCGACCCTGCGCTGGCCGCTCAGGTCGTGAGTTGGGCCGCTTCGCCCTACTACGCCTCGACAGGCAAGATTCGCTCGGTCGAAGACGCCATCGTCCGCGTGCTGGGTTTCGATCTGGTCATCAACCTGGCGCTGGGTCTGGCACTTGGCAAGACCCTGAGCCTGCCCAAGGACCATCCACAGCAGACAACGCCTTACTGGCAACAGTCGATCTACACCGCTGCGGTCATTGAGGGCCTGACCCGTGCCATTCCGCGCGCCAAGCGCCCGGAAGGCGGCCTGACCTATCTGGCCGGCCTGCTGCACAACTTCGGCTACCTGCTGCTGGCACACGTGTTCCCGCCGCATTTCTCGCTGATCTGCCGTCAACTGGAGGTCAACCCGCATCTGCATCACAGCTATGTCGAGCATCACTTGCTGGGCATCAGCCGCGAACAGATCGGTGCCTGGCTGATGCGTTACTGGGACATGCCGGACGAACTGTCCACTGCGCTGCGCTTCCAGCATGATCCGTACTACGCGGGCAAGCATTGCGAATACGCCAACCTGATCTTTCTGGCGGTCCGCCTGCTGAGCGCCAACGGCGTCGGTTCGGGCCCTCAGCAGGAAATCCCGGACGAGTTGTTCGAGCGCCTGGGCCTGAGTCGTGAAAAAGCCAACGAATCTGTCAGAAAGGTTCTGGAAGCCGAAGTCATGCTGCGTGAACTGGCGTCTCAGTTCTCCCAGTAATCGGCTTTTTCGCGAATGAATTCGCTCCCACATCCCGTCTGTGAGAACGAATTTATTCGCGAATCCCTTTCACCATTGAAAGGTAAGTGAAAGCTTCTGCAATTAGGATCACCTCACCACCGGCAAAAGACCGGCTAGCCAGCAAGCGTGTTCAACACACCCTGCGGCCCAATTAACAACAATAAATGGTGATTGCGATGCTTGTTCCTACCCCGATTCATACCCTTCTTGCGTCTCCCCTCCACGTATTGCCTCTGCTGAGCTGACTCGTTCGTTTCACCGTTCTGTAGCCGTATTACGTCTGGAGTATTCCTATGTTGACTTTCCTTGGCTTCGCCATGGTTATTGCGTTCATGTACCTGATCATGAGCAAACGCATGACCGCGCTTATTGCCCTGATTATCGTACCGATCATTTTTGCCCTGTTCGGCGGCTTCGGCCCGCAGATTGGCCCGATGATGCTGGCTGGCATCACCAAGCTGGCGCCAACCGGCGTCATGCTGATGTTCGCAATTCTCTACTTCGCTCTGATGATCGACTCGGGCCTGTTCGACCCGGCCGTGCGCAAGATCCTGAAAATGGTGAAAGGCGACCCGATGCGCATTTCGGTCGGCACTGCCGTGCTGGCGCTGGTGGTTTCCCTGGACGGTGACGGCGCGACCACTTACATGATCTGCGTCGCAGCCATGCTGCCGCTCTACAGCCGTGTCGGCATGAGCCCGCGCATCATGGCTGGCCTGATCATTCTGGCTGGCGGCGTGATGAACATGACACCATGGGGCGGCCCGACCGCTCGCGCAGCCAGCGCCCTGCATGTGGATGCCTCGGATATTTTCGTACCGATGATCCCTGCCATGCTGGCCGGTGTGGTCGCGATCCTGGTCATTGCCTACTTCTACGGCAAACGTGAACGTGCCCGTCTGGGTGAACTGCATCTGCAAGGCGATGAAATCGACCACAGCGAAATCAGTGTTTCGCAGTTCCCGGATGCCCGTCGTCCGAAGATGATCTGGTTCAACGGTGCCCTGACGCTGGCGCTGATGGTCGCCCTGATGATGAGCCTGCTGCCTCTGCCCGTGCTGTTCATGATCGCGTTCAGTATCGCGATGATCATCAACTACCCGAAACTTCAGGACCAGAAAGACCGTGTTGCGGCACACGCCGGTAGCGTTCTGTCGGTAGTCGGCCTGATCTTCGCCGCCGGTATCTTCACCGGCATCCTGACCGGCACCGGCATGGTCGACGCCATGTCGAAAAGCCTGCTGGCTGTGATCCCGGAAGCGATGGGGCCTTACCTGGCGGTCATCACTGCACTGGCGAGCATGCCGTTCACCTTCTTCATGTCCAACGATGCGTTCTACTTCGGCGTATTGCCGGTACTCGCGGAAGCGGCTGCCCATTACGGCATCACGCCGGTGGAAATGGCTCGCGCCTCGATCGTCGGCCAGCCGGTTCACCTGCTCAGCCCGCTGGTTCCATCGACCTATCTGCTGGTAGCACTGGCCGGTATCGACTTCGGTGATCACCAGCGCTTCACCCTGAAATGGGCGATCCTGGTCTGTATCTGCATCCTGATCGCTGCACTGCTGATGGGTATCTTCCCGCTGGTCAGCAGCGTTTAATCAAGCCGTTCTCCCCGCCGCCAACCTGACCGTTGGCGGCGGGCACCAGTCAGAAAAGACATATTCCTTGTCGCTGTCCTGATAGCGACGTCAATACACTGATTTATGACAGTTTTATTTCAATAGACCAGTGCCTGTGCGATGCTGGCGCCAAGGCCAAAGGCCGACTAAAAGCTTTAGTAGAGCGTCATAAAATATTTCCGCTCGCTACACGCTGCACCTTCAATCCTTTGCCCTGAATGGGGCACGTCTCAGGGGGCTCTCAGTATGCTGACCCTGCTCGATTTGTTATCCGCCGTGGCCCTGCTGATCTGGGGCACGCATATCGTGCGCACCGGAATCCTTCGCGTGTATGGCGCCCAGTTGCGCCGCGTCCTCAGCCAGAACATGTCCAAACGACCTCTCGCGTTTATCGCGGGCATTCTGGTCACCGCATTGGTGCAGAGCAGCAACGCCACCGCCATGCTGGTGACGTCGTTCGTGGGCCAGGGCCTGATGACCCTGACTCCCGCGCTGGCGATCATGCTCGGGGCCGATGTGGGAACGGCGCTGATGTCCCGCGTGCTGACCCTGGACCTGTCGTGGCTTTCACCGCTGCTGATTTTCCTCGGGGTGATTTTCTTTCTGTCGCGCAAACAGACACGGGCAGGGCAATTGGGCCGGGTCGCTATCGGGCTGGGTCTGATCGTACTGGCATTGCAACTGATCGTCAGCGCGACCACGCCCATCACCCAGGCCTCCGGGGTAAAAGTGCTGTTCGCCTCACTGACCGGCGACCTGATGCTCGATGCCCTGGTCGGCGCCCTGTTCGCGCTGCTTTCCTATTCCAGTCTGGCGGCGGTATTGCTGACCGCCACGCTGGCAGGAGCCGATGTGATTGGCCTGCCTGTCGCAATCGGTCTGGTGATCGGCGCCAACATCGGCAGCGGGCTGCTGGCCTTTCTCAGCACCAGCATGCAAAACGTCGCCGGTCGGCAAGTGGCGCTGGGCAGCCTGCTTTACAAGCTGCTGGGCCTGTTGCTGATCATTCCGGTGCTCGACCCGCTGGTGCACTGGCTTTCTTCCCTGGGCTTCAGCCCTCAGGAACTGGTGATCGGTTTTCACCTGATCTACAACACCGCACGTTGCCTGCTGATGCTGCCCACCGTTGGCCCGATGGCGCGCCTGTGCGCCGCATTGCTGCCCTATCAGGCCGAAGCCAACGGCCCGGCCAAAGCCAGGCATCTGGACCTCGCCGCCTTGTCGACACCCAGCCTGGCATTGGCCAATGCCGTGCGTGAAACCTTGCGCATGGGCGACCTGATCGAAAGCATGCTGGGCTCGATGCTCGCGGTACTGCGCGGCACGCAAACGGCCGTCACCCAGGAAGTTCGCCGCCTGAACGATGATGTGGAAGCACTCTATAGCGCGATCAAGCTGTATCTGGCCCAGATGCCTCGCGAGGAACTGGGCGAACACGATAACCGTCGCTGGGCAGAAATCATCGAGCTGACCATCAACCTGGAACTGGCCAGCGACCTGATCGAGCGCATGCTGCGCAAGATCCAGCAGCAGAAGACCTCCCAGCGCCGCTCGTTCTCGGAAGTCGGCCTGGAAGAACTGGCCGACCTGCATGTCCAGTTGCAGTCCAACCTGCGTCTTGGCCTGTCGGTCTTTCTCAGTTCGGATGAAGAGAGCGCCCGCCAGTTGCTCAGGGAAAAGCGCCGCTTCAGGGCACTGGAACGGCGTCTGGCCCATGCTCACGTCAGCCGCCTGCAACGCAAGGTCGTGCAGAGTATCGAAACCAGCTCGCTGCATCTTGAGCTCATCGCTGACATGAAACGCTTGAACTCGCTATTCTGCAGCAGCGCCTATGCCGTGCTGGGAGCCGCCGATACCGGAGCCTTGTCGAGCGAGAGCATTCAAGAGCAATCGGTGTGAACGTCCCAGGCAGCGCGAAGTCTGTTAAACATACCGGCCCGCAAGGAAAGCTGCTTTATGCGTTGCCTGCTGTTCGCTTGTCTGCTTCTGAGTTCTCTCCCTTCGCTGGCCCTTGATCGTCTTCAGGTCGAGGGCTATCTGTTGCCCAACGGCCTGCAAGTGCTGCTCAAACCGGGTTATGAAAAGGGTCATGTCGCGATTCGGCTGGTGGTCGGCATCGGCTTCGATGACTTCGCCTGCCAGGACAAGGAACTGCCGCATCTGCTGGAGCACTTGCTGTTCAGCGGCACCGACGACAGCGGCGAAGGCGGCCTTGAAGAGCGCATGCAAGCCTTGGGTGGCGAGTGGAATGCGTTCACCAGCAACACCGACACCACATTCGTGATCGAGGCACCGGCCAGCAATCAGCGCAAGATTCTCGATCTCTTACTGGAGATCCTGACCAATACGGAACTGCTGCAAAGCCGCTTCGATGAGGTCAAGCGCATCGTCGAGCGCGAAGACGGCGGCCACTTTTCCCATCTGCAACGCCTGCTCGATCGTCGCGAGTCCGGCACCGGTGCCAGCAATCAGCTGGCGATGGAACTGGGCCTCAAATGTGCCGAGCGGCCGCAGGTGGATGACATCACCCTCAAGCAGGTCGAGGATGTTTTCGCGAGCTGGTACGCCCCCAACAACATGACGCTGATCGTGGTCGGCGACCTCGACCGGTTGCTGCCCAGCTATCTGGAGCGGACTTACGGGCAGCTCAACCCGACCGATCCTATCGAGCATCCGCCGCTGGCCGAAAGCAATGGCACGGCCCAGGCTTCCAGCACTCTGATACGCGGCATGCTGGGCGAGGGCGCACGTTTGCACCTGACCTTCGCCGAGCCGCAGCTCGAAAAACAGCACGACGAAACCTGGGAACTGGTCGAGGCCTATCTGGACTGGGCGCTCTACACAGAGCTGCGCCTCAAGCACGGTTTGTCTTATGGGCCATCGGCTGATCGTGAGGTCTTCGGGGAAGTCGGCTTCATGAGCCTGAATGCCGACCTTGAGCGCGATGACATCCATGAAGCCGAGCAAAGCATTCGCACTCTGCTCAAGCGCCTGAGCAAGGAAGGCATGCAACCGGCCACCTTTGCCCGCCTGCAACAGGCCGCCATTGCCAGACAGGCCTGGGCCGTGCAAGGCAACAGTGCGCTGGCCGATTATTACTGGGGGGCGCTCAATGACTATGAAAACGGGCGCTTTGTCGACCCGGTCAAACGCATCAAGGCCGTGAGCCTGGACACCGCCAATCACGCCATGCGCCAGTTGCTGGCCAAGCCCGGTTACTGGCGGGTCGAAAAATCATTGCTGAGCTACGACGACTTGTATGGGCTGGCTGCACTGGTTGTCGGCCTGATCGGGCTGCTGGTGTTCTGGCGAGTGCGCAAGCGTCTTCGCAAGTGATCGAGGCAGCACGGTATTTACACAGAAACAGGCATTGATATGCTGCCGGGGTTTTAAAGCCGATGAAAGTGAATTGCCAAGATGCCTGACTGGAACTCCTACGTAACCCGCACCCTGGGATTGATACGACGCTATCCGGGGGTGATTGCGGCAGGGGGTTTCATCTCCGGGATCGCCAGTTTCATTCTGGTGGACCGTCAGGCGGGTCTGGCGACCTGGATCGCGATTGTCATGCTGATCAGCTGGCTGTGGCTGATGATCGAAAACAGCGTGGTACGGCTGTTCAGCAAGACGTTCGGTCGGGAAATACCTCAGGGCCTGCTGCGTTACGGTACGCAACTGATCCACCAGGAAAGCCTGTTTTTCGTGCTGCCGTTCTTTTTCGTCACCACGACCTGGAACAGCGGGCAACTGGTGTTCACGGCCTTGCTGGGGGCCGCAGGCCTGATCTCGATCATCGATCCGCTGTACTACAAATGGCTGGCGCCACGCCGCTGGCTGTTCATGGCCCTGCATACCCTGACGCTGTTCGCGGCACTGCTCACGGCGCTGCCCATCATTCTCAACCTGACCACTTCGCAAAGTTACAAACTGGCACTGGGCATCGCCATGCTGCTGTCCTTTCCCAGCCTGGCCTCCAGCTTTCCGATCAATACCTGGCGACGCGGCGTAGCGGTCATCGCCGTGACGCTGGCGGTGGGCAGCGCGGGCTGGCTGCTGCGCTCCTGGGTGCCGCCAGCAACCTTGTGGCTGACCGAGGTCGCCATCAGCACCGACTTCGACAACAAGAACCGCACACCGGGCGAGAGCATCAAGCAGATAAGCGCCACGCAGCTACGCCGCGACGGCTTGTACGCCTACACCGCCATCAATGCCCCGCGTGGTCTTGAAGAACGCATCTACCATGTCTGGCGACGTGACGGCCAGGAAGTGGAGCGCATCGCGCTGGATATCCATGGCGGCCGCAAGGAAGGCTATCGTGCCTGGACCCACAAGCAGAACTTCCCGAAAGACGTGGTCGGGCGCTGGCAGATCAGGGTGCTTACCGAAGACGGGCAAATGATCGGTGTGCTGCGCTTTGAAGTCACCGATACCGATCAACCGGCCGTCACCCGGCCAACAGGTCGGCTGATCAAGCTCAAACCGGGCGGCGATGATGAAAAGCCTGAGCCGCAACCGGCTCCAGAGCAGAAGAGCGAACCGGAACAGGAGCAGGAAAAACCTGCGTCTCAGCCAGCGCCCGAAGCGCCGGCTGCGCAATGACGAATCAGGTCGCGGTCGCGCCGAAGAACCAGTAGCAGACCAGAATGGCAGCGACGACACCCGAGAACTCGGCCAGCAGGGCGCAGCCCACCGCATGCCGAACCCGCTGGATGCCCACTGCACCGAAATACACCGCCAGCACGTAGAAGGTGGTTTCAGTACTGCCCTGAATCGTGGCGGCAGCCAGCGCGGCAAAGCTGTCCACGCCCTGGGTCTGCATGGTCTCGATCAATAGCGCCCGTGCGGCGCTACCGGAGAACGGCTTGACCATGGCGGTCGGCAGGGCATCGACGAAACGCGTGTCCCAGCCCAGCCATTCCACCAGATGGCGGATGCCTTCAAGACCGAAGTCCAGCGCACCGGAAGCCCGCAGCACACCCACCGCACACAGCATCGCCACCAGATAGGGCAGCAGATTCTTGGCAACATCGAACCCTTCCTTGGCGCCTTCGACAAAGGCCTCATAGACCTGCACCTTGCGCAGCGCACCAATGATCATGAACAGCATGATCAGGCCGAACAGCGTGAGGTTGCCGAGAATGGAAGAGAGGCCGGCCAGTGCCGCCGCCGACAGCGTTCCCAGAAAGGCCATGAAGCCACCGAGCAGCAGCGCGCCCGGAATCAGATAGGCCAGCACCACCGGGTCCCACAACCGCAGGCGCTGCATGAACGCCACCGACAGCAGGCCCACGATGGTCGATACGCTGGTGGCCAGCAGGATCGGCAGGAATACCAGCGTCGGGTCCGGCGCGCCTTGCTGGGCGCGGTACATGAAAATCGTCACCGGCAGCAGCGTCAGGGACGAGGCGTTAAGCACCAGAAACAGGATCTGCGCGTTGCTGGCAGCCGTCTGGCTGGGGTTCAACTCCTGTAGAGAACGCATCGCCTTGAGCCCGATAGGCGTAGCGGCGTTATCCAGGCCCAGAGCATTGGCGGCGAAGTTAAGGGTAATCAGGCCAAGCGCGGGGTGGCCCGGCGGCACTTCGGGCATCAAGCGCAGAAACAGCGGGCCGAGCACTTTGGCCAGCCAGTCGACAATCCCGGCCTTTTCGGCAATGCGCAGAAAGCCCAGCCAGAGCGTGAGCGTGCCGAACAGCAGCACCATCACTTCGACCGACAGCTTGGCCATCGCAAAGATGCTTTCGACCATCGCGGCAAAAATACCGGCGTTGCCCCCAATCAGCCATTGCCCCATGGCAGATACGCACGCAACGACAAAAAAACCAAGCCACAAGCCATTGAGCATCGGATATGTCCCTCACAAGATGCGGCGATGATAACAATCGGGAGCAGCAGATACGACAAACCCCGGAAAGTCCGGGGTTTGTCGGTGCAACCGATCAGCGATCAGTCAGCGAGCGGAGTGGCAGCAGGAACCGGGTCCTTGCTGCGCCAGTGCGGCAGGGAATTCCAGTAGCGCTGGCCCTTGGCCTCGTCGTACATGCCTTCCCAACGAGCGATAACCAATACCGCCAGGGCGTTGCCGATCACGTTCAGTGCGGTACGCGCCATGTCCATGATGCGGTCGACACCGGCAATGAATGCCAGGCCTTCCAGCGGGATACCCGCGCTGCCCAGAGTGGCCAGCAGTACCACGAAGGAAACGCCCGGAACGCCCGCGATGCCTTTGGAGGTGACCATCAGGGTCAGCACCAGCATCATCTGCGCGCCGACCGACAGATCGATGCCGTACAACTGGGCAATGAAGATGGCCGCGATGCTCTGGTACAGGGTCGAACCGTCGAGGTTGAACGAGTAGCCGGTCGGTACCACGAAGCTGCAAATGGCTTTCGGCGCGCCGTAGGCTTCCATCTTCTGGATCACACGCGGCAGGACCGTTTCGGAGCTGGCGGTGGAGTAAGCCAGGATCAGCTCGTCCTTGAAGATGCGGATCAGCTTCATGATCGAGAAGCCGAACATGCGGGCGATCAGGCCCAGCACCACGAAGGCAAAGAAAGCGATGGCCACGTAGACCAGGATCACCAGCTTGGCCAGCGGTAGCAGGGAAGCGAAACCGAAGTTGGCGACTGTCACCGAGATCAGCGCGAATACGCCGATCGGGGCGTAGTTCATGATCATGTGGGTGACTTTGAACATGGTTTCCGAGACGCCCTGGAACATCTTCACCAGCGGATCACGCACTTCGGCTTGCAGGCTGGAAAGGCCCAGACCGAACAGCACCGAGAAGAAGATGATCGGCAACATTTCGCCACGCGCCATGGCAGCGAAGATATTGGAGGGGATCAGGTTGAGGATCGTCGCGATGAATGCGTGATCGTGCTGAACCTCGGCAGTGGTCTGCTGATACTTCGAGATATCGACCGTGCCCAGGGTGCTCATGTCGATGCCCGCGCCCGGCTGGAACACGTTGGCCAGAACCAGACCGACAAGGATCGCGATGGTGGTGACGACTTCAAAGTAAATGATGGTCTTGAGACCGATGCGACCCAGCTTCTTCGCGTCGCCCACACCGGCAATACCGACGATCAGCGAGGCAATCACGATCGGGATCACGATCATTTTGATAAGACGAATGAAGATATCGCCTGCTGGTTGCAGGATATTACTGATCCACCAGGCCTTCTCGGCACTGAAGTGGTTGAGCAACGCACCGAGGGCAATCCCCAGTACCAGTCCAATCAGAATCTGCCAGGCCAGACTCAGCTTTGCCTTCTTCATTCATTTACCCTTGTTTTTAGTGGCTGGACATATCCATAACCGACATGCTGAAACTGCTTTTACAGAGGCAGTGTCGAAACCGGAAACACCCAGAAAAGGCCCCTGCAAACGAGCGTTCATGCTCTATTGCAGGTGAAAAAAGGCGCAACTATTCCCATGGCACACAGGCACGTCTAATGCCATAAACGACTACCTCATGCCGAATCGGCATAACAAAATGAAATTTCGTATCTAATAGCGACACAAAAAAGTTGTCCCTATTGCCTCCCAAAGTGGCTAGAACGTCGCCTCCAGCCTGGCAAGAGAAATTGGCAACGGCTGCGTGGCAGAGAGCCAACCGGCCAGTACCCTTACGAAGAAATATTGGATCGACGGTCATTCTGGCGCGGTGGAACAGGCTGATTTGCCCCATGAATCCACCGCTTGGCGGCATACATTCAGCAACATATTTGGCAACGGGGAAAAGTGCGCAAGAAGTTGCACACTTGATTATTGATAATCCTGTGCATATTTTAATGCAGACTTTTTACTTCAACTCTTACAGACGACTGCGCAAGAAATTGCACAGCCGTGAGCAACTTTTTGCGCCATTCATCCCGGCCGGTTTTTTGCCCTACCGGGAATAGGAGATACACCGGCTACTTTTGCGGGCATGGATAGCCAGAAAAGCAATTCGTGCCCGTGCAGCCATGCACGAGGAACAAGGGATGTTCTCATCGGCCAACCAGCCCCATTTCACGCTGACCCTTGAAGGCGCAGACTTTCAGGTTCTGGCCTTTGAAGGCCGTGAAGCGCTCAACACACCCTTCGCCTTTGAACTGGAACTGGTCAGCGAAAAAGCCTCGCTGGACCTCGAAGGGCTGCTGCACAAGCTCGCGTTCCTGCAACTGTCGCCCTCGGGCACCGGCATTCATGGCCTGGTGTACAGCATCGCTCAGGGCGAGGCCGGCAAGCGCCTGACCCGCTACCGGATCAGTCTGCGCCCGAAGCTGGCTTATCTGGCGCACCGCATCAATCAGCGCATCTTCCAGCAAATGACGGTGCCACAGATCATCACCCAGGTACTGGAAGAGCACGGCATTCTGGCCAGCGATCACCAGTTTCATCTGAGTACGGAATACCCCGAGCGGATGTACTGCGTGCAATACGACGAGTCCGACCTGCAATTCATCCAGCGCTTGTGCGAAGAAGAGGGGATTCACTACCACTTCCAGCACAGCAGCAGTGCCCACACGCTGGTGTTCGGCGACGACCAGACAGTGTTCCCCAAGCTGGCCCCGGTGGCTTACCAGCAGGACAACGGCCTGGTCGCCGACACGCCGGTCATCAAGCGCTTCGAGTTGCGCCTGACGACCCGCACCAGCCGCACGACACGGCGCGACTACGACTTCACCAAGCCGCGTATCGAGCTGGAAAGCGACGCCAAAAGCGAAGCCCAGCCAGACCTGGAGGATTACGACTACCCAGGCCGTTTCACCGATCGCCAGCGCGGCAAACACCTGGCCAACCGGGCGCTGGAGCGCCATCGCAGTGATTACCGCCTGGCAGAAGGCCGCAGTGACCAGCCGTTGCTGGTGAGTGGACACTTCCTGTCGCTGACCGAACATACCAACGCGGCCTGGAACGATCTGTGGCTGCTCACCGAGATTTTCCATGAGGGCAAGCAGCCGCAGGTTCTGGAAGAGTCGGTGACCAGCGACACCACAGACCTCAAGGACGATTTTCACCAGGGCTACCGCAACCGCTTCACGGCCACCCCATGGGACGTGCCATACCGCCCGCCACTGGATCACCCCAAGCCACAGGTGCTGGGCACTCAGCGGGCGGTGGTCACCGGCCCCGAAGGCGAGGAGATTTTCTGCGACCAGTACGGTCGGGTGAAGGTGCAGTTCTTCTGGGATCGCGAAGGCGAGCACGACGACAAGACCAGTTGCTGGATGCGCGTGGCGTCAAACTGGGCCAGCCAGAACTTCGGCTCGATCAACCTGCCTCGCATCGGCATGGAAGTGCTGATCAGCTTTCTGGAAGGCGACCCCGATCAGCCGCTGCTCACCGGCTGCCTGTACCACGGCGTCAACCTGCCGCCCTACAAACTGCCGGACTTCAAGACCCTGGCCACGGTCAAGAGCAAGGAATACAAGGGCAGCCGCGCCAACGAACTGCGCATCGACGACACCACCAGCGAGATCAGCATCGCGCTGCGCAGCGACCATGGTGCCAGTGCGATCAACCTCGGCTACCTGACCCATCCACGCCCTTCCGGCGGCAAACCCCGCGGTGAAGGCTTCGAGCTGCGCACCGACCGCCATGGCGCGGTGCGGGCGGCGGCAGGGTTGCTGATCACAACCGAACCACGCCCCAACGAATCGAAACACCACAAGGACCTGCCCGAAACGGCCGAACGACTGGCCACCGCCAGCGAGCAACAGGACGGCCTGGGCGCCCAGGCTCGCGAAGTGCAGGCTCAGGAAACTGGCGATCAGGACGATGTGGCCAAAGCGCTGCACGCCCAGCATCAGGGCATTCTGGGCAGCGGTCCGGCAAACATGAGCGCCAATGAGTTTCCGGAATTCACCGAACCGCATCTGGTGCTGGCGAGCCCGGCCGGCATCGCCTTGTCCACACCGCGCTCCAGCCATATCGCCACCGGCGAACACCTGGCCCTGAGCAGCACCGGGCACACCAGCCTGTCCATCGGCAAACGCCTGCTGGCCAGCGCCAGTCAGGGCATGCGGCTGTTCGTGCAGAACCTGGGCTGGCGGCTGGTGGCCGTCTCCGGCGACATCGACGTCAAAGCCCTCAAGGACAGCATCAACCTGCTGGCCAAGCTCAATATCACCGCCAATGCCGACCGCATCACCATCACCGCCAAGACCGAACTGGTGATACAGGGCGGCGGCAGCGCTACCACCTACAACGCGGGCGGCATTACCCACGCCACACCCGGCCCCTACACCGCACACGCAGCGAACTTTGCCTACACCGGGGCCAAGAGTCTGGCGGGCGTCTTCCCCGAACCGCCAAAACCGGGCCAAGGCACGCTGGAGCTGTTCAACCAGTACGCGGGATTACAGGGCATCAAAGGGGGAGACTTCGAGGTTATCGATGCGTTGGGCAAGAGCCTCAAGGGCAGCCTTGATGCCAAGGGCTTTGCCACGGTTTCGGGCGCAGCACCAGGACCCGCGCAGGTGAAGTTCGGGCCAGACCCGGCGGATACCTGGAGCGACGGCAGCTACATCGGCAAACCTGAGTGGCCAGCGGAACAGCCGGAGAGTGACAGCGCGCCGTCGTCCATCGAGGCGATGGTAGCCAGTGTACTGCCGAGCGAAGGCAAGGCTGCCGAGCTGCTGGACAGCGGCAAGGCGCTGGCCAAGGGCGGGATGGAGATGGCCAGTAACGGAATGGCCGCCGTCCAGAAAGGCATGGGCGTGGTGCAATCCGCACAAGGAGCCGTGCAGACCGCCCAGCAAGCCAAAAGTGCATTGCAGGCTGGCGCATCAGGCCTTCCGCAACTGGCCAACCTGGCCGGCACCGTCGTGCCGAGTGCGGCGTCGGTACTGGGCAACGCGAGCAAGTTGGCGCAATTGCCCACACTACCGAGCATGCCCAAGCTGCCGAGCCTGCCGCCCCTCACGCCTCCCTCGATTCCCCTGAAAACGCCCGATCTTCTGGCGGGTGAGATGCTGTCATGACGACTGAGACTACTGCGGTAGCAAAACGTGAAGCACAGGTGGCAGTCGCGCCGCTCAATACCCTCGACCTGCAAGACGTGGGACGCGGGGCAGCGGTCTTCGATGCCTGGTTGCAGGAAGTCAGCGGCGGCATCGTGACCCTGGAGCGGATCAAGAACACCGCCGGGGCCTTGCCGGTGGTGGGCAACATCATGGCGCTGGTCGATGCGCTGAGCGATATCGTCACTCTGACCAAGAGCCAGAAACGCGAAATGCTCGACTGGGTGAGCCTGGGCATCAACCTGATCGGCGTGTTGCCAGCGCCACCCACCATGGCTGCGGCGCGCATGAGCCTGCGCCCGACACTGTTTCTGGTGCGCCAGGAACTGCGCCACAGCGCCAAGCTGGTGATGGGCGATGCCCTGATCGAGATTCTGATCGGGCACCTGAACGCCACCATCGTCGGCACCATCGATGACTTCGTCAAACAGGCAGAACCCAAGCTGGCAGCGATCCTCAAGGACGCAGGCAAGCTGGGCGAAGACGTGATCAGCGAAATCGCCAAGGGCCTGGAAGCCGGGCCAACGGCACCCTTGATGCCAAGGGCGACCTCAAGGCTGCCAACGCCCAGCTCAGCAAGGCAGGCGACCAACTGCTCAATGACCCCAAGGCCGCCATCGGCAATATCTTCGGCGGGCTGTTCAGTGCCTACAAGGCGGCAGGCAAGGGTGTCGCCAACAGTGCGGCAAAAAACCTGCTGCCCGACGAAGCGAAGAAACGGGTACTGACCGAAACCGCCGGCCTCAAAGCCATGGGCCCGGAGCTGAGCGCCCAACTAAGCCGCCTGAGCGATCCCCGAGCCTTGCACTCCATTGGCTGGCTGCTGCAAATGCTGGCGACCTCGGTTGCTTCCTGGCGCAAGCGTCAGTTGCGTGGCCAGAGCGCCAGCGTCAAATCGGGCACCACCAGCCAGGCAACAAAGCAAGCGGGCGAAGGGGAGATGGGGGCGCAGGAAAAACAGGCACCCGCCACCGGCGATCCCCAGTGCCCGAAAAACGGGGTCTGCGCCGTTACAGGCAACAGCATCAGCTTCGCCCTCGGCTCCGAAACCTTCAGCCACACCGACTTCAGCCTGCCCGGTCCTTTCCCTATTCACTGGGCGCGTCTCTATAACTCGCGTTTGTCGGCCTACGATCAAGGCGTCATGGGCGCACGCTGGATCAGCGAACTCACCACCCGCTTCGACCGGGTCGATGACGGGCTGATGTTCCACGACGCCGATGGCCGCAGCCATGCCTGCCCGCTGCCTGCGGTGGGCTTGTTCCATTACGACGCCATCGAAAACGTCACCCTGGTGCGCGCCAGTGAAGAGCAACTGGTGCTGTGTCGCGGCTTGGAACGCAAGGAAACCTACCTGCGCCACGGCCAGCACTATCGCCTGACCGGTATCGAGTTGCGCAACGGTGCCGGGGTGATGCTGCATTACGAGC
>NZ_FYDI01000019.1:0-89796 GCF_900187465.1 Pseudomonas sp. Irchel 3A18
CAACAAGTTTCAAAGTTTCCTTTGCAACTTCAACCACTTGCGCTTCGATCAACCTCAGGTTGCTCGTCAGCGGGAGGCGAATTCTACAGGACCCGAAGGCTGTGTCAAACGCTTTCTCACACCGCTGTCGATCCAACCTCGATCGAAGCACTTCCAACTCGACTCCAGAACCGCTAAACACTTGCAAACTATTGATTTACAAGGCTTTTTCAGTTCCGTCTGCGCCGGAAGTGGGGCGAATTATAGAGACATTAAATCGCCCGTCAACCGTTAATTTCGATTTCGGCAAAACAAGCCTCTCCAGCCTCCCTTCTATATAAGAACACCACACCAACTGCGCAATATATTGCGCAACCCCACTTTATTAAGCATCATACTGTCCTCACTACCCCCCGCTTACTCTGGATACACACCCGAAATGACCAACAAGCCTCGTATCGCCTCCATCATCTTTCCCCTGGGATTGCTGATGATTGCGATGGCCTCCATTCAAAGCGGCGCTTCGCTGGCCAAAAGTCTTTTCCCCGCCGTAGGCGCACAAGGGACCACCACGCTGCGACTGGTCTTTGCCAGCTTGATCCTGCTGGTGATTTTGCGTCCATGGCGAGCGCGCCTCACTGCCAACTCATTGCGCACGGTGGTCATTTACGGAATCGCACTGGGCGGGATGAATTTTCTCTTCTATATGTCCCTGCAAACCATTCCGCTGGGCATTGCAGTCGCCCTGGAGTTTACCGGGCCACTGGCTGTCGCCCTGCTCTCTTCACGCAAAGCCATCGACTTTCTCTGGGTGGTATTGGCCGTTGTCGGTCTGTTACTGCTCATACCGATCGGCCAGTCGAGTGCCAGCATTGATCTGCTCGGCGCAGGCTATGCGCTGGGCGCCGGTGTGTGCTGGGCGCTTTATATCCTGTTCGGCCAGAAAGCCGGTGCCGACAACGGGGTCCAGACCGCAGCACTGGGGGTCATCATTGCAGCGATCTTCATCGCTCCGATCGGAGCGGTACATGCAGGCTCGGCACTGCTCGACATTTCCCTGATCCCTGCCGCTCTGGGGGTCGCGATTCTGTCCACTGCATTGCCTTATAGCCTGGAAATGGTCGCACTGACCCGCATGCCCGCACAGACCTTTGGAATGCTGGCAAGCCTGGAGCCGGTGTTTGCCGCCTTGTCAGGCATTCTTTTCCTTGGCGAACACCTGACACTGGTCCAGTGGCTGGCAATTCTAGCCATCATCATGGCATCCATCGGCGCCACCCTGACGTCGACGTCAGGCAAACCGCAGCTCGTGCCTGCAGATTGAGCCTTCAGGAAAATGGATATGCTTTTGGGTGACAGAGCACTAGTATTTGTCACGCGCATGAGCCATGTTTAAGCCTTTATGATTTCTCGCTTCGCAGATAATGCCATCGAGACATCACGTTACGAACGTCATTATGTGATCACAAGAACTCAGGCCAGACGCTGGCTTTGAATAATGACCAGTTAAGGAAGGGCATGAAATACATCTTTATCGTACTGGCGTTACTCGCCGTCGCCGGATGTGCGACAACGTCCAACCCTGTCAAGCAAGGCAAGCGCGGTATCCACATCAATTGCTCGGGCCTGTCTTCATCCTGGGAAAAATGCAACGAACTGGCTACGAATGCCTGTGAGTCCAGGAGCTACAAGGTCATCGCCAAGTCCGGCGATGTGGTGGAAGATCCGGGCGATTACCCGTTCGGTCTGAACCCGGCAGGCTATACCAGCCGCAGCATGATCATTGTTTGCCGCAAAAGCTCGCCGATAGGCCAGGCCGCGTCGAAGCCCTGAGGCTTCGACGCCTCAACACAGGTATCAAACCGCCGCTGTGCGGACCTGCAGCCACTTCAGGGCCGCACCCTGCAGCAACGGGCTCAGGCGCTCATTGACGTGAGCATGATAGTCGTTGAGCCACTTGCGCTCGTCCTGGCTCAGCAGTGAGATTTCCAGGCAGCGCGTATCGATCGGGCACAGCGTAAGCGTCTCGAACCTGAGAAATTCACCGAACTCGGTATTGCCCGCTTCCTGGTTGATGACCAGGTTCTCGATTCGCACTCCCCAGCGACCCGGCCGGTAAGTACCCGGCTCGATGGACGTGATCATCCCCGGCAACATTGCTGTCTGTGGCGTGGCTGCCGCCTGATAGGCAATGACCTGCGGCCCTTCGTGCACATTCAGGAAATAGCCGACACCGTGCCCGGTGCCATGACCGTAATTGACCTCATCGGCCCAGATCGGCGCCCGGGCAATGGCATCCAGCAACGGCGACAGAATCCCCTTCGGAAAACGAGCCCGGGACAGAGCAATCACGCCCTTGAGCACTCGCGTACAGTCCAGCTTCTGCTCGGTGCTGGGCATCCCTACCGGAACCATGCGCGTAATGTCGGTGGTGCCGCCCAGATATTGTCCACCAGAGTCGATCAGCAACAGGCCGTCACCCTCGATCTGCGCATGCTCCTCTTCACTGGCACGGTAATGCGGCATTGCCCCGTTACCATTGAATCCCGCGATGGTGGCAAAACTTGGCGACACATAACCAGGACGTTTCTGACGAGCTTCGCCGAGTTTTTCGTCGATGGTCAGCTCACTCACGGGCTCGCGCCCCAATGCCGCGTCAAGCCAGGCAAAGAACTCGCACAGCGCTGCACCGTCCTGCTCCATGACCTGGCGAATGTGCCGTGTATCAGCTTCGGTCTTGCGGGATTTGAACAAGGTGCTCGGATTCAACCCTTCGACCAGCGTCACTTCACTGTCCAGGTAATCGAGCAGGCCACAGGTCACTCGTGCCGGATCCACCAGCAGACGCGCATCCTTTGGCACTTCACGCAATGCTGCGCCGATCTGCGTGTACTCCAGCAGGTTGATACCGTCGCGCACAAGACTCTGGCGCACATCATCGCCCACCTTGTCCGAGGCCACGAACAACGTGACGCTCTGAGGCCCGATCAGCGCAAAAGAGATAAAGACCGGATTGTAGGAAACATCGGTGCCGCGCAGATTGAACAGCCAGGCAATGTCATCCAGGGTCGCGATGAAATGCCAATCGGCCCCACGCTCAAGCATGGTCTGACGCACTCGGGCCAGTTTCTCGCCCCGCTCAAGGGTCGCGTATGGCGGCAGATGCTCGAATACGGGATTGGTTGGCAAGGCAGGACGGTCTTTCCACAGCTCATTGAGCAGGTCCATGTCCGTGCGCAACCTGGCGCCACGGGCATACAGCTTGCTGGCAAGACTGCGAGAGGAAGCGACAGCCAGCACGGCACCGTCGACGGCAACCACCGTTTCAGCCCCGGCCTGATCGGCAAGCCACTCCAGAGGACCTTGCTGGCCGGGAAGCAGCTTGACCAGTTCGATACCGCTGCCCGCCAGCTCCTTGGTCGCCTGTTCCCAATAACGACTGTCGGCCCAGACACCGGCGAAATCCTGAGTGATGACCAGCGTTCCCACGGAGCCATGGAAACCGGAAAGCCATTGCCGACCTTGCCAATAGCCAGGCAGATATTCGGAGAGGTGGGGATCTGCCGAGGGCACCAGATAGGCATCGATCTGTTCCCTACTCATCAAGGCGCGCGTCTGCGCCAGACGTTCTGCCACTCCTGTGGATTGCGTACTCATTGACTCTCCTGACCCGATTTAATCGCTATATCGGGTCAGATAATGGAGCACCAATCAAGACTGAGCAACCGCCCAGAACGCAGGCTGGATCAATGAGGCACGAATCAACTCCACGGCGCGCTCGATATCCTGCTCGTGGGTGAAACGTCCCAGGCTCAGGCGAATGGTCTGACTCGCCGCCTGCGGGCTGTGCCCCAGCGCCAGCAGCACGTGCGAAGGCGTGTTCTTCGCGGAGTTGCAGGCCGAGGTGGATGAGAAAGCCAGGCCGTTGCCAAGGGCAGCGATATTGAGGTCGCTCTTGCCGAAGGTCAGGCTCAGGGTATGTGCAATACGCTGATCAGGGCTGCCGTTGATTCTTACGCCAGGAATATCTGCCAGACGCTCACGCAGACGAAGATTCAGACGCTCGATATGGGCGATTTCCTGCTCCAGCGAATCGGCTGCCAGGGCGAAGGCTGCGCCCATTCCGGCAATCTGGTGAGTCGCGAGGGTTCCGGAACGCAGACCGCATTCATGACCGCCGCCATGGATCTGGGCCAGAACACGCTGCTCGGCACGCGGGCCGACATACAGGGCGCCAATACCTTTGGGACCATAGATCTTGTGCGCCGAAAACGACATCAGGTCCACGGCCAGTTCCGCCAGGTTGATCGCCAGCTTGCCGGCACCCTGGGCCGCATCCACATGAAACAGCGCGCCGTGTGCCCGGACCCGCTCGCCGATTGCGGCGATGTCGCTGACGGTTCCCAGTTCGTTGTTCACCAGCATCAGCGACACCAGAAAGGTGTCGTCACGCAGAGCTGCACTAACAGCGTCGGGAGTGATCAGGCCATCGGCATCTGGGGCAAGGTAGGTCACCTCGTAGCCACCGGCTTCGAGCTGCTGGGCTGTATCGAGGATGGCTTTGTGTTCGATCTGGCTGGTGATGATGTGCCCGCCGGACTTTGACGTGCGCAGTGCCTGCTCCTGTGCCACGCCCTTGAGCGCCAGGTTATTGGACTCGGTCGCGCCGGACGTCCAGATAATCTGCCCGGCCTGGGCACCGACCAGCCCGGCCACCTGCTCGCGTGCGTATTCGACTGTCAGGCGCGCCTGCTGGCCATATGAATGAGAACTGGAAGCGGGATTGCCGAAATTGCCCGTTATTCCCAGACACTTGACCATCACCTGAATCACGCGCTCGTCCACGGGGGTGGTGGCAGCGTAATCGAAATAAAGCGCAGAATTTTGCATGTACAGCCCTCTGAATTGCCCAGCCCGGCATCCCGAACTGCTTACATGATCGACATATCCCTTCGATCCGGTTCAAACCCTGAGACCATCCTCAAAGCACGCCACGTTACATATCACAGCATCAATATTGCATGAAATCACATAGAACTAAAAATTATATATTATTATTTGTATATTCAAATAAGGAATAAAAGGTGCTCTGCAAACGTGTCGACAGCACCTATGCTCAGCGCTCTGGATCCTCTTGTACAAATGTTACACCCGCTGTTGTGTAAATATGCCCAAAAAATGACACCGCCCTCTTATGAGGCATACGTTATTTTTTTGACTCCGTTTTAAATCAATGACTTATTTATTTAATGAAACGATTTATCAAGTATTTAACAGAAAGCTGACGAAATAATTTGACAGATTGGCTGACGCTACCAATATATAGGACTGTCAGCCCCATCCTGGACTGTACGTAAATGCCACAGAGCACAACGCAGGATCGGGCCACGCCGTAGCTTTCTTGTTCTGCCCACGATGTTAGTTGTTTCCACGGAGCCTTGCCCTCGCCCCGCTGGATGTCTGTTGACTCATGAAACCCTTGAAATTACTGAACACGTTCGGTGTGGCGGTAGCTTTGTCTGAAGCAATCGCTCGACTGGAACGGATTCGTTCAATCAGGCTGGAGTGGGTGTCATTTGAATGAATGCAAGTCCGGATCCCGAGGATTCGGGCGGTAGCGTGCCCGGACATCCGGTAAATCCAATAACCAGGCCAGCAGTTTCGCTTTTGGTTTTTCGCCTCCACCTGCCCAAAGGTGTAACTGAAATGCCACTGATACCCGCTTTCGACGCCCTACAGATTCAACACCTGGCCAACGATATAGATGCACAGGGATTCACTACCCTCACGAACATATTGAGCGACACCGACCTGGAGCAGTTGCGGGCCTTCACCGACAGCCAGGCGTCCAAGCATCCGGGTGAGTACTTTGCCTACCATGGCGAAAAAAGCCTGGGCGAAAGCCTGCTGGCCAGCCTCTGGTCAGACCCGACATTCAAACAGCTCATGGCCAGCCTCTACCGGCATGCCGCCCTGCAGGAAAGCCCCAGCGAGCAGATATTCCCTGTACTGCGCTGCATACAGGGTTCCCAGGGAGTACGGGAGTCCAACTGCTTTCACTTCGATGCCAGTCTGGTCACCGCATTGATTCCGATCTACATCCCGGTCGACGGCGAAGAATGCGGCGACCTGATGCTGTTCACCAACGCACGCAAGCTGCGCAACAACGTGGCGCGCAATGTCGTCGAGAAGGCACTGTTACAGAACCGCTTCAGCCGCTGGCTGACCTGTGCCGCCATCAATCGCGGCTGGCTCAGGCCGACAGTCCTGAAACTGCAGCCCGGCAATATCTATCTGTTCTGGGGCTATCGCTCCTTGCACGCCAACCAGCCATGCAGTCCTGGTCTGAAACGGGCCACGGCCATCCTGCATTTCGGCGACCCCCACAGCGGCAGCACGCTCACCCGCCTGATTCTGGGCATGAATCAGGGCCGGGCAGCACGTGTCAGCGCACAAACCAGTTCTTCGCCTCCAGAACCGACCTCTCCCTAGCTAAGGCAAGGAACAGGCGCCCACCGCAACAGAACGATCCGACAAGCGACATGGAGGTTTCGATGATTAACGTAACCAAGACTTACCTGGGTGATATCGACAAGTTCAAGACGTATGTCGAAGGTATCTACGCACGAGGCTGGCTGACCAACCACGGGCCACTGGTGGGCGAACTGGAAAGCCGGCTCAAGGATTACCTTGGGGTCAAGCACATCATCCTGACCAACAATGGCACCCTGGCGTTGCAAGTCGCCTATCGCGCCCTGGGCCTGAGCGGCAGCGCCGTGACCACACCCTTCAGTTTCGTGGCGACCACCAGCTCCCTGCAATGGGAAGGTATCCGGCCGATCTTCGCGGACATAGACCCCCATACCTGGAACATCTCGCCACAACACATCGAAAGCGCGATCACCGAAGACACCCGTGCGATTGTCGGGACCCATGTGTTCGGCAATCCTTGCGCCGTCGACGCCATCGAGCAGATTGCGCGCAAGCACCGGCTCAAGGTGGTCTACGACGGCGCCCATGCATTCGCAGTGCGTCATGGCGGTCAGTCAGTGCTCAACCGGGGCGACATCAGCACCCTGAGTTTTCATGCGACCAAGCTGTTTCACACCATCGAAGGCGGCGCGATCATCACCAACGATGACGAACTGGCCAGACGCGTCTATCTGCTGTGCAACTTCGGCATTGCTGATGTCGACAAGATCGACGGCATTGGCATCAACGCCAAGCTCAACGAGTTCTCGGCCGCCATGGGGCTGTGCATTCTGGACAATATCGAGAATATCCTCGAAGAACGTGCTGAAATCGCCCATCGCTACAGCTCGCGTCTGGAAAGTTACCTGGACCTGCAACGACCCGAGCCCGACAGCGAGTTGAATAACAGCTACTTCCCGGTGGCCCTGCAGGACGAGCAGCATCTGCTCAGGGTACGTGCCTCGCTCAACGCCCGCAGTATCAACCCGCGCCGCTACTTTTACCCGTCTCTGGACACCCTCGAATACCTC
Organism: Pseudomonas sp. Irchel 3A18; assembly: GCF_900187465.1. NCBI lineage: Bacteria > Pseudomonadati > Pseudomonadota > Gammaproteobacteria > Pseudomonadales > Pseudomonadaceae > Pseudomonas > Pseudomonas sp. Irchel 3A18. The sequence goes on from NZ_FYDI01000019.1 coordinate 7,482, forward strand.
CAGCCGCAGCCTGGGCAACCCGTGTCACGAGCCTTGAGCGAGCGTGTGCTGTGCCTGCCCATCTACCCCGGCCTGCCGCGTGACGATCAGGACCGGGTCATTCATACCCTGATCGAAGAATGCAGCCTGGGCAGCGTGAGCTACCAAAGCCCTGCCATTGCCCAGGTCATCTGATGCCCATGTTCAGCAAACGCTCCGTCATCGGCAATACCGCGCTCAATTACGCGGGGCAGGCTTATGTAATGCTGGTGGGCATTCTGATCATGCCGTTCTACCTCGGCCATCTGGGCGCCGAGGCGTATGGCCTGATCGGTTTCTTCACTGTCATGCAGGCCTGGCTGCAATTGCTCGATGCCGGTATGTCGCCCAGTCTGGTACGTGCCGTGGCCCAGCATCAGGGCACGCCGGCCAGCGAAAGGCATCAAGGGCGGATACTGCGCTCGTTCGAGATCATGTTTCTGCCGCTGGCGCTGTTCAGTGCTGTGGCTGTCTATGCCGCCAGCCCATGGATTGCCGTGCACTGGCTCAATGCCCAGGCATTGCAGCCCCAGACGCTGATCAACTGCATCGGCCTGATGGGCGTGGTCATCGCCTTGCGCCTGTACTCAACGCTGTACAAGAGCGGTATTCAGGGGCTCGAACAACATGCCTGGCTCAATGGGGTAAACATCGCCATCGCGACCCTGCGCTACTTCGGCGGGTTGTTGCTGGTGAGCAGCTTTTCTCAGGACCCGCAGGATTTCTTTGAATTCCAGGCCGCTGTTGCTGCGCTCGAAACCCTGATATTCGCTACACGGGCCTGGCGTCAGATGCCGGTTGCCCACTGGCTCACAGGCATTGACTGGCGGCTGGTCAGACCGATCCTGCCGTTCGCCGCCAGCATTTCTCTGAGCAGCATCCTGTGGATCGTGCTGACCCAGATAGACAAGGTACTGCTCTCGGAAATACTGCCGCTGGATCAATACGGGTATTTCTCGCTGGTCGCGCTGATCACCACCGGCATCATGATGCTGACCAACCCGCTGGTGCAGGCCTTGCTACCCCGCCTGACGGTATTGGTGGCTGAAGATCGTCAGCAGGACATGCATGCCTTGTTTCTGGCAGCCAACCGTTTTGTCTGCACCTTTCTGTTCCCGTTGGCCGCCATTGTTGCCGCGCACGCCGAGCCGCTGATCTATGCCTGGACCGGCGATCAGGCTGCCGCTCAATGGGGGCGCTCGGTTCTGTGCTGGTACGCACTGGGCAGCGCAATCATGGCGGCCAGCGCCTTTCAGTTCTACCTGCAATACGCCTATGGACAGATGCGGCTGCACATCTGGTACAGCGTCATCTCCGCCGTGATCACAGTGCCCGTCATGGTTGTCGCGATTCATTACCAGGGAGCCTACGGCGCAGCGCTGGCCTTTTTTTCACTGCGTGCGGTGTCGTTCGCGATCTGGCCGATGATCGTTCACCAGCGTCTGGCACCCGGCATTCACGGGCAATGGCTGCGCGACACCCTGCGAATCAGTGCCATGACCGCCGTCGGGCTGATCTGCAGCGAGCCGGTGTTTCGCATGATCACGCAACAACAGAGCCGCACGACCGTGCTGCTGGGCCTCGCCGCCAGCGGCCTCATCACCCTGGCGCTGGTGGCAGCAAGCTACAAACCGCTGGCGATGAAGATCTACATCTTGTTCAGCAAACCGAGTACATGAGCCATGGATGCCACTGTGAAAAATACGCGCCCTGACAACGCCGAACCGTTATTGAGCATCGTCTGCCCGGCCTACAACCAGGAGGCGTTCATCACCCAGACACTGGATGGCTTTCTGTCCCAGCAGACCAGCTTCAACTTTGAAATCCTGATCCATGACGATGCCTCAACCGACAGCACCGCGCAGATCATTGCGCAATACGCCAAGCGCCACCCGACGATCATTCGCCCCTTTTATCAGGAGGAGAATCAGTATCGTCAAGGCAAGCCCTGCGTCCCGGAACTGTTCGCCAAGGCCCGTGGCCGCTACATCGCCTATTGCGAAGCCGACGACTACTGGACCGACCCGCGCAAGCTGCAGTTGCAGGTGGACTTTCTGGAAAGCCATCCCGATTACGTCATCACCTATCACGACGCCATTGCCTTCGACGAGCACGGTCAATATGGCGTCCAGTTGCAGGGCAAGCTACGCGCCGACGCCACGGCCCTCGAACTGCAGATGGCGCGGCCTCTTTCTACCCTGACGGTCTGCTTTCGCAACGTGTTCTCCAGCATGCCGCCCGAGCTGAAACCACTGATCGCCCCTCTCAACGACCTGTGCTGGTGGTCATTGCTGGGGGCCTTCGGCAAGGGCAAGTTCATCGCCGAGATCAAACCCGCTGCTTACCGGCTGCATCCCGGCGGGATCTTCTCCATGCGCAGCAACAAGCGAAAGATCCACATGAGCCTGCTGACCTTTTCAAGCCTGGCCAATTACTACAACCGGCTGGGCAATCAGCCGTTGTATGAGCACTTCCTGATGCAGGTGGTCAGCCTGTCGCTGGCGGCGCTGGTACCGCGCAACAAGTTTCAGGCGCTGCTGATGGTGGCGCGCAACTTCATCGTCAACCTCAGCAAGAGGCTGATCCCGTCAAACGGCAAGCACCATGTTCAGTAATGTGCTGGTGGTCTGCGTCGGCAATATCTGCCGCAGCCCCATGGCCGAAGCCCTGCTGCGCCATCGCCTGTCGTCATCCGCGGTGCATATCCATTCGGCAGGGATCGGCACGATGCCGGGCTCGTCCATCGACCCACTGGCAAAAACCGTATTGCAGGTTCATGGCGTCCCGACACGCCGCCATGAAGCGCGTCAGGTGAATCGGCAACTACTGCGTCAGGCAGATCTGATCCTGCTGATGGAGCAGCCGCACATTCTCAACATTCTGAAACTGGCGCCGGAAGTCCGTGGCAAGACGTTTCTGATCGGCAAGTGGCAACACCAGCAGGAAATAGCCGACCCCTACCGGGGGCCCAAGTCAGCCTTTGAAAAGACCTATGAGCATCTTTCGCGATGCGTTGACGACTGGCTTCCTTATCTTCAGTCAGGAGAAACAAGATAAATGACCGTCATGAACCGTTCCTCTCTGGATTACTACCAGGACACCCGGGTCGATTTGGCAACTATCTTGCGCATGCTGTTCGACCACAAGGGTCTGATCATCTGGATCGTCAGCCTGTTCTTCATGGTCGGCCTGGCCTACGCGATTCTTGCCACACCGATTTTCCAGGCCAATGCCATGATCCAGATCGAACCCAAGAAAGTGGGGATCGAAGGCACACCCGAGGTCAGCAACAAACCCATGTCGGTTTCCCAGGCCATGACCGAGATCGAACTGATCAAGTCACGGGCCTTGCTGGGCAAGGTCGTCGACGACCTGAAGCTCAATATCATCCAGAAACCCAACGTTCTGCCGGTCGTCGGTCCTTACCTGTATCGCACCTTCAAACCGGAATACGAAGGTGCCCTGGCCGAGCCGATGTTCGGACTGGAGCAATACGCCTGGGGCGGCGAGAAGATCGATATCTTTCAACTGGAGGTTCCGCAAGACCTTCTGGGGGAAGACCTGACACTGGTGGCAGGCAAGCCCGGCACCTTTGCACTTTATGACAAGGACCATGCCCTGTTGCTCAGCGGCGCCACCCACAGGACCGTCGAAGGTCGCGGCGTGAAGATCCAGGTCGCGGATATTCAGGCCCGTCCCGGTACCGAATTCACGGTCTCCCGGCTGCGTACCCTGAGCGCGGCACTGATTTACCAGAAACGCCTGAAGATCACCGAAGCCGGCAAGGACTCGGGAATCATCTACCTCTCCATCGAGGATCAGGACGCCAAACAGGCCAACGAGATACTCAACGAAATCAGCCGTCTGTATGTCCGCCAGAACGTCGAACGCAGTTCTGCCGAAGCCGCGCAGCGCCTGGAGTTCCTGCGCTCGCAATTGCCGATGGTGCGCAAGCAACTGGAAGAGTCGGAAGTAGCCCTGAACAACTTCCAGACCAGCGCCAAGTCGGTGGACCTGAGCATCGAAACCAAAGGTGTGCTCGATCAGGTGGTCAAGCTCGACTCCATGTTGTCGGAACTCAAGCTCAAGCGTGTGGAACTGGAACGACTCTATACCCGCGAACACCCGACCTACCGCAGCCTGATGAATCAGATGACCCAACTGGAGCAACAGAAGCAGGGCCTGCTGAAAAAGATCGAAGCCTTACCACTCACTCAGCAGGAATTGCTGCGCCTGACCCGTGACATGCAGGTCACCAGCCAGACCTACACCCTGATGCTCAACAAGAGCCAGGAACAGGACATTCTGCGGGCCGGCAGCATCGGTAACGTGCGAGTGATCGACAACGCCGATACCAACGTCGAAAGACCGGTCAAGCCGATGAAAACCCTGATCGTGCTGATCGCCACCCTGCTCGGCGGGCTGGTGGCCGTATCCATCATCTTTGTACGCCAGGCGTTCTATCGTGGCGTGGAAAGTGCCGAGTTCATCGAAAACATCGGCATGCCGGTCTACGCCTCACTCCCCTACTCCCGCCAGCAGGAACGTCTGGAGAAGAATCTGCAAAGCCGCGTTGCCAGCAAGGACTCGAAACTGCTGAGCATCGCCGCACCGACCGAGCTGGCCATAGAATCCCTGCGCAGCCTGCGTACCAGCCTGCACTTCGCCATGCTCGAAGCCCGTAATAACGTGCTGATGATTTCAAGCCCGTCTCCCGGCGTCGGCAAGTCGTTCGTCTCCAGCAACCTGGCGGCCATCATCGCCCAGACCGGCAAGCGGGTGCTGCTGATCGACGCCGATATGCGCAAGGGTTATCTGCACCGGGTACTGGGGCTGCAACCCAAGCACGGGCTGTCCGACACCCTGGCCGCGCGCCTGCACTGCACCGAAGTCATCAACCACACGCAGATTCGTCATCTGGATTTCATTTCATGCGGCTTCGCAGCGCCCAACCCTTCAGAACTCTTGATGCATGACAACTTCAACAAAATGCTCAACGAGCTTTCACCACTCTACGACCTGATCCTGATCGACACCCCACCCATCCTTGCCGTGACCGATGCGACCCTGGTGGGCCGTCAGGCGGGCACCTGCCTGCTGGTGGCCCGTTTCGGCGTGACCACCATCAAGGAAATCGAAGCCTGCAAACGCCGGCTCGGGCAGAACGGCATTCTGATCAAGGGCGCCATTTTCAATGCCGTGGTGCGCAAGGCATCGAGTTCCGATTACGACTGTGCTGCCTATGGATACAGCTACAACCCGGTTCACAAATGAAATAACCCAAGCCTCGACGCATAACTCACGCCATCCACCTAAAGGAGTTACACATGGCCAGGACCATAGCAATGATGCAGCCATACCTGTTTCCTTATCTGGGTTACTTTCAGCTCATCGCAGCCGCAGATGTCTTCGTCCTGGGTGACGATCTGCAATATATCCGTGCAGGCTGGGTCAACCGCAACCGTATCCTGTGCAACGGCGAAGCCCGGCTGATCAGCTTCCCGTTGAAAAAGGACCACTTCGCGCTGCCCATCATGCAGCGTCATCTGGTGGACAACTTCAACGAGGAAGCCAGTCGCCTCATCAACCTGATAACCCAGAGCTATCGCAAGGCGCCTTATTTCGCTCAGGTGATGCCATTGATCGAGCGCCTGATTCGCTTTCCGCAACAGAACCTTGCGCTGTACGCCGAACATTCCATCCGCGAGTTGTGCTCATACCTGCAAATCATCACGCCTATCCTGCGCGGCTCCGATCTGAAACTGGTGTCATGCACAGACAAGCAGGACCGGGTCATCAATATTGCGCACATCTTCTCGGCGACCACCGTTCTCAACCCGATCGGCGGTATGGAGTTGTACGACCGCGACCATTTCGCCCACAACGGCCTGCTGCTGCGGTTTTTCAAGATGGACCCGATTGTCTATTCGCAGTCTGCCCACCCTTTCGTGGCCAACCTGTCGATCATCGATGTGCTGATGTTCAACAGCCTGGAGCGCGTTCAGGAGCTGCTGACCCGTTACAGCAACAATGAAAGTGTTGCCGCCAACGACGCCTATATCCAGATCGGTACCGAAGCGGTATCGACCCTGTCTCCACAACTTGCAGTGGAGTGAAATCATGTCCGATTCCCATAGCAGCGCCCGCTGGTACCTGATACAGACCAAACCCCGACAGGAAGGCCGTGCTCAGGAGCACTTGCAACGCCAGCATTTCGAGTGCTACCGGCCACTGACCGTCAGTGACAACAAAAAGCGCATCGCCAAGACCGAAGAAGAATTGTTTCCGGGCTACCTGTTCATTCGCATGCATCAGGTCCATGACAACTGGTACCCGATTCGCTCGACCCGTGGTGTGGCGCGCATCGTGACGTTCGGTGGGCATCCGGTGCCTGTTCAGGATCATCTGATCGAACAGATCCGCCAGCGCCTGCTGGTGCCCAAACCCAGGGCGATGTATGCCCAGGGTGAATCGGTGCGCGTGACCGCGGGCGGTTTCTGCGATGTCGAAGCGATTTTCCTGGCAGCCGAAGGGACCGAGCGTGCAGTGATCCTGCTCAATCTGCTGCAACGTCAGCAGAAAGTGGTGATCCCCCTCAGCAGCCTGTCGCCGATGCAGGCCAGGGCCTGAACCCAACCATTCCGTAGGAGCGGATTTATCCGCGACGTCACTTGTTCGCGAATGAATTCGTTCCTACACAGACCTCCATCCTGGAACCTCACCATGATCAACCGAACCACGCTGGTGACGCTCACCTATGGTGATCGTTTCAAATACCTGCACACACTCGTCAGCCGCTCGCTGGAAAGCCCGCAGATAGAGCGCGTCATCATTGTCAGCAATGCCTCAGTGGCGCCTCTGGAATCCCTGAGCAACAAATGGCCCGGCCAGGTGCAGGTGATCTATCTGCCCGACAATACCGGCTCGGCCAATGGTTATGCGGTGGGTATCCAGGCCGCGTTGGATGCAGGGGCCGAGTACATCTGGCTGATGGACGATGACAACGCGCCGACCATCAATGCCATTTCGATCCTGCATAAATACCTGCATCAGCGCGAACAGATCGATGGCAAGGACAAGGCTGCCGTTCTAGGTTTCCGTCCGACACATCAGGCAGACATTGCTTCAGGCGTACCTCAGCGTTTCGCCATCCAGCGGCGCTCGAGCTTTTTTGGGTTTCATATCGCGCAACTGCCCTACAAGATCTGGCGGCGCCTGCCCTGGGGACGACCTCAAGCCCTGCAAGGCGCGCCACACATGGTGCAATTGCCCTTTGCAACCTACGGCGGCCTGCTGGCTCATCGCAGTCTGTACCAGAAGATCGGATTGCCCCTCGATGCCTTGAAGCTGTATGCCGACGACAGCGAATACACCTGGCGCATAACAGCGGGCGGCGGGCGGATCTTTCTGGTGCCCGAAGCCTTGCTCGACGATCTGGAAGACTCCTGGAACATCAAGGCTCGCAGCAGCAATGTCTATGAGAACTACCTGCTGGGCGGTTCGGATCTGCGCGCCTATTACGGTGCCCGCAACCAGGCCTGGTTCGACAAGAATGTCTGGGCCTCGTCATCGCTGCTCTACCGGCTCAACCGCGGGATATTCTTCTGTCTGCTGAGGCTGATTGCCCGCCGCTGCGACGCCGGGAAACGCCTGAACCTGATCGAAAAAGCCATACGTGACGGAGAAGCCGGCGTGCTGGGCCTGAACAGGACGTATCCACTATGAAAATCCTGTTCATCAGCAGCCTTTATGCCCCCGATATCGGCGGTGGTGCCGAAATCATCCTGCAACGCATGGTCGAAGGCCTGCAGCAGCGCGGTCATGGCGTAACGGTACTGTGTACCACCGCCAGGGCCGGATTGCACATGGACGCGGTCAACCAGATCAAGGTCTATCGTGCCGGTCTGCACAATACGTACTGGCATTTCACGGCACAGCGGCCGGGACGTCTGGCCCGGCTTGGCTGGCACCTGCGCGATCGCTACAACCCCGGCATGCGCGACCATGTGAAGCGTGTTCTGTCACTGGAGCAGCCCGATCTGGTGATGTGCCACAACCTCACCGGCTGGTCGGTTTCGGCCTGGGATGAAATCAGCCAGGCCAGCATTCCGGTCGTGCAGGTCCTGCATGACATGTACCTGCTTTGCCCTAGCAGCACCATGTTCAAGAAAGGTCATAGCTGCCGGAAACAGTGCGGGCTTTGCACACGGTTTCGCACGGGTCACGACGAACGTTCTTCGCAAGTGGACGCCGTGGTAGGTGTCAGCCGCTTTCTGCTCAACAGCCTGCAGGAAAAGGGGTATTTCAAGGGTTCAAAAAGCTACGTTGTCTATAACGCCAGCCCGTGCCCGGCCAATGACTCTCAAGTCCGGGCAACCGAGCCCGATTCGCCTCTGCGCTTCGGCTATATCGGTACCTTGTCGGACCCCAAGGGCGTCGGCTGGCTGATCGATCAGTTCCAGCATCTGCCGTTCAACGCCACCCTGCAGATCGCCGGGCGCGGGCAGATCAGTGACGAGGAGCGTTTCAAGGCAATGGCCACGTCACCGAACATCAGCTTCGTCGGCTACCAGAACCCCGAGGTTTTCTACAGCATGATCGACGTGGCCATCGTGCCCTCCATGTGGAACGAGCCATTCGGCATGGTCGCCGTGGAAGCCTGCGCCCATTCAAAACCGGTCATTGCCAGCCGCATGGGCGGCCTGACCGAGATCATCAAGGATCAACTCAATGGCCTGCTTTGCAGCCCCGACGACCCGGACTCGCTGGGGCTGGCCATGCTCAAGCTGCATCAGCAACCCAGATTGCTGGCACGTCTTGGCGCTCAGGCCCGTCACAGTGTCGCTGACTTTCTGAGCCTGGAACTGATGCTGGACCAGTACGAAAACATTCTGATCCAGACCTTGCAGGACAGGATCGCATTGCCCCGGCTGCATTCCCTGCCCGATACCGCGTAGTGACATCCATCAGCCCGTGCCCCACTGAGCAAGCGCTCCGGACCGTGCCTCTTCATTGAGACAACCCATGTCAAAAACACCTGCATCCTGTTGGCGAAAACTGTTGATGGTTTTTCTGCCGTGGCTGCTTTCGATCCGTATCGCACAGGGAGAAGAGCCCTTCATCATCGGCGTCGATACCCAGTTGATGAACGACAATGGCAATTCGGCCAAGGTCTTGAGGCTGCTGGAGGAAGCAGGCGTCACTTCGGTTCGCGACGATGCCTACTGGACCACCGTCGAACCCCGGCGCGGCCTGATGCGTATCGACCCTGCCTGGCGAGAATACTTGAGCAAGGCTCAGGAACACCGCTTGCGCCCCTTGCTGGTGCTCGGCTACGGCAACCCGTATTACGAAAACTATGCAAAACCCCGCCATCCCCCGGTCAGCCTGGCATTCGCCAACTACGTCAGCTTCGTCAGCCGGGAACTGGCCGACAGCGTCGACCTCTACGAGATCTGGAATGAGTGGGACCGGGACAACCCCGTCGATGCATGGGCCACCAAGGACTACAACAACCTGATCGAGGAAAGCGTCGCCCGCATCCGTAAACAGAAGCAGCCAGTGACCATACTGGCAGGCGCAGTGACCAGCCTGGGCATGGACCTGGGGTTTGCCGACAGGCTGATCCAGAACGGCATCCTCAACCAGGTCGATGGCTTGTCACTGCACCCTTATGTGCATTGCCGTCACGAAGAACGCCACACGCCCGAACGCTGGATCGCCTGGTTACGCTGGATCGACGCCGACCTGCGAACCCTGGCCGCCCGCCCGGTGCCTCTGTACCTGACAGAAATGGGCTGGCCCACCAACACGGGCAAATGCGGCATCAGCGAACAGACCCAGGCCGCCTTCCTGGCCCGCAGTTTTTTCCTGGCCCAGACCGTGCCGGACATCAAGGGTCTGTGGTGGTACGGCCTGATCGACAGCGGTCGGGACAGCAATGACCCGCAGCAGAACTTCGGTCTGCTCAAGTACGACCTGAGCCTGAAACCGGCCTACCTGACGCTCAAGGCCATCAGCAGTACGATTCTCGAATACCGCTATGACGCTGAAAAAAGCCGCGAGCTGGACAGCACGTATCTGCTGCGATTCGCCAAGGGCGCCGAACAGATACTGGTGGCCTGGACCACCGGCGTACCGAGGCTGACCCATGTGGAGGCCAGCAGCATGCAGCACGGCACAGTACGCATCATCGACAGCGGCCAGCCCGAAAGAGGTCAGTTCGACACCGATATCCCCTGGAACTGCAATGACGCACGCTGCTCGGCACAGGTTCCGATCAATGAGTTTCCAAAAATAATCAGTCTGGGCACAAGACCAGCGCTATTCGCTCACGACGCACACTGAAGCCCCCCCTTGCGTCAAGCTAATGCCGATCAGTAAAGGCGATAAATCACTTTGTGGGAGGCAGCTTGCTGGCGACTTCTTCAGACGCAGATTATCTGCCGGTTTTCAGGCCTTTTTCGCCAGCAAGCTGCCTCCCAGAGGTTTTGTTTGTGCCTCAACTGATCAGCATCAGTGCGTCAAGCGAACACACACCACCCACTACCTTGCAGGATGCACTTAATGATCTTTATCAATGCCCGGTTTCTTACCCAGGAAATAGGCGGGGTCCAGCGCTTCGCAGAGCAGTTATGCCTTGCACTCAAGGAGATACGCAACGATCTGGTTTTTGTCACCCCCCACGGGATCAAGCGTCATGAAAGCGCCAAGGCGCTGGAGGTGCGCTGCATCGGACGCAATAGCGGTCATCTGTGGGAACAAATCGACCTGCCGCTGTACCTGCGTCGCCAGGGCAGCCCGCTGCTGCTGTCGACCTGCAGCACCGGCCCGGTTCTTTACAGCAATCAGATTGCGACCCATCACGACATTACCTATGCACGCTTCCCGCAGAGTTACACACGAACCTTCAGGACCGTTTACCGGATCATCACGCCGCTCCTGCTTTCGCGGATCAAAACGCTTGTGACCAGCAGCAGTTTTTCCAGAGGCGAGATTTCCCGGTTCTACGGTTTCCCGGAAAAAAAGGTTCTGGTTCTGCCCGCCGCCGTCAGCGACGCCTTCATCCCTCAGCCCCCTGCGCAAGATACCGGGAAATACTTGCTGGCCGTGTCATCCCCAAGTGCGCACAAGAACTTCCACCGAATGATCCAGGCCTTCATGAGCTTGCGCGGGCATGAAGATGTCCAGTTGCACATCGTCGGCGGCGCCCACGGGGTCTTTGCAGACCCGGACCTGCAACGCCTGGCCTGCCGGGACCCACGGATCCGCTTTCTGGGACGCCTCAGCGATGCCGAACTGATCAGGCAGTACCAGGGCGCCACGGCTTTCGTCTTCCCTTCTCTGTACGAAGGCTTTGGCATTCCGCCGCTGGAAGCCCAGGCCTGCGGTTGCCCGGTGCTGGCGGCCAATGCGGCCTCGATCCCCGAAGTGCTGCAATCCAGCGCCCTGTATTTCGACCCTCTGGATGTCAGCCACATGGCTGCCGCCATGCAGCGGGTGCTGATCGATGAGCCGTTACGCAAGGCATTGCGCACACACGGCCTGAAGAACGTGACGCGCTTTTCCTGGGAAAGCTCGGCCATACGCCTGTCACAGCGCATCGATGCCCTGCTGGGCTCATCCCCTCAACACGCCGCCAATGCCCGCTCCGTGCCGGAAACCCCTTCGGGAAAAAGCTGAATCTCAATAAAACTGCCACGCCAAGACGCGATCAGCCTGCGCCTGAAGTAGAGCGAGCTACAGAGCAAGGAATCTCCATGAGAATTGCTATCGTCCACGACTGGCTGGTGACCTATGCCGGTGCCGAGCGCGTGCTGGCTTCACTGATCAATATCTGGCCCGAGGCGGATCTGTTTGCGGTCATCGACTTTCTCAGCGACGAAGACCGCGCCCATCTGGGCGGCAAGGTCGCCAGGACCACCTTTATCCAGAATCTGCCAGGCGCCAGAACCCGATACCAGCGCTACTTGCCATTGATGCCACTGGCCATCGAGCAACTGGATCTGTCCGGCTATGACCTGATCATCAGCAGCAGCCATGCCGTGGCCAAGGGTGTGCTCACCGGTCCCGACCAGTTGCATGTCAGCTATGTCCACTCGCCTATTCGCTATGCCTGGGACCTGCAGCATCAATACCTGCGCGAGTCGGGCCTGGACAAGGGCCTCAAGGGCAAGCTGGCGCGGCTGGTGCTGCATTACATGCGCATGTGGGATCAACGCACCGCCACCGGCGTCGATGACTTCATCGCCAACTCGCGCTTCATTGGCGCAAGGATCTGCAAGGCTTACCGCCGTGAATCCACGGTGATCTACCCGCCGGTAGACACCCAGAGCTTCACCTTCCAGGAAGGTCCTCGGCAGAACTATTACTTCACCGCCTCACGCATGGTGCCTTACAAGCGCTTGCCAATGATCATCGAAGCCTTTGCCGCCATGCCGGACAAACAACTGGTGGTAGTGGGCGATGGCCCGGACATGGCCAAGGCCCAGGCCATCGCCAGCAAGGCACCCAACGTCCGATTGCTGGGTTTTCAGCCGGCAGCGGTGTTGCTTGAGCACATGCGCGCCGCCAAGGCATTCGTGTTCGCGGCCGAAGAGGATTTCGGCATCAGCCCGGTGGAGGCTCAGGCCTGCGGCACACCGGTGATTGCCTTTGGCAAGGGCGGCGTGCTGGAAACAGTCCACGGGCTGGACCACCCTCACCCCACCGGCGTGTTCTATCGGCAGCAGAACATGGCATCGCTGATCGCTGCCGTGGCCGAATTCGAGTCCGCGCAATCGCTCATCAGTGCCCAGGCCTGCCGTGCCAACGCCGAGCGCTTCTCGGTCCGGCGTTTTGAGCAGGAAATGCTGTCGTTCGTCGAGAGCCGATTGAGCGCCACGCAATTGACCCAACTGCCGACCCGGCACTGGCTGAATCCGAACAGCCCGAACCTGATCAACAACGAAGTGTCGCCCCGAGTCGTTCCAGCCGAATCCGTTTGAGCGAGCCCACTAAATGCGCACCCCAGTCCGCGGCATCCTGCATGCCCACCAATCAGCCTTATCAGTGGCTCATCGTTTGCTGGATCTGACAATCATTGTGCTGATCGGCTATTGGCAGAGTCAGCAACAACCGGCCGCCAGCACTGCCGAAATCTGGTTCCAGATCATCCTCGCCGTACTGGTTTTCCATTGGCTGAGCGAGTTTCACCAACTCTATGGATCATGGCGCGGCGAACGCATCCTGCGGGAGCTGGCCAAGGTCTTCAATTACTGGGCACTGACGTTCGTTATTCTGCTGTCCGTAGACTATTTGCTGCTCAGCAGTTTCCGGATGCCCGATAACAGCCACATGACCTGGTTCGCGCTGGTACTGGCCGCCCTGTGTGGCTATCGGCTGCTGATTCGCCGGGTTCTGCATGGTTTGCGGCGTCACGGCTTCAATACAAGGCGGGTCGCGATTGTCGGTACCGGTCAGGTCGGTGCCCGGCTGGCGCAGTCCATTTCCAGCGCGCCGTGGATGGGCCTGAATCTGCTGGGCTTCTACGACTCGCACCCCCGCCAGATGGAACTCAATAACAACGATCATCATGTACCGGTGCTGGGCAATCTCGAACAACTGATCGACGACGCCCGAGAAGGCAGGATCGACAAGGTTTACATCACTCTGGCATTCAGCGGTGAGCCACACCTGCGTGAGCTGATCACAGGTTTGAGCGACACCACCGCCTCGGTGTACCTGATCCCGGATGTCTTCATGTTCGAGCTGCTGCATGCGCGCAGCGAAAGTATCAATGGCCTGGCCAGCATCAGCATTTTCGATTCGCCCATGGATGGCGCCTGGAGCCTGGTCAAACGGGCCGAGGATATTCTGCTGTCGATCCTGATTCTGCTGTTGATTGCCCTGCCCATGTTGCTGATTGCCATTGCGATCAAGCTGACGTCACCTGGCCCGATCCTGTTTCGCCAGCGGCGCTACGGCCTGGACGGACGACCAATCATGGTCTGGAAGTTTCGCAGCATGAATGTTCAGGAAAACGGGGCAGTCGTGCGCCAGGCCACCCGCAACGATGCGCGCATCACACCGCTGGGGGCTTTTCTGCGCCGGACATCCCTCGATGAGCTGCCGCAGTTTCTGAATGTGCTGCGCGGCGACATGTCCATCGTCGGCCCGCGCCCTCATGCCGTGGCGCATAACGAGCAATACCGCAAGCAGGTCAGCGGCTACATGCTGCGGCACAAGGTCAAGCCGGGCATTACCGGCTGGGCACAGATCAATGGCTGGCGTGGCGAAACCGACACGCTGGACAAGATGCAGAAGCGTGTCGAGTTCGACCTTGAATACATCGAGCACTGGTCAGTCTGGCTGGATCTCAAAATCATCCTGTTGACCCTGTTCAAAGGTTTTCTCAACAAGAACGCCTTCTGACCGGTTCGACAGACCTTACCCCAAACGAAACGAAGGATTCCGGGCACCCGACGCCGGAGGGAGGTATGTGCGCGCACCAGACATCAAGCCGCAGCGACATGTGGAACAGGGAAGCAATGAAATCATCGTGGTGCCAGATGCACCGTCAGCAAGGAACTCTCATATGAATAGAAACCTGGTTGTTATGCTGCTCTGCGGTCTGATACTGCAGGGATGTGTGTTTGCCCCCGGCCAACACATGACTTCAGAGGACGTCACAACGGATGATCCGGACGGCCCCAAGGCTCAATTGGTCAATATCACCCCCAAGAGCCTGCAACAACAGCAGCAACGCATCGCTTCCAATGCGGTGGCCCTGCCTCCTGAGCTGCTGAATTACAAAACCCCGGAATATGTGGTCGGCCCGGGCGATACCTTGCTGGTAACGGTCTTCGAGCATCCAGAACTGACAGCTCCGGGCTCACAGGACCAACTGGACGCCAACACTCGGGAAGTACTGAGCGACGGCACGCTGTTCTTCCCTTATGTCGGCCGGATCAGGGCGGGAGGCAAGACGGTCAGCCAGATTCGCGAACAACTGCGCATGGGGTTGGCACCGCAATACACCGAGGTCAAGGTGGACGTGAAAGTGCTGCGCTACAACAGCCAGCGCGTCCTGCTCTCGGGTTCGTTCAAGACCCCCGGCCCGCAATCGATCACCAACATTCCCTTGAGTCTGGTGCAGGCAGTCAGCACCGCCGGCATTGATCTCACCGATGCCAACCTGGCAGGCCTGAGCCTGAGGCGCGATGGCCGGGACTACTTGATCGATATCGACTCGCTGAACCGCCAGGGCTCGCAACTGAGCAAGATATTTCTCAAGGATGGCGACTACCTGCACCTCAACAGCAACTCCAAGAACAAGATCTACGTGCTGGGCGAAGTGCGTAACCCGCAGGTCATTTCCTTCGGCACCACCAGCGTGACGCTGCTCGAAGCCTTGGGCAGTTCCGGCGGTCTGAGCCCGGAAAGTGCCGATGGCGACGCGGTGTATGTGATTCGTGGTGCCGAGAACCAGGCCAATGCGGCGTCCACGGTCTATCACCTCAATGCCGAAAAGCCCACCGCTTACCTGCTGGCCGGCCAGTTTGAACTCCAGGCCCAGGACGTGGTGTTCGTCGGACCTGCCAATATCACGCGATGGAGCCGGTTCATCAGTCAATTGCTCGGCTCAGCCAGCGTGGTCCAGACAGGCGCAGCGTTCACGAACTGAACCTGACCATAAAACATCCCTGCACTGGCCTGTGCGGGGATTTTTTTGCCCGCCGAAAGTGTCTGCCCAGCAACAGCGGATCAGCACTTGCCTGCCGATTCAGCATCAAGCATTTGCAATGCCTAGACCTCACCTAAAAATAAATCCTTTATTTTCAATAGCTTGGTAAAAATACGAGGCTGGCACACATGCTGCTTTGCAGGTATACGCTTATCGCAAGGAATTCAGCATGTTGGTCGTTTCGCTTTCAGGCAGCCCCTCCCCCAAATCCCGCTCCGGCGTCGTCCTGGCCCATGCCGGTCGCTGGCTGGAAAATCAGGGCGTCAATGTCACGACGCTGCGCATCCGTGACTTCAAGGCTGAAGACCTGCTCTTCGCCCAGTTCGACAGCCCTCAGGTCCAGGACTTTATCGAAGCCGTCCGCCAGGCCGATGGCCTGCTGATCGGCACGCCGGTCTACAAGGCCTCGTTCTCCGGCGCCCTCAAGACCCTGCTGGACCTGCTTCCCGAGCGGGCCCTGCTCGGCAAAGTGGTGCTGCCATTGGCTACCGGCGGCAGCATCGCCCATATGCTGGCCGTGGATTACGCCCTCAAGCCGGTGCTTTCCGCGCTGAAATCACAGGAAGTGCTGCACGGTATCTTCGCCATCGATAGCCAGATCAGTTACAGCGATAACGAACTGGGCGGTGAGCTGGATGAAATTCTCACCGAACGCCTGCGTGAAGGGCTGGAGCATTTCCTGCTGGGCTTGCAGCATCGGCTTCAGGCACGCAGAAAACAGCAAGGCGGGCATTTGCAATTGGCGTTGTAGCTGCTTTCGCGAATGAATTCGCACACAGGTTTTATGTGTGTGGGAGCGAATTCATTCGCGAACAATCCCAGACAATGATTTTGGGGGGGGCAGTTCAAAAGCCTAGTGCTCAAGCACCAACGGATACAGCGACACCACCAGCAAAACCGCCATCACGCCATTGAAGATCCTCAGCTTCAGAGGGTCGCGCAAGACGTTGCGCAGCAAACTGCCGAACCCGGCCCAGATGCAGACGCAAGGCAAGCCGATCAGGGCAAATACCGACGCGATGACCAGCACATTGGTGAAATACCCTTCCACCGGCGTGTAGGTGCTGATCGCGCCAATCGCCATTACCCAGGCCTTGGGATTGACCCACTGGAACAACGCCGCCGGGAGAAAGCCCAAGGGTTCGCCACGCTGTTCAGAAGAATCGGAGGCCGGACCCGAAGTCGCGATTTTCCAGGCCAGGTACAGCAGATAGGCCGCGCCCACATAGCGCAGGATGGTGTAGAGCACAGGCCAGGTCTTGAACAGACCGCCCAGGCCAAAACCCACCGACAATATGAGGACGAAAAAGCCGATACTGATCCCCGCCATATGCGGGAGGGTACGTTGGAAACCGAAGTTCACCCCCGATGCCAGTAGCATCGTATTGTTGGGGCCAGGGGTCACGGAGGCGACAAACGCAAACAATGCGAAAGCCAGCAGCAGATCGAAAGAGAGAAACATCGCACTGTCCAGAAGAGGGTGAAGTCAGGCGCTCACCCTAGCGGAGCATCACCTGCAAACACACGGACAGTGTGGCAAACTTTTACAGGTACAGTTTCATTAAAAATCTATTTTTGCAAAATTGTTAAGCCGCTTTCAGCCGCGACCGCCTTCCAGCAAGGTTCCACGATCAACGCTCACTTCACCGGCTTTATCAAACTCGCGAACCTGTTGAATGGACGGATCAGCCATCAGTTGCGCCTTGCGTGCGTGATATTCGTCGAAAGACAGGCCGCGACGGTTCAGGTCTTCCAGTGCCAGTTGATGAGTTTCCTCAGCGGTGTAGGGACGTAACTCGACCGAGTGATGAGTTGAACAGCCGCCCAGCAGCACAGCGCTGAAGAACACGACAAGACCAAGAGCAAAGAAATGATTCATGGGAGCCTCCAGACTGACTCGTTTTCGGGAATGAACAAAGGTTAATCCCCGGCTCCCTCAGGCAAAAATCATCCGTCGTGATAGTAGCTATCGACTTTTGCGGAATACTGAATCAAGACCTCACGCAACGCATGGGCGGCCGCTGACAGCTTGTGATCGGCCAGCATCATCAGACCGATGCGCCGCTCGATACGCGGCTCGACCAGAGCAATGCAGCGAGCGCCCAGTTCCTGCATCTGCTGGATGCATAACGCAGGTACCGCACTGACGCCCAGGCCATTGGCGACCATGCGGCCGATGGTGGACAACTGATGACTCTCGAAGGCCACCGAAAGCTTGCCGTGCTGCGCTGCAATCGCTTCCTCCAGCAGCAGGCGCACGGCTGAAGGACGTTGCAGGGCGATGAAGTCCTCGCGCAGCAGCTCGCGCCAGGTCAATTGCTTGCGCCGGGCCAGTGGCGAATCCGCTGCGACCACGGCGACAAAACGGTCCATGTAAAACGGCGTGAAGACCAGCGAATTACTCGATTCGGGCTCAAAGCCGATCCCCAGTTCGACCCGGCGATGGCGCACCATTTCCACCACCTGCTCGTTGATCACGTCATGCACCGCCACGTTGACCCTTGGGTAAAGCCCGCGAAAGACCTTCAATGCGCCCGGCAACAGATTGCCCGCAAACGAAGGCATTGCCGCCACCGACACTTTGCCCATCTGCAGCGTGAAGCGCTGGCGCAGCAGTTCTTCGGTGTTGTCCCAGTCGGCCAGCAACTGGCGCGCCAGCGGCAGCAGGGTTTCGCCTTCCGGGGTCAGGCTGACCGTACGCGTGGTGCGCGTGAGCAACTGACCGCCTAAATCCTCCTCCAGGCTCTTGATGGTCAGGCTCAGGGCCGGCTGCGACAGATGCAATCGCTCTCCGGCCTGGGCAAAGCTCAGGCATTGGGCAACCGCCAGAAACGCCCGAAGCTGTTTGACGTTCATATATTTGCTTTTCTTATCAATTGATCAGAAAAACAAAATTAACAAATCACTGAGCGAGAGAGAAGATGCAGGTACAACGGTCCTTGACGATCAACAATAAAAAAGGCGAATCATCATGGCTGGACTCGATAAACGTGTCGCGACCTATGAAGAGGCCCTTGCCGGCCTGACCGATGACATGACGGTGTTGTGCGGCGGCTTCGGTCTGTGTGGCATCCCGGAAAACCTCATTGCGCAGATCAAGCGCATGGGCATCAAAGGCCTGACGGTGGTTTCCAACAACTGCGGCGTCGATGGTTTCGGCCTGGGCATTCTGCTGGAAGATCACCAGATCAGGAAAATGATCTCCTCCTATGTCGGCGAAAACGCGCTGTTCGAGCGGCAGTTGCTCAGCGGCGAGCTGGAAGTCGAACTCACGCCCCAAGGCACCCTGGCAGAAAAACTCCGCGCAGGCGGTGCCGGCATCCCTGCGTTCTACACCGCCACCGGCTACGGAACCCCGGTTGCCGAAGGCAAGGAAACCCGCCAGTTCAACGGGCGCAATGTCATTCTGGAAGAGGCCATTACCGGCGACTTCGCCTTGGTCAGAGGCTGGAAAGCCGACCACTTCGGCAACGTGATCTATCGTCATACCGCGCAGAACTTCAATCCGGTGGTCGCCACGGCGGGCCGGATCACCGTCGTCGAAGTCGAAGAAATCGTCGAGCCGGGCGTGCTGCTGCCTACCCAGATCCACACGCCGGGCATTTATGTCGATCGGGTGATTCAGGGCACCTTCGAGAAACGCATCGAACAGCGCACCGTCAGGAAATCCTGAACACGTCGCATTTGCGGGCTGTTTCCTCAAGACAGGAAGCGGCGTACAACAAAAAAGAGAGTTCAGACCATGGCACTTTCCCGCGAACAAATGGCTCAACGTGTCGCCCGTGAATTGAAAGACGGTTACTACGTCAACCTGGGCATCGGCATCCCGACGCTGGTGGCCAACTATGTCCCCACAGACATCGACGTGATGCTGCAATCGGAAAACGGCCTGCTGGGCATGGGCGAGTTTCCCACTGAAGACACCATCGATGCCGACATGATCAATGCTGGCAAACAGACGGTGACCGCACGCATCGGTGCCTCGATTTTCTCCTCGGCCGAATCCTTCGCCATGATCCGTGGCGGCCATGTGGACCTCACGGTTCTCGGCGCTTTTGAAGTGGATGTCGAGGGCAATATCGCGTCATGGATGATCCCCGGCAAGCTGGTCAAGGGCATGGGTGGCGCGATGGATCTGGTGGCGGGCGCCGAGAACATCATCGTCACCATGACCCATGCCTCCAAGGACGGCGAATCCAAGCTGCTGCCGCGTTGCAGCCTGCCCCTGACCGGTGCCGGTTGTATCCGCCGGGTGCTGACCGACCTGGCCTATCTGGAAATCGAAAACGGTGCCTTCATCCTGCGTGAACGTGCGCCGGGGGTCAGCGTGGAAGAGATCGTTGCCAAGACGGCCGGCAAGTTGATCGTGCCGGATGATGTGATTGAAATGACGTTCTGAGAGCCCCACCCGGTAGGAGCGAATTCATTCGCGAATGGTGAATGAATTCGCTCCTACGCGCTTATAACAATAATTAAAGGTACTCCTCACGTGACCACTCATATAGAAGAAAGCCGCTCCGCCCGCTTTGCCCTGCGCTGTGCCGCCTGGGCCGAGCGCTGGTTCCCCGACTCCTGGGTCTTTGCCGCACTGGCGGTAGCCATCGTCACCGTGGCAACACTGGCCATCGGTGCCAGACCGACCGAAGCAGCCAAGGCCTTCGGTGATGGTTTCTGGAGCCTGATTCCCTTCACCATGCAAATGGCTTTCGTGGTCATTGGTGGCTATGTGGTCGCCAGCTCACCGCCTGCGGTGCGTCTGATCGATCGACTGGCCTGCATCCCGAAAAACGGTCGCTCCGCCGTGGCCTGGGTGGCGCTGATTTCCATGCTGGCTTCGTTGCTGAACTGGGGACTTTCCCTGGTATTCGGCGGCCTGCTGGTACGTGCCCTCGCCCGTCGCACCGACCTGCGCATGGACTATCGCGCTGCGGGTGCTGCGGCCTATCTGGGGCTGGGCGCAGTGTGGGCGCTTGGGCTTTCGTCTTCGGCAGCACAACTGCAGGCCAACCCTGGCAGCCTGCCGCCGTCGATTCTGGCGATCACTGGCGTGATCCCCTTCACCGAGACTATTTTCCTCTGGCAGTCAGGCGTCATGCTCGCAGCACTGGTGGTCATTTCACTGATCGTCGCCTATGCCACGGCTCCCGGCCCGAATGCCGCCAAAGTTGCAGAGGACTGCGGCGTTGACCCGGCTTTCAATCTGCCACCGCTGCCGCCCCGCACACGGCCCGGCGAATGGCTGGAATACAGCCCGCTGCTGATCATTCTGATGGTGTTGCTAGGTGCCGGCTGGCTCTTCAACGAGTTTTCAACCAAACCTGCGATTACTGCGATTTCGGGGCTGAACACCTATAACTTCCTGTTCATCATGCTCGGCGCACTGTTGCACTGGCGTCCACGCAGCTTTCTGGATGCGGTGACCCGTGCCGTGCCGACCACCACAGGCGTGCTGATCCAGTTCCCGCTCTATGGCTCCATCGCCGCCTTGCTGACGACAGTCAAAGGCAGCGATGCCCAGACCCTGGCGCACTATATCTCGACCTTTTTCACCAGCATTGCCACCCACGACACCTATGCGGTGCTGATGGGTATCTATTCGGCGGTACTGGGGTTCTTCATCCCGTCGGGTGGCGGCAAGTGGATCATCGAAGCGCCCTATGTGATGCAGGTCGCCAATGAACTGAAGTACCACCTTGGCTGGTCAGTACAGATCTACAACGCAGCCGAAGCATTGCCCAACCTGATCAACCCGTTCTACATGCTGCCGCTGCTGGGCGTGCTGGGATTGAAGGCCCGGGACCTGATCGGCTTCTCGTTCGTGCAACTGCTGGTGCATACGCCGCTGGTGCTGGTATTGCTATGGGCACTGGGCACAACGCTGACCTACATCCCGCCGATGATGCCATCGCCATAATCGGCCACCGGGACCATGCCCAGCAACTGACGCAACTCATGAGCCCGCTCTGCGCCCAGAGCGGTCTCATAACAACGCTGGGCCTGTTCCCACAGGGCCTGGGACTCAAGCAGTTTGTCCACGCCGCTCTGGGTCAGACGCACCAGGCGACTGCGCCGGTCATCAGGGTCCACCTCGACCACGACAAACCCTTCACGCTCAAGTGGCTTGAGATTCTGGGCCAGGGCCGAGCGATCCAGTACCAGTAACGTGGCCAGTTCGGTCATGCTCAGGGCCTGATTACGAGCGATCTGCATCAGGATCGAACGCTGGGTCGAACGCAATCCGCAGGGCGCCATGATCGCGTCATACAACTGGCAGATACGCCGACTCGCCCGACGCAGGCTGGTGGCATGGCAGATCACCTGGGCCGGGATCTGCAAGCCTTCGGGGATACGCAGCACGGCAGGCTGGGCCGTTTTTTCGTTCATGAGGGCTCCACACAAAAGCAGCTTTGTGGCTGAAAGAGCGTAATGCTGGCATATCCCCGCAGATTCAGACAGGGCCAAAGGGCTGAATCATTGTTTCAGTATGTCTGGGCCTCAAAGGCATAGTCCCGCTCGACCTTGCAGACTCTGGTGGTACAGGCCTGATACCAGTGCGCACGTCCCTGCTCTCGCACACTGGCATGTTCAATGTGCTGCTTCCACCCCAGAATGGCCTGCTCGTCCGTCCAGTAGGAAACGGTGATTCCCAAGCCGTCCTCACCGCGAGCCGACTCCACTCCCAGAAAGCCCGGTTGCTCGCTGGCCAGCTCGACCATCCTGTGGGCGGCCACTTCATAATCATGGGCACCCTGAGCCGTGCGCAACGACGTGAAGATCACCGCGTAATAAGGCGCTGGAAAACGTGCAGCGATCATGAACAAACTCCTTCAGCACGACGGGCACAGGCCCGAACGAAAGCCGCCACCAGCGCCGGGACCACGCCCTGCAAGGCCGCCCGCTCCGGCTGGAACAGAGTGGCGACAAAAAACGGATGGCCTTGCAGCTCGATACTGCGGACATCCCCTTCCGGCCCGCGACCGCTGACCTTCAGCCCATTTTCGAACATCGAGGCTTCCAGCTCAGGCCGCAGGCCATAGCGGCATCGATAGCGCTCGGCAATTTCAGAGGTGCCGTAGGCTTGAGCAATCAACGAATCAGGCTGCAGTTGAATAGCCGCCGTGGTTTCCACCAGCGAACAGCTCAAGGGAGTGATGATGGTGTGAGGCGAATCCGGTGAAGTTTCGGCATGCTCGGCGTCCTGCCAGCCCAGGCAATTGCGGGCATATTCGATCAAGGCATGCTGAAAACCACCGCAAGTGCCCAGAAACGGTATCTGCCGCTCACGGGCAAAACGAATGGCGGTCAACGCTCCCTGCATATCCCGATAAGGGCTGGCGGGCACACACCAGATACCGTCAAAACCGGCGAGGATTTCGCCCTCACGGATCTCCGGTGTCGGCAGCCATTGATGCTGAACCTGAGGGCTGTCTATGACGGTCGCCATATCCAGCGCCAGTGGAATCGCCTGATGCGCAGGCACCTCTGGATCGAAATCCCCTACCAGACCGATTCGCAGCGTCGTGCCTTTCCCGTCTTGCATGTCCATGCCCCTCCCATGTGTGTGTGTGTGTGTGTGTGTGTGTGGTCGGGACTATAAGCGTGCCTGAGTGCAATCAGAATTGGCGTTGTGGCAAGCATTCAATGCCTGAATGCACACTCAGGTTTTGCTAATGGGTGAGAACGGAGCTGATCGCCTCAATCATGGACCGGCGTCAGAACCGGTTGCCCGGAGAAGAACGCCAGCAGGTTCTTGTTGACCATCAGGACCATATCCTTCGATGCCTCGGGAGAAAGCCCACCCACATGGGGCGTCAGCACCACGTTATCGAGGTTCTTGAAGACATCCGGCACTTGCGGCTCATCATCGAAGACATCCAGGCCCGCACCCGCGATCCGGCGCTGTTGCAAGGCTTCGACCAGGGCCTGGGTATCGACGACGCTGGCCCGGGCGATATTCACGATATAGCCCTGCGGCCCCAATGCTTCGAGCACCCGGGCATCGATCAGATGCTGCGTACCATTGCCGCCGGGGGTTGAAATGATCAGGAAATCCGAAGCCGCCGCCAGTTCGAGCACGGTCGCGTACCACAGGTAATCCACATCGTTGCGGGCCTTGCGGTTGTGATACTGGATCGACATATCGAATGCCTGAGCCCGCTTGGCGATGGCCAGCCCGACCGCCCCCAGACCGACAATCCCCAGGCGCTTGCCGGCAAATGACGGGCACGTGACCTTGCGCCACTCACTGCGCCGCACAGACGCATCGTTCTGAGGGATATCGCGCACGATCGCCAGCAACAACGCCATCGTATGGTCTGCCACGGTCGGCGCATTGACCCCCGCGCCATTGGTCACGGTGATTCCGCGAGCCTGGGCAGCCGCAAGGTCGACCTTCTCGTAACCGGCACCCGATACACAGATGATCCGTAAATGAGGCAGCGCGTCCATTTCCTCGGCAAACAGCCCCAGAGGACCTCGGGTCATTACAGCGGAAATTTCATGGCCATGCTCAGCAATGGCTTCGGCACGCAAAGCGGCCGTGGGCGCACGGATCAAGCGAAAACCGCTGCTCTCCAGAATCGGCAAATATTCATTAACGCTCTCGACCAGTACCAGTACCGTCGTCATGCACTTTTCCTTAACGGGTCATGAAAAGACTGACAGTAACGCGACTTGGGAGGATTGGGCAGAGGCGATGCTCTGTGTAGTCTTAAAAATCAATTCATGGAGGAAAATCTCAATTCGCATGCAGGAAAAAATCTGAGGTTGCCAGCGTTGGCTCATACGCGATTTGAATCGTCATCCCATTTCCTGTAAATGCTGTTAATGCTTCACGCTGTGGCTTCGTCATGACCCTTCATGCAAATAAGGAACAAGCAGATCATGCAAGGATTTTCCCTATTCCCGTCTCACAAAAAACCCTTGAACCGTTTGTTGGCAACCGCACTTATGGCAGGTGTGATGCTGTCGGCAGGTACGGCATCGGCAGCCGATGCTCCGGGCAAGGTGATAAGTGAGAAGAACGGTTTGCCATGGCCTGCGGTCATTGCGCACCGCGGGGCGTCGTACGATGCGCCGGAAGAAACCATTCCGGCCTACACCCTGGCACGGGATCTGGGCGCGGACTATCTGGAAATGGATATTCAACGCACCAAGGACGGGGTGTTGATTGCCCTGCATGACGACACGCTCGACCGCACCACCAATATCGCCCAGGTCTATCCAAAGCGCAGCAAGGACCCGGTCAGCAGCTTCACGCTTGCTGAACTCAAGGAGCTGGATGCCGGCAGCTGGTTCAACAAGGCCTACCCGTCTCGGGCTCGCGACACGTATGCAGGCCTGCAGATTCTGACCCTGGATGAAGTGATCGATATCGCCGAAGGTGGCGCAAACAAGCCGGGGCTGTATATCGAGACCAAAGTCCCGACCCAGTTTCCGGGCATCGAGGCTGACCTGAAGAAGGCCCTGGCCAAGCGCGGCTGGCTCAGCCCGCGCCCGGCAGCAGCGGCTGGCCATGTGAACGTCGCCCAGTCGCCAGGGCGCGTCGTGCTACAGACCTTCGACAAATCCAGCCTGGTGCTACTGCAGAAGGAAATGCCCAAGGTTCCCAAAGTGCTGTTGCTGTGGATCGGTGAAGGTTCAATAGAACCCAAATCCACTGTTCCTTTCAAGGACTCGGGATTCAAGGACAAGGCCAGCTATTACGCCGCTCAGGAAATCAAATCCCAGGAAGAATTCGTGGCCTGGATCGACTGGGCCAAGGCTCATGGCGCCATCGGCACCGGTCCATCCTCGCAGCTCGCCGATGGCGGCGACCAGAGCTACATGGACCTGGTCAAACCCTGGATGAACAACGTCACCCACGACAAAGGCATGGTGGTCCACACCTACACCGTGGATGAGGCCGTTGACTTCAAGCAGATCAGCGCCGCGGGTGTCGACGGTTTCTTCACCAACCGCACCACGGAACTCCTCAAGTTCTATGGCCGCCCGGCCAAAGACAGCATCGATTCGATTCTGAAACGTAACGGTTACTGATCGAACGCACAGACCGCGCGACTCGACGCGGTCTGTGCATTACAAACAGACATCATTGCGACAGACTTCATCGGCGACCTTGTGTCGAGTCTGGTGTAAGCTCGTGCGCTGCTGGTTATCCCTTCGAGAGGCTTATGCAGTCCAACTTCCGACGCTCGACCCTGGCCACGCTTCGCGGTTTTGCCTTGTCCGACGATGCCATCACCCTTGTTCCTTCTGCCGCTGAATACCGACGCTGCCTGTTGGAGAAGATCGCTTCTGCCACCCGGCGCATCTACATCATCGCCCTGTATCTGCAACAGGATGAAGCCGGCCAGGAAATCCTCGACGCACTGTATGCCGCCAAGGCTGCACGTCCCGAACTGGATGTCGTGGTGCTGGTGGACTGGTTTCGTGCCCAGCGTGGCCTGATCGGAGCGGGACGTCAGGCAGGAAACTCGGCCTGGTATCAGGCGCAGAATCTGGAGTACGACGAGGAAGTCCCGATCCATGGCGTGCCGGTGCAGACCCGCGAGCTGTTCGGCGTCCTGCATCTCAAGGGCAGCATCATCGACGACTGCGTCATCTATAGCGGCGCCAGCATCAATAACGTTTACCTGCACAAGCTCGACAAATACCGTCTGGATCGTTATCACCTGATCCAGAACACACAACTGGCCGACAGCTTCGTGGACATGGTGCAGCGTGAAATCCTGCCTTCGCCTGCCGTTCACCGCCTGGACCTTCAATCGCCCCCCGATTCCCGCAGCCTTCGTGGCGAGATCAGGGCTTTTCGCAGCAACCTGAAGCGCGCCGCCTACGAAACCAGCGCAGGCGACAAGGAAAACGGTGAGCTGCGCATCATGCCGCTGCTAGGCGTCGGCCCGCGTAACCCGCTCAACCGGGCCATCTGCGACCTGATCGCCGCCAGCAAGACGCAACTGACCATCTGCACCCCCTATTTCAATATGCCAGTGGCGGTGACCCGGGAAATCAATCGCGCCCTCAAGCGCGGTGTGAAAGTCGACATCATCATCGGCGACAAGACCGCCAACGACTTCTTCATTCCTCCCGAGGAGCCGTTCAAGGTCATTTCTGCCCTGCCCTATCTGTATGAAATCAGCCTGCGTCGCTTCGCCCAGAAGCACAAGAAGGCCATCGCCCAGCACCGACTGAACCTGCATCTCTGGAAGCACGGCGACAACACGTTCCACCTCAAGGGCGTCTGGGTAGACGATCGCTATACCTTGCTGACCGGCAACAACCTCAACCCTCGCGCCTTCAACCTGGACCTGGAAAACGGCCTGCTGATCGATGACCCGAAGGGCCAGTGGCTCAAGCCGCGGGAAGAAGAGATTCAACAGTTGATGCAGAACACCCAGCGGGTTGGGCAGTACGACGAGCTGGATACCCTGGCCAATTACCCCGAAGGCGTGAGCAAGTTTCTGCGCCGGGTCAGCCGGGTCAGAATCGAGCGGTTGCTGTACAGGATTCTGTAAGTGGCTGATTTTGCGAATTAATTCGCTCCTAAAGAGTGTGCAGGAGCGAATTCATTCGCGAATCGTCAACCCACCAACGCAATCAACTGCTGCCTCTGAGCATCGGTCAGCATCGGGCCGAATCCTGCACCAGCATTCTCGGCCATATAGCGCGGGTTGCCGGTGCCGGGGATCACGCAGGTCACCGCCGGATTGGCCAGCAGGAACTTGAGCGCAAGTTGCGGCCAGCTGTTCACTTCCACCTGCCCGGCCCAGCCAGGCAAAGGTTTATCCTTGAGTCGCGAAAGCAAGCCTCCGCCGCCAAACGGCCGGTTGCAGATCACTGCCACGCCGCGCTCGCGGCATAGCGGCAGCAAGCGCTTCTCGGCGACCCGATCATCCAGCGCATAGTTGATCTGCAGAAAATCCAGCGGCTCGGCCTTGAGAACAGCTTCCACTTCGTCATAGGCCGACGAGGTGTAATGGCTGATGCCGATGTAGCGAATGCGCCCTTGCTCCTTCCATTCACGCAGGGTCGGCAGGTGTGTTTTCCAGTCCAGCAGGTTGTGAATCTGCATCAGGTCGATACGCTCGGTCTGCAATAACCGGAAGGAGTCCTCCATCTGCGCAATGCCTTCCTTGCGCCCACGGGTCCAGACCTTGGTCGCCAGAAAGGCAGGCGAACGGGGTTCGTGGATGGACAGTAATTCGCCCGTCGACTGCTCGGCACGGCCATACATGGGCGAGCTGTCGATGACGCTGCCGCCCGCCGCAAACAGCGCATCGAGTACGGCACGCAATTGCTTGTAGGCCGGGCTTGAAGTCGCCACATCAAAACCGCGATAAGTGCCCAACCCGACCACGGGAATGGGCTCGTCACTGGAGGGGATCGCTCGGGTCAGCATAGTCTTGCCTTCCTGGGTCAGCTTCGAGGGTGAAGACGGAGAGGGAATGGTCGGCGGCTTGTCGTTCGCAGCGGCGGTATCGAATGCCATCGCTGCTGCGGTACCGGCAGCAAGAGTGAGCAGCCGCCTGCGAGTGAATCCGGTCGATGGGATCATGGCGTTCTCCTGATGGGTTCGGCAGCCAGCTGCCTCAACCTCTTTAGCGTGATGCGTTGCCTGTTTCGATACCTTGCCAAGGGTCGGACCTGCCCTTCCCGTTACGTGTCTCTCTTTATTCATCGTTAAAAATGACAGGACCGCCCAGGCAAAGTTGCAGAGCAGTGACAAGCGTTGAAATATCCTGGAAAACGCACGCCTATGCAGCTGCAAATGCAGAAAATCAACACCTATATTCAATCCAATTATAAAAATATTGTTTTTCGTTCTTTTACGGAATAAATCGCAGCCTTTATAACTGGCACCACTCCCATGCTGTGAGCCAACTGTCTGCGAGGCAACAGTAGGTGCTGTTCAGCTATCAACACTGCCTGATCTTCCCAAGGAATTGTCATGAACGTTTTCTGGTTTCTTCCCACCCACGGCGATGGTCATTTTCTGGGTACGACCAAAGGCGCACGCCCGGTCACGCTCAATTACCTGAAGCAGGTGGCGCAGGCTGCCGATGACCTGGGCTATCACGGTGTGTTGATTCCTACCGGCCGTTCCTGCGAAGACTCCTGGGTCATCGCTTCGGCGCTGGTGCCGCTGACCGAACGCCTGAAGTTTCTGGTGGCGATTCGTCCGGGGATCATTTCTCCGACGGTCTCGGCGCGCATGGCCGCGACTCTGGACCGCCTCTCAGGTGGCCGCTTGCTGATCAACGTGGTCACCGGTGGCGACCCGGATGAAAACCGTGGCGATGGCAGTTTCCTCGATCACAGCGAACGCTACGAAGTCAGCGACGAGTTCCTGAAAATCTGGCGTCGCGTGTTGCAAGGCGAATCCGTGGATTTCGAGGGCAAGCATCTGCGCGTGCAGAACGCCAAGGCGCTGTATCCACCGATCCAGAAACCGTATCCGCCCCTGTACTTTGGTGGTTCTTCCGACGCTGCCCATGACCTGGCCGCCGATCAGGTGGATGTCTACCTGACCTGGGGTGAGCCACCTGCCGCCGTGGCCGAGAAACTGGCCGATGTCCGCGAGCGTGCTGCACGCAAGGGCCGCACCGTCAAATTCGGTATCCGTCTGCATGTGATCGTGCGCGAAACCAGCGAAGAAGCCTGGAAAGCGGCCAGCACCCTGATCGAACACATCAGCGACGAAACCATCGCCGCCGCACAGAAATCCTTCTCCCGTTTCGACTCCGAAGGTCAGCGCCGCATGGCTGCATTGCATGATGGTCGTCGCGACAACCTGGAAATCGCCCCCAACCTGTGGGCCGGCGTCGGTCTGGTGCGCGGTGGTGCCGGCACGGCATTGGTGGGCAACCCGCAGGAAGTGGCGGCACGCATCAAGGAATATGCGGATCTGGGCATCGAGAGCTTTATCTTCTCCGGCTACCCGCACCTGGAGGAAGCCTATCGTTTTGCCGAGCTGGTGTTCCCGCTGCTGCCCGAGCCTTACGCCAGCCTGGCAGGACGCGGCATTACCAACCTAACCGGCCCCTTTGGCGAAATGATCGCCAATGATCTGCCACCGCAGGCCAAGTGATGTCTGTGCAACTGCTGACCTTGCCGCCCTCGCCAGCCCTGGCGACTTCGATCCGGGCTACGGCCCAGGTTTTCGAGGACCCGAAATCCCGAGACTTGCTGGCCCACGTGCAGCAAGTGGCGCCCAGCGATGCCAGTGTGCTGATCATCGGGGAGACCGGCACCGGCAAGGAGCTGGTTGCACGGCATATCCATGAACTCAGTCATCGCCGCGACAAACCTTTCGTGGCGGTCAACTGCGGCGCATTCTCCGAATCCCTGATCGAGGCCGAACTGTTCGGTCACGAGAAAGGCGCCTTCACCGGTGCCCTGAGCGCCAAATCCGGCTGGTTTGAAGAGGCCGATGGCGGCACGCTGTTTCTGGATGAAATCGGCGATCTGTCCATGCCTCTGCAGGTCAAGCTGCTGCGTGTCTTGCAGGAGCGCGAGGTCGTACGCCTGGGCTCGCGCAAGAGCATTCCCATCAATGTACGGGTGCTGGCCGCGACCAACGTGCAACTGGAAAAAGCCATCAATGCCGGACATTTCCGCGAGGATCTGTATTACCGGCTGGACGTGGTCAATCTGGAGTTGAGCCCGCTGCGCGAGCGGCCGGGAGATATTCTGCCGCTGGCCCGACACTTCATCGACATCTACAGCCAGCGCCTGAACTACGGCCCGATACGCATCAGTGCCGAAGCCGAACTGAAGCTCAAGGGCTACAGCTGGCCGGGCAATATTCGCGAACTGGAAAACGTTATCCACCACACCTTGCTGGTCTGCCGTAACGGAATCATCCAGCATGAAGACCTGCGTCTCTCGAACCTTAGGATCGAGCGCCAGGAAGAATCGCCAAGGGCCGATGAGTCGGCGGAAGAACTGCTCAAGCGCGCCTTCCAAAAGCTGTTTGAAGAACAGGCCGGGGCGCTGCATGAGAAAGTCGAAGATGCCCTGCTAAGAGCGGCTTATCGCTTCTGCCATCACAATCAGGTACACACCGCCAACCTGCTGGGGCTGACCCGCAATGTCACACGGGCGCACCTGATTCGCATCGGCGAGCTGGCCGTCAACAAACGTCGCCCCGGTGAAAACCTGCAAGGCGAGCAGATGCTGCACCTATCGATCTGAGAGCAAATCAGTCAGGCGCAAGGCCAATGCCTTGGCCTGGATCGCCACATCGGTCACCGCGGTACTTTCCCACCACATGCCCCGCAGCGGCGGGCCCATGGCAAACAGACGCGATAAACGGCGCCCCTTGGCATCGAGAACTGCTCCATCGAGATCGGCGGCAATTCCCAACGCCAGAGGGCCTGGCTGAATCAGGCCGCGTGCCAGCAGTTGGCGTGGCAAGGGACGGTCTACACGGCGCCAGTCGTATTCGATCCCCGTGGAGTTGATCAGGGCATCTCCGGGAACCAGTGACGACTGGCTCTGGCCACGATGCCGGATCTGAATGTGTACCCGCCCCTGAAGCTCGGACTTCACCCCTTGCAAAGAGGCCGCCTGAATGGTCAGGCGCCCCTGTTGCACCAGGTCCGCGAGCAGCGCAGCACTGGGCGGAGGCGAACGATGGTGATGGCTTTCCCACCAGGGCCGCACATGCCTGACGAACTGACGGCGCTGGCGATCGGAAGCCTGGTTCCACAAACGACCGATATTGGCCCGTACCGTATCCAGAGGGGCTTGCCAGTCGATACCGCTTTCGATGGCCAGCTCACACTGTTCACGCACCTTGCGCACCAATTGCCGGGTACTGCGAATACTGTGATCCTGGTCCAGGAAGTCGGCCCACTCCGGCGGCTGACGGCGGACATGAGGCAGCAGGCCATGACGGGAAAACACCCGGATGGGGCCACGGTGCCCGGACTGCTGCAAGGACACCACGGCATCGACCATTGTCAGCCCGGAACCGATGATCAGCACCGTGGACTGCGGATCCAGCCGACGCATGACCTCGACGTTCCAAGGATCGAGCGCTGCTGCATTGAGGCCATTGGAATGATGCTGCGGCGTACGTGAAGCCGCGTACATTCCCGTGGCCAGCACCGCGAAACGGGCCTGCAACTCGGCCCCGTCGGCCAGGGTGACTGTGACACCCGACTCGTTCGTCAGCAGATCTACCGCTTCCCCGTGAACATGCTCGACACTGGAGCCGTGAACCTGCCCGACCGCCTGAGCCTCCCGCAGACGTTGCTGCACATACAGTCCAAAGACGCCCCGTGGCGGAAACAGCACCGACACCGGCACCGATTGCTCCTTTGACTCAGGCCAGCCGCCATCGGCCAGGTACTGGGTCAGCCAGTGGGTCAGGTCGTCAGGGTTGTCGGGGTCGGCACTCATCCGGGCAGCATTGCCATTGAGGGTATGTCCCGGCTCAGTAGCGCTGTAGGCCTCTCCTCTGCCCAGCTCGGCACGGGGCTCGACGATCAGGATTCGTCGCATGCCGGGCTGGCGCAGCAACTGGACTGCGAGCATGGTGCCACTCAGGCCCCCGCCAATGATCAGGACATCGGCTACGGCAGGCAGGGTCTTGTCATCTCGCATCGAACATCGCCTCGGGCTGGTTGCAGGGAAGTCTGTATTTACAGCACCACATTGCGTACAAAACGCAGGGTAATCTCACCTTCATTGCGATACATATGTGGCTGGTTGCTGGGGAACATGAAGAATTCGCCGGGACCGACCCGATGCTGCCTGTCCGGCTCGGCAAAGCCAATGGTCAGATGCCCTTCGACGACATAGACCTGTTCGCTCCAGCCTTCGGGATCTGCCTCGGATGCATAGACATCCCCGGGCTCGAGAGTGAACTCCCACAACTCGACCTCGCGCCGGGCGAGGGCCTTGGCCAGCAGCACGGCCTTGCTGCCCGGCCGGGTGCCTTCCCAGGCCAGTTCATTGATACGGCTGTGATCCGCCAGCTCGGGGGCCTGGATCAAGTCACTGAAAGCCACTTCCAGCGCCTCGGCCACCCGGTCCAGGGTCGCGAGGCTGACATTCTTCTCCCCCGCTTCGATAGCCACCAGCATGCGGCGGCTGACGCCGGACTTTTCCGCCAGAGCGCTCTGACTCAGCCCCGCGCCATTGCGCAGGCGGCGAACGTTGTGGCTGACATGCTGCAGCACAGGGGCACGCTGGGAGTTTTCTTTGTGCATGATATTGCTCATCTGGACCCTTTGCGCATTATACTGCACACATTTTGCGACGCATTGTGTGTTGCGTGTCCCATTGCATGCAAGGCTTTAAAAGCCTGGAAAATCGTCATGACCTCCATTCGCCGGGTACCGCGCGTCAGCAAGGCTGAAGCGGTATTGATCCTGATCACTGTCCTGTGGGGCGGCACATTCCTGCTGGTCCAGCACGCGCTCACCGTCAGCGGCCCGATGTTTTTCGTGGGTCTGCGTTTCGCAGCGGCGGCCTGCATCGTAGCGCTGTTCTCGATGAAAATAATGCGTGACCTCACCTTGCTTGAACTCAAGGCAGGCCTATTCATAGGCATTTCGATCATGCTCGGCTACGGATTGCAGACCATAGGCCTGCAAACCATCCCCAGCAGCCAGTCGGCGTTCATCACTGCATTGTATGTCCCTTGCGTGCCATTGCTGCAATGGCTGGTGCTGGGGCGTCGTCCCGGCCTGATGCCCAGCCTGGGCATTGCCCTGGCCTTCAGCGGCCTGATGCTGCTGTCTGGACCGGAAGGCGCCTCGCTGCAATTCAGCCCTGGAGAGGTTGCCACCATCATCAGCGCCGTGGCGATCGCTGCCGAAATCATCATGATCGGCGCCTATGCGGGCAAGGTCGACGTGCGACGGGTCACCGTCGTGCAACTGGCAACCGCCTCGATACTGGCGTTCCTGATGATCGTCCCCACCGGAGAGAGCCTGCCGGGTTTCTCCTGGCTTCTGGTCATCAGCGCCGTGGGCCTGGGCGCCATGAGCGCAGTCATCCAGGTCGCCATGAACTGGGCCCAGAAAAGCGTCTCCCCGACCCGCGCCACCGTTATCTACGCAGGCGAGCCGGTCTGGGCGGGCATTGCCGGACGGCTGGCTGGTGAACGTTTGCCGGGTATTGCACTGTTGGGCGCGGCGCTGATTGTCGCGGGTGTGATCGTCAGTGAAATGAAGACACGGAGCAAGGCTCAGGAGCTGGAAGTGGACGCGCTGAGAAAAATAGACTGAGTGCCGGGCTTGAATTGCTAAGTGCAACGAGTCGCCACTGAAAAGTCTCTCTTAGGCTATATCACTGGCGGCCGCATAGTGAATATCGTTGAGCCAGGTGGTGATATCCCTTAATTCCATATCGCTTCCTAGAAATCAGTCAGGCGTCTCTTGCCGGATTTTGACTGAGCCCTGAATATCTTGCAAAAACACGTCGCCATTTTCGACGTCGCCCAGGCATCAAGTACTCGACTAATCTGAGAACTCCAACCCAGGAGTCATTCTCATGCCAGCGAAACAACCCTCTCAGAAGCGTCAACAGGATAACCAGCGATCTGATGCCCTGAACTCCAACCGAGGTACAAGCGGCTCAAACAAAACAAACTCCCAAGTGCATGGCAACCGCGGCAAGCAACTCAACCCCAATCAGAAGTAACATCCAACGGGCAGGGATGCCCACACAAGGAAGTCATGATGGAAAGACGATACACCTCGCCCACTCTCGGCGAAGTTTTGAAATATCTGGTTGATGTTTCTGGCGTCATGCCACGCAAGGCCCATGATCGTAAAGACGACACTGAATTCGATGAAGTCGAAGCAAAGAGCTATCACCTCCCAACCTGGCGCACGAATGATCAGTGTCTTGCAGCAACAACAGGCGATTAACGCCCCTTGAACTGCGCATATCGTCCCTCTAAACACGCCTCAATGTTCAAAACAGACACTTCTTGTAGGAAATTCCCGTAACCATGGGTTTGGAGATGCGACGTCTGGCACGTATGATGCTTGACATTTCCCTGCAGATTAGAAGCCTATGTCTCTGATAGTTCTACTGCTTCTGCCTTTCATCGGCAGCTGTCTGGCGGCACTTTTGCCGCACAACGCGCGTAACGCTGAATCCCTGCTCGCGGGCATGATCGCTCTGATCGGTGCCGTGCAGGTGGCGTTGTGGTTCCCTCAGATCGCCGACGGCGGTGTGATTCGTGAAGAATATTTCTGGCTGCCCAGCCTGGGACTGAATTTCGTCCTGCGCATGGACGGGTTTGCCTGGATGTTTTCGATGATGGTGCTGGGCATCGGCACGCTGGTGTCCTTGTATGCCCGCTATTACATGTCACCGGACGATCCTGTTCCGCGCTTCTTTGCCTTCTTTCTGGCGTTCATGGGCGCAATGCTGGGGCTGGTGATCTCCGGCAACCTGATCCAGATCGTGTTTTTCTGGGAACTGACCAGCGTCTTTTCCTTCCTGCTGATCGGCTACTGGCACCACCGCAATGACGCCCGACGCGGTGCCTACATGGCGTTGATGGTCACAGGTGCCGGTGGGCTGGCGTTGCTGGTGGGCGCGCTGATGCTGGGCCATGTGGTGGGCAGTTATGACCTGGACCGCGTGCTGGCCTCAGGCGACGCGATCCGCGCCCATGCGCTGTACCCGGTGTTATTGACCCTGATCCTGATCGGCGCCTTGAGCAAGAGCGCACAGTTTCCGTTCCACTTCTGGCTGCCTCATGCCATGGCCGCGCCGACGCCGGTCTCGGCTTATCTGCACTCGGCTACCATGGTCAAGGCCGGGGTGTTTCTGCTTGCGCGCCTGTGGCCTTCTCTGTCCGGCACCGAACAGTGGTTCTGGATCGTCAGCGGGGCCGGGGCCTGCACGCTGGTGCTGGGTGCCTACTCAGCCATTTTCCAGAATGACCTGAAAGGCCTGCTGGCTTACTCGACCATTAGCCATCTGGGCCTGATCACCTTGCTGCTGGGCCTCAACAGCCCGCTGGCAGCCGTTGCGGCTGTGTTCCACATTCTCAACCACGCCACCTTCAAAGCCTCACTGTTCATGGCGGCGGGGATCATCGACCACGAAAGCGGGACCCGGGATATCCGGCGTCTCAGCGGCCTGATAAAGCTGATCCCCTACACCGCGACACTGGCCATGGTTGCAAGCGCTTCGATGGCTGGGGTGCCGCTGCTCAACGGCTTCCTGTCCAAAGAGATGTTCTTCGCCGAAACCGTGTTCATTTCCGCCACGACCTGGGTGGAAATGGCGTTGCCCATCATCGCAACCATTGCAGGGGCCTTCAGCGTCGCCTACTCCCTGCGCTTTACCGTGGATGTGTTTTTCGGCCCGGCAGCCAAGGACCTTCCCCTGCTGCCACACGAGCCGCCACGCTGGATGCGTGCGCCGGTGGAGTTGCTGGTGATGGCCTGTCTGGTGGTCGGTATTTTCCCGGCTCAATCGGTCGCGCCACTGCTGGCCGCTGCTGCACAACCGGTGGTGGGCGACACGCTGCCCGAGTACAGCCTGGCAATCTGGCATGGCTGGAACGCGCCGATGATCATGAGCCTGATCGCCATGGCCGGCGGCATCGTACTGTACCTGCTGCTGCGCAAGTCGTTCCGTCAGGAACGCTTTGTCGGCCCGCCACTGGTATCGCGACTCAACGGCAAGCTGTTTTTCGAGCGTTGCCAGGTGATCATGATGCACTGGGCCCGACGCTTTGAACGTCAGGTCAGCACCCGTCGCCTGCAGCCGCAATTGTTCATGCTGGTCCTGACCGCGACACTGCTGGGCTTTATCCCGATGTACTTCAGCGGCCTGACCTGGGGTGACCGACCGAAGATTCCGGGCTCCGGGGTATTTGTAACCCTGTGGCTGATCGCGATTGCCTGCGCCCTCGGGGCCGCATGGCAAGGCAAGTATCACCGTCTGGCTGCACTGATCATGGTCAGCGTCTGTGGCCTGATGACCTGCATCACCTTTGTCTGGTTCTCGGCACCGGATCTGGCACTGACCCAACTGGTGGTCGAAGTGGTGACCACGGTGCTGATTCTGCTGGGCCTGCGCTGGATGCCGCGACGTAACGAAGATGTTGCGCCATCGGTCAGTACTCGCCTCAATGCCCGCACCCGACGTATACGCGACCTGACACTGTCCGCACTGGTCGGTGTCGGCATGGCCTTGCTGTCCTATGCCATGCTGACCCGCCAGACCCCCAACGCCATTTCTTCGTTCTACCTGAGCCGGGCATTGCCCGAAGGTGGCGGCACCAACGTGGTCAACGTGATGCTGGTGGACTTCCGGGGCTTCGATACTTTCGGTGAAATCACGGTACTTGCCGCCGTGGCCCTGACAGTATTCGCCTTGTTGCGCCGTTTCCGTCCACCCAAAGAAAGCATCGCCCTGCCTACCCAGCAACGCTTGCTGGCCCGTGACGTGGTCACTGATCTGATCAACCCGCGCAGCGCAAGCGATACGGCACTGGGTTTCATGATGGTGCCGGCTGCGCTGGTGCGTCTGCTGCTGCCCATCGCGTTCATGATTTCGATGTACCTGTTCATGCGCGGCCATAACCAGCCAGGCGGCGGGTTTGTCGCCGGTCTGGTGATGTCCGTGGCGTTCATCCTGCAATACATGGTGGCCGGAACCCAGTGGGTCGAGGCGCAGATGAGCCTGCGGCCTCTGCGCTGGATGGGCACCGGTCTGCTGTGCGCTGTCACCACCGGACTGGTTTCCATGGCTCTGGGGTATCCGTTCATGACCACCCATACCGCGCATCTGGACCTGCCGATACTCGGTGAGGTCCATTTCGCCAGCGCTCTGTTCTTCGATGTGGGCGTGTATGCCGTGGTCGTCGGCTCGACCCTGTTGATCCTTACCGCGCTGGCCCACCAGTCGGTTCGCAGCCATCGACCGACCCAGTTGCCGAAACCGATTGTCCGCCCTGCGGCCGAATCCGCGACTACACAAGGAGCCGTCTGATGGAAGAAGTCATCGCAGTCGCCATTGGCGTTCTCGCTGCATCCGGTGTCTGGCTGATACTGCGCCCGCGTACCTTTCAGGTGGTGATGGGGCTGTGTCTGCTGTCCTATGGCGTGAACCTGTTCATTTTCAGCATGGGCAGCCTGTTCATCGGCAAGGAGCCCATCATCAAGGACGGCATTCCTCAGGATCTGCTCAATTACACCGACCCCCTGCCACAGGCGCTGGTACTGACCGCAATCGTCATCAGCTTCGCCATGACCGCGCTGTTCCTGGTCGTGCTGCTGGCGTCCCGCGGCCTGACCGGCACTGACCATGTTGATGGCAGGGAGCCCAAGGCATGAGCTGGATGAACCAACTGATTGTTGCTCCCATCCTGTTGCCACTGGTGACCGCCGGGCTGATGCTCTGGCTGGGTGAAAAACACAGGCCGCTCAAGGGTCGCATCAACCTGCTGTCGAGCATGCTCGGGCTGGCGATTTCCATCACATTGCTGTTGTGGGTCCAGAAGAGCGGCACCACGGGCACCATCGGCGTGTATCTGCCGGGTAACTGGGAAGTGCCGTTCGGTATCGTGCTGGTGGTGGATCACCTGTCTGCCCTGATGCTGGTGCTGACCGGCATCATCGCCGTGTGTGCGCTGCTGTTCGCACTGGCCCGCTGGGACCGGGCAGGCGCCAGCTTCCATGCCTTGTTCCAGATTCAGTTGATGGGCCTGTATGGCGCCTTCCTGACCGCAGACCTGTTCAACCTGTTCGTGTTCTTCGAGGTCTTGCTGGCGGCTTCCTATGGCCTGATGCTGCACGGTTCGGGTCGTGCCCGGGTGTCGGCGGGCCTGCATTACATCTCGATCAACCTGCTGGCTTCATCGCTGTTCCTGATTGGCGCCGCATTGATCTACGGCGTAACAGGCACTCTCAACCTGGCAGATCTGGCGATCAAGATCCCTCAGGTGCCGGAATCCGACCTCGGCCTGCTGCATGCGGGCGCAGCGATTCTGGCCACCGCATTTCTGGCCAAGGCCGGCATGTGGCCGCTGAACTTCTGGCTGGTGCCGGCTTACTCAGCAGCCAGTGCCCCGGTTGCGGCCATGTTCGCCATCATGACCAAGGTCGGCATCTACACCCTGCTGCGCCTGTGGACGCTGCTGTTCTCCGAACAGGCCGGGCCTTCTGCCTTCTTCGGCGGGGACTGGCTGATCTATGGCGGCATGGCAACCATCGTCACCGCAGCCGTCGCGATCATCGCCGCCCAGCGCCTGGAGCGTCTGGCCAGCCTGAGCATTCTGGTATCGGCAGGCATCCTGCTGGCGGCCATCGGTTTCGCTCAGCCGAGCCTGACCTCGGGTGCGCTGTTCTATCTGGTCAGCTCGACCCTGGCGCTGAGCGCGATGTTCCTGCTGGGTGAACTGATCGAGCGCTCACGCTCCTCCAACGAGATTCATCTCGA
This sequence comes from Pseudomonas sp. Irchel 3A18, assembly GCF_900187465.1. NCBI lineage: Bacteria > Pseudomonadati > Pseudomonadota > Gammaproteobacteria > Pseudomonadales > Pseudomonadaceae > Pseudomonas > Pseudomonas sp. Irchel 3A18. The sequence continues at coordinate 46,651 of NZ_FYDI01000019.1, forward strand.
AGATGATGCAGACCAGTTGCCACGCAATATGGAGTCCCTGCACCCGCCACCGGGCACCAACCTGGATGACGAGCAGAAAGCCGTGGTCGGTCAGGTCATTCCCATGACCATGGCCTTTCTGGGTTTGAGCTTCGTGGCCTGCGCCCTGCTGATCATCGGCATGCCGCCGCTCTCGGGCTTCATCGGCAAGTTGACCCTGCTCAGCGCCCTGCTCAACCCGTTGGGGCTGGACGTGGCAAAGGACGAGGCCATTTCCACTCAAGGCTGGATATTGATCGGCCTGCTGATCTTCTCGGGCCTGGCTTCGCTGATTGCCTTTTCCCGCCTCGGCATCCAGCGTTTCTGGACTCCGCTGGAAAGCCCCTCACCTCTGTTGCGCCGCAATGAGTGCCTGCCCATCATTATTCTGTTGGGTCTGTGCATTGCCCTGACGATCAAGGCAGAACCGCTGTTGCGCTACACACAGGATACCGCTGCCGCCTTGCATACGCCCACGCAGTACGTGCAATCGGTCATGGCCACACGCCCCGTGCCAGGGCCGACCAGCCCCAAAGACGTCTCACAGGTGCAGCCATGATGAAGTTCTTCTTCCCCGCCCCATGGTTTTCCCTGGCGCTCTGGGTGTTGTGGCTGGTGCTGAACCTTTCCATCAGCCCCGGCACTATATTGCTGGGTGCGATATTCGGCTTCCTGGCTCCGATGCTCATGGCACCTCTGCGACCGACTCCGGTACGCATTCGCAAACCCGGCACGATCCTGAAGTTTTTCCTGCGGGTGGGCTACGACACAGTAATCTCGAACCTGCAGATATTCATGTCGGTCTGGAACCTGAAACGTCGCCCGCCACGCTCGGCGTTCGTCAAGGTGCCATTGGACCTGCGCGACCCCAGCGGCCTTGCCGCACTGGCGATGGTCACGACTGTGGTGCCCGGCACCGTCTGGTCGGAACTGGCGCTGGACCGCAGCATTCTGTTGATGCATGTGTTCGATCTGGAAGATGAAGCGCAATTCATCGAGCACTTCAAGACAGCTTATGAGCGCCCCTTGATGGAGATTTTCGAATGACTGCACTGCTCGACAATGCCATTCTGCTCAGCCTGCTCATCTTTGCCCTGGCGATGGTGATTACCCTGATTCGCCTGTTCAGGGGGCCGTCGGCACAGGATCGCGTACTGGCTCTGGATTACCTGTACGTCATTGCCATGCTGATGATGCTGGTGCTGGGCATACGCTATGCCAGCGACACCTATTTCGAGGCAGCCCTGCTGATCGCCCTGTTCGGTTTCGTCGGCTCCTTTGCCCTGGCCAAATTCCTGTTGCGCGGAGAGGTGATCGAATGAATTCGCTACAGACCCTTCCCTTCTGGGTGCAGGTCATTACCTCGTTACTGCTGGTTACCAGCAGTGTGTTCGCCTTGACCGGCGCCTTGGGCCTGTTGCGCCTGAAGACCTTTTTTCAGCGTATGCACCCACCGGCCCTTGCCTCCACGTTGGGAGCCTGGCTCGTTGCACTGGCTTCGATCATTTATTTCTCGGCACTGAAATCAGGACCGGTGATTCACGCCTGGCTGATTCCAGTCCTGCTGTCGATCACCGTGCCGGTCACCACGCTGCTGCTGGCCCGTACCGGACTGTTCCGCAAGCGCATGGCCGGAGATAACGATGTTCCGCCAGAAGTCAGTGGCGATCGTCCCGCACGAGACTCAGTGAAAAACTGAAACGTCATTGATCACTTCGCGGGCGGCCCTGCTCGCGAAGACTTGCAGTCAGGCTTGAATCACTCGCTGGCCTTGAAGGTCAGCTCACCCTTGCGCCATTTGGCAGCCTTGCCGATGGCCGCTTTCAGAGGCTTGCTCAAACCGCCCTGCAATTGTTCATTGGCCGCAAAGACCATGAACACGCCATGACCTTCCCTGAAAACGATGCCGTGGCCTTCAGGAATATCGACATAGGCGTAATCGCCCAACCCGTAGACGGTGAACTTGATATCGCGGAACTTCAATTCAAACTTTCCGCCTTCACGGCTGGGCAGGACCGAAGCGCGAAAATGATCCCCCACCTTGAGTTCAAGGCGCGGCTTGTCATCGACTACCAGTGCTGTTTCGGTATCGATTTCAGACATGTAGATGCCGTCGGGCGACTGCTCGGTGACATAGACAAAACGTGACTGGAACTGCTTGACCAACTGCGCACGTAGATCACCGAGCACAAACAGAGAATGGGTATCCAGGTTACTTACAGCCAATGTACAAATCCTCGAACATGAAAATAAAGCTGCCTGACAAAGCCAGGACAGTCAAAAAATAAGCATCCATACAAGCCGCTGGAGCGGCTGAAATACCTGCTGACACGCACTGAAACTGCGAGCGATGATTCCATGGTCGCCACCCTGCCGGGCAGGCTGGAGGCGGATTCTACCGACAGACAACGCCAGCGGCATATATACCTTTTGTACAGAGAGATATCAGAGACAGGGAAAGCGGCAAGGTTCGACACGCGAGACAGACATTAGCACCTGTCGCCGGATCAATAAAAGGTTCGTCGAACTCTTGTCCGTCGTCGGCACTCCTATAAAGGACAAAGGCCAACCCTGTAGCCAAGGAGATGACATGGAACTGCCAACCCACTCTCTGCCCAACCTGTTCGCCCAACTGGGCCTGGACTCGGATGAGGATAGCATCCAGAACTTCATTGCCAACCATTCACTGCCTGATGATGTGAAACTGATCGACGCCGAGTTCTGGACACCCCAACAGGCCCGGTTCCTGAAGGAAGAACTTCGCGAAGATGCCGACTGGGCTCCTGTGGTCGACGAACTCAATGTGTTGCTGCACAAGAGCCCATGACACCTGCACGTCAATGCCGGTATCCAGCCTGATTCGTATTGGGATACCGGACACGCCCTCCCGGCTCTGGCGCATGCACGAATACGGCATCACTGAAGCTGCCGACCCGGCCTATGATCGCATTCCAGTGCGCCGAGTGATGAATGTAGCGCCAGCGCAGCAGGCGCTCTTCCTGCTCGTCCAGGGTATAGGCACCGCCGCGGGCATAGCTGATCAACTTGCGGCAGATGCTTTCCAGCTCTGGAACGAGCCGCAGCTCAGCAGTGTCGGGAACCGGCCCGAACGGCACGCCTTCATCACAAGCCAGTGCATGCATGACCCGCAGATAGACCCGCGACAGATGCCCGAACACCTGACGACGTAAACAGGCAGCAGCCACCACGGTCTTGAGCCCGAAAGCGGCAGTATGCGCACGACCATAGGTTTCGCAACATTCCACCTGCAACGAGGCCTGGCGGTCCAGAGGGTCGATCCACTGTCCGGCATCCAGCGCCTGCAAGTCTTGCTGCGCCTGCAACCAGGCCGCGCTCGACTCACAGGAGGTGTACTGGCAGAGCACGCTCATGCGGGGCCGGGTCAACAGCAGTTTTTCTTCCATCTGTGGATGATAACCACCGCCAATATCGGCATGGGCTCCCGGCAGTACGATCTCCCGGCTCCAGTCAGGGGCGATGCTGTTGAGCGCAAAGTTGCGTCGTGACTCATCACGCGCCACCAGATGCAGTACCTGCTGGGCACAGCCCGGTGGCAAATACAGATTGACCCGGTTGCTGGCAGAGTCGCGGACAGTGTAGAAATCCCGGAAGCTGCCAATCGCGGCCACTGTATCGAACAGGCCGATAACCTTGAGCCTCACGCTGCCACTCTCCCAGCCGAAATCCGCACTCAAGGGGACCTTGCGACTTGCCAATACCGGCTCAAGCGCACCCTGAGCCTGCTTCAGGACCTCGTTGATGAAATGCCGGGCAGAGGCCGCGCCGCGACTGAAACCGAAGATATCCAGCTCAAGGGCTTCAATGACACAACCGGGATTATCGAGCGTAAACGCCTTGAGACGGGAACCAAGCTTTTTGATTGCATGCTCGGCCTTGGCGGTAACGCCTGTCGTACCACGGCCAAAACTTTGCCCCGGCCAAAGAGAATCACCGGCTCCGGAAGTTGTTCCCGTGCCACTGATATAAACGGGCCAATAAGCTTTCAATCCCTGCCCATCGTTCCTGGCCACATATTGATGACGATAAAGTGCAACCAGGCGGGCAATATTACTCAGGTCGTTGCTATAACTGCTATTGGGGTCGGTGTGCCTGCCCGAACATTCGACAATGTGTTTATGGGCATTGACCTCCATCATGGCCCGACAGTCAGCCCCTATCTGGCTATTGACGCGATTATTGCCTGTACCATCGAAGAAAAGGCCTGCACGCACCGTAACACGGAGTACTGCCGTGTCAGAAACTGCGCCCCCCTTATTAACCGTCCCTGTATTTTTCATCTTCTATCCATCCGTAGAAAACAGCCATTTCGCATGACCGCTATTTAACAAATTTAAATACACTTGATTAAATAGCTTGCTCAGCAACACAAAACAGTCAAGCAACGGATAGATTTACAGAGCACTCCTACAAACTGGATCAACACCACTCTAAATAAACAATAAATAAATACTACAACCAACCAGAAAAACAAAACCCACAAAATAAACACAAAAGTTTTAATCCACTGATCAACGCTCTTGCGTGACCTCCATAAATGACAGGCGCAAGAAAACCGGGAGGCTAAAATAGCCTCCCGGTCAGGTGACACCTCACTCCAGCCTGTGGATCAGGCCTGGCGCTGGTGCTTGTCGATCTGCTCGTGGCGCTCTTGCGCCTCGATGCAATATTTGGTCGTCGGGCTGATCAGCAGGCGCTTGAGGCCAATAGGCTCGCCGCTGTCGTCGCACCAGCCAAAGGTGTCATCGGCAATGCGCGACAAGGCCATTTCCAGCTGGGGCAGCATACGCTGATCACGGTCGATGACATTGACCAGCCAATGACGCTCTTCTTCTACCGAAGCAGCATCGGCAGGGTCGGCCGGGGTGTCCAGGCTCTCGATAGCAATGCGGCTTTGCTCGATACGCTCGTGGATTTCAACCTTCATGGCCTGCAACAGCTCGACGAAGAAAGCATGCTGTTCAGCATTCATGTAGTCATCGGCCGGCATGGCCAGCAACTTTTCCTTTGTCATTGATTTCTCTATAAAAAAACGTGCATTGAGGAGCGGCTCAACGTTGCCGTAAAAGCGCCATGATCTCCAAGCGCCACCAGGCACTCAATTTACGAGGGGCGGCAGTCTAAGGCCGGCTTGGCCCGTCGGCAATACAATTGAAGGGATTTTGTACCCCGACTGCATCGACGCCCCTGAAAATCAGGCCTTGATACCTGTGTGAAGAGCCTCTGACTCTGCTTAGAGAGATCAGTTCCGGTAAAGGAAAAAGCACAAAAGGGCCTGTTGAAGGCCCTTTTGTGCTCCATCCGCTATCAACGCTTGGCTTTGCGCTTGTTGCGATACTGATCGATTACCACCGCAACCACAATGATCAGCCCCTTGATGATGTCCTGAACATAAGCATCCACACCAACAAAGGTGAAGCCGCTGGCCATGACGCCCAGGATCAGCGCGCCGATCACGGTGCCGGTAATGCGCCCGACGCCACCGGCCAAGCTGGTGCCGCCGATCACGGCGGCGGCAATGGCATCCAGCTCATAGGACATGCCCATGCCCGCCTGCCCTGTCGCCGCACGCGCCGAAGCCACGACCCCGGCCAGCCCCGCCAGCAGACCCGCAATGCTGTAGACAATGACCAGGTGACGTTTGACGTTGATACCCGAAGTACGGGCAGCCTGCATGTTGCCGCCAATGGCGTAGGTGTACTTGCCGTACTTGGTGTAGCGCAAGGCTATGTGAAAGATCACCGCGACAACCAGAAAGATGATGACCGGCATCGCCCCCTGACCAATCGCCGTGTAGGAATCGGAAAGCATGCTCACCGGCTGGCCTTCGGTATAGAAACGCGCCAGTCCGCGAGCCGACACCATCATGCCCAGCGTTGCAATGAAAGGTGGAATCCCGGTGATTGCGATGATACTGCCGTTGATTGCCCCGGCCAGCAGCCCGACTCCAAGCCCCACGACCACCGGTATCCAGACCGGCAAGTCGGTGAGCGACGGAAAGACCGCCCGGGAAAAATCCGACGTCTGCGCCAGACTGGCGGCAATCATCGCCGACAGGGCCAGCACCGAGCCCGACGACAGATCGATACCGGTGGTAATGATGACCTGAGTGACACCGATAGCCAGCAGGCCGATGATCGAGACTTGCAGGATCATCAACACCAGTCGCTGGGAGTTGAGCAGGAAGCTCTGGTCGCGCACGATCCAGCCCAACAGTTCAAAGACCAGTCCGATACCGATCAGCACCAGAAAAATACTCAGTTCGGTAGGCAGCCGCCGTTTGCTCTTGTTCGGCGCCAGGGCCGGTTTGTTCTGCAAAATTGCGTTGCTCATTTCCATTTCCCTCTTGTTCTTCTGCCGCCCGTCCGGACGGGCAACTCAGTGAACCAAATGGCCGGAAGCCAGGTGCATGACCTTTTCCTGGGTGGCCTCACTGCGATCGAGGATGCCCATCATTTCGCCTTCGTGCATGACCATGACCCGATCACTCATGCCCAGCACTTCGGGCAACTCGGAGGAAATCATGATCACGGCCATACCCTCACCGGCCAGCAAGGAAATCAGGCGATAGATTTCTGCCTTGGCCCCCACATCGATGCCACGGGTCGGCTCATCGAGAATCAGGATTCTGGGGTTGGTCATCAGCCAGCGGGCCAGCAATGCCTTCTGCTGGTTGCCGCCAGAAAGCGTATCGATGCACTGCTCAAGGGACGGCGTCTTGACACGCAACTTCTTGCACATGTCTTCGCACAGCGCCCGCAGGGCTTTCTGCTGGACAAAACCATTGCCGGCATAGTTGGCCAGAACGGCCATTTCCATGTTCTCCATGACCGACAGGCAGGGGAACAGCCCCGTCAGCTTGCGATCCTCAGTCAGTAGCGCGAAGCCCTTTTCGATGGCCTGATGCGGATCGGCAATATGCACCGGCACGCCATCGAGTTGTATTTCGCCGCCCTGACTGGGCGTGATACCGAACAGGGTTTCGGCCACATTAGTCCTGCCGGACCCCATCAGCCCTGCAATGCCAAGAATCTCGCCGGCATGCAGGTCGAAGGACACGCCCTGGAATACCCCGTCCAGACTCAGGTCACGCACCGACAGCAGCAGGTCGCCAATGGGTTTTTCCCGCTCGGGAAAGAGCTGGGTCAGTTCGCGCCCGACCATCATCGAGATCAGGCTGTCGCCGTCCATGCTTTCCGCACGCTGCAGACCGATGTAGGCGCCGTCGCGAAACACCGCCACTTCATCGGCAATCTCGAACACTTCACTCATCTTGTGGGTGATATAGATGATGCCTTTGCCCTGGGCACGCAGGTCGCCAATGATGGAAAACAGGTGGGCGACTTCCGTTTCGGTAATGGCCGATGTCGGCTCGTCCATGATGAGAACGTCGGAGTCATAGGACACTGCCTTGGCAATCTCCACCATCTGACGCTCGGCAATGCTCAGGTTGCCTACCAGCTCCTGCGGATCGAGCCTTATGCGCAAGCGCTCCAGCAGTTCGGACGTGCAGCGGTACATTTCCCGATGATCGACCATGTGCAGGCTGTTGAGTTGTTCGCGGCCGATCCAGATGTTCTCTGCAATACTCATGAACGGCATCAGGTTCAACTCCTGATGGATCATGGCAATACCCGCCTGCAAGGCAGACAGAGGCGTATCGAAGCGCACAGGATTGCCCCGCAGGCGTATCTCGCCGGTATCGGGTTGATAGATCCCGGCGATGATTTTCATCAGGGTCGACTTGCCTGCGCCATTCTCGCCCATCAGGGCCAGTACAGTGCCGGGCCGGACCCGCAGCTGTACATCATTGAGGGCGATGACGCCCGGAAAGCCCTTGCTGATATTGCTGATTTCCAGCAGATAGGGAGATGAAGCGTCAGTGGCAGCAGGGTCATCGACACGAGCAGCGGACGGCGTCTCGTGCTGGGCATGGTGGGTGGCGGTAGCGGAACCGAACATGATCGAAACTCCTCAGGCAGCAAGCTGTGGGAGGGCTGGCTTGCGCCCTCCCCTGGCCTCTTCACTGTTTCTTTTTAGTGAATTCGTCGACGTTTTCAGGCGTGATCAGGCGATACGGAATCAGGATGGCCTGCGGCTCGACCTTTTCCTTTTTGGCCAGTTTCACAGCGGCATCGATTGCGCCTGTGGCCTGACCGTGAGCATCCTGAAAGACCGATACCGCCAAGTCACCACGCTTCACGGCATTGAGACCGTCAGGCGTGCCGTCCACTCCGGCAACCAGCACGCTGCCGGGCTTGGTGCCAGCCTGCTTAAGTGCCATGGAAGCGCCAATTGCCATCTCGTCGTTGTTGGCCAGCACCGCATTGAAGGCTCTGCCCTGGGTGATCCAGTCGTTGGTCAGGTCCATGCCTTTCTGGCGTAACCAGATACCGGTCTGTTCCTGGTCAATCTTGATGTCGGGATATTTGCCCAGCACTTCTTTGATGCCTTTAGTGCGGTTCTGCGTCGAGTTATTGGCCAGATCCCCCAGCAGGATCATGACGCTGCCCTTGCCACCCAGTTTTTCGGCGATGTATTGCATCTGCATGCGACCAGCCTCCATATCATCGGAGGTGACGGTGGCAACACCTTCGGGCAGCTTGGGATCGTCGGGACGACGATTGACGTACACCAGCGGGATCTTGGCTGCCGTGGCGAATTTGGTGATACGGGCGGTCGCTGCGGTATCCACGGGATTGACGATCAGTGCGTCGACTTTCTTGCCGATGAGCTCCTGTACCTGATCGATCTGCTTGTTCACATCCGCACGGGCATCGACGAACTGCAGGTCGACACCATCGGGCAGGGTCTTGGCATGATCTTTCATGTCTTCGCGCAGATAGGTCAGCCAGGTGTCATCGAACTGCGACATGGCCACGCCGATCCTGATGTCGGCCAGTGCAGTGCCGCTGCCCAGAAACAGGGCCAGAGCCAGGGAGGTGAAACGAATCTTGGTCTTCATGAAGGTCTGTCTCCAAATTCTTGTTGTTGTTCAGACTTGGTAACGACGTAGCGAAGAGCGGTTTATTTCGGCAGACGAACACCCGTAGCACCGGGTATGCAGAACAGTTGCGCGTCCTTGTGCTGCACGCACATGCCGCGTGCGACGAGCGTAAGGAATCGCTCCATGACAGAGATCCAGAATGACGAGGGGGCGGAACGCATGGCCTGTTGGCCGCGGGTAGGGGTTTTCATCGACGGTACCTATCTTTGTCTTGTTTTTGTTTGCTTGTTCCCTGCGACCTTCAGATAAGTCTGACAGCGCAGGTGATTCGATAGTCGGCAACCTGAAAACGACTTTATTGGAAAATATTTTCCAATTCAACTCATTTTAGAATTTTATTCTTTTTTATTTCACCCTCCCGGAATGTCGATAGCAGCAAGCCCCGGCTCTCTCCAGAGAACCGGGGCTTGCGTGTAACCCTGAAAAAACGCGCTGTTTACAAGACGATCACTCGCCCCTCCTGCGCACTCAGCCGTGCAGCGTCCAGCACCACGGCAGTCGCGACTGCGTCGTTTGCATCCACAGGATTCTGCCCGCCAGCGTCGATGGAATCCTGCAATTGTTTATAGAACTCCAGCCAGCGTCCCTGCTCCGAGGGAACCCGCTCCCGGTGGTCTCCGTGCTCGAACCAGCCCCAGCGCCTGTGCTCTTCGACACCCCAGCGATCGCCTTCAGACCTGGGCGTCAGCCCCGCCAGAGCGGCCTCTTCCTGACCGTCCAGGCCTTCGACGCTGTAGCATCCCTGGCTTCCACTGACCCTGAAGCGTGGCCTCGGCGTGTTTTGCAGACAACTACCGGACAAATGCGAGACGACGCCATTGGCATGGGTCAGGGAAATGAAAAAGGCATGGTCCGGCGCATCGGGCGCGCCGGACTGCAATTCGGCATACACCCGGCTGACAGGGCCGAACAGCACCAGAGCCTGATCCACCAGATGGCTGCCAAGATCACGCAACAGACCACCACCGCTGGTCTTGCCCACCGACCTGGGGGAATAGCGTTCGATACTGGACTCAAAACGACTGATGGAGCCAAGCACGTCATTGTCGATCAGTTTGCGCAAGGTCAGGAAGTCCGAATCCCAACGCCGGTTCTGATAAACACTCAGTTGCACGCCCCGCCGCTTCGCCGCATCTACAAACTCACGGGCCTGGGCTGCGTCATCGGAAAAGGGTTTGTCGCTGACGACATTCACGCCCAACTCGATGGCTTCCAGTATCAGGGCGCGGCGGGAAGCCAGCGGTGTGGAGATCACCACAGCATCAACACCGGCGGCGACCAGATCGGCCAGAGAGTCGAAGGTCGCGACATCGGGATGATCGTTGGCCACTTCCTGCCGCCGCTCGGGTGAGCGGGTCACGACCCCCACAAATGTTGCATCGGGCAAACTTGAAAGCAGCGTTGCATGAAAGTAACGGCCGCCCTTTCCGTAGCCCACCAATCCTATTCGCATGAAGTCCTCCTGTTGTTGCTATCGCTGACAACTCTTTTTCAGCCGTAGAACCCGGGACGACTGGCCAGGCTGACCGGCACGATCGCACCACTGCGCTGTGCCTCGACGCAGGCATCGGCGGTTACCGCAGCCGCGTAGCCATCCCATGCTGAAGGACCACCGACTTTACCGGCATTCACACCATCGATGAAAGCCTGCAATTCGACATCATAGGCCGCGATAAAACGGTCCTTCCAATCCATCAGGATTGCATTCGACAGCTTGGCCTCGCTGCGCAACTGGACTTGCGACGGCTCGGGCAGCCTGGCGATACCGGTCTCGCCTACCACTTCGCACTGGATGTCATAACCGTACTGGCAATTGACGAAGACCTCGACATCGATGCGGGTTCCCTTGGCGGTTTCCAGCAGTACGATCTGCGGATCCTTGAGGTGCGCCAGCGCCCTGGAGGACTTGCGCGGGAAGACCACTTGCACCGAAATATAGTCATCGTCGAGCAGCCAGCGCAGCACATCTATCTCGTGGATCAGGGTGTCGGTGATTGCCATGTCGGTCTTGTAGTTCTCGCCCACGGTCGGGTTGCGGTGAGCGCAGTGCAGCATCAATGGCTCGCCGATCCTGCCACTGTCGATCACCGCTTTCAGGGCTCGGTAGCCTTCGTCATAAGGGCGCATGAAGCCCACTTGCACCAGGCGCTTGCCGAACGCGATTTCAGCATCGACGATACGACGGCAACCTTCTGCGGTCACTGCCAGGGGCTTTTCGCAGAACACTGGCTTGCCTGCGGCAATCGCCGCCAACACGAACTCTTCATGGGTCGGCCCCCATGAGGTCACCAGAATGGCCTCGACATCGGGCGCAGCAATCAACGCATGACCGTCGGCATAGACCTCGGCTGTGATATCCAGTTCACGAACCACATTTGCCGCCTGTTCGAGATTGATATCGGTGACAGCCACCACCTGGCTACCCAGCAGGGTCTTGCTGCAACGCCGGATGTGATCACGGCCGATTGCGCCAGTACCGATTACGCCTAATTTCAAAGCCATTGCAGTGCTCCTGTTGAATGTGTTCCGAATGAATAACCGCAATCAATATTGACGGGCCTTGGCCAGTTCCTTGTTGAGCTTTTCGTACGCCTGAGCCGTGGTGCCGGTGGTGGATACCTCGGCGACACCCACCCGCCACCAGGACAGGTAGTTGTGGATCATGGTCTTGGGCAGGACCTTGATATCAATGAGCGTCGAAACGGTCTGCCGTTGCGCATCTGCCAGGGCCTCGCGCAGTTGCTCAAGGGTGCTGACCTTGTAGGTCTTGCAGCCATAGGCCGCTGCGCTCATGGCAAAGTCCACCGGCACAAAGCCACCGTCGAGCAGACCGGTTTCCGGGTTACGGAAACGGAACTCGGTGCCGAAGCTGTTCATGCCGTTGCCCATCTGCAGGTTGTTGATGCAACCGAAGGTCATGTTGTCCAGCAGCACGATATTGATCTTGCGCCGCTCCTGAACCGAGGTTGCCAGTTCCGAGTGCAGCATCATGTAGGAGCCGTCTCCCACCAGCGCGAAGACTTCCCGCTGCGGCGCGGCCAGTTTGACGCCCAATGCAGCATTGACCTCGTAGCCCATGCAGGAATAGCCGTACTCGACGTGATAGGTATCGACGCCGGTACTGCGCCAGGCCCGCTGCAAGTCGCCCGGCAGGCTGCCTGCGGCTGCAACGATGATCGCGTCTTCGGGCAGGCTCTGATTGAGCACGCCCAGCACAGCGCTCTGGGTCAGGCAGGAGCCGGTCAGCTCGATGAATTCGCGCAGCACGGCCGGGTCCATGTGGTCATTGATTTCAGGAGTGAAATCCTGGGTCTGGTATTGGGCGGCATAAATGCGGTCGACTTCAGCATCCAGTTCGGCCCTGGCACGTTTGGGGGCGTCGCCCCAGGCGGCGCGGTAGTCGCTGGCCTGCAAACCCTGATGCAGGGCCTGCAAGGCTTCCCTGGCATCCGCCAGCACCTGCACACCGTCCAGTTTCTGCACGTCGAAGGCACCGACATTGAGGTTGAGAAACTGCACATCCGGATTCTGGAACAGCCATTTCGAGGCGGTGGTGAAGTCGCTGTAGCGCGTGCCGACGCCAATGATCAGATCTGCTTCTTTGGCCAGTTGGTTGGCCGCCAGCGTGCCCGTCTCACCAATGCCCCCCATGTTCAGGGGATGGGCCGAGACAATGGCGCTCTTGCCGGCCTGGGTTTCCACGAAAGGAATCTCGAAGCGTTCCGCAAAATCCTGCAAGGCCTGGGCGGCACCGGAATAACGCACCCCGCCACCACAAATCAGCAGCGGCTTGCGCTTGCCCTTGAGCAACGCCAGCGCGTCATCGAGCATGGCACGGCTTGGCGGGCGACGGTCGATGCGATGCACACGCTTTTGCAGGAAGCTGTCGGGGTAATCGTAGGCTTCGGCCTGGACATCCTGAGGCAGGGCCAAGGTCACGGCACCGGTTTCAGCCGGATCGGTCAGTACCCGCATGGCGCTGAGCGCAGCACTCATCAGTTGCTCAGGGCGATTGATGCGGTCCCAGTATTTGCTGACGGCCTTGAAGGCATCGTTGGTGCTGATGCTCAAGTCGTGGAATTGTTCGATCTGTTGCAGCACCGGGTCAGGCTGGCGACTGGCATAGACATCGCCCGGCAGTAACAGCAAGGGAATACGGTTGGCCGAAGCGGTTGCGGCGGCGGTCAGCATATTGGCAGCGCCCGGACCGACCGAAGAAGTGCAGGCGTAAATCTTGCGCCGTAGATGCTGTTTGGCAAAACCGATGGCGGCATGGCACATGCCCTGCTCGTTACGGCCTTGATGAACAACCAGATCGCCGCTGTCCTGCTCCAGCGCCTGTCCGATCCCCAGCACGTTGCCATGGCCAAAGATCGTGAAAACCCCGGCGACGAACTTGCTCTGTACGCCATCGACTTCGACGTACTGGTTATCCAGAAACTTCACCAGGGCCTGGGCCATGGTCAATCGGGTTGTACTCATGCTCGCACCTTTGTTCTTGTGGTTGTCTCTTCGCGAATGAATTCGCTCCTACAGATTGTGTGGGAGCGGACTTATCCGCGAAGGCAGCATTGGGACAGATGACTCATGCTCTGTTCGATGGCCTCGGGAATGTTGTCCAGCGCATGCACGCTTTCGGCAAACGGCTCGAAGGACAGATGCCCGTTGTAGCCACTGGCCAATAACCGTTCGATCTGACTGGCATTACCCAGAATGTCCGCTTCGCCCACCAGTACCCGATGCCCGTCGCGAATACTGTTGAGGGGCGCCTGGGTATCTTCGACACCGGAGATGTGTACCAGCCCGGTGAGCTCGGGAAACAGCTCAACCTCACCCGCCAGGTGGTGATGGAAGGTGTCATGCACCAGCCGATACACATCCAGACCGCCAACGCCTCTGATCGCATCCACCGCCTGACGCTTGAAGCGCAACGCGCACTCTTCAAAACCCAGTGGCTCGACGAAACCGAGAATCCCGTGTTCGCGCAGAATCGGAGCCAGCTCGGTCAAGGCCGTGCGCAGGCCTGTGGCACGCTGCGCGGCATTACGCGCATCGGCACGTTCGTTGAGCGGGCACATCACCAGCGCTTCGGCACCGCAATCTCGGGCATATTGCGCCAGCTTCGTAGCCTGGGCCCGACGCTCGTCATTCCACACATCGAACGGGTACAAGGCATTGATCGACAGCACACGAACCCCCTTGGCAGCACATAGCGCGCGGACGGTCTGTGGCGACGTACCGTCCTCGATCTCGATACCTTTGAGGTCGTTGCGAATTTCGATGGCGTCGGCCCCCAGTTTCACTGCCAGATCGACGAAATCCGGCAGGGACAGGCGTGGGGCGACCATACGATTGAGGGCAAAGCGCAGGGGCTGGCTCATTGTTATTGTTCTCCACAATCCATTGTCTGAAGGTTACTTGGCGGTTGGCATGCTGAACTCAGGACCTTTGGCGATGCTGTCCGGCCAGCGTTGCATGACACTCTTGTAGCGGCTGTAGAAACGCAGGCCTTCTTCGCCGTAGGCATGATGATCGCCGAACAGCGAACGCTTCCAGCCACCGAAGGAATGCCAGGCCATGGGCACCGGAATCGGCACGTTGATGCCCACCATTCCGACCTTGATCGAGCGGGCAAAGGCGCGGGCCACGCCGCCATCGCTGGTAAAACACGACACGCCGTTGCCGAACTCATGGGCATTGATCAGCGCTACAGCGCTGGCGAAATCCGGCACATGGACGATGCCCAGCACCGGGCCGAAGATTTCCTCCTTGTAGATCTGCATCTCGGGCGTGACGTTATCGAACAGCGTCGCCCCGACGAAGAAGCCTTGCTCGGCGCCCGGCACCTTGAAGTTGCGACCATCGACCACCAGCTTCGCGCCCTCTTTGACGCCTTGGTCGATATAACCCTCGACCTTGGCCTTGTGCACGGCAGTGACCAGCGGCCCCATGTCTGAATCGGCCTGCATGCCATCACCCACCTTGAGCTGGTCGATGCGTGGCAGCAGTTTTTCGATCAGTTGCTGACCCACATCGCCCACCACCACCGCAATGGAAATCGCCATGCAGCGTTCGCCCGCCGAACCATAGGCTGCGCCGATCAAGGCATCGGCGGCCTGATCCAGGTCGGCATCGGGCATCACGATCATATGGTTCTTGGCACCACCCAATGCCTGCACACGCTTGCCGTGGGCAGTGCCTTGCTGGTGGATGTATTCGGCAATCGGGGTCGAGCCGACAAAGGAAATCGCTTCGATGCCCGGATGTTGCAGCAGACCGTCCACGGCCACCTTGTCGCCCTGCACGACGCTGAACACGCCGTCCGGCAAACCGGCTTCCTTCAGCAGATGCGCCATCAGCAGGCTCGCCGAAGGGTCACGTTCCGAAGGCTTGAGGATGAAGCAGTTACCCGTGACCAGCGCCAGAGGAATCATCCACAGTGGCACCATCACCGGAAAGTTGAACGGCGTGACACCGGCACAGACGCCCAGTGGCTGACGCAGGTTCCAGTTGTCGATACCGCCGCCGATGTTGTCGCTGAAATCGCTTTTCAGCAGGCTCGGCGCACCGCAGGCGAACTCGACGATTTCAATGCCGCGAACGACTTCGCCACGGGCATCGGACAGCACCTTGCCGTGCTCGCGACAAATGATCTGCGCCAGCTCTTCGTGATGTCTGTCCAGCAGCTCCTTGAACTTGAACATGACCCGCGCACGACGCAGGGACGACTGATCCGCCCAGGCTGGAAAAGCTGCCTGGGCCGAGGCGACCGCTTCGTCGATGGTCTTGAGGCTGGCCAGGGCAACCCGAGACTGAGCCTTGCCGCTGACCGGATTGAACACATCGCTGTAACGCTCGCCATCACCGTTATTCAACTGGCCGTTGATGTAATGGCCGATAACCGGGGACTCGCTCATCTGAATGACTCCAAATCGAAAGTGGTTTAAAGATCCAGCAACCAGCTGTGCTGCGGGTCGTTATTGAACTGCCAGGCACGCTTGGGGCCTGCCATCACGTTCAGGTAATAAGACTCGTAGCCGTAAGGCACACTGACCGGGTGATAGCCTTTGGGTACGGTCACCAGATCGTTGTTTTCCACGGCCATGGCCTGATCGATGCTGCGATCGTCGGTGTACACCCGCTGGAAGACGAAACCCTGTGGCGGGTTGACCTGGTGGTAATAGGTTTCTTCGAGATAGCTCTCGTGGGGCAGGTTATCCATGTCGTGCTTGTGAGGCGGATAGCTGGAGGAATGCCCGGATGGCGTACGCACTTCCACCACCAGCAGCGAATGGGCCTGCTCCGTATCCGGCAGAATGTCGCAGACATAACGGGTATTGGCGTTTTTGCCGCGCACGCTGCGCTTCATGCTGTCCGGCGTGATAAGGCGCGCCGGGGCACGCTTGGAACTGTCGCCGGGCGCCTTGCAGACCGCCAGTTGCGCAGGTCCCAGTGCCGTGAAATGTGCCTGGCTGTGGGGCGGCAGGTACACGGCAAACGGCGACTTCTCTTCAAAGACCGAGTGCCGGTCGCCGATGTTTTCCCAACTGAACGCGCCCTGCCCCAATGCTTCGCCGCTCACACTGGCATGGCCGGTGAGCAGCACCACGCACAATTCGTTGTCTTCGGCATTGAGGGACAAACGCTCACCGGTTTCCAGGCGATACGCGGCGAAGCCTACATATTCCAGCGCGCCGTCCTGCAACTCGACGATGTCGCGCCCCTGTGCCTTGCTTTTAGTCAACAGATTCATTGTTCAGTCCTCCGTTATCGAGCATCCACCAACAGTTGGCGCAGCGTGTCATAGCCTTTTTTGGCGTAGACATAGCTGGGCGCGACGGCAGGGTCCTGTTCGGCTTCGACGACCAGCCAGCCCTGATAACCAGCCTGCAGCAGCACCTTTAGCAGCGCCGAGAAATCGATATCGCCATCGCCGGGCACGGTAAAGGTGCCGTTGACGATGCAGTCCGGGAAACTCCATAGATTGTTGCGCGCCAGTTGCACGACCGGCTTGCGCACATCCTTGAAATGCACATGACAGACGCGGTCAATATGCTTGCCCAGCACCTGCAAGGGTTCGCCACCGCCCATGTAACAATGGCCCGAATCGAACAACAGGCCCACTTCGGGACCGGTCAGCGCCATCAGGCGATCAATGTCCTGAGGCGACTCGACGTAGGCGCCCATGTGGTGGTGATAGGCAAGGCGCACGCCCCGGGAAAGGGTGAAACGCGCCAGCTCGGTGAGCTTGTCGGCATATTCACGCCAGGCGACATCGGTGTGGAAACGGGGCCGTTCGACCAGAGGAATGCGTTGCCCCTGAATGGAGTCCGCCACCTCGCCATACACCAGCACCGAAGCACCGTTCTGCGCCAACAGTTCTACATGGGAGGCAATGGCTTCGATTTCCTCGGCCACCGAACGCCGTGCCAGTCGGCTGGAATACCAGCCCGACACCAGCGCCAGCCCATAAGGACGCAGCACATCACCGACACCTTTGGCGTCCTTGGGAAACTTGCCGTTGAGTTCAAAACCTTCGTAGCCGATTTCCTTGCCCTCGCTCAGGGCAGTGCTCAACGGCGTTTCGCCGCCCAGCGCCGGCAGGTCGTCGTTGCTCCAGGAAATCGGATTGATGCCGATGCGGATGTTGGATGCGGAAACAGGCATGGCTGCACCTTTTCTTGTTGTTATCACTGCGTCAATGAGGATGGGGTCAGGCGCGGGCTTCGCGCCAGGACTCGATCAACCAGATAAACGTACTCTGCACCTGACTGATCAGGGTAGCGTCGTCGATTTCCCCGGCCATCCAGGCGCGACTCGGCTCCCTGAAAATCGTCCGGCCAACGGCAAAACCCTTGCAGGAGGTGCTGTGACGCGCCTGGGCAAAGCCGACGGCCAGTTCTTCCACCGGGGCATTGAGGCCCAGCAGCACCACGCCACGGCAATACGGGTCGCGCTCCTGAATCAAGGCATCCAGTTGCTGCCAGACCTCGGTGCTCTGCGCTTCGATCTTCCACCACGCAGGATAGATGCCCAGGTTGTACAAACGCTTGAGGGCACGGTACATGACGTCGGGATGAGTCGACGGGTGGTCCTTGGGCGGGATGATTTCCAGCAGCAACTCATGGCCACTGACTTGCGAGGCCTCGTACAAGCCTCTGATCTGTGCTTCCTGCTCAAGACGCAGAAGCGGCTCGTCGTCAGGGTGGTACTGCACCAGACACTTGATGATCTGTTCCTGAGGCCAGCTCAACAGATTGCTGCCAATGGAGCGGCCATGCTCGAACGCCAACGGCCTTGAGCCCTGCACTTCCACTGGTCGGGCGACCCACCAGTCGCGACCGGTGGCAGCATTGAGTGAGTCCTGACCGAATCGCTGATCGGCAAGCAGACCGACATCAGCCTCGATACCGCGCTTGCGCAGGTCAGCTTCGACACGCTCGACAGCCGTTATAAAGAGCTGCTTGAGATGACTGATGCTGCCCGGGTCACGCCCGGCCTGCTGGGCCAGTTCGACTAACTGTCCGCGATGATCGAAGGCAAAGATGAACAACTGCTTCCACTGTTTGCGAGGCACGCTGACCTGATGCAGACGTTGCAGGACAACATCGCGATCCGGCCGGGTGATCGGCACCGGGCTGTTGAACAGGTAATCCAGTTCCGCCGGGGTCGGCATGGCGGGTGCGCAGGCATGGCGCGACACCACCAGACCGCCGCAGGCATTGGCCAACTGGCAGCAGCGCTCGTCACTGGCATCCTTGAGCCAGCCGCTGAGGAAGCCAGACATGAAAGCGTCACCGGCTCCCAGCACATTGAGCACTTCGACCCGCACGCCCGGATAAATGGCACCGTCTTCGAGGCGGGCCGGAATCGCACCGTGAATCACGGTGCAGCCCTGAGGTCCGAGCTTGACCACAAGAGTCGCAGCCGTCAGCCCACGCACCACCCGCAAGGCAGCGAGCAAGTCCTCGGTCCCGCCCGCGATCAGAAACTCTTCTTCGGTGCCGACGATCAGGTCAAAACGCGGCAGGATGCGCTGCACATGCTGGCTGACGTGCTGATCGGCAACAAACCGGGTTTCGCCATCGGCCTTGCTGGCCAGGCCCCACAGGACTGGCCGGTAATCGATATCCAGAACACGTCTGACGTTATGCTTTTCGGCGTAATCCAGTGCCTGACTGCTAGCCTTGAAAACTTGCTCGGTGGAGAAATGCGTGCCGGTAATCAGCAGGGCCTTGCTTGAAGCGATCTGGGCCTCGTCGATGTCTTCGGCGCGCAAGGCCATATCGGCGCAGTTTTCGCGGTAGAACACCAACGGAAATGTTTCACGATCTTTCAACCCAAGCAGCACCATAGCCGTCAGACGCTCGGGATCACGCTTGATTGCGCTGACATCACAGCCTTCACGCGCCAGTGATTCAACCAGGAAACGCCCCATGTGATCGTCGCCAACACGGCTGAGCATGGCCGATTTGAGGCCCAGTCGAGCCGTACCGAAGGCAATGTTTGCCGACGAACCGCCCAGGTATTTGGCAAAGCTTGAGACATCTTCCAGCCGCGCTCCAACCTGCTGCGCGTAGAGGTCGACGCCAAGGCGTCCGAGGCAGATCAGATCCAACTGACGCCCACTGACAAAGCGAGTCTGGCCCATGGTGGCTCCTGTTATTTTTATCAGCCTGCATGTCACGCAATGGATGCGCAAAATGCTTTTGGTAGAACAGAGCCTAAAACGTCCCGCCGGATCAATCAATAATTATTCTATAATTTTTTCAAGTAGAATATTTTTTCCAATGACGATGCGCGGAGTGCTGTCACACTTGGCTGACAGGTGAGATATAGTTCATGGCTATGTACGAAAGCGGCCAGATCAATGCGCGATCAACGACACTCGGCCATTTTCGTACAGCGTGTGGCGCCCTAAAGAACAAGCAAAAAGGATTGAGATATGAACAGCACCGAGCAGCCGTCCCTGCCGGACACAGGCCTCGATACGCCACCGACCAGTGCCGAGGGCCTGCTGCGGCTGATCACCAATGAATATGACGGCCTGCCACGTCAGCTCAAACGTATCGCCAGCTACATGAGTCAGCAGAGCGACCGGATCATGGTCGATCGCATCAGCGATATTGCCCGGGAATGCGAAGTTCACCCTTCCGCCATCGTGCGCTTTTCCCAGCGCTTCGGCTTCAGCGGTTTCAGTGAAATGCAGGCGCTGTTCCGCGAGGCCTATACCCACAAGACCACGCCGGTACAGAACTACCAGCAACGCATCCGCAACATGATCGCCAACAAGTCCCAGAAAGCCCGCGGCGGCGATCTGGCTCGCGAATGCGTGAATGCCACCTTGTCGGGCCTGGAGCGACTGGGCGCGGACCTGGACGACGACGAATTCGAGAAAGCAGTGGACCTGGTGGTCAACGCCGACAATATCTACGTGGTAGGCGTACGCCGCTCCTTCGCCGTGGCCGATTATCTGGTCTATAACCTGCAACACACCAACAAGCGCATCCACCTGATTTCCGGCCTTGGAGGCAGTTATCGGGAACAGATGCGCAGCGTGCGGGCCAATGACCTGGTCATTGCCATCAGCTTCACGCCCTACGGCAAGGAAACCCAGCATTGCCTGCGCATCGCCCAGCACAATCAGGCCAAGACGCTGATCATCACCGACAGCAACCTTTCGCCATTGGCCAAACGAGCCAATTCGGTGCTGCTGGTCAATGAAGGCAGTTCGTTCGCCTTCCGCTCCTTGAGCGCCACACTGTGCCTGTGCCAGGCACTGTTCATTGCCGTGGCCTATCGCCTGGAATTGAAGGTGGATGAAATTCATGAACAGGCAGGGTTCGAGGACTGAGGCACTCTTTCATGGCGCAGCCTTTAGAGGGAGGCTGCCGGTTATTTGATTGGCGTCAAAAAACCATGAACACATTCATTTGAATAAAACGTTCAAGTGATCCAATACAAAACAATGTTCGTATTAGCTACAAAGTTGAACATCATTATCATCTGGATGTTTTTTTCATAATCCGTTGTACAAACACCCGAAGTGCCACCTATAGTGCCATCATCGCAGAAGGATACGCACGAGTGCCCTACGCACCGCAGGCCGAAGGACGGGAACCCTCATTACAACTTCCTCCTGAGCCACGCCGCCATGCTATTTAATTCAAACAAAAAAGAATTAATTGCCCTCCAGCAGACCATTGACCAACAAGCCTGGCTATTAAAAGCACTTGATCGTTCGATGGCCATCATCGAGTTCGATCTCAATGGTGTTGTGCTGACAGTCAATGACAACTTCCTGAACACCATGCATTACCGTCGCGAAGACGTGCTGGGCAAGGAGCACCGCAAATTCTGCCCGCCCGAATACGCCCGCAGTTCGGAATACAGCCAGCTGTGGAGTCGCCTGAGAGCCGGAGAGTTTGTCTCCTCGACTTTCCGTCGTGTAGCCGGCAATGGCGAGACGGTATGGCTTGAAGCCAGTTATAACCCGATCAAGGATGAGTCGGGCAAGACCGTGAAAATCGTCAAGTACGCGCTGGACATCACCGCCAAGGTCCAGGCCGACAGCGAAGCGAAAAACAAGCTGCTGGTCCTCGACCGTGCCATGGCTGTGATCGAGTTCGACCTGGAAGGTCGGATCCTGTGTGCCAACAGCAACCTGACGAACCTGATGGGTTACAGCGAAAAAGACTTGATCGGCAAGAGCCACAAGCTGTTGTGCCCACCGGAAATCACCAGCAGCAGCGAATATGCCGACTTCTGGAAACGCCTGAACAAGGGCGAGTTCTTCAGCGGCCAGTTCAAACGTGTCAACCGCCATGGGCAGACTCTGTGGCTGGAAGCCAGTTACAACCCCGTATACGACACGGACGGGAAGCTGTGGAAAATCATCAAATTCGCCTCAGACATCACTGCACGAGTCGAAAAACATGAGCGCGATACCGACAGTGCTGCGCAGGCCTATCACATCTCGGTACAAACCCGGAAAGTCACCGAACAAGGCACCCAGGTGATTCAGCAGGCCGCGAACGAAATGCGCCAGATCTCGGTGAATATCGAGGATTCGTCACGCATCGTTACCCAACTGGGCGAACGTTCGGAGCAGATCACCACCATCGTCAACACCATTCGCAGTATTGCGGAGCAGACCAACCTGCTGGCGCTGAACGCGGCCATCGAAGCGGCACGGGCCGGTGATCAAGGTCGCGGTTTTGCGGTGGTGGCCGATGAAGTTCGCCAACTGGCCGGACGCACCAGCCGCTCCACGGCCGAAATATCGGAGATGATCGGCGTAATCCAGAACGAAACCCGCCAGGCCATCGACAGCATGGAGAACACCCGCAGCAACGCGGTCAAGGGTGTCGACCTGGCGGATCAGGCCGGCTCGGTGATCGTCCAGATCAGCGAAGGCACCAGCCATGCGGTCGATGCGGTGAAAATGTTTGCGCGCCAGGATGTGGGGCACTGACAGATAGCCGTCACTTCAAGAGGCATTGGCCGCGACAGCACATTCAGGTACTGAAGATGTGCTGTCAAAGCAGGTCGTCGCGGCCAATGCCCCTCCCACCTCACATCCGCTGCTGGTTCTTTGCGCTGAGCTTTTTCGCCTTTTTCTCCAGCACCACATACACCAGCAGGGCAATCAGCAGAGGCAACAGGAAATAAATGGCCCGGTAGCCGATCAGCCCGGCCAGCAGGCTGCCCTTGGAAAACTCCTGGGCCAGTAAGGTGATGAACACGGTTTCCAACACCCCGAGCCCTGCCGGAATGTGAGTAATGACACCTGCAATACTGCTGATCAACAGCACACCCAATATCGCCGGATAGAACGCGTTATCCGGCAGCAGGGTGTAAATCACCATCGCCATCAACGACCAGTTCAAGGCCCCGAGGCCGGCCTGCATCAACGCCTGCCCGAGGGAAGGCAGAACGATTTCCTGCCCTCGCAGATTCCAGGAGCGCCGTTTGGAAAAGCGGCACGCCAGCAGGTAGGAAAAGCACAGCACCAGCAGACCCACACCGATCAGTTGCAAGGACGTCGTACCGACCTCCCAGGCCTTGGGCAACTTTGGGAAACCCATCGAGAAAACGGCCCCTGCCAGCAACATGTAGCCCAGCCAGTTGGTGATCAGACTGAAGCTCAGAATTCGGGTAATGGTCGGCACATCCAGCCCCAGCCGGGAATACAGGCGATAGCGCAAAGCAATTCCGCCCACCCAGGAACTCAGGTTGAGGTTGAAGGCGTAACAGACGAACGTCACCGGTACGATCTGCTGTATCGACAACTTATGGCCCGTGTAATAACGCGCCAGAATGTCGAACCCGCAATACGTCAGGTAACTGGCCAGCGCTACCAGTACCGCAATACTCAGGGTACTGAGTTTGTAGGACTGCAAGGCATGGCTGACTTCCTGCCAGTCGAGGTTCTTGACCAGCATGAACAGCAACACCGGCACGGCGATGAAGAAAAACAGGTTCAAGCCACGCTTGGCCCACTTCCAGCGGGTCCCGTGGCCATTATCGGCTGATGCCTGGGCGACCTGAGTCATGACGATTGCTCCCTGTCTCGCAAATCCTGATGAGCCTGCTGCTCGATGACACGCGCCTCGGGCATCACATCCCCTGCCCTGATGGGCTTGAGGCGCATGCCGTGGACCGGAAACAACCCGGCGATGGCCGGAAAATGCCGCAGGAAGTGGAAGCACAGAAAAATCATCGGCGCACGCCACCACTGACCACGGGCCGCGCCCTTGAGATTGATCTGGGTGCTGTGTGCAGCAGCGAGTTCGCACAGATGCTCATGCAGGCGCTGGTTGAGGTCCTGGTCACGAATGAACAGGTTGGCCTCAAGATTCAGCGCCAGACTAAGCGGGTCCAGATTGCTGGAGCCGATGGTGGACCACTCCCGATCGATCAGCGCGACCTTGCCGTGCAACGCCCGTTGCTTGTATTCGTGAATCACCACGCCATCACGCAGCAGGTAGGTATACGTCAGCCGTGAACAGACCCGCACGAACGGCATGTCCGGCTGCCCCTGCAGAATCAGCGTGACCTTTACCCCGCGCCGCGACGCATTGCGCAGCTCTCGCAGAAAGCGATAGCTGGGGAAAAAGTAGGCGTTGGCGATGGTGATTCGCTGGGTCGCGCCTCGAATCGCTTTGAGGTATTGCTCCTCGATATCGGTGGTGTGATTGCTGTTGTCGCGTTCGGCCAGCATCATCCGGGCACTGCCGGCGTATTTCAGTTTCAGGGGAATCTGCTTCAGCGTTGCGCGCACTGTCGGGTTGAGCATGTGCAGCGCACTGCGATGGATATCGGCGAGGATCGGGCCACGGACCAGCACGGCATAGTCCTGCTTGGCAGTGAGCCCGGTATCGGTCATGTGATCGACGCTATAGTTGATACCGCCAATGAAACCCAGTTCACCGTCGATCACCACCACCTTGCGGTGCAGGCGCCGGAACAGATTGGTACGCATGCCCATGAAGCGCGGACGCGGGTCGAACAACTGGATCTGGATGCCGGCATCGATCATGGTTTTGACGAATTCGGAACTCAAATCCGAAGTGCCGTAGTCGTCCACCGTGACCACCACCCGCGCACCATTGCCCGCGGCTTCGATCAAGGCCTGCTGCAAGCCCTTGCCGATACGGTCCTCGAAAATGATGAACGTCTCGACCAGCACTTCCTTGCGAGCCGCACGGATACACTCGAAAACACGGGAAAAGAAATCCTCCCCGTTGATCAGCAACTCGACACAATTACCGTCGCGCCACTGCCCTCGCTGCTCCCTGGCATCGTTGTTCATAAGGTCACCTCCACCGCCAAGGGTGCATGATCGGAAAGATGGGACCACGGCCGGTTGGACAGCACTTTGGGCCTGTGGCTCGTCGCGTTGCGTACATAAATCCGATCCAGCCTCAACAGCGGCCAGCGGGCTGGAAAGCTCTTGGCCGGCGCGCCAAAACGCTCGACAAAGACTTCATGCAGCCCTGTGCCTTCAAGCAACGCATCGGCACGCAAGCGCCAATCGTTGAAATCGCCGGCAACGATCACCGGCACACCGGCCGGCAGGCGCTCCATCAACTCGGCCAAAAGCTTGAGCTGTTGCCGCCGATGGCTCTCGAACAGCCCCAGATGCACACAGACCGCATGAACCTGCCCGTAATGCGGGACTTCAAGAATGCAGTGCAGCAACCCGCGCTCTTCAGTACCGTGAATGGAGATATCGAGGTTTTCGTGCTGAACGATGGGGTATTTGGACAGCAACGCATTACCGTGATGCCCTTCCGGGTACACCGCGTTGCGCCCGTAGGCAAAGTCCTTCCACATGCTGTCGGCAAGAAACTCGTACTGCGAAATCGTCGGCCAGTCCTTGATGCGCCGGGCATGACTGTTGTGTTCGCCATGGACTTCCTGCAGGAACACGATATCGGCGGACACAGTGCGCACCGCCTCACGCAGCTCCGGCAGAATGAAACGGCGGTTGAAGATGCCGAAACCCATATGCATGTTCATGGTCAGCACATTCAATGAAATGTTCGCTGATACCGGCGTTATGTTGCCCAAGGGGGGACTGGGACTGGCACTGGTCAAGGCTCGCTCCTTCACGACATTCAAGTCATATGAAGCCGGACGAATGCACAGGTTCCGTCGTTTGTCGAACAGGCAGCCGCAGATTCAACTATCTGCCAAAGACGCAATCGAACATGGACCTCTCCCATGCTTTCAAGGCATGAGGTTTACTTAATGCACAACTGGCCGAAACAGTGTCTGAAGCAGGCTTTCTGAAACCGCCTAAGCTATTCAAGATCAGCCTTGAGACAACATGACAAGGATACCGGCAGTGGATTCACCGTCTTCTGAAAGCTATACCTACCGGGCCAAATGGCTGCATTGGGCCATGGCCGTCCTGATCGTGCTGGCTTATGCCTTGATTCTCAGCCGTACCCAGTTCGGTAAGGGATCGGAATACCGAGTATTCGTCGTCCAGAGCCATTTCTGGGTTGGCATCGCGATATTGGCCCTGGCATTCTTTCGCGTTGCAGAACGCCGTCGCCATCGACCACCGGGTATTACCCCGCCGCTTGAAGGCGTGCTGCGCCTTGCGGCAACCGTGTCGCACTACGCCCTGTATGCATTCCTGTTCGCCCAGCCTGTGCTCGGTCTACTCACGGTCGTGGTTGAAAAAGGCGCGTTGCCGATCCCGCTGACAGATGTGCTGATCCCCTGGCCATTCCCTACTTCGGGCCGTGTAGCCGAGCAGTTCGAGGACCTGCACAAGTTGCTGGCCTCGATCTTTTATTACGTGATCGGGCTGCATGCGACAGCTG
Source organism: Pseudomonas sp. Irchel 3A18 (assembly GCF_900187465.1). NCBI lineage: Bacteria > Pseudomonadati > Pseudomonadota > Gammaproteobacteria > Pseudomonadales > Pseudomonadaceae > Pseudomonas > Pseudomonas sp. Irchel 3A18. The sequence continues at coordinate 73,054 of NZ_FYDI01000019.1, forward strand.
CGATCTGGCATCACTTCGTGCGCAAGGACAATACGCTCAAGCGGATGCTGTAGGAGAGGATTAATTGGCCTGTGCAGACTGTATGATTGCCAGCGTTCACTCCCATGGATCAAGGACACCCCATGCGCACCCGGCTGTTGACTGCTCTGACCCTTGCTGTCGGCTCTGTTTTTTGCACTCAGGTTCAAGCCAGCGGCGATGATTCCTGCTACCCGAACTGGACAATCCTCAAGGAGCGTCTGGATGTCTGCAGCAATCTGGCTTTCCTCAGCCCCGGTAACGACAGTCAGGTCAATCTGCGCTTGCTGCTGGCCGATCAGGGTGCGCTGGCGCTGCAACCCCACGCACTGAACAGCGACGATCTGGCGCAGGGTTATGGCCCGGTGCCCTTCCCTCTTTATCGTCTGGGCGCGATCAAAGTCCGGGACGAAGCTGAATCCCCGGAGCAGCCTGTCAGCGCGGCCTTGATTCCATTGCTGGAAAAACTGGGTATCAAGCACGAAGTTACCGAAACTGCTGGTGATGCGTTCCTGCAAGGAGAAGGCAGCCGCTGCCGCAGCAACACCCAAACCAGCGCCACAGCCTTTATCGAGCAGTTGGTCGCCAGCCCGGCGTTGAACGACAGCGAACGCCGCTCGCTGGCCAATGCCCGCCTGCAATTGCTGACCGTATGCGGCTGGGACGCCAGCCAGCAGGTCAGCAAGATCCCCGCAGATCTACCGTCCTCGACCGGCAAGGCATTCGCCACCTATCTGCGAGCCGCCAGCGATTTTTACAGCGGCCGTTTTGCCGAGGCATCGACAGGCTTTGCGGCCCTTGCCGACAGCACACAGCCCTGGCTCAAGCAGACCGCGCTGTACATGAGCGCACGCACAGCGTTGAACGATGCCCAGCAAAATGCTTTCAATGAATATGGCGAACGCTCTGACGAGCAACTGGACAAGGCTGCGCTGCAACGGGCCGAAAGCGGCTTTGAGCGGTATTTGCAAACTTATCCTCAAGGCGAATACGCCGCTTCGGCTCAAGGCTTGCTGAGGCGCGTTCACTGGCTGGCCAATGACTCCGACAAGCTCGCCAGGGATTTCGCCCTGCAACTGACCCAAACCAGCGATGCGCAACGCAACGTTTCCCTGGATGAACTGGTGAGCGAGGTGGATACCAAGCTGCTGACGGTCAACCGGCAAGCCGTGCAAACGCCTTTGCTGATGGCCATCAATGACCTGATGTGGATGCGGGAAAAGTCGACCCCGAAACTGACCGAAGCAGACCTGCAAGCGCAGAAGCCGATCTTTGCCGAACAGCCTGCCCTGTATGAGTACTTGCAGGCTGCATTTGCCTTCTATGTCGAAGATAACCCGGCAAAGGCCCTGACGCTGCTGCCGAGCGAACCACCGGCCACGCTCGACTACCTGAGTTTCAGCCAGCAGATGCTGCGCGGCCTGGCACTGCAAGCCCGCCAGGACTGGAAAGCCGCACAGGCCTTGTGGGAGCACCTGCTGCCGCTGGCCAAACAGCCGCTGCAACGCGAACAACTGGAACTGGCTCTGGCCATGAGTTACGAGCGAGACGAGCAATTATCCCGAGTCTTCGCAGCGGACTCTTCGATCCAGTCGCAACAGGTACGTTACACCCTGCTCAGACATGTAGCCGATGCCGATCTACTGCGCCAACAGACCACCCAGGGCCCGGACGCCACCGAGCGCAATACCGCGCTGTTCGTCCTGCTTTACAAGGACCTGTTGCGCAATCGCTATGCTGACTTTGCCGAGGACTTCAAGCGATTGCCTGCCACGCTTCCCGACGAGAAACTGGGTTACAGCCTGGGTTATGTGTATGAAAAGGGACCCGAACTTGCCCTCTTCCACTGGCAAGGCGACAAGGCCCAGTCCGTCTACACCTGCCCGGGCATCGCCCAGACAGCCGCGGTCTTGCAGGCTGACAGCAAGAGCCCGCAAGGCCTGAACTGCCTGGGCGAGTTCATGCTGCGCAACCAGCTGGACAGCATGCCACTGGACCAGAAGCGTCACGCCGACAGCCTGGGCGGTACCGCGCCGGGGTTTGCCGGTGAGGCCTTCTCCCGACTCGAAGGCTACAAGCAGGTCATCGCCAACCCCAAGGCACCACGCGACGACAAAGCCTACGCGCTGTTTCGTGCAATCAACTGCTATGCGCCCTCGGGCTATAACAGTTGTAACGGCAAGGATGTCGAACCCGCTGTACGCAAGGCCTGGTTCAAGCAATTGAAAGGCGAATTCGCCGATACCCGCTGGAGCAAATCGCTGCAGTACTACTGGTAAATCGCGATGCGTTTATGGCGTTTTCTGACGCTGCTCTGGCTGCTTGGCCCGCTGCATGCCTGGGCAGCGGTGGATGCCTCGGATTACGACGCCTTCTGGCTATGGGGCGGCGTGACCTCGCAGCCAGTACTGGCAAAAGCAAAGACGCTGTACGTGCTGCAAGGCCAGATCAGCACCTCACGCCGCGACCCGCAACAGCGGGTCAACTTCATCGCACAGGGAATGGCCGTAACCCGACTACCTCAGGAACAGCTCTGGGTGGTATATCGCGCCCATACCCTGCGCTGGCCAGAGCCGGTCTACCGCCAGTTGCTTGGCCAGGTCGAACGCTGGAGACAGGCAGGTAATACCCTGGTCGGCATCCAGATCGATTTCGATGCCCGCACCCGCTACCTGAATGAATACGTCGACTTCCTGCGCGACCTGCGCCGCCGTCTGCCACCCGAATACCGCCTGAGTATCACTGGCCTCATGGACTGGAGCAGCAACGCCGACGCCCGCTTCATCGGCGACCTCAAAGGCGTGATCGACGAAGTGGTGGTGCAAACCTATCAGGGCCGCCACAGCATCCCCGACTACGCCGCCTACCTGCCACGCCTGAACCGCCTCGGCCTGCCGTTCAAGATCGGCCTGATTCAGGGCGGCGAATGGCAAGCGCCGGGGTATCTGCAAGACAACGAGTGGTTCAGGGGGTATGTGGTTTTCTTGCAGAATCGATAACGCGATAGCTCCTGCAAGATGAGGGTTCGGGGACTACGCTGAAACCTCCACCCTATCTCCCACGTTGCACAGGATCAGGAGAACATCATGACTCAGCATGCAAGCCTCGCCGGTAAAGTCGCACTCGTTCAGGGCGGCTCACGCGGTATCGGTGCCGCTATCGTCAGACGCCTGGCCAAGGAAGGCGCGGCCGTTGCCTTCACTTACGTCAATTCCGAGATCAATGCACTCGACTTGCAGGACAGCATCGGCGCCAACGGCGGCAAGGCACTGGCCATTCGTGCCGACAGCGCCGATGCCACCGCCATTCGCCACGCCGTAGAGACCACCGCCGAAACCTTTGGTGGCCTGGATATTCTGGTCAACAATGCAGGTGTGCTGGCCGTCGGCCCGCTGGATGAGTTCAGCCTGGAAGACTTCGACAGAATCCTGGCCATCAACGTGCGCGGCGTGTTCATTGCCACTCAGGAGGCGGCCCGCCATATGAGCGAAGGTGGCCGCATCATCAATATCGGCAGCACCAATGCCGACCGCATGCCTTTCGCTGGCGGTGCGCCTTATGCCATGAGCAAGTCTGCACTGGTGGGCCTGACCAAAGGCCTGGCCCGTGATCTCGGCCCGCAGGGCATTACCGTCAATAACGTACAGCCAGGCCCGGTGGATACCGACATGAACCCGGCCCATGGAGAATTCGCTGAAAGCCTCATGGGTTTCATGGCCATCCCGCGTTATGGCAAAAGTGAAGAAATCGCCAGTTTCGTCGCCTACCTTGCTGGCCCGGAGACGGGCTATATCACCGGTGCCAGCCTGACCATCGACGGCGGCTTCAGCGCCTGACCCGGCCCGTAACACATCCACCTCATCGTCCCCTCGCCAGGCAAGGAAGCCGGGGATGAACCTGAAAGCTGCACTTTTTGCTTAACCGCATGAAAATTCTGAAAAAAAGTTTGCGTTCAGAAAACGTTTCGACTACATTAGCGCGCCTCGACAGACACAACAGTCTGAAGAGATACGGTGAAGTGTCCGAGTGGCTTAAGGAGCACGCCTGGAAAGTGTGTATACAAGAAATTGTATCGAGAGTTCGAATCTCTCCTTCACCGCCAAATTAGAAAAACGCGAAGCCCCTGAATTCACAGAATCTCAGGGGCTTCGTGGTTTTCGGCGTTTGAAAAATGCTCATGGGATTCACATGACAAAAACCGCGCTATTGATACTGGCCTTGCTGGTCCAGACAACCGCCCAGGCTGCTGGCGATGCAGAAGCAGGCAAGGCGGTCTTTACCCGACTCTGCTCCGGCTGCCACAAGATCGGCCCCTCGGCGCGCAGCGCATTCGGCCCGCCTCTCAACGGCATCATCGATCGCCAGGCCGCACAATACCCAGACTACAAGTACACCCCCGAGATGCAGGCTTCCGGCATCATCTGGACCCGCGAAAAGCTCAGCGCCTTCATCAAGGACCCCAGCGAAATGGTTCCCGGCACCCGCATGAAACTCTGGTGGATGGGTAACGATCAGCGCATGGAAGACCTGCTGGAGTATCTGGAAGCAAATAAGTAGCCCGCTTTTTGTGGGAGGCAGCTTGCTGGCGATGCCATGGAACAGCCGCCTCCCATCGACCTGCTTCACTGCCTAAAAGGGCGTGATTGACCTTACTTTTCCGGATTGTAAGGCGGGTAATCATCCTGAGTGCCCTTCTCCTTTGCCGGCGTCTTCGCAGGCTTCACAGGGTCCATCTGAGGATCTTCGGCATCGGGGGATTCTGTATTGAAATCCGGGTCGTCTGAGTTGCCAGTCTTCGAGTTATCACCTGTCATTGCGTACCTCCAGTCAGATCGGTTTGAGTCTGATACCTGCACGTCAGAAAACCTCTGGCCACAAGAGTGCGACACAACAGACCAGCGGTAGCCGCAACAAGACGCAAATGCTAGCCTTGCGCTCTCGACGGAGATACTTCATGAAATGGCCTTCACTGGCGCTGGCAGCCGCAGCGCTGAGCTTCACCGGCACCGCCCACAGCGAAATATTCAAATGCACCTCACCTGAAGGCCATGTGAGCTTTGCATCAGTCCCGTGCGCTGAAAGCGACGTAAACAGTTCCCTGCAAAGACAAGGCCCGCCCAAGATGCTGCGCCAGGGCGAACCCGTGGACCATGCCCACAAGGTCAACCTCAAAGCCACCGAATTTCTGAAAGTCAGCGGGCGGGCGAAGGTTACTGTCTACGAGACGGAAAGCTACAAGCAATACCAGCGAGACAGACCACCGCCACCGACTGCGGTATCGCAGTGCAAGAGCCCGCTTTATAACAGCCAGTGTTTTGATCCGTCGGGTGGGTATTCGTCGAAGAAGGTAGGGAAATGAGCGGGGTTCGATAAAAGGGATGTAGTTATATCGTCCCTTTTATCTGATTAGCGTTTTACCTGGGAGATAATAAGTGGCACATAGACAGGGCTGGCAGCAACAGCCTGTGCTTCGTCGATCTAGTCGGCCGAAAACTCGACATACGCCGTAATCTCTCCAAACGGGGCACTCCTCATCGCGTCCGACACAATCACTCCCGGCGAAATTGACTTGTAGCTATAGTAAAAAAACTCTGCGGGCGTTTGATTATCTGCGGCAACGATCAAGAAATACTTGTCATCTGAGGGAGCGACGCCTGACCACCGGACAGTCATCGAGTTTTCGCCAAGCAGATGGTCAGCGATCAAATCCCCTTTTGCATTAGCCACTGCAACCCGAGGTTTCAGAGCAGTATTGAAAAGCGCAAGGCACATCTTATTGCACATCGTTCGGAGATGAATGGTATAGGCTTGCCCTTTCTTCATCTGAAAATCAAATACCCGATAATTTCCAGGCTCTTGGCCGATGGCAAGGCGTGGATCGGTGGCGCCAATCTGCCACTTTTCGGGAAAAATTTCCCAGCCAATTGGCAGAGGCGTAGACGTAGCCTGCTGGATGGCTTGGGGAAATGAGTAAGCGATTGGTGTTGTGGAAGTCTTAAGCTGCTCCAGGTACTCGTGTTTCATATTGCTGGCACAGCCTGACAGCAGTAGGGCTAGAATGACTAACTTTAAAAATCCAATCATTTAAAGACCTTATTATTAAGTAGTTCTAAAAAAATGCTATGGCCTTTTGGGGTCACTGTGCGCTTTCACGCCAACCATAACTATCACAAGGTATTTTCAGCAGCATCAACCACAGACAAAACAATACCCAAATACCCGTAAATTTATTTTTAACAATTCCTAACCAATGAGATCTGAACGTCATCTTTCCTGAAAGAGCGGCACATACAGACAACACCCTTAAAACTAGCAGCATAAACTTCACACCCCCCCAAAAAAAACAGTGACTTATCGTAGATCCTGACATTACTGTCTAACAGGAATGCAATCTCCTCAAAAAATTATAACCTAATGAATATAGAAGCCCCCTTCTACACCCACAATATAGCACCCCCACCCACTGCAATGAGCTTTATTTTTTACTCATCGACCACACAAATAATTCATAGCCCGACAACTCTAAAAACCGAACAACCCGATAGCTGCAAACCAAATCTTTAGAGAGTTCTCTTCAGAAAATAGCTACCTATTAAAATCCGGGTGAGAGGACGTTACATCTAGGATGTCACTCACACCACAAATATAAACAAAGCCAGGATTCAAAGCCTCAATAGAATTTTCACCCCCCACAAAATAAAATAAAACCCTCCAATATGCCTCCTCTTTGAAAATCAAAATAATTAAAATACGACTCTATAAATAGGGCATCTTTCGAGAGTCGCCCCTACCACAGAATGCTCTCTAAACAAAAAAACCGTATCACTTAACTCTTACAAATCGCCCCATTACCCCCCCCAAAACACCCCCAACCAGAATTAAGCGCAGCATTAAAAACCTCCTTTCAAAACTTACTTTTATTATAACGATTACAGCACCTCACACATCAATCTTAAGCACCCTATGAAGCAGAATTAAGGAGCACCTTTAGCATAGTCATCCACCCCAAACTAAACAACCACAACATCACCAGAATCCAGATAAATTGTATAAGACTCATATTCAGCACAGGGGTCAGCCTCAACTAAAACCCCATCACCAGAGCCAAATGATATTTGCAATGTCGCACTCCCAACTGCTTCAACCAACACGACATCTTTCAACAAAAAATCCAACAAGGGAGCGCTGGTAGATGAGTCTGTGAATTCACGCCTCCCCGGCACACCATTAAGCTGATAAGCCAGCCCCGCCTCAATACAAAAGGAAACTTTATATGGAGGTATGCCGGGGGCAACTTGTGGACGCGAAAAATCCAGCCTTGTGACCCCTAGACCGAAACACACCATTTCCAAGTAACACCCGGAAAGAAGTTGAAAATCAAAATCATCTGGTAAAGTGTACATATTTCATCCTAGTCAAATCTATGGTCTTTCAACGACGAGTAGGTGGTACAGAATCTGGTGGAAGTGGAATATGCGTATCTCCCGGTCCTATACCCGGTTTTCCTGTCGCAGGATTCATCCCTTGCTTGCCTGCATTTTGCCAACGCCAATACCCATTTTCGTATCCTGATATAGGTGATGACCCAGGTGGCATAACTCTAATGTGCTCTCCCTTCGCAGGATCAGTACCAGCGGGAAAATAAATTTCACCACCATTTCGTCCTGGCCGACTCACCCAGCCTGATGGAATTATAGGTGCCTGTGGAGGATTTGATATTTCCTCTACAGTTTTTGGAACCTTCGGCCCTCCATTTGTACCAAAACCGCCTTTCCCCCCTGACATTATACCTAATGCAGCACCTTGAAGTTTTGAAAGCCATGAAGCAGTCTCAGGAGACACTCCTTTAGCCTCAAGAGAAATCTTACTTTCAGCCTGCCTGAGTGCCGACACCTCTGTCATAAGCTGAAGTGCGTATGCAGGCAAATCCGCACGTATAGACATCGGAATGGCCGAGTCTTTTGTGAGCTTGGACAAGCGATCCAACAATTCAAGACGATGATCCAGCATATCCCTGTTATTTTTCAGACAACCCGCAGGATCCACATCACATTGCAGCAACAGTTCATCTTGATTAACAACACTTAGCTTTCTAAAATTTTCTTTGACCTCAGCACAATTCCCTTTCTCTTCACACCCGCGAGCCTCCCCTACAAGTTTCTCTAACTCGGCGTGTTTAAGGGAGTTATAAAGGGTACCATTTGCAGCAACAGCAGAAGCCGCTGACGCATCGCCCCCAGTTACAATCCCCGTCAAAACACCAATCAACTGAGAAGCCGTCAACAGTTGACTCACACCTGCCTTATAAGCCGTACTGTTTTTATCGAGACCTGCTGGCAGAAACTTCTCCGCCAGCAACCCCACGAGCGCTTCGTTCGCACCGGCAGCCAATGCACCCGTACGGAAATCCCCCCCCATGGCTTCGGCCATCAATCCGCCAAGCGCAGCATGCATCGCTACTTTCGTGAGTTTGCCGCTGTCATTGATAAGTGCGTAATCGCCGATCTCGTTGGCAGCAACCGCACCGGCAATACTGATACCCGCACTCACAGCGGAACCGGCCAGATTATCCTTGAAGCTACCCCCCATGATCGCGGTCTTGAGCGCTGACTCGACAACAACCTTCTGGGTTACAGCGCTAACACTGGAAAGATTAAAACCCAGATTGGTCGGATCAATAGCTGGCACAAGACCTGCCGTCATCCCTGCCAGAGCATAACCTTTGATGCTATTTGAAGAGGTCACGTCCTTGAGAATGGCCCCAAGATCCCCCTTGTTATTGATTGCGCTTGTGACTGTCGTCGTTGCTACGCTACTCGCAACGGCACCGGTAGCCCCCATCAAGCCAAACCCGGCTGGCCCCATCACAAACGACATCAGAATGGCAATTGCAATCTGTGCAGCTGGCCCCAGCCCTGAGTTGTTGTACTTGAAGCTCTCGTGGATTTCCTTGACCTGACGCCAATCCACATCGCCTCGCTTCTCGGCCTCTTTCAGCCAGGCCAGTTGCGGATCGGCCTGGACCATGGCATCAATACTTTGGCTTACACTTTCTTGATTGACCTGTTTGACGTCGATCCGAAGGCCATCCACAGCCTTAATGACAATATCGCCCTGAGCCACCAACTCACTCTGGCGCAAGGTTTCGTCAGTTCTGCCCTTGCCTTTCGATGAGAACCAGGTAGCACTGTTCTTGCTCTTGGTATGGCTCTCCTGATGCAGATCTTTCACCCCTTCAAAGGTGATACCGCCACCGCTTTCAATGGTCAGATCATTGCCACTGGTAAGCTTGGCCACCTGATACAACTGGTCGCCACCGCTCTCCAGAGTCAGGTCGCCACCTGATGTGATTTCGCTGCCGACATTGCGGATGTCGGTTACTTCATCCCGCTTGGTTTTCTTTTTCCCCCAACTGCCTTTGCTCTTCTTGTCGTAGAGGTAGTAATCACTGTCCTGTGCAGCCAAGAGGCTGAGGTTTTCGCCTGCCGAGAGGTTGGCGTTTTCGCCTGCGGTGATTCGGCTGGAGATGACGGCCAGGTCCTGGCCTGCGTTCAGCGCAATGCTGCCGCCAGCGTTCAAGTCGGCGGAGACCTGTTTGACGTGGTCAGTCTGGACGGTGAGTTTTTTACTTCTGAACAGGGAGTGGGTTTCGTCTGCCGCCGAGCTGATGGTCATGTTCTCGGTCGCAGCCATGGCGATATCGCGTTTGACGTCGATTTCGCTGGCGACAACATTGATATCACGGCCTGACAGAGCCATCAGGTCACGGCCTACACTAACGCTGGAGCCCAGTTGCGTGATGCTGGACTGGGTGTTCGCGCCTTGTACCTTCGCTGTTTCGATTTGTGTCGCGCCGATATTCAGGTCACGACCGGCAATCAGGCTGAGGTCGCGACCAGTCTGCAGGGTGCCGCCGATACTCATTACATCGCGCCCGGCCTTGATGGTCAGATCGTTTGCAGATTCAACACGGGCAGCGCTGTCGGCAAAATCCTGATATCCCTCCGCGCCGACAGCGCGTGTCACTGTCCGCTCGTTGATGACATCGCCACGAGTGGCAGTCAGTGTTACATCACGGCCATACAGGATGCCGCCGGCCTTGTTGATCAGGTCGTTGCCTGCCAGCAGGTCAAGACGATTGTCCGCCTCAATCAGGCCGGTGTTGACCAGATCGTTGCCCGCCGTTGCCGACAGATTATTGGTGGCGCGCAATGTACCGACGTTATCGAGATTACCTCCCGCCGTCAGAGTGACGTCGTTGCCGGCAATCAGCGCACCGGTCGGGGCGAGCCGGTTGTTGGCCTGGGCTAGGTACAGCACAGGTACCAGGACTTTTTCGCCATTCACCTCATGTTCTTCAAGCCACACGATGTCGTGAGTCAGGGCGGCCACTTGTTTTGAACTCAGCGATACGCCCACCGCTAGGTTCAGTTGCTCCTTGCTGGCTATGGCGTTATCCATCAGGTACTTGAGTTGGGCCTCGTTGGAGGTCTGCCCCGCCAGGAACGCCTGGCCAGTACGGGCCACGATGGCTTGCTGGACAAGACGCTGCTCGTACAGGCCATCACCGAGACGCTTGGCACTGGCTTCAGGGTCGTAGCCCAGGCCGGCCAGCAGGTAGTCCGAACTCATGAACTGGCGCAGGTCGGTCAGGACCGGGTTGGTTTCGATGAGGTATTTATGTGGATTCGGCGGCGCGGTATTACCGGGCAAGGCCTGGACACGGGCGACCTGGGTGCTCGGCACCGCTGTCGACGTGGTTGTGCCGTTCTGAGCCGTGGTGGTGCTGGAAGCCACAGGGGTAATGACGGGAACGGTTGTTGCCCCTTGACCGGGCAAGGGAGCGGTGCCGTTCTGGCCCTGAACCTGGGTCACGTCGGCAACCTGTGTCAGCCCCGTGGACCCGGCGCTATGGCCGGTGAGTTCCAGACGGGTCGCTGAATCGACTGGAGCACTGGAGTCAAAGGCGGAAGCGTTGGCGCTCAAGCCCGAGTTCTGGCGGACCACATCAGCCAGTTGGCGAGTGGCGGTCGAAACCTGCCCGGCGGTCCCGAACTGAAGGGTTCTGGCCTGGGTATCGGAAACGGTCTGCTCGCGTTGGGCGACAGACACGCTGGCACTGCCAAGCGTCCAGTTTTGGGGCGCAGTGCTGGTTTGAGTGGCGGCGACGTTACTGCCAGTCTGGGCACTCAGGCGGAACAGGCCGTTCTGACCGGTAGGCAGGCTGAAGCCTGGCAGAGTTAATGGATTGACTTGTTGTTGGGACAAATCAGGCGGTAGTTGGCTGTTTAACCTGATAACGGAGGTTCCGATACCATTTACTTTGGTATCGACTACCTTACTGGTGCCACCATTCAGGCTGTAATCCTGATGAATAACACTATTTTCCAGGGTCTGGGCAGCAGTGATCGACACATTGCCACCCGCCTGGATAACGGCATTACGACCGCTGCCTGTACCTGCTGCATTGCTGTTTTTGGCGACTTCAATATCGCTCACCAATATATATGTGGAGAACTGGCTCGGCAATTCAAGCAGATTGTTCGGATCATACTGGGATAGAGTTACTTCCTCGAAACCAGGCTGAAGCCCAGTCATTACGATGTTATATCTACCGATTGTGTGAACATCAACGCCCGTTTCAACGTCTCTGAGAGCCACCCACGGTTCTGTATACCCATCTCCCCAATCCATTTGCACCGAGACAGGTTTGGCTTTATGAATATTGTTTGCCACATCAAGATAATATTCATAAGGAAAATCTGGATTATTTCTTTGATTATAGGGTACCAGTACATTGGAATAATACCCTTGGGTTTCGCCACTTGACATCACAGCATTCACAATAAGCGTGCGCTCTATGGTCCCGCTCTGCGCACCAATATTCTGCAGACTGTTGGCATTTATATTGATATTACCACCAGCACTCACAACACTTTTACTATTGAGAAAGCTGCCACCCTGAAAAACGAAATCCTTACCGGATCTAAGCAGTGCTGAGGCACTTATATCATTTTCAACACTTTCATAGTTTTCACGAACAGCCAGAGTAAGAACGTGCTCCCCCCCTGTACAGTCATTACACATAGCGGCGATAAAACCCGATACTAACTTGCGTCTACTGGACGCCAGGGTCCCCTCAGTACGATTCTGAAACAGATCGGCGTTGAGTGTGAATGCTCCGCCGCTCTCCATTGAACCGGAGATGTTGTAAACCTCAGTGGCCCGAACAGCGCCACCGTAACCGCCGATCACTACATTACCAAGCCCGTAAATATCTCCCTTCAGGTTGGTCAAACTCCCCACATTGGCCTGCATATCCCCGCCGCTGAAGATCAGCCCCTGGCTATTAAGCAGGCTTGCAGTATTGAAGGTGAGGTTCTGAGTCGCGCCCAAGGTGCCGTAGTTGGTCACACTCCCGGCATTGATGATCAGATCAGCCGCCGACGTCAGTCGCCCGTAGTTGCTGGCCAGACCGCTGATATTGAGTTCGGTCCGGGCGCCGCCCATAAGGCTCGCCGTACTGGTCAGTGCCAACTGGCTGGCGGTGAGGCCCAAGGTGCCCAAGCTGCTCGTACGCCCATTCCCCGCATACCCCCCGCTCAGGTTCAGGCTCAGCGTCCCGTCACTGGCAATCACCCCCTCATTCGTCCAGCTTCCACCCGTGCCCACAAACGCGCTCGAGGCCAGCAACTGGCCGCTGGCGGTCTGGTTGAAGGTGCCAACGTTAACCGTCAGGCGCCCGGCCTGGATCACGCTGCTGTTGGTCCAGTTGTCTGCCGTGACGGTCAGGCCGCCGCGGGTCACGAGGTTGCCGCCGGCCTGGGTGAGGTTGGCGGTGGAGATGTCGAAGGTGCCGGCACCGGCGTGCAGCAGGTTGCCGTTGGTGTTGAGGAAGCTCGCGGCGTTGAGGATCAGGTTGCTGTTGGCGACTTCCACGGTGCCGTTGCGGTTGTCGAATTGGGTGCCGATCTGGAAGTCGGCGGCGTCAGTGGTGCCGAGTGAGCGTATCTGGCCGGTCTGGTTGTCGAGGCTGGTGGCCTTGATGGCCAGGCTGCTGTCGCTTTCGATGATGCCCAGGCGGTTGTTCAGGGCGCCGGTCAGTCTGAGGTCGACCTGGCCGCCGGCGATCTGGCCGTCGTTGTCGCCGCTGTTGTCGAAGTCGTTGCCGATGACCCGTACCAGGCCTTTGGCGTAAAGGCCGCCGTTGCGGTTGTCGAGGTTGGCGGTGGTGAGCAAGGCTTCGCCGGTGCTGGCCGAGACGCGGCCGCCGTAGTTGTCGAAGCCGCCCAGGGCGGTCAGGCTCAGGCGTTGGCCCTGGATGACGCCGCCCTGACGGTTGGCCGCGAGGTCGTAGCCGTTTCTCAGGACGCCGGTGATCTGCGTGGTCAACAGCCCTTTGAGGCTGGACAACACGCCGCCGCGGCTGTCGAGGCTGGCGGCTTCTACTGTCAGGTCACCGTTCTGGGCAATGAGGCGACCGTTGAGGTTATCGACGCCCTCGCCCACTTCGACCTTGAGGGTGCTTTGGCCTTGTACCGCGCCCCGGGTGTTGTCCAGGCTCGCGGCGTCCAGTTCCACGCCCGCGTTCTGGCTGTAGATCAGGCCGTCGGTGTGGTTGAGGACCTTGCCGGTGGCGGTGATCAGCAGGGTGTCGTTGGCCGCGATGGTGCCTTTATTACTGTTGTCCAGGGCGCCGGTGTTGAGGGTCATCAGGCGCTGGCTGATCAGTTGCCCGCCCTGGTTGTGGACGGCGCTGCTGCGTTTGAGCAGCCAGTCACCGCCGCTGGCGAGTGTGCCGCCGGTGTTGGTCAGGGCGCCGATCAGGTCGAGGGTGGCCTTGCCCGGGCTGGTGATTGTGCCCGCGCTGTTGTCGAGGGCGTTGGCGGTGATCGCGAGGTCCGCACCGCTGTCGATCAGGCCGTTCTGGCTGTTGTTCAGCAGGCCGGTAACGGTCAGGGTCTGTGCCGCGCCGCTGGAGAGGATGCCGCCGCGGTTGTCGAGGCTGTCGGCGGTCACGGTCAGGGCTGTCTGGCTGACCAGCGCGCCATTGCTGCTGTTGAGCAGGGCACCGCTGAGGTCCACGTCCACCGCGCCGTTACGGCTGGACAGGGTGCCGCGGTTGCGGTTGTCCAGGGAGGTGGCGGTCACGTCCAGCCCTTGCCAGCCGGAGATGAGGCCGTTCTGGTTGAGCAGGCTGGCGGCATTGAGGGTCAGCAGGTTGCTGCTGATGAGCTGGCCGCCGCTGTTGTCCAGGGTCTGGCCGGTCAGGGTGAAGCTCTGGGCGCTGGAGATTTCACCGCCCTGGTTGTTGATGTTTCGCACCCGCGTGAGGGTCAAGGGACCTGTGGCGGTGATCAGGCCGGCGTTGTTGTTGAGGTCCGCACCGTTGAGGTCGACGCTCAGCCCGGCATTGCCGATCAGGCGACCGGCATTGAGGGAGATCGCGTTGAGGACCAGGGTCATGGCCCCGAGCCCGGAGACTTCGCCACCGGTGTCGGCGCTCAAGCTGTCGGCGGTGAGGGTCAAGGTGCCCTGGCTGTTGATCAGGCCCTTGGCGCCGGTGTCGAGGGCGGCGCTGTCCAGGGTCAGGGCGGTGTTGGCCAGCAGTTGTCCTGTGCGGTTGTTGAGGTCACCCGAGGTGATCTTCAAGGTCTCGGCGGCGTTGATCAGGCCGTTGTCGCGGTTGGTGAGCTGGCCGGTGACGGTGAGGTCCAGGCCATTGCGACTGGTCAGGGTGCCGCCGGTGTTGTCCAGGGTGGCGGCCGTGGCATCGACACCCGCGGCGGCGATCAGGCCCTTGACGTTGTTCAGGGCCTGGGCGATGCGCAGGGTCAGCAACTGGTTGCTCAGCAGCGTACCGCCGCTGTTGTCCAGCGATAGGGCCTTGAGGGTGAAGGCCTGGGCGCTGGAAATCTCACCGCCCTGGTTGAGCACGACCCCGAGGTTTTTCAGCAGCAGGGTGCCGGGCGCGTTGATCAGGCCGCCCTGGTTATCGAGCAGGCCCTGGTTGACGTCCAGGCTCAGAGAGGTGGCGCTGGTCAGGCTGCCTTTCTGTTGTTCGAGGCTGTTGACGCTCGCAACCAGTGCCTGGCTGCTGGCAATGCTGCCGTCGTGGTTGGTCAGTTTGGCAGCGGTGAGGTCCATCCGCTCGCCGCTGCTGATCCGGCCCTTCTGGCTGTTGTTCAGGTCGCCGGTGTCGATCGTGATCCGGCCCTTGGCGCTGACGGTGCCTTGCAGGCTGTTGTCGAGGGCGGTGCTGTCCAGGTCGAGTTCGCCATCGGTGACCAGTTCGCCGCCCTGGTTGAGGATCGCGCCGGCGCTGTCGAGGGTCAGCTTGCCGGCACTGGACACGCTGCCCGCCGTGTTGGTCAGGCTGCCGACGTCGAGGGTCAAGGTGCCTTCGCTGCTGATCAGGCCCTGGCTGTTGTCGAGGGTGTCCGAGAGGTCGATGCTCAGGTCGTGTGGGCTGAGCAGCACGCCGCCGGTGTTGTCCAGTGAGGTGCCGGTCAGGGTCAGGCCGGTCTTGCCGGACAGCACACCGTCGCTGCGGTTGGTGGTCTTGGCGATGTCGAGGGTCAGTAACTGTTGCGCAAGGATCTGGCCGCCAGTGTTGGTCAGCGTCTGGCCGGTCAGGGTGATGCCCTGCTGGCTGGAAATTTCGCCGCCCTGGTTGTCGACGTCATCGACGGTGAGGGTCAGGGCCTCTCCGGCCCCGACAAAGCCCTTGAGGCTGTTGTTCAGGGTGGCGCCGGTCAGGTTCAGGGTGCCCAGGGCAAAGAGTTGCCCGCCCTGCTGTTGCAGGTTGCCGATCATGGCGGTGAGGGCTTGTTTGCTGGAAATCTGGCCTTGGGTGTTGTCGCCGCTGGCGGCGCTTATTTCAAGGTCGCCATCGGCAATCACGGTGCCTTTGACGTTGCTCAGGGTGTTGTCGACGGTCAGTTTCAGGCCGGCGCGGCTGCTGATCAGGCCTTCGGCGTTGTCCAGGCTGTCGCTGTCGATGTTCAGGCCGGTGGCCGACACGGTGCCCTTGAGGTTTCTGAAGAACTCGACCAGGTCCAGGGTCAGCCCCTGGCTGCTCAGCAGTTTGCCGCCGCTGTTGTCGAGGCTTTTGGCCGCGAGGGTAAAGGCCTGGGCGCTGGAGATTTCACCGCCCTGGTTGTCCACCGCCTTGAGGTTTTTCAGCAGCAGTGCGCCGGGGCTGTTGATCAGGCCGTTCTGGTTGTTCAACTGGCCGTTGTTCAGGTCCAGACTCAGGGTGGTGTTGCTGAACAGTTCGCCGCCCTGCTGATCCAGGCTTGTGACGCTGGCGGTCAGGGCCAGTGCACTGGCGATACGGCCCGCGCTCTGGTTGATGACTTCACCGGCAATCAGTTCCAGGGTGTCGCTGCTGGTCAATTGCCCGCCCTGGCTGTTGTCGAACGCACCGGTGGTGACGGTGGTGGCGCCCAGGCCGGAGAGTTTGCCTTTTTCGCGGTTGTCCAGGCTGGCGCTGACCACGGTCAGGGCCGCGTCGGTGGTGATCGAGCCGGTCTGGTTGATCAGTTCGCCGTCGGTGGTGACCTTGAGCGCTCCGGCGCTGGACAGCGTGCCCCGCATGTTGTCCAGGGAAGCGGCCTTGACCGTCAACGCCGCTTCACTGCTGATCAAACCGGCGCGGTTATCCAGTGCGCCGCTCAGGGTCAGCGTCTGGGCCTGCTGGCTGGCCAGGGTGCCGCCGGCGTT